>NZ_JACVOR010000001.1 GCF_018882295.1 Polynucleobacter sp. 80A-SIGWE
CACCGGTTGAGGGTCCTAAAGCTGCTGCGTTACCAGCTTTTAATGTACCCGCGGAGATGGTTGTTGTACCGGTGTAGGTGTTGGCATTGCTCAGGGTGAGAGTGCCAGATCCAGTCTTTGTGAAGCCATTACCACCCGAGATAACTCCAGAAAGAGTTAACTGTGTGCCCGCTACTGAGAAAGTATTATTAATTGCGCCTAAAGTGATTGCACCACTTAAAGAACTTGTGCCTGTTGAGGTGGCTAAGGTGCCGCCGTTAATGGTAAGGGCTTCTGTGAGAACAGCTACGTTTTGAAGATCTAGCGTTGCAGTACTAGCAATGGTGGTGCCAGCATCGCTTGTCCCCAAGCCGGCAGCGTTAGCAATGTTTAAGGTGCCCTTCAATACATTAGTTGAGCCAACATAGGTATTGGTGGCTGACAAGGTAACAGATCCTGTATCTGCAGATGAGCCAATAGTAAGAGCTGTAGTGCCCGTACCAGAGATAGCTGTAGTTCCAACTTCAAGACTTGCAGCGCTAGCCGCAGACAATGTTATGTAGTACCCAGCCAGCGTTACACCGCCCGTAATAACCCCACCTGAAACACTGCTACGAATCGTTCCACCTGATGATGTTATTGTGATTGCATTTGCAATCGAATATCCTGCAACATCCAACACTCCGCTACTACCTATATTTATGGCACTTGTCGAAAGAGCAGTTGAATTTGCAATCTTTAACTTGGCATAAATATTTGTAGCGCCAGTGTAGTCATTAGCTCCACCAAGAACTACAGTACCGGTAGCGCCATTTGCAATTGTTAAATTACCTGCGCCAGAGATAGTTCCATTAATTGTTAAAGTTGTTGATCCTGTCGCATAAAGAATTGAATTCTTAGTAGCCGACAAAGTAATTGCTGGACTAATAGTAATATCAGCACCCGTCTTTAATCCACCGCCCGACATAGTCAGACCACCTGCACCGCTATTAATGTTAGATGCTGATGTGATATACAGATAACCCCAGCTAAGTGTGGTTAAACCGGTATACGTATTATTTCCACTTAATGTCAGTACGCCTGAAGATAAAGGTGCATTTACTGTTACAGCTGTAGAACCTCCAATATTGGCAGCAATAGAGCTCGACGTACTACTACTTTTAATTTCGAGTGATGACAAATTAATAGAAGAACCACTCAATGCAACTGCTCCAGTACCTGATGCAATCGTTAACGAACCACTTGCACTAACAGTACCACTTAAGATTGCGATACCTGAGGCACCATTGCCGCCTACACCACCATTAGTTGAGCCACCGCCACCGCCAGAACCCGGTGTTACACCATTGGCTCCAGGCGCATTGCATCCATAGTTACATGTACCCCCAATACCGCCCGCACCGGAAGACCCTCCTGCACCAGGCACACCGGATACACCAGTATTTGCTCCCGCAAATGTGCCAGTATCACCGGCACCACCGCCGCCGCCAGCAGCGTATGCAACGGTAACCCCCGATATCTCACTAACAGTGCCAGCGCCGCCATTACCACCAGCAGAAGGAGTGCCCCCAGGAGAACCTGCGCCGCCGCTACCACCACCACCACTACCACCCGTATTTGCTACAGATGTTCCACCTGCATAACCTTGAGTTGCTGAACCGCCATTATTAGCAGAAATACCACCTGCGCCACCGCCAGATGCCCCACTAAGACCGGCCGATCCACCTGCGCCACCACCGCCGCCGCCATAAGAAGTTACACCAAATGCCGTTGAGTTACCACCATTCGATCCATTGCCTGAGCTAGCACCAGCACCGCCAGAACCAATAACAATTGAGTAACTAGAGCTAAAAGTTCCTGAGCCAGTCAATAAACCGCCCGCGCCACCGCCACCGCCCCAGTTAGAGCCACCACCACCACCACCGCCAACCAATAAATAATTAGCGTTATAAGACCCGGTCGGGGTATATGTATAAGTACCTAATGAACCAGAAAGCCCCGTTACAGTAGAACTACGCAAGCCATTCACAGACTGCCATGTATCTCCGCTTGTCGCGCCAATCTGAACTATCTGATAGTAACCACTAGAAACACTACCTGTAATAGTCACATCGCTATTGGTCGTAGTAAGTGTGACCGCCCCACTTAAAACTACATTACCGTTGTATGTTTGGGCACCACCGGTGGTGATGTTGGCAGCTATATATATTGCACCACCAGCATCAGGATTCAATGTCAGAGAGCCAGTTCCGGATGCATTAATAGCCGAGTTAATTAGGATATTGCCATTACCTGGCGTTGAGGTGCATCCAGAGACTGAAGGGGAGCAACCGGATGTACTGATAGAAACATTACTTCCCGCAAGGGTGGAGGCAATATTTCCAGCCAGCGCTGAATCAATAATGATGTCATCAGGATCAATCAGCCACATTCCGCCCCTACCAACATTAATGCTAGATAACATTGAAAGTGTGAGACCAGAGGTTTCGATATATCCACCGGCCTGATTGGTTGAATTGGGGTTTAGCTGAGATGCATTGAGGCTTGTCATTGAATCTAAGCTAGTGAATAAAGCAAAAGGCAATGTGCCGTTAGTCGCATCATTGCCTATCTTGATCGTGCCACCCTGACTATATCCAGTTGCCTCAAAAGAGGAATTTTGGATGGTCACACTGTTTTTTGCGGAAATACCAATGCTGCCACCACGACCATTTGAGCCATTAGTCTGAATAAGCGAATTTTGAATATTGGTATTACTGGCGCTGGATACGATCAGAAGTGATCCGCCATCGGTACTGCCACCAGTCGAAATAGTGGCTGAGTTAATTTGAATATCTTGATTACTGAAAAGTGAAATAGATCCACCAGGGCCATTATTGCCATTAGCCTGAATCAAGCCATTAACTGATAAGGAACTACTGGCAGAAGCCAAAACAGACCCACCTGCTAAGTCACTGTTAGCCAAGATTGAGCCTGAGAAAGTTGCTTGATTTGCGCTGACAAAGACCTCTCCACCGGGGCCATTATTGCCATTAGCCTGAATCATGCTGCCATTTTGCAGTTCAATTCTTGGTGCTGCTAAATAGATTTGGCTGCCGATATTATTGCTGCCGTTGGCGATAATTTGCGCTGAATTACCCAGAGTAATCGTTTGATCAGCCAACAAATAAATCACATTATTTTGCTTTGCTGGGTTCCATTGAGGAGCGCTCACAGCCGGATCGTTGGCAGCGGTTGTGGAGAAAACTTGATTCAATACAACCGCATTATTAACCAAAGTTGTGCCTAAATTTTGTGCAACCAAGAATGTAGGCAAATCTTCACGGCGAATAATTTGGCCGTTATAAGTCATTGAACTTGGCGCTGTATTGGTACTAGAAGTGTTGCTGCCAGCACTACTATTGAGGCGCCCAGAAACGTAAATTGCTTGGGCTAATAGAGAGATTACCCCACCTAAAACATCACTAGCGGAGGCATTGATATTGCCGTTAGCATAAATACTTTGGGCCTGAACGGTTACCTGCTTGGCATTAATCGTTGTGCCAACGTTCAAATAAGCGATTGAGCTGTTAATGATGACATTGAGATCTTGACCGGAAATATTGGCATTCAAATTAAATGTACCGGTCGAGAGCAGGGTCAAGGTAGTGCTTAAACCGCTCACTTTTTGAATTGCTGCAGCAATAGTCAAAGCACCAGTACCATTTTGAGTGCAAGCTCCCAAACTTGGGCAAGCCCCTTCAGCTACTGAAATAGTTACGTTGTTATTGACCAGCGCTCCTGAAATTACATTTGCCGCCTGAGAATCAATTACCAAATCAATTGGATCTAGCACCCAGGTTCCAGACTTACCCTTAGGTGCAGTGGTATTGATAGAAACGCCTTTACCCAGAACAACAGAGCCTTTAGAGCTAGTTTCGATGAAGCCGCCATTACCACCTAGAGCTCCACCCATTGCTTTGAGCGTCCCAGAAACAGCTGTTTGGACTGAAGACCAAATACTAATGGAGCCACCATTACCACTCTGGATTGCTGATACGTCCACTAATGCACCTTCGGCAATAGTCACACTATCAGCTAAACGAGTAGCCTGCGTTGGAATAACTTTGTCGGTTCCAAGTAATACTTTTCCACCCGCCGTAGCCCCAGTTGCAGTTGTTTTAGATGTCTCTGTGAGCGTGATTTTCTTGCCGGTAATCGCCACTTGACCACCAGCAGCAGTATCAGAATTAGCGCTAACGGTACCAGACTGGGCCACAGTCTCCGCTACCAAAAAGACTTGTCCACCCTCGCGGCGAACCCCATCAGCAGAAGCCGTTCCAGTATTTTTAATGGTTGAGCCCATTAACTCTTGGGCAGAGTTAGCAGCCAAAATGATTTGGCCGCCATTAGTTTGAATCAAACGCTTGTTCTCAATGAGAGACTTCACTACAGAAGCGTCAACCGAAACCTTTAAAGCCTGACCCGTTTCAAAAGTCAGCGTTACTTTTTGACCACTCACTAATGCAACCGAATTGGCACCGCTCATCACAGCAGTGATAACGCCTTCATTTTTTACTTGTGGAGCCATCAATGCAATGTAGCCATCTAAACTTGTTGAAGTAATGCGGCCTTTATTAACTACTTTGCCAGTCTGCCCACCTTCGAAGGTCAAGCTCTTTTTTCCTGCCATGTAATCTTCTTGATTAACATTCATCGTAGTGGCAACTAAACCACCTACATTGACTTCAGCATGCTTACCAAAGACAACGCCATTGTTATTCACAAAAATGACTTGGCCGGGAGCATTGACGGCGCCATTAATCATCGACTTAGTTGCGCCATTAACAACATTCAAAGTACTAGCAGCAGCATTTGGTTGGTTGAAATTGACGGTCGCATCTTTACCCACATTAAATGACTGCCAATTCACTACAGCACGTTGTGAGGTTTGGTTCACATTCATCACATTTCCCGATTGGGAAATCGCTGCATTTCCTGCGGTGACATTACCGCCAGTCGGCAATGCATTAGACGCAATTGTTCCTGCCAAACTTTGCTGAGCAAAGCTAGCAATTAGTAATGAAACGACTGTGCGTCTCATAGCTAATTTATTTAAAGGAATCATGCGTTTACAAATAATGGATAACCCTGAATTTTATAAAAATAGCCCTTCGCTACATATCCCACGATCAGGGGATATGGGCTTAGCTGCCTAGAAATAAAAAGTTCCTTTAATCCACCCCTGCGGACTGCGATAAGTATTGTCCACATTGAGTTGCTGGCCGTTTTGGTTATAAAGAGGATTGCTTCCTACGCGAAATGCCAAAGCAGCCTGCAATAAAAATTTCTCATAGGAATATTTGGCGGTCAGGCCAGTTGCATACAAAGGGTATGTATTTGCTGCGTGGGTTTGACCCTGCCAACCAGTGAAAGTTGAGACATACTGTTGCACTACGCCGGCATCAAAAAATGCCCCCAATGCAAAGCTTTCGTCGTACTTATGCGTTATCTCTAAAGAAGCAATAGCGCCTTGTGATCCGCCACCTTGCGCAACAGGATATGCACGGATACCGTAAGGTCCACCTAAGTAAAACTGCTCTGCAGAATTCAGATTCTTATTAGCCACTTGACCGTATGCTGATAACTGCGCGCTGGTTCTCTCAATGGGGAGTTGCTGGGTGTATGCGCCATTAAAAGAAAGCTTACCAAAACCCCCAGCAGTAGCAGCGCCATTCAAATCATTATTTGCTTGAGTAGTGTTACTAATAGACAGACTTCCTGCTGTTGCCGTAATCCCCCAATTCATTGATGAATCACTTGATAGCTGGTAGCCATTAAATCCTAAACTCACGTTATTTAATTGGTAGCTACTTACTTCGACATAATTTGTTTTATTAACGTAATTTTTATTCTCGTAAGCGAGAGTTAAGTTACTTTGGGAAGAAGCAGTTCTAGTAATAGCATAAGTAGAATAAATTCCATAGACCTGTGCATTACCTTCGGAAATTGTTGGCGAAAAACTAGTCAGTGTTTTGTAATTTAAGTTATTTGCGCCAATCGATACTTTCCAACCGTCATAGCCCACCGGAATGCCATACTTAATTTGGCCGTAGATTGAGCCTTGTGAACCAATAGCATCAAAGGTCAGCAAGTCACCAATACCAGCGAGATTATTTAAATTTAAGCTAGCAATGGCTTGGGGCACGCCTGTACTAGCCGAACCATAGTTAGAAGCATCTACTCTGCCGTTAAACCAAGGGGTCTCGGCGGACATTACAGAAATATTCGAAGTGCCAGCCGAGCTACCCTCGGTCATCTGCCCTTCAATTGCCGTACCAGGCAACTCATTTAATAAGGCCAAACTTCTCTCTAACCCCGGAAGACTTAATAGTGCTCCTTGCGGGTTATTGGCATAAAGGAAATTTTGAATGACTTCGCTTTTTAACTTGCCAGGAGATGCTTCAAATCGATCGATGATGACATCGCCCATTCGACCTTCAATCATCTTGATTTCGATGATTCCATCAGTGACATTTTGTGGTGGTAATGTTGCCTGAGCTACGCGGCCAATCTGTTGATAAAGCAAAGTTACTTCATTAGCAGCTTCTTTAATTTGAGTAACGGTAAGCTGCCTGTTTGTGTATGGCTTTAAAACCTCTAGCGCTTGCTGCTCAGTGATTAATGTAATTCCCGTTACCTTAAAACCCTTTACGTCAATTAGTGCTTCACCAGGTTTTGGCGGCGTTAACTCACGCTCTTTCTTTTTTAGAAATTGCTCAGGCGCAGGAGTAGGTCGCTCTTGATCAACTTCACGTTGCAATTGTTGTTGCAATGCTCCAGCATCAGGCACCTGCGCAAAAGTAAGTCCATGCAATCCCAATAGGCCCACAAACATCAGGCCAGCACGCCAATATAGAGAAATCTTAATCATGCGCGACCCTCCAACCCATTTGCCAACAATGCTCGGCCGGCATCCATGCTGACCAAACTGATAAGTTGAGATAGGCTCTTTGCCTCTAATTTACGCATGAGTGAAGTTTTATATTGCTTAACCGTATCCAAAGAAATGCCTAGAGCTGATACCAACTCCGCATTTGAATAGCCTTTAATCAGCAAATAAAAAACCTCTTGCTCTCTTGGCGATAAAACATTCAGCTTGCTTTGCAATGTTTCACGACTGGTAGAAAGTGCATGCATCTCAGCACTTAAATTCAAGCCATCTTTAATTGCTTTAATAATCAATTCATCTTCAGCGGGCATTAGCAGAAAATCGAGAGCGCCTAGCTTAACTGCAGCCACACCTTTAGTGACTGATTGAACTCTTCCGTAAAAAACTACAGGAATATTTAACCCTGTAATCTTTAATCTCTCAAGAACATCAAGGCCATCCATATTTGGCAAATCAATATTTGATAACAGCACGCTGGGTGTATTTTTTAGAATTTGTTTCTCTTGAAAAAAAGATGCTGGTGTAGAGAAAATGGAAACCAAGTATTGATTCTTCTCCAAAAAATTAGCAAGCTTGTCCCGCTCCAATGAAGGGGCATCTAAAACAAAAATCTGTTTTAGATTTTGTATATCTTGATTAAATAAATTACTTTTGGACATCTTTCCCAGTTCCCATCAAAGTGCGGTTGATACCGCAGCTTTATCCCACGATGGGGGGAATCGTACCCAGTCTATTTTTTGAGAAATTACAAGTTATTACATGTGGGCGACAGACCGACAATTACTAGTAGCAGAGCTCTTTGGTCGACTACTCTGAAATAACCATGCCTTCAGTAAGTTGATAACCCTGCTTCCAAAGAGCTTGGATAGCTGGCTCTGGAATTCCAGCCTCAGATAACTTCTTATTAAGCCGGTGAATGTATACAACTAAGTTGCCTTTATTCTTCTCAGTCAATTCCAATGACAGTAGTTCGAGTATCTGCCAATACTCTAGGGAGCGGCTGGGGGCCTCAATTAAGGCCTTTAGAATGATTGCCTCAGAAGAGCCGAGCTTTACCTTCATGTTGTGTCGAATAAGGAGCTTCCTCGCAACATCTAGCTTAGCAACATCTGGCTGAGCACTATTTTGTAACACCCTACGCTTTACACTGCTAACGGCAGCACTGAGTTCTTCAGCTGATATAGGCTTTGGCAAATATAAATCAGCGCCACTTTCATAACCAGCAATCTTATCTTTTGCCTCACCACGCACCGTGAGCAAGATGATCTGAATAGAGGGATAAGCCTGGCGATAGCGCTTTGCGATGCTAAGGCCGTTCTCACCAGGCAAGTTCAGGTCCAATATTAATAAGTCTGCACGATTGGAGGCAAAGTAGCTATCTAAGTCTTCTGCGCATGCACCCCCAAAAACAGAATGGCCATCACCCATTAAGTGATCCACAAAGATCTCTCTAAGGGCTTTATGGTCTTCAATGATTGCGATGTTTAGCATTACGCTCTTATTTATATCTAGGGTGGGAATCCCAATGTCTGCCAAATCGTAATAAAACCACATGCAAACTTATTACAACTTATTACTAACTATCCCCGTTAATGGGCATTTTGAGAGAAAAAATTACTTTGCCTAGGTCCGGTTTATAGGCCAATTGAGCCCCTAGGGCAGCCGATATATTTTGAATAAGGTACAACCCCAGTCCAGATCCTGTTTTTTCATATGCCTTGGGTGCTCTGTAATACTTGCTAAATACCTGCTTGTCATCGGGCATGCCAGCATTGCCTGGATAGTTAGCCACTGACACACAAATCCAAGGCTGATCGCCAATTGCGTGAGACGAAAAATCGATCTCAATAGGCATGCCTTCTTTGCCATACTTCGCCGCATTGTCAATCAGATTTACCAACACAGTTCTGAATAAATGAGCGTCTGTATTCACAATTAAATTAGCCGGCCCTTGAATCAGAAAGACTGCTCTACCTTCATAAATCTGAGAAATCTCATTTACTACTTGCTTAATATCGCAGGGCTCCTTGGTAATGCTCAAAGCTCTTCCATCAAACTTATCAGCCATCACGCATCGCTCAACGATATTGTTCATATCCATAATGGCTTGATCAATATGACCCTCAAACTTATCAAAGCTTTCTCTAGAATTAAAGCCCATACGCAAGACCGAGAGTGGCGTCTTTAATTCATGGGTGAGCATTGTCAAAAACTTTCCCTGCTCTTCGCGCCTTTCTTTTTCAAATTGCGCATTTGCATTTGCTTGGCTCACTTCAAAAATTTTCTCCTCTTGGGTAGTGCGATATCGATGTTGCAACAACATCAAGAAAACAACCCCAGTAATCAGGCCATATGCCAAGCCGGTATATGGTGTAAAGGCGTTTCCAGAGAAATAGCCAAGGGCTGGCAACAGATTGAGCCAACCCAACAAGTTGCTTATCAGATAGACGGCAAGCAACATGTACTTAGAAAGGATCGGCTTATTAAGTTTTTGCCAATTTATCCCAAAGAAGGGGATAAAGAGCAGGACAAATGACAATGTCCACAATCCAAGCAAATTAATATTTAAAGCCAAGCGAGCTTTATCTGTAAATAATAGTAATAGATTTATTGGAAAGAGGCACATGCAGCCAATAAAGATGGCATTAAACCATTTTTTTGAATCGAACTGGTGATAAAAATTAAAGTGAAACATAGCTATTGCAAATGCAAAAAATAGAATCACTACGGAAGAAAGCAAATCACTAAGTTGAGGGTCAACATAAGGGCTTAAAAAAATCTTAAAGTACCCCATCACTACGGATGCATGAATTAAGGCGGCGAACTGATTTATAACAAATACACCAACTAATCGATCTCTATCTATCACCCAAATGCCCAATGCCCATAAGAAAACAATTGCTAGTAGGCTAATGTAAAGTGCAAAGCCAAATTCCTGGGTTCGATCTACGGCGGTTATATCTTGGGTATTAAAGACCTGAACCCTCATTAGCGATGTACTGGTAGTTTGCATCCTTAGCCAAATGTATCGAGAGGCAACACCTTCAGGAATCTTGAAATTAAAGTTTAGGGAAGGATATTCATTAGCATCCCAGGCATATTGATCTCCAACAATACGATTGTTAGATTTTGAATAAGCTGGGTCAAATAGTTGAATTTCATCCAAAAAACATCCAGGCTGAATGCGAACAATTAAATCACGCTCGAGTCGATTAGCTCCATCCACTCCACCGCAGATTGCAGGGTCAATCTCAAGCCTTAACCAAAATGCGGAGCCACTAAAACCCTCGGCTAGCATCACGCCGGCAGGCTTATATGTTTGATCTTTTGCTTGCTCAAACGTCATTTGAGCAGTTTTATCTTCAAAATAGGCTCGATTGATTACACAATCTGTAGCCGCAAAAGACGTGGGCGCACCTACCAATAACAAGACGAAAGTAATAAGGGTTAGAGCGCCTTTGAACATAGGGGAATTATCCCTTGAAACAGATAGTTAAAGAAAATCTCATGACAATGGGAAATAAAAGCAGCCAAAGTCTAGATTACTCAAAACGTACGCACCACTTGAACATTTTGAATGCTCTTAATCGCATCTAAAAAGCACTCGCGACCAAAATTGCCTAACTTCTGCTCAAAATAGTCTTTTAGTGAATCGGTATATATCTTGAGAACTCGCTCAGAGCTGGCTGATATTGTTGTTTTAACAAAAAAATAAAAAAGAATCATTAGATATTCCCAAGTGATTCCATTTAAATTTGCCGCCTGCAATCGCAACATTTCTATTGGATTGACTGGGTACTGAACATCTACATCGGGATTGCGTCTGAAGCGCCAGCTTTCTATCTTTGGAAGGGGATATCTCTCTACCCCATGCTCGCCAAATACATCATCAATGCGACTAAATATTTCTTGCTCACTGATTGTCTTAAGCTCAAACAACTCCCAGAGTTTGGAATTGAAAACAATGGCAGTATCTAAAAAATCGGGGTGCTCATTAACTGCTTTTATTAATTCAGCAAGGCTAATTCGGCCTTTTCTACCCGGGGAAACTCCATTGCGAGCAATCTTTTCAAACACCTTGGGTGGCTCGTCAAAAACCTCCCCTAGATTGCCCAAAAACTTTTCATCTAAGTCTTTATAACTAAGCTTGGTGCGGCTCTTTACCTCTAAAGCCCATAACCTAACTCGCGCTATGTTGAGGACTGTCTTTTTTTGCCCTCCTCGAGGTCTTTTCTTTGCTAAATCTACGGAAAGGGGCGTTTGAATCAGATTCATGATTCCTTGAGTTTAGGGGAACCCTATTTCAAAATGAGAATTCTTTAAATATTCATACCAAATGATTAAAAAATTAAATAAACCAGGTCGGTATAACCTGCTTGGGCATACAACCACTCCTGAGCATTACAACTTGCCCATTAAAACCTCTCATAATTCATTGATGAATGAGAGTATTGGTGCCGTGTGCACACCTAAAGAAACTCTATGAAAGTGCCACAAGGAAACTCAGATTGGATAAGTCACTTAATGGTCAAAGAGAATCGAAAATTATTTTCAAAAAAATTAATAAAACTATTGACATTGACTTGGTTTTACAATCTCCGCTTGACAAAACCGCTTACGAGGCATATAATTCAATCTCACTCAAATATCACTGCCGTCCTTCAAGGGGATGGTCCTTCGGAAAGTAGTCAAGCAATATGAATGCATCTAGCATCATTACAACCGGTCTTAAGACTTGCACAACCAAGTCTTTACATCAAATAGACCCGAATCTACACAGTCGCCCATGCAACGAAGTCATTAAAGACTTCCCATGCAAGGCTCGCGATATCAACATACCTCATCCTCCATTTCAGCGCGCAACAAAAGCTGGCCTCAATGGATCACGGACAATATTTTTCCAGCAGCAAACTCAGTATTTCACTCCATTAAAGAGATATCTTCACCTTGGTGAGAGATCATTCAATGCTCAATTGAGCAACTTGGCAACCAATCTAGCCGCGTGGCTAGCAGGCGCAGCCCCTTGTTTAAAAGAAAAGGGGGCAACCAAAATGTAAAAAGCCAACTCGACCCTGAGGGCTAAATTGGCTTGACCGATTAAATCGGGTTACTGCGTCTGTAACCAAAGTATATCCGTTTCTTTGTGACAAGCAAATAGTTTCCCTCAGTTTTTTAGAAAAACCGTTCACGCGGTCAGGGGGAGTTTTTGCTTAAAAAAACCACAAACTCCCAAATCAATATGTCACAAAGGAGTCATCCATGTTTCAGTTCTATCAAGAAAACGGGAAATACTATTCCCGCACCAACAACTTTCAACACAAGCCCCTCCCTTTAGCAAGACAACCAGGGGGTAAGCGTAAAGCCCCGCATCGCCGCATTACATACCTCAATATCCCCTTTCTTCAACGTGATTTGATTGTTTGTGAATCCGATCTTGAGCGTGATTGCGCCATTATTGTTTCGCTCAATCCAGAGGTTGTGCGGATAGACGCCCAACCCCAAACATTTGACCTGGGTATCTATGGTCAGTACACGCCAGACTTTCTGGTGACCTATAAATCATTGCCGCCTTCCTATCTAGAAGCCAAGCCAGATGTATTTGCGCAAGAACCTGAGACATGGGAAAAGATTTTGGCTGCACATCGTTATTTCAAATCCAAAGGGATTGCTTACGAATTAATGACAGACTTAGATATCGAGAAAAAGAATCGTCATCTCAATGCCACTTATATTCATCGCTGTGCGAAGCTAGCTATATACGAAGAACAAAGTCAGAAAATTATTGACGTGGTCAATAGATATCCCAAAGGGATTCGGATGGAGGACTTGCAGGCAATTACTGGCTTATTAACAGACCATATCTTGCACTGCGTAGGTCAGCGTCAAATCAAGCTTAATTATCATTTTGAATATCAACCCTTGAGCATGGTTTATCCGTTGCAAGGAGAGTGCAAATGATGCCATATTCCATCCAAAGTGGCTTTTCTGTTTTGTACGAAAAAACTGAATATGCATTTGAGCGCATCAGCATTGATCGTTTTGGCGAACAATCGATCAGCCTTATCAATCGCAGACTCAATCTACCAACTGCATTTTCCGAAGCAGAGATTTGCCATAAGATTCAATCTGGTGAAATGACTTTACTAACCAGCGGCTTACACATCAAACCCGGAGCAGTTGTGAAGCCGACTCTATTTAAACCATCTAGCTATCTATGTAAGTATGAAAATCAGGTTCATGCCTACTGTATTGGAATGGAACAGCGCGGCATCACTAAGGGCATGCGCAAAAAGATTTCCCTGGCAATCCCAGAAATTGCTAGGGAAATTCTAGATGAAGATCCACCAAAAGACTCTACTGTGATGCGCTGGCTGCGAATTACAGGAGGAAACTCTAAAAACTTCAAACTCGTTACAGAAAACTTTATCGCCCAAAAAAGAGCTTCACGCAAGGCGCCAGAAGTAATCGCTGTAGCCAATGAGATCTTGGATGACTTCTACTTCATCACGAAATTGCATACACAAAAGCCAGAAGATATTGAAACCTGTACGGCTCGTATTAATGCTGAGTTATACAAGCGTGGAATTGTGGGGACCATTAGCTTAAGCACGGTTAAGAAGATCATTTCCAAGCGACCAGCTTATGAAAGAGACCGCATTCGCCTAGGCGCAACAGAAGCCAAGCATAAGCACCACCATTCATCGGGTGGCAAATGGCCCAGCAGAGCACTGCAACGGGTTGAAGTTGACCACACCACGCTAGATCTGAAGGTTCGTGATCGCTTAACAGGAAAAGATATTGATAAACCAACTGTTACTGTTTTAAAAGATTGCTATACCGGCTATCCGTTGAGTATCTGGATTTCATTTCAAGGCGAATCTACCGCTCGCATCATTAAGGCAATTCAATATGCACTAGAAGATAAATCAGCTATCAAAGATAAATATGGCTTAGAGCATGATTGGTTAACAACTCCAGCTATTTGGGAGAAGCTGGTAATGGATAACGCTTTAGCACACCATGCAGATGCCATGCATTCTCTTGCCAAAGATCTAGGATGTAGTTTTGAATTTTCCACCGTTCGTTCGCCATGGGAAAAAGGTGCAATTGAAAACTTTATGGGACGAATGAATCAAGCCCTTCCACTGCATGGAAGACCTACCAAACCTCATGAAGTGAAATCTAAGCAATCAAAAAAACTTAATGAAGCAGTTGTTTATTTTGATGATTTAGTGCAATACCTACACAAATGGATGGTAGATCTATATCCACACAAAATCGTCAAACGTAAGAATACAAGCCCGTATATGGAAATGGAAAAGGCCATTAAAACTTATGATGGTCTTCCAAAAATTCACTTTACCCCTTGTTCTGACTTGCTGAGAATGGCCATCTCAAAACCAACTTTTCATAAGATTGGTTCGGGTGGCTATGAAACAAAAGGTCTTACCTATCGTAGTCGTGAGTTATCCCAATTGGTACAAACGATCGGTCAAGATACTAAATTTGAAATTCGCCAAGATATCAATGATATTGGCGAGGTATTCGTATGCAACCCAGCCACAAATGAATGGATTGTGGTGCCAGAAATGGATTATGCGATTTCAAAAGGTAAACCGCTTTATCAACATGAATTTGAACGCAAAAAGAAACGTGAAGATCTCATAGTCAGTGGGGCGCAGCAAAAGGATTGGAATGCGCGCATTGCGCAATCGGACGCGGCAAGAAATCTGGTCCTTGCTGGCAAAAAACCTACCGTCCCTAAAAAATCCGCAAAATCCAATCGTGCCGAAGCTCGGGCAAGAGGAATCTCCCAAGACAATCCCCATGGCACCGTGATTGACGTCACAAATCAGACCACCGAAATAAAACCCAATCGGTTCCTTGACCCAAAAGCCATTGGGACCTTTAACAACGTCATCATCACAGCCTAATAAGGAAAGTAATTATGAATCAATCTAACTCTATGAGCATTGCAGAAAAAATTAACAACCAAATTATTCACCATACGGCCTATGCCAATGCAGTCAATGGATGCATCAATATCATTAACACGGGAATGCGCACCAATCGACCCAATCGTGGCATGGTCATTATGGGTGATGGCGGAACAGGCAAATCAACTGCTATCACACAAATTCAAAAATATGTGGATAAAAAATATGCAGGGAGATTTAGTACCCCAGTGCTGTTAACCAAAATTTCTAGTGATACCACTATTAAATCGTTTTACACCAATATTCTGGGTGAGTTAAATCACCCAATCATTTTGAACAAGGTTAACGATAAATTAACAGCCGATAAACTTCAAAGATTAGTAAGCAATGCACTCAAAGGACATGTATGCACTCTATTTATAGATGAAGTTAGTGACGTCTTTAGCAATCGCCAAAAGAAACAATTTGCATCCGATTTCCTTGTGATGATTAAGCACTTACTCAGCGATACGTCCATCAATATAATTTTGGTAGGTACGCCAGCTCTTAATCAGTTGTTTAACATAGCCGATGCGCAGTTTCGTACCCGGTTTCCTTCCATTTTTAAACTTCCAATTTTTTCCATGGATGAGGAGTGGATAGCTTTAATAAATGGCTACGCTGATCAATCTAAAGAAATTTTTGATTTAAGCATTCTTCCGCCTAATTACCCAGCATTGCATGAATGGACTGGCGGCAATCTACGCTATTTATCAAGCTTACTCATTACAGCAGTTGATTTAGCCGAACAAGAGCAGAAGAACAAACTAACGCTTGAACACATACATCAAGCTCTAGCCATGGTCTTTCCCACATTGATGGCCGCCTAATATGCAGCTCGATTGGCTAAAGCCCATTACCTTTCCTAACCATGGCCAGATTCATGAAGATGAATCGGGGCCTGGTTATGTTCTGCGAATGTGTGACGCTAATCTGGCGCAATTTAGCGATATCTCAAATTTACTTGGCCTAACTGGCTTTACTTACATTCCAGATAATCGCATTCCAGAGATATGTCGGTTGTTTGGGGCAAGCTACCCCATGCTTGCGCCAAGGTTTGTCACTCAATTTAAGCAAAAGCGTGTTGTAACCACTTATCTTTTGGGGCATAAACTTCAAAAGCCCTATTTAGTACGCCAGCGTCACCCCCAAATATGCCCGCACTGCTTAGCTCACGCGGGCATAGCTCAATTAATCTGGGATATCACTTTAGTGACTGCTTGCCACATCCATAAGAATCAATTGATTGATAGTTGTCAGCAATGCAATCGAAAACTTAATTGGCGTAGACCCAGCCTAAAAAACTGCCAATGTGGCGCTTCATTACTACCAATCCATCAACCCACTAAGCCTGCCAGTAAAGCAGAAATGAAGGTGGCTAAATTGATTTGGCTAAAGCTATATCAGCTGCACAAGGCTGATGATGAGCTTTCCTTTTTAGGCAACCTGGAACTTGACACGGCTCTTAGATTAATTTGGTCTTTTGGGCAATTGGAAAATGATGGACATAGCCTTGCTGTGCGCCCCGGGAAGATCCCAAGCACAGCTATTGCAGGCACTGTTGTTAGAAAAGGGTTCGAGCGGATATATCGAGCCTTAAACCACGTCTCAACAAATTCAGCCTTTTCATCAGGCATCTATATCAACGGCATTAAACAACTTAAGGATGACACACCATGGAATGATCAACTAAAAATTCATTACCTACTGAACTTAATTATCGAAAAAGACTTTCGGGCCTCCAGGCTTTCCAGCTTGGCCACACACAATCAATTAACACTTTTTGGAACTTCAACATCATGCGCAAAAACTTCAACTTATTAACAATGCCACGCGTTATTCAATCGGAATCCCCAGCATCTTGGCTCATGCGTGCATGTCAACTCCATTGCTGTAATTTTGACTTCTTATTTAAGGCGCTAAGATTAGTTCCTCCCAATGATGTAGATATTGTTTCTTATGACAAGGTTTTTAAACGCTTTGCTCATGGTACAGATATACCGCCCACCCATTTAAACGAAATCTCTAAGTGGTTTGAACCCCTTGTTGTATATGACAAGGCCGGCCAATCTCTTCACAAAGAAATTAATAAAAATCCGTATACAAGTTTTTGCCCACATTGCCTAGGGGAGGATAAGATTCCCCATTGGCGTCCAGAGTGGCGCCTCAAGTTTTGGCAGGTCTGCCCAAAACATCAATGCAAAATGGTTGAGGAATGCCCCAGCTGCGGAGAGCACCAACACACGAACAAGGTGAATCCCAACCTAAGTCTGGATTTATCTGAACGCGCACTTCAATACTGTGTTTACTGCTCAGCAGATCTGACGCAAGCTCATGCAAGATCCATCATGGACAACGAGATGCATGACAAATTAATCGCCCAAGATCATCTCTTGAAAATATGTCGGTTTGGGAAATTTTCAGCTCAACACAAACTAGATCAGCATCCAGGTGGTGAAATATCTCAAAATCCCAGTCATGTTCTGACACTCACCCAGCTATTAATCGTTGATTTTCATATGGCTTATATTGAATGTACCGATAAAGCGCGTCACTTTTATGGATTTAAAAATGCCATTAAAAAGCGCTCATTCTTTGATTTGCATGTATAGATAGTCTTTGAGATAGACTAAAGACCGCTCTAGCGGTCTTTTTTTTCGGACCCATTAAAGAATGTTCAATTCTTAAGCAACCTCAGGGCAAATAATTCAATCCCAAAAAAGCTTCTTCTGGAAGCGCTTATTATTGCGTGTTTTGAACCTCTTTGTTTTTAAAGGGAGAATTTAGAAGAAAAGTTCAATTCCTAAACAACCCCAACAGCAAATTCACCTTAAATTTCAAATGGGCATCCTGCACTTTCTATAATGGAGGCAGGCAAGTAGGTAGATTCCTACACATAAATAAGCCTTAAGCCCTTACCGCTCCAATCTGTCCTGCCTAGACTGGCTATTCAATGATTGGAGAATGCTGATGAGCCCGAAATCCCGGCTGTACACGCTTGTAAAGGCTTGGAAGAACAAACCCTTCCAAGAAGTGCGCGATGCCTGCGGCCAGCCTTGGCTTGGTCTTAGCGGCGAAGCGCTCGAAGAACACCAATCCTGGTCCCAGCGACAAGCGATTAGTAACGAACCCATCTTTAACAGCCAAGGAACTAAGCTGACGAGCTCTTTATTTAGACCATTACTGACTGCTACCGACATACAGCTCCTCAGACTATTCATGGAGGGCTTGGACACCATTACGTATTGGTACCGTAGCGGTCGCTTTATTCCAGGCATCTTGCCTATGCCAGCGCAACACCTGGCATCCAGCAACTTCATAGATGCTTTAAGTGATCTGATTCTGAACTCACGACTCCCTGTCGGCCTTGTGAGCTTCGGCGTGCACAAACTCAACGAGGTTGACTCCATGGATTCCTGCATGGAGGGTCTATTGCGCATGCGCCGCCTTGGCGTCTTAATCCATGTCCTCGATTTTTGTGGGACGAGCACACAAGTTCAATGGATTGAACAAATGGAACCGGAAGGTATTCATATTGAGATGGGGCAATTTCGCGCCGATGGCTTGCCAAATGAAATGATTTCGCTTGGCCAGAAATTCCATTCCCAAATCTATGCCAGCAGTATCACCTTGGTCAAGGATTTAGAAAATGTCATAGCAATGGGAGCACACCACTGTTATGGCGGACTCATGATGCCATCAGTAAGTCGACATCAAATGCTACACATAAGCGATAGTCGTATCGCTAAGGCCATTTTTTCGCTGCACCCTCATAAAAACCTAAACGGAGACAAGTAATGAGAAAACGCGTGATGTTGGTAGATGACCATCCAGCTATGCTGATGGCATTAAAAAGTATGTTGCAGGATCAATTGCTTTTTGAGATAGCAGGACAGGCGCAGCATGGGGAGGAGTGCCTACGCTCAATCAAAGAAGTTAATCCGAATATGGTGATTCTGGATTTGGATATGCCCAAGACGGACGGCTTTGATGTCATCCGACGAATTGGTTTGATGCATCCAGAAGTTCGCATTTTGGTCCTATCTAGTCTAGATGAAGCAGTCTATGGTGGCAGAGTGCGATCCTTGGGTGCACATGGCTTTGTCAATAAAACTGCTGGCGCTGATGTCATTTTGGCTGCATGCGTTGCCATCTCCCAGGGATACACCTTCTTCACACATGGGAAGAACGGCAATACCTCCTTAAGCGATAACGATAAGTTGGCATTGATATCTGACCGTGAACTCCAGGTCATGAAGTATCTAGGCAAGGGCAATACGAACCAACAGATATCCGACCTACTGCACATTAGCAATAAGACAGTAGCAACCTACAAGACCAGAGTCTTTGACAAACTAGGCATTAACAATATTGCCGATTTGATCTTGTTCTGTCGTATGAACAACATTATCGAAAGCTAAAGTCGGCATGCATCGATTCACATTGAAAAAAGTATTTTCTCTCTGCTGCATCTATGGAGGCCTAGTGCATGCCGGACCTTTTAGTGCGGTAGAGCAATCATGGATCGATGCCCATCCAATCGTACGATTTAGCATTCACGAAAAATATGCGCCTTATCTTGCCGAATCCAATAAGGGGGAAAGTGCAGGCCCATTTAAAGCTCTATTGTCGAAAATGGAAGAGTGCACCCGTCAACAATATGTTCCGGTATGGAGAAAAACAGACTCAGAAGGTTTAAAGCAACTCCGTAAAGGCGATGTAGATTTCATTATTGATCCGCCAAGCATTGATGATCACGTATTGCAATTCGGCTCCTTATCGGAAGCCATCTTTTGGGGGCACGATGTTGTTGTAACTAAAACCTCAAGTAAGTTGAACTCACCCAATCTCAAAATCGCCTACTTCGATCGGGGCCTTGAGAATGCGCCTTCTGGTATTGACAGCTATAGCCAAAATAAAGAAATACAGTCTTCTAAAGACTTAATTCAATCACTCATTCAAAGTGATATCGAGGCGCTAGTCATGCCCATTCGCTTGGCGCGACGATTAATAGAGGAGTATCAAAATTCAGACTTAAAAATAGATGGGCTATACAGCCGAGATCCTTTTGCCTATCGCTGGTTGATCTCCGATCATGCCGCTCCTTTACAGGATGTATTGAGTCACTTTCTCGATGACTTAGATCCCATTGCCTCTCGCCAACTCTTTGCACTAGGAGGTGAATCAGAGCCAAAATCAACTATGCTTCCCTGGCTCGGTGCATTCCTATTCTTCATTGTCGGTGGGGCGATGTTCTACCAACTCCAAAGAAAGTATTTTTATCAGAAGCAAGCTGCCGTTGAATTACTGCACTCTAAGGAGTTAGCTGAAAAAGCAAATGCAGCTAAGTCTGCTTTTTTGGCAACCATGAGCCACGAAATCCGTACGCCAATGAATGCCATTCTCGGAGTGCAAGAACTGCTTCTAGGTAGCTCACAGTTTCCCATGAAAGATAAGTCGTTATTAAAGAGTGCGCAAGCATCGGCTGAATCTCTTTTGGGGATGCTAAATCAAGTATTGGATATTTCCAAAATTGAGGCTGGCAAACTCACTCTGAATTTAGAACCTTGCAATCCACATCAATTGATTATGGATATTCATACGGCGTTTTCAACGGTAGCTAAGAAACAGGGGCTATTACTCCACACTTCGATTGACCCCAGAATCGCTGAAGTCCTCATGATTGACTCCTTGCGTCTGCGCCAAGTTCTGCAGAATTTGCTCAGCAATGCAATTAAATTCACCACCGAGGGTGAAGTGTACTTTTCTATCACCGTTCTTGCGGATGATCATGCAGGCCAGCTAATTGAGTTTAGGGTGATTGATACCGGTGTAGGCATGGGCAGCGAGCAAATCAAAGTGGCTCTACAGGCATTTGAGCAATTGCCCGCTACTCAAGAGTCATATCTATCGGATCAAGAAAGAGGTACAGGCCTTGGACTCACGATTACCAATCATCTAGTGAACTCTATGAACAGTCATCTCTATTTTGAGAGTGCTCCAGGCTTTGGAAGCAATGTCCATTTTGCAGTGGCACTTCCTAGAACCAGTATTGCCGCCCCACAGGCTGCAGGCTTTAATTCATTTGGACCATCATCCAAAAACTTGGTCTCGAAAAGGCCGGGCCGAAAAAATTGCAGTATTCATGCTTTAGTGGTTGAAGATCATCCAGCGAGCCGCCAAATACTGTCCTTACAATTAGAAGCGCTTGGCATTAATACATGCGTTTGTGAGAATGCCACCGCTGCACTAGATTTGCTAAAAGACAATCACTTTGATCTCATGCTGACAGATCAATCCATGCCCGGCATGCAAGGTTCTGAATTAGCAAAACAAATCCGATCCCTAGGTAATCGTGAATTGATCATCATTGGCGTTACAGCCGACATTTATGCTCTAGAATCGCGCCATCAATTTTTATCATCTGGCATGAATGGTGTACTCATAAAACCACTAAGCTTGGGTGCCCTTGAGAATGAACTCTTGCGCTATTTTGAAACCAGCCAAGAACCCGCTGCCCCTAATGAGGTCTATTCATTTGATGTCTTCTCCAATCTCATTAAAGACGACCCAATCCAAATCATTGTGATCCTAGAGGAGATAGAAAAAGTACACCTAGAGGCTCTAAGTCAACTTAACTTACATAACAGTCAAATCCCCATTAGTGAGAATCAATTTCAAAGCTTGGTTCATAAAGTTAAGGGTGGAGCACAACTGCTACAAGCTACTGAATTTACCCATGCCTGTGAATCACTTGAAGTTGCCGGACCACTTTTAGAACGCATTGAACGATTCATCGCCCTTCTTGAAGAACAAAACCAAATTATTGGGACTTATAGGCAAAGGTATCAACCGTAGTTAAGAATCGCTAGGGTAGTTTTAAGCCCGTGAGCGCTAAGGTTTATCCTATGGGGAATGCGTACCCAAAACTCTTTACCAACTGCTGCTGCACTGATAGCGACCCTCTTAGTCTGCTTGGTGTTTAGCCGACCAGCCTATTCTGCTGATCTAGTCTCCCAGGAGACTGCTTTGCAGTACATCCCTAAGGCTGTCGCCGCAAGCCTTGAAAAGAGTCAGATTCCCAAAGAGGCAATCAGTATTTCAGTGGTTGAAATTGAACCAGGTCGCCCAGGGAAAGTTACAGCAAAAACTGAAGTTGATTGGCGATCCAAGCAGGCCATGAACCCTGCCTCCACTATGAAGCTCATCACCACCCTAACCGGCTTGGATGTGCTGGGGCCTCAATATCGCTGGCGCACGAATATCTATACCGACGGGCTTATTCGTCAGGGTACTCTCAAAGGCAATCTGTATTTACAGGGTACTGGTGATCCAAAGCTAGTCCCCGAAGAATTCGCCAAAATGATGAAGGCTCTACAAAATCTGGGCATCCAGAAAATTGATGGCAACTTGATCTTTGATAGAAGCACCTATGCCCCTAATGTCATGGAGCACAACACTATCGACGGTGAATCTCTGCGCGCCTACAACGTGCCGCCAGATCCACTGCTCTACGCTTTCAGAACTCTATCGTTTCAGCTCGGTAAATCGCGTACTGCAGACTTTATTGATATTAGCTATACGCCGCCACTCTCCCAACTCAAAGTGATCAACCAAATGCAATTGATTGATCAATCCTGTGACAACTGGAAAAGCAATATTCGCTTTAACCTCGATCCAGAAGGCAATGGAGCCACTACCAACCAACTTCTGACTGCACAGTTCTCCGGCAGCTTTCCGAATGCCTGCAAGGGAGTGAATTACAACGTGGTTGCTTTGGATGCCAACACCTTTCTTACTCAAGGCTTCGCTGCAGCCTGGGAATTATCTGGCGGAACCTGGACTCAAGCACCCACCGGAAAATCTGGAGCCGTCCCCCTAGCAGCGCGATTGCTATTGCAGTTTGAAGGCATCCCTTTGGCTGATGACGTGCAAGACATTAATAAGTATTCGAATAACGTCATGGCCAGACAACTCATGCTGACCTTAGCCTTAGAGAAGATGGGTAAACCAGCAACTACTGAAAATGGAGAACTTGTAATTCAGAGCTGGTTAAAGGGGTTAGGGCTTCAGTTCCCAGAACTCGTAATTGAGAATGGCTCTGGTTTATCACGTAATGAAGCAATCTCTGCCGAGCATATGACTCAATTATTAGTTGCAGCTCGCAACTTGTCTATAGCAGATACTTTTTATAACAGCCTACCGATTGCAGGAACGGATGGCACGATGCGCAATCGCCTCATGGCGCATTTACGGAAGTTTTTACACTTAAAGAAAAAGCCTGAGGCGCGCATCAAGACAGGTTCACTTGCAGATGTCCGTGCTATATCAGGCTATGTGATGAGTAAATCAGGAAAGATGTATGCGGTTACCTCATTCATTAACCACCCCAATGCTTGGAGAGGTCTAGAGGCGCACGATCAACTATTGGCGTGGCTACTTGACGATGGTCCAGAGCCAAAACACGCGCGCTGAAGACGATCTCGCACACCATCCCACTCTTCCCCTGCTGGCGGTTCTGGAAATAGAATCAAATCCCAACCCTGCTGATCCAAGTCTCGCAAAGAGCGATATAAACGACTTGCAAATGTAGTGCTATCACTAGGCACAATCACTTCCTCAAAATGCACAGATGGATGCCCATCCTCACCTAGAGAAGAATCTGAATCCCAAACCGCAACTGCCACTCTTGACTTGATGTCGGGGAACTCACTGAGTGCATCCAAGACTCTGCCTGGCGCATACAGTCTTAATGGAGTTGTCGGAGCGTAATGGGCACGCAGACTGCCAGAGACCCTTGGCAGACTATCGTCTTGCTTAGTTGAGTTGAGTTCACTAGGCAAATAAACCTTGATACCTGTCTTTGCAAAAATCTCCCCAGGAGTAACGAGGCCTGGTCGCAATAAAATCGGCTGATCGCCAGAAGATAAGTCAATGATGGTTGATTCAATACCGACTTCGCAATCACCACCATCCAAAACCATCAGGTCTAACATGCCTTCAAATTCGCTACGGACATCGGCAGCACTCGTAGGAGATACCTTTCCGAAACGATTAGCAGAAGGGGCTACTACTCCACCCTTAAATTTACGGAGTAACTCCTGAGCAATTGGATGGGCAGGGGCCCGAATTGCCACCGTATCCTGACCACCAGTAAGTTCATTTAAAACACTTTTATCTTTTTTAAAGACTAGGGTTAATGGGCCGGGCCAAAAAGCATTGATGAGTTTTAATGCATCTTCCGATAAATCTCTTACCCAGGGTGCTAGAACGGGAACCCAATCAACTTGTGCCTGATCAAACTTATCAGGGGCTGCTAAGTGAACAATTAACGGGTGGTTGGATGGTCTGCCCTTAGCAGTAAAAATCTGTTTGATTGCATCCGGGTTCTTTGCATCTGCACCCAAGCCGTAAACCGTCTCAGTCGGAAAGGCAACCAAGCCACCATCTCGCAAATTTTGTACTGCTTCATTGATTACCGTAGATGAATGCAGTGAGCTACTATCGCTGGACATTTCTAGGGCTCGATCCCTAATTCAACAGCGACGGCTGCGCAATTTTGGCGCGCTTGATTCAGGGACTCGCCTAAACAATTAATGTGCCCCATCTTACGACCCATGCGTGGATCAGATTTTCCATACAGATGTAACTTGGCATCCGGGTGAGACAACACCTTATCCCAAGCAGGCTCTCTTGCATTATCTTCACTACCTTCGTACCAAAGATCGCCCAAAAGATTGAGCATAGAGACCGGTGCTAGCAAGCGGGTGTCGCCCAAGGGCAAACGAGCCATACTTCTGACTTGCTGCTCAAACTGACTACTGACGCAGGCATCCATAGTGTAGTGGCCCGAGTTATGCGGACGCGGAGCAATTTCATTTGCAACGATGTCGCCGCTCTTGAGCACAAAGAACTCAACGCACAGGACGCCTACGTAATCAATCTTACGAATGAGTGCTTTGGCAGCTTCAATAATTTTTTTCTCTTGAGCAGGCTTCAGTGATGGTGCTGGCACGGTAGAAGTGTGCAAGATACCATCGCGATGAATGTTTTGTGAAACTGGGTAAGCCACTACTGCATCGTCATATCCTCGCACTACCAAGGCAGACACTTCAAAATCTAAATCCATGCGCTTTTCAAGAACACAAGGCACCTTACCTAATTCAGCCCAAGCAGCAACGAGATTGGCAGAGTCATAAACAGTAATTTGACCTTTACCGTCATAACCCATGCGAGCTGTTTTCAGAATGCCAGGAAATAGATCTGCAGGAGCATGCTCAATATCTGCATCATGCTCAATGACACAATAAGGTGCAGGGCCAATATTGGTTTCTGCTTTCCAGGTGGCTAAGAACTTTTTCTCAGCAACGCGGTTTTGAGCCAAAGATACACAACTACTGCGAGGTGCCACGAATACACCTAAAGACTCGAGCTCGTCTAAAGCTTGCGCAGGAACATTTTCAAATTCAGTGCTTACGGATTTGCATAATGTCGCCATCTCTTTTAATGCGGCAGAGTTTGTGTAATCAGCTTGAATGAATTTTTCTGCGATGGAGCCGGCAGGACTGTCAGATCCAGGATCTAGAACGCAGACCTTGTAGCCCATTGCTTGAGCAGCTTGTGTAAACATCCGCCCCAATTGACCGCCACCTAAAATTCCTAAATACGAGCCCGGCAAAATGGGCTCCAAACGATCCGCCATCTTTTAATATCCCGGCAAATTCATGGAGCGCGCAGTATCGGACTGCTTCGCACGGAACTCTTCTAGCTGCTTTGCTAAAGCAGGATCATTGACCGCCAAATTGGCAATCACATGCAAAGCTGCATTTGCAGCGCCTGCTTCACCAATAGCAAATGTCGCCACCGGAACACCCTTAGGCATTTGCACGATGGAATACAGCGAATCTTCACCCCGTAAATATTTACTAGCAACCGGAACGCCATAGATAGGCACAATTGTTTTCGATGCCAACATGCCTGGTAAATGCGCAGCACCACCAGCACCAGCAATAATTGCCTTGAGACCATTTTTAGAAGCATTTTCTGCATACGCAAACATATCGTCTGGCATGCGATGAGCGGAAACCACTTTAGCCTCATGTGCAATGCCAAAGTGCTCCAGCATTTGAGCAGCGTGCTGCATGGTGTCCCAATCTGAATTGGATCCCATTACTATTCCGACTACTGGCTTTTTGCTCATTTACCTCTCCAAATGCCCTGATCTACATCGTTAATCTATCTAAGGCCTTATTATCCCAGCCTTTTTAGGGCTTCAAGGAAATTAGGCCTTAGTTAAGCGAGTGAGGGCTTCGCGGTACTTTTCCGCCGTTTTATCGATTACATCGGCCGGCAAAGCAGGTGCTGGGGCTGTTTTTTGCCAAAGCTTACCGTCGACCATGGCTGTTTCTAGCCAGTCACGAACAAATTGCTTGTCATAGGAAGGGGGGTTGGCACCCACATAGTAGGTTTCAGCAGGCCAAAAGCGGGAAGAATCAGCGGTGAGGATTTCGTCCATCAATACCAGCTGGCCAGCATCATCTAGGCCAAATTCAAACTTGGTATCAGCAATGATGATCCCGCGAGTTGCAGCATATTCAGAAGCCTCTTTATACAAACGAATGCTGACTTCACGAATCTGATTGGCCAACTTCTCACCAATCGTCTCGATCACTTTTTCAAATGAAATGTTTTCATCATGCTCACCTACTTCTGCTTTAGCTGCAGGAGTAAAAATAGGTTCAGGCAACTTCTGTGCATTCTCCAAACCTTCTGGCAATGCAATCCCGCAAACTTTTCCAGTCTCTTTGTAATCTTTCCAACCGCTACCAGCCAAGTAACCACGAACCACTGCTTCAACCAAGATTGGCTTTAATCGTTTCGCTACTACTGCACGGCCTTTGACCTGGTCTACCTCATCAGCAGGCACAACACTTTCAGGATCAATGCCAGTCAAGTGATTTGGAATTACCTTGGCTAACTTGTCAAACCAGAAGTTGGCCATTTGGTTGAGCACAATACCCTTCTCAGGAATTGGCTGACCCATGACTACGTCAAAAGCAGACAAGCGATCGGTAGTGATCATTAGTAGCTTGTCATCACCTAGTGCATATACATCACGCACTTTTCCTTTGGAGAGCAAAGGCAAAGACTTAATAGAAGTGGCGTACAAAGCTGGCATATTTATCTCACTTAACGATCTGGGCTAATTTGCCACTCTTGTACAACTCAGCCATTTTCTCTAGGGGAATTGGCTTAATTTTAGATGCTTGACCTGAACTACCAAAAGCGTTGAAGCGTGCAATACAAACTTTCTTAGCTGCTTCACGCGCAGGCTTGAGGTAATCACGTGGATCAAACTTACTTGGATTTTCAAACAGGTAGCGACGGATCGCACCAGTCATAGCCAAACGAATATCAGTATCAATATTGATCTTACGAACACCGTTTTTAATACCCTCTTGAATTTCTTCAACAGGCACGCCATAAGTTTCCTTCATATCGCCACCGAATTCACGAATCTCAGCAAGCAATTCTTGGGGAACGCTAGAAGAACCATGCATGACTAAATGCGTATTTGGAATGCGTGTGTGAATTTCTTTAATGCGCTCAATTGCCAAGATGTCACCAGTAGGCTTCTTAGTAAATTTGTAGGCACCGTGGCTAGTACCAATCGCAATCGCTAAAGCATCGCACTGAGTAGCTTTTACAAAGTCAGCAGCTTGCTCAACGTCGGTCAATAACTGCTCACGCGTCATCTTGCCATCAGCACCATGACCATCTTCTTTATCGCCCTGCATTGTCTCTAGTGAACCCAGAACACCCAATTCCGCTTCAACGGTAACCCCAATAGAGTGGGAGAATTTCACCACTTCTCTGGATACATCGACGTTGTATTCATAACTGGCAACGGTCTTACCATCAGCCTCTAAAGAGCCATCCATCATCACACTAGTAAAGCCGCTCTTAATGGCAGCCATACAAACTGCTGGGCTTTGTCCATGGTCTTGATGCATTACGACTGGAATATGTGGGTAAGCCTCAACTGCAGCAGAAATCAAATGACGCAAGAATGATTCACCGGCATATTTACGGGCACCAGCAGAAGCTTGCATGATCACTGGAGAGTCTGCTTCATGAGCAGCTTCCATAATTGCAGTAACTTGCTCTAAATTGTTAACGTTAAATGCTGGCAAGCCATAGCCATTTTCAGCAGCATGATCCAAGAGTTGTCGTAAAGAAACTAAAGCCATATTGATCTCTTAATTAAAAATGTTAGTAATAAATAATTTGAATAAATGTTTTAAACAGTGGACTACTTCACCTGAATAATCTTGAGTGAGTTCGTGCCGCCAGGCTCACCCATAGGCTCACCTGAAGTCAACACCACTACATCGCCCGTTTTCACCGCCCCTAACTTCTTGAGGCAATCCTCTACTTCTTGCAAGGCAGCATCACGTTGCTTGGTGTAATCCAAGCCAATAGGGAACACATTGCGGTAAGTACTCAAGGCACGCTGAGTTGCAATCTTTGAAGTTAAAGCAAAAATAGGCAAATGTATATTGTGACGACTCATCCAAACCGCAGTGGATCCTGAATCTGTCAAAGCAGCAATCGCATTAGCATTGAGGTGGTGAGCCGTAAAGAGCGCGCCCAAAGCAATCGTTTGATCAATGCGTGAGAAGGTTTGATCTAAGAAATCCGTATCTAGTTTTACGCGATCTGACTTTTCTGCTTCAACACAAATCTCAGCCATTGCCTTGATCGTTTGAACTGGATACATACCGGCTGCAGATTCCGCGGATAGCATGACCGCATCAGTGCCATCTAGAACCGCATTAGCTACGTCGCTCACCTCAGCACGCGTAGGTACAGGAGCATTAATCATGGACTCCATCATTTGCGTAGCAGTGATCGTAAATTTGTCAGCCTCGAGCGCCAATTTAATCATGCGCTTTTGTAAAGCAGGAACAGCTGCGTTACCAACCTCAATCGCCAAGTCACCACGCGCAACCATAATGCCGTCGCTTTCTGCAATGATGCTATTGAGCGCATCAGGCTCAATCGCTTCAGCGCGCTCAACTTTTGCAATGGTGCGGACTTTGCCAACACCATGCTTTGCGCTCGCGGCATCTGCCAGCTTGCGGGCATATGCCATATCGGCACCGTCTTTTGGAAAGCTAATCGCTAGAAAATCTACGCCCATCGCGATCGCCGCATCCAAATCAGAAATATCTTTTTCTGTTAGGGCTGGAGCAGTTAAGCCTCCACCAGCACGATTAATACCTTTGTTATTAGAGAGTGGGCCACCTTGTTCTACCAAGGTAAAGATTTCTCCGCCCTTCACACTCTCTACGCGTAATACAACTAAGCCGTCATTCAATAAAAGACGGTCACCCTGCTTGACGTCTTGTGGCAGCTCTTTGTAATCCAAACCTACGCGCTCTTGATTGCCTAGCTCGCAAGCGACGTCCAAAATAAATTGCGCACCTTCTTTTAAAAGAATTTTGCTATCAACAAATTTACCTACGCGAATTTTTGGGCCCTGAAGATCGGCCATGATGCCAACTTCTTTGCCAACTTCAGCGGAAATACTACGTACTAAATCGTGACGCGCCTTATGGTCAGCAACAGTGCCATGAGAAAAGTTCATTCTCACAACATCCACACCTGCACGAATCATCTCGCGCAAAACTTCAGGCTTTTCTGATGCAGGCCCTAATGTGGCAATGATCTTTGTTGCTCTCAACATATTTAGTCTTTCGCTCTTTCAGCCAATACCGCAAAGGCTGGCAAGGTTTTACCTTCCAAAAATTCTAGGAAAGCACCGCCGCCAGTAGAGATGTAATCCACTTGATTTTCAATGCCGTACTTCGCGATTGCAGCTAAGGTATCACCGCCACCTGCAATCGAAAACGCTGGTGAATGGGCAATTGCTGCTGCCAACATCTTGGTTCCACCGCCAAACTGATCAATCTCAAAAACGCCTAATGGGCCATTCCAAACAATCGTGCCAGCATGCGCCAACAAGATCGACAGACGGGCAGCAGTTTTAGGGCCTATATCCAAAATCATGTCATCTTCTGCGACTTGATCTGCAGGAACACGGTTGGCGCGCGCCAATGGAGAGAGTTCGTTCGCAACCACGACGTCTTCAGGAATTGGAACATGCGCACCGCGCTTTTCCATAATCTCCATAATTTCTCGAGCCTCATCAACTAAGTCTGGCTCCGCTAGCGACTTACCGATTGGCAAACCTTTTGCCAACATAAAGGTATTAGCGATACCACCACCCACAATTAATTCATCTACCTTGTCAGCTAAAGCTTTAAGGATGGTGAGCTTTGAAGATACTTTAGAACCCGCCACAATCGCCACCAATGGGCGTTTCGGGCTTGCTAGAGCGCGGCTCAGGGCATCTAACTCTGCAGCCATCAACGGACCAGCACAAGCAATCGGCGCAAACTTGGCTACACCATTCGTAGTTGCTTCAGCACGATGGGCTGTACCAAATGCATCGTTGACATAGACATCACACAAAGCGGCAATCTTCTTGGCCAACTCATCATTATTCTTTTTCTCACCTACATTCAGACGACAGTTCTCCAGCAATACCAACTCGCCTGGATTGACCTCAAAACCACCATCCACCCAATCACTGATTAAAGGCACTTTGCGATTTAAGAGCGTAGCAATGCGATCAGCTACCGGAGCCAAACTATCTTCAGGCTTAAATTCGCCCTCAGTTGGACGGCCCAAGTGAGAGGTCACCATGACTGCTGCACCGGCATCCAAGCACATTTGTACTGCCGGCATGGAAGCTCTAATACGGGTGTCTTCGGTGATATTGCCCACATCATCTTGAGGAACATTGAGGTCGGCACGGATTAAAACCCGTTTTCCCTTGAGAAGACCTGCTGCAGCTAGTTCACTTAGTCGTTTTACTTTAAAGAGAGTTTCCGGCATGAGAATGGGCAAATTTAGTGGTTTATTTGGAATGCTCCATTCTAAATCGTCTGGGCTTGAGACCCCAAAGGAATTGGACTACCCCGCCCCGCTCCCTGCTCTACAATAAAGGCTGAGACGTATTTCAGGCCCAGGGGCTCCCTAGTGGCTTGACACCCTGTTTTACCGAATTGAATCACCCTATTTATTACATATTTAAAAGGTAGAGAAAATGTCGATGTCCGACCGCGATGGCTTTATTTGGTCCGATGGGAAGCTCGTTCCCTGGCGTGAGGCCAATATTCATGTGCTAACTCATAGTCTCCACTACGGAATGGGTGTATTTGAAGGCATTCGCGCCTACAAAACCCCCCAAGGCACCGCCATTTTCCGCCTTCCAGAGCACGTTAAGCGCCTATTCAATGGAACCAAGATTTTCCAGATGAATATGCCTTGGACTCCTGAGCAGATCAGCAGCGGCATTATTGAGGTGGTAAATAGCAATAAGCTGGAATCTTGCTATATCCGCCCAATTATCTTTATTGGCTCCCAAAAACTCGGCATCTCTCCAAAAGGCAACAGTATCCATACTGCGATCGCTGCCTGGGAATGGGGTGCATATTTGGGTGAAGACGGCCTTAACAAGGGTATTCGCGTTAAGACCTCCTCATTTACTCGCCACTTTGTGAACTCTTCACTGGTGCGCGCCAAGGCCTCTGGTTACTACATTAACTCCATTTTGGCTAACCAAGAAGTAACGGCCAATGGCTACGATGAAGCGCTCCTGCTGGATACAGAAGGTTATGTATCTGAAGGTTCTGGCGAAAATATCTTTATCGTTAATAACGGCATTATTTACACGCCTGATCTCGCTTCTTGTTTAGACGGCATCACCCGTAACTCCATCATGCAAATCGCCAAAGATCTTGGCTATGAGTTGCGCGAGAAGCGCATCACTCGTGATGAAGTGTATTCAGCTGATGAAGCGTTCTTTACTGGCACTGCCGCTGAAGTAACGCCAATTCGTGAATTGGATGACCGCACTATTGGTGACGGTAAGCGCGGACCGATTACCGAGAAAATCCAGAAGACCTACTTTGATGCGGTCTATGGCAGAAGTGATCAGTACAAGTCTTGGTTAACTTACGTTAAGTAATAGGAAATCAGAGAATGAGTGAAGCTCAAGTTGTAATGGTGAATGGCAATACTGATTTGCCTTTGCATTGCCCAACCAATAAAACTCCTAGCTGGAATTCACATCCACGTGTATTTCTAGATGTTGCTAAAACGGGTGAAGCAAAGTGTCCTTATTGCGGCACTGAGTACAAACTCATTCCTGGTACCGAGCCCCACGGGCATTAAGCCCATCAGCACTCCAGAGCGGGGTGCTGTTTCGGGATACCTCATATGAATCGTATTCTGATCATCGCCCCCAACTGGATTGGTGATGCCGTAATGTCCCAGCCCCTACTGGCGACTCTCAAAGTAATTTATCCCCAGTCACAAATTGATGTTCTAGCAAGCCCTTGGGTTGCACCCATTTATCGCGCCTGTGCAGAAGTTCATCAAGTCATTGAAGCGCGACTAGAGCACAAGCAATTGCAATGGGGCCTGCGTAAGCAACTCGCAAAGCAACTCGAATTAAATCAATACGATGCCTGCTTTGTTCTGCCTAACAGCTTAAAGTCTTCTCTGATACCTTGGCTTGCCAAAATTCCGCTACGTGTTGGTTATCGTGGTGAAATGCGCTTTGGGCTCATTAATTTTGCTTCAGATAATCCAAGCAAAACCAATCGTCCACCAATGGCCAATCATTACCTTGCACTTTGCAATGTAATAAGTCATTCGAAAGGGATTGATGCTGATCAATCAGCAGATCCTCAACTCAACATCTCAGCCCTAGCCAAGCAGTCTGTAAGCAATAAGTTACAAGCAGCTCAAATTAAGGACCAGTCAATCTATGTACTGTGTCCAGGTGCCGAGTACGGAGTAACGAAACGCTGGCCTACCGAACACTTCGCCACTCTTGCGCGGCAGCTAATCGCCAATGAAGCAGATGCTCGCGTCATTCTTCTAGGCAGCAAGGGCGATTACGCTTTGGGTGAGAGCATTAGGGCTCAAGCCAATAACGCCTCCAAAATATATAACTGGTGTGGCGATACCTCACTCGATGAAGCAATTGCGCTCATCGGCATGAGTAAAGCCTTAGTCAGCAATGACTCTGGCTTAATGCATATTGGGGCCGCATTAAAAGTACCCCAAGTAGCAATCTTTGGCTCAAGCGACCCACACCACACACCACCGCTATCCGATAAAGCTAAAGTCATTTATCTCAACTTGCCATGCAGCCCTTGCCATAAGAGAGAGTGTCCGCTTGGGCATCTCAAGTGTTTGAAAGACATCTCCCCAGAGAATGTATTTGAAGTAATTCAGAATCTTCATTAAGCCCACATCAACTTAAGTCACCAGAAAGTAAGCCATGCCAAAACTAGCCAGACTTTTTCATAATGCCGATGAAGTGGTGGATGCTTGGCGCGATGCTTTAAAGCATCGTGACGTCAAAGGTGCTCTGGCAATCTGGCTAGATGATGACTCGATTACTTGCGTACTTCCAGAAGGTCAACGCCTCAGTGGGCATGCAGAAATTCGCGCTGGCTTAGAGCGCCTCTTAGCCAAGCAGGCTTTGTTTTTAGAGCCCATTGCCTGTATTAGCCACTCCGTTTTAGGCGCGGCTGTTTATGACACCACTGAAGCCGTGCATCTACGTGCTGATCAAATTGAGGCGGAGTTCTTCCTCAACATCACCTTAGTGTTACTACAAGACAGTCAAGGCTGGCGCATTGCTCACCTGCATGCAAGTCATTCAACTGAAGAGACTTTTGATGCACCTTCTACACCGCATGGATTGCATTAATTACTAATGCTAAAAAGATTGCCATCTGATGGATGAGCAAGTACTGCGGTCTCTGATTAAGTGGCCCAATGTTCCCCATTGCTTTGGTTGGCTTGCTCTTGATCGTCGCGGTCAATGGCGCATGCGAGATGAATTTGCACAAGCCAATCAATTAGCTGGGAGCGTTATTCAGCATGCAGCTCTTAATGAATTTATTTCCAGAAATTACGCGTGTGATTCTTTAGGTAGATATTTTTTCCAGAATGGTCCTCAAAGGGTTTTCATCACATTAGATGCCACACCATGGATTGCCAGAATCATTCCCAGTGAAAACGGCCCTCAACTCTTAACCCAGTGCGGCACTGAAATACAACCGCAGGGTGCTCTGAGTGATGAAAAAGGCAATATTTATATCACCGGATTAATTACGCAATCACTCTCTGATCAAATCAATAGTGCTGTGTTCACCAAAATAGAATCGCTATCAGTCGCGCTACTACATGATCATGATTTAGATCTATTCTCAGATCAGTCTAAAGTGATGGAAGACGCCTGTAGTTTTAGAGGTTCTTGGCAATGGGATGGCAAGGATCTGCCAATTGAACCTATTCACTCACTAGAACTCAGTGAACGCTTTCACTTCATCAAAGCGCCAAGCAATTAACTAGCTGGGCATGTTTTTGCCCTGCTCCTTCAATTCCTCTTGATATTGCTTTTGCATTTCACGAAGACGCGCATCAATGCTGGATGCCTGATAGAAATCGGCGCCACCAGAAGACCTAGCAATCTTGAGCTGCTCAATGGCTGAAGGCCATGCACCCTCAAGGGCATACTTTTCTCCAAGAGCGTAATGGCGCATTGGCACATTCTTTGCTTGGTCATACGCGTTAGAAAGCATGGTCCACCAAACCACCTCAGTGGGCTGCAACCTTGTGCGTGCCTTCAGCCAAGCAATGGCGTCATTAGTGCGACCCAGTTTGAGGTAGGCATTCATCATTGCCGCTCCAGCAGCATAGGACTGTGGATAGGCCTTTAAAGTTGCTTGGGCAATTTGCAGAGCCTCATCACCTTTGCCCCTAGCTAATGCCAACTCTGACGCCGTAATATCTAAAGAGAGACTTTGCCGCTGAATAGGTGATCCTGGGGCACTCGCACTATTGGCTAGATTGCGCGCTTGCTGCAGGTAAGTGCTAGCCTGATCGAACTTACCTTGTTTTTGAGCAACTAATGCAAGCCCATAAAAGCCTTCCATCTGCTTTCCGGGAGCGGACTGCTTACTCAAACCCTCAAAGGTATTTTTTAAGTCATACATCTGACTAGAGCTTCCAGACTGCTCCATGCGAGCGCGTGCCTTTATGAAATAAAACTCTACAGATGTCGGGACATTTCTGTTGGCAATATTACGAGCACGATCTTGCATGTCTGCAATACGGTCGGTAGTTAATGGGTGAGTACGTACATAGGATGGGACGCCACTATCCATAATCCCGGTTGCCTTTTGCAATCTTTGGAAGAAGCCTGGGGCGCCATTGACGTCATAACCACTCGCAGCAAGAATCTGAAAGCCAATGCGGTCCGCCTCGCGCTCAGCATCTCTTGAGTAGGAGAGTTGGTTATTTACAGCCAAGGCCTGACCACCCTGCATAAGCCCAGAGGCGGCGCCTGGATTACGGGAAGCCGCTAATGCACCTAGCACCATGCCAGCTAAAGCGATCATCGTATTGGTAGCTTGCTTGTCCATCTGACGCGCAAGGTGACGTTGCAAGACGTGACCAGTCTCATGCCCCATTACCGAAGCCACTTCTGAATCTGTTTCAGCACTAACCAACAGTCCCGTATGAAATCCAATAAATCCACCAGGCAATGCGAACGCATTAATACTGCTGTCTTTAACAGCGAACACCTCAAAGTTATAGGCTCCGCTACCTTGCTCATTAGCCCCGCCCAATTGCAAACGTTTTGCCGCTTGCAATAAGCGTCGCTCCATTTGATTTAAAAAATCATAGATTGGCAAATCATTTGAATAATCTGCATCTGGACGAATCTGTCGCATGATCATTTCGCCATACTTTTTCTCATCCATACGACTTAAGCTATCACCACCAGGATCACCCATATCAGGAAGAACAAAGGCTCCTTGAGTTTGAGGTGTATTGCGAGAGGGCAGATTCGAAGAGCGGGCATCAGGTGACTGAACTGCCCTACCTAAGTTCTGCAAAGCAGCAGACTCACCTTGCACGGATACATCACCCGTTACAGATGAGGGCGCCGGTCCAGCCGCATACACAAAGCCAGCACTCGGACAAGCCAAGGCCAGAATCAGCTGACCGGCCAAAATTCGCTTAAATAACGATGATTTTTGTGATGTCTTTATGACTTGCATCCCTATATGGTAAAACTTATCCCATGAACAAACTAACTCATTTTGATGCCAGCGGGCAAGCCCATATGGTCAACGTTGGAGATAAGCCCAATACCCATCGGATTGCTATCGCTACAGGCAAGATCACTATGCTGCCAGAAACCTTTGGCATGATCGAGGGGGGCACCCATAAAAAGGGGGATGTTTTAGGTATCGCCCGAATTGCGGGCATTCAGGCATCCAAAAAGACTTCGGACTTAATACCCCTCTGTCATCCGCTAGCTTTGACACACGTGAGTCTAGAGTTTGTTCTCAACAAAGATAGCAGCAGCATCACTTGCCAAGTCAGGGCTGAGACCACCGGCCCCACTGGCGTAGAAATGGAAGCCCTCACCGCAGTCCAAGTCGCCCTACTCACAATTTACGATATGGCAAAAGCAGTTGATAGAGGCATGGTGATGGGTGATGTCCACCTACTTGAGAAGAGTGGCGGCAAGTCTGGTGAGTGGAAGTCAAGCTAATTACTCCAACCAATATGACTAATCTTTAACAATAAAAGAGTACAGAACACAGAGGGCCGCCGCAGCTGCACCCGTAATAATCGCTTCCGCTGAAATTGCGGCTGGATGAGCAATAAAATCTGAAGCAGCAGTAGCAATCCCAGTTAAAGCTCCTGTCACATAGCGATTATGGAGCCACTTTTTAGATTCAATAAAAGATAGCAGAACTAATACAGCTCCAGTAATAGCACCTGTTCTCAGCGCAGTCTCCCAATGGGCCAGAGTGATGGCGCTGAGATCTCCATGCACCATTACCAATAAGCAAGCGGGGGTCGCCTCGGAAACACGACGAAAAAATATGATGGCTTTTTCTTGTATCACTATCGACCTTTCGACTCAAAGAATACAAGTCCATATTAATCTAGGGGCTCAATGGAATACAAGCCTCTCCAAGTCTATCCCGCCTGATTCATATCTTATTTACTGATGCGACACTCCGAAGGTAGGAGTTGAGGCAACAAATTGGTTTCAGTAGAACGACATGACCAACCGCCAGCCCAAGTTGATCCCTCTGGTTTGGATAAATCAATCGATTTAGGAATATTAGCATCTGGGTCATTCGTCGGAATGAGATGCAATGTGTTCTTATTTTCTGGTGCAACATTGTTTTGAAAGTCGATTGCAATAGCACCAGAAGGCGTGATCTCAATTAGCTTCACACTGCGTGTTGGTACAAACGTAAATGAACCGCTAGTTGCTTCATCCATCGGCACCGTGCCTCTACTGGCAAATGCCTCGGTCACAGCCAGCTTTGCGCTAGAGGAAAGATTCATGCCCTCTACGATGCGACTACGCGCGATGTAGTCTTGATACTGAGGAACGGCAACGGCTACCAAAATACCAATGATGGCAACTACCACCATCACCTCAATCAAGGTAAATCCAGAATCTTGCTGCTGATCTTGTGTAGACATACTTATTGGCTCCTGAGTGTTAAACCCCTCATCATCCAGTCTATACTCAACGCACTCAAGATGTCCAAACGTAAGAAAAGCCGGCTTTGAAGGCCGGCTTTTCTGATTTATGCGAGAAAAAATTAGTGCGCTGCTTTAGCCGAATTTCTTTTCTTGAAGTAAGTACCAACAAGAATAACTATCGCCACGCCAATAATTTCAAAGGCCAATTTAGCATCGCCCATAGCGGCCTGAATGCTGTCTTTGATTGCTGGATCATCCACCAACATTCCACCAGCCAACAAGCCCAATAGACCCGCACCCAAAGTAATGATGATTGGGAAGCGCTCCATCACTTTTAGCAACATAGCGCTACCAAAGATGATCAATGGAATGGACATTCCCAAACCGATAATCAACAAGAGTAAGCGAGTTTCCTCTGGACCTTTTTGGGCCGCTGCTGCAACTGCCAAAACGTTATCCAAACTCATCACCAAATCGGCAATCAAGATCGTACGAATAGCAGCCCAGATACTGGTCTTTGCTTCCATATGCTCTTCACCACCGCTATCAGACAACAACTGAATACCGATGTAGAGCAACAGCAAGCCGCCAACGATTTTTAAGTAAGGGAGAGTTAAAAGAGCAACTGCGGTAATTGTGAGTACTACGCGCAAAATGATGGCTGCAGCACTGCCCCAGAAAATGGCTTTCTTTTGCTGAGCGGGTGGTAAGTTGCGGGATGCTAAAGCAATAACAACCGCGTTATCACCAGATAACAAAATATTGGCAACGATGATTGAGAGTAATGCAGCCCAAAAGGTTGCATCTGAAAATGCTGAAAAATCCATAATGTCTCCGTACTTTTATATATTTTAGTTTTAACTACTAGGCGCTACAAAAAGCATGCCGACGAATCGGCATGCTTCTTTGATTACAACATGGCTTTGAGCAAAGCAGCCATTTCTGAAGGATTTCTTGTTACTTTAAAGCCACACTCTTCCATAACGGCAAGCTTGGCATCGGCTGTATCAGCACCACCAGAAATCAATGCGCCAGCATGGCCCATACGTTTTCCAGGAGGCGCTGTTACACCAGCGATAAAGCCAACAACTGGCTTCTTCATATTGTCTTTACACCAGCGAGCGGCTTCAGCTTCATCCGGCCCACCAATTTCACCAATCATGATGACTGCATCAGTCTCAGGATCTTCGTTAAACATACGCATCACATCAATGTGCTTCAAGCCATTAATTGGATCGCCACCGATACCGACTGCAGTGGACTGACCTAAACCAATTGATGTCAACTGACCAACCGCCTCATAAGTCAGAGTACCAGAACGGCTAACTACACCAATACGACCCTTTTTATGAATATGGCCAGGCATGATGCCGATCTTGATTTCGTCTGGAGTAATAATTCCAGGGCAATTTGGGCCAAGCAATAAAGTCTTCTTGCCACCAGCAGCTTCTTTTGCATGCATCTTGTTACGCACTTCCAACATATCCTTGACTGGAATGCCTTCAGTAATACAGATGACAAAATCGAGATCAGCTTCAACAGCTTCCCAAATTGCAGCGGCTGCGCCAGGAGGCGGAACATAAATTACAGAAGTAGTAGCACCAGTTTGCTGAGCGGCTTCTTTAACAGTTCCATAAATTGGAATATTGAAAATAGACTCGCCTGCTTTTTTAGGATTTACACCAGCTACAAAACAGTTCTTACCGTTTGCGTATTCCTGGCACTTCTCAGTGTGGAATTGGCCAGTCTTACCAGTAATACCTTGAGTAATTACTTTAGTATTTTTATTTACCAAAATAGACATATTGAAGTTCCTTGATTATTTGTTTTTAGCAACAGCGGCAACTACCTTAGTAGCAGCTTCTGCCATTGAATCGGCGCTAATGATTGGCAAGCCAGAGTCTGCAAGAATCTTCTTACCCAACTCCTCATTGGTACCCTTCATGCGCACAACCAAAGGTACAGTCAAGTTCACTGCTTTACATGCAGTAACTACGCCGTCAGCGATCACGTCGCAACGCATAATGCCGCCGAAAATGTTGACCAAAATGGCTTCAACACTCTTGTTCTTGAGCATGATCTTGAATGCTTCTGTTACTTTCTCTGCTGTAGCGCCACCACCAACGTCTAGGAAGTTTGCTGGCTCGCCGCCAAACAACTTAATGGTATCCATCGTAGCCATTGCCAAGCCAGCACCATTCACCAAGCAACCAATGTTGCCGTCGAGTGAGATGTAAGCCAAGTCGAATTTAGATGCTTCGATTTCTGCTGCATCTTCTTCATCGATATCGCGGTAAGCCACGATTTCTGGATGACGGTACAAAGCATTTGGATCGAAATTGAATTTAGCGTCAAGTGCCTTGATCTTGCCGTTGCCTTCAAGAATCAATGGGTTGATTTCAACCAATGACGCATCAGTTTCCCAATAGGTCTTGTACAAATTTTTGAATACATCGCTTGCCATTGGGATGGAAGCATCTGGAACTCCAATGCCTTTTGCAATGATCTGGCAATCAGCATCTGTCAAACCAATTAATGGATCAACAAATACTTTAATAATTTTTTCTGGGTGAGATTCTGCAACCTCTTCAATGTCCATACCACCTTCGCTGGACGCCATGATCACATTCTTTTGTGTGCCACGGTCGGTAACAATACTGAAGTAGTACTCTTTTTTGATATCAGCGCCGTCTTCAATTAAGAGGCGATTTACTTTTTGACCTTCTGGACCAGTTTGATGAGTCTTCAACTGCATACCCAAAATTTCAGAAGCGTACTTTTTCACTTCGTCCATGCTGCGAGCTAATTTCACGCCACCGCCCTTACCGCGACCACCTGCATGAATTTGCGCCTTAACAACCCATACTGGGCCGCCTAGCTTTTCGGCAGCTTTAATTGCCTCATCAACACTAAATGCAGGGATGCCATTTGGAACAGGCACATTAAATTGGCGCAGTAATTCTTTGCCTTGGTACTCGTGAATTTTCATTATTACTCCCGAAACAGTATCTTTTTTAGCAAGCGATGAGGATTTTTAAAGCCGGTTTAGCCGACTCCATAAGTCTATCATGCTGCAATGCGGCAACATCGCCTATTGGCTCCGTAATTGCCCTAGTCAGGACGCCCAGCCACCACCTTAGATACGACATCTGAACTGAAGCCCTTAGAGGCTAAAAACCGGTACTGACGTGCCCGTTCCTTTTGCTCGGTTGCCAAAGCTCCAAACTTACGCATCCACAGCTCATGAGCCCGTTGATATTCAGTTTCTTTGAGATTCTTGAGTAAATCTGCCGTCTTTGAGCTATCGACCCCAGCCTGAGCAAGCTCATCCTGTATTTTTCGGGTTCCAAACCGCTCACTACGACGCCTAACCAGGGCCTCTGCAAAGCGCTGATCAGAAAGCCAACCGCGGGCCTCAAAATCATCTAAAACAGCCTCAATCTGGACGGTCAGTGGAATTGCTGGGATAACTTCCTCAGAATCTTCGTTCGGGGCCTGAAATTTAAGCATTCTTGCAGCAGACTCTTCAAGCTTTGCTGCCAAACCCTTGCGGCTGTACTCACGCATAGATAAAAGGCGCAAAGCCCGAGCTTTGAGACTCGGGCTTTGTTTCTTGCTTTTTTTAACGGTGCTGCCTAATTCTGACATCGAAGAATTATGCTTCCTCTTCTTCACTCAAAACATCGCTCACCACTGCTGTACCGGCCTTCACACCCAATTTCGCACGAATCTTGGCTTCAATATCTTGGGCAATGGCTGGATTTTCTTTTAAGAACTCACGCACATTGTCTTTTCCTTGGCCAATACGATCGCCGTTGTAAGCGTACCAAGAACCTGATTTTTCAACGATATCGGCTTCAACACCCATATCAATAATTTCACCTTCTCGGGAAATTCCTGCGCCGTACATGATGTCAAAAATTGCTTCGCGGAATGGTGGGGATACCTTGTTCTTCACAACCTTCACACGGGTCTCATTACCAACAACTTCATCGCCCTTCTTGATGCTGCCGATACGACGAATATCTAAACGCATAGAAGCGTAGAACTTAAGCGCATTACCGCCAGTAGTAGTTTCAGGCGAACCGAACATCACGCCAATCTTCATACGAATCTGATTAATAAAGATAACCGTTGTATTGGTGCGCTTGATCGCGCCAGTCAACTTACGCAAGGCTTGACTCATCAGGCGAGCCTGTAAGCCTGGCAATGAATCACCCATATCGCCTTCGATCTCCGCCCTTGGAACCAAGGCTGCTACGGAGTCAATGACGATTAAATCAATGGAGCCTGAACGCACTAAAGCATCAGCAATTTCCAAAGCTTGCTCACCAGTATCTGGCTGAGAGATCAATAAATTATTAACGTCTACACCTAAGCGTGAAGCGTACTGAACATCTAAGGCATGTTCAGCATCAATAAAGGCGCAAGTTCCACCAATCTTTTGCATCTCTGCAATCGCATGCAAAGTTAATGTTGTCTTACCTGAAGACTCTGGACCGTAAATCTCAATCACGCGCCCACGTGCCAAACCACCAACTCCAAGTGCAATATCTAAACCTAATGAGCCGCTAGACACTACCTGAATATCTTGATGAATCTCTGCATCGCCCAATCTCATGATTGAGCCCTTACCAAATTGCTTCTCAATTTGCGCCAAGGCTGCAGTTAATGCCTTTTGCTTGTCTCCGCTCATGCCGTCAAACTCTGATGAGGCTGATTTTTTCTTATCATCCAAGGCCATTTTTTAATTCCTTTTCGCTATGTATTGGGCTATTTCCCGTAGTTTTCGTGCTTTTCAACAACTCAGAAGTTACTGTATATAAAAACAGTACTATTTGCAAGCGGCTTTTTAAAGGAATTTACGGATTTTTTACTAGGCCACCATTGATTGAGGTGCGATCCCAGTAGAAAAATAGGGGGATAGCAATACCCCACACAAGCCCAACCAAGATAAAGCCAACGGTCTGACTGCCAGCACCCCAGCCCCCAGCCCCCATACGAATACCAGCCTCATAGGACATTGGTCCGCAGATAGCCCCCAAAATGAAGCCCAAAACAGGTCTGCCCCTCAACCATGACAGGGAGCCATTAATCGTGCCGCCAACCAGTACCCATAAAACCCACATCCAAAGAGGCGATAAATATGGGGAGGGCCAGTCATCCTGAAAATCAAGATATCCCAAGTGCATGATGATGGTGTCGACAGCTATTCCGTAAACCAAGACCTTGGCGAGGAGTCTCAGAGCCGACTTGGGGGTATGGTGACGCCAAATAGTGAAGGCGATATAAGCTAATGTGCCTAAAACAGCCCAAAGAACCTGCTTGTTGGCCGCACCCAAAACACATGCAAACCAACCGACTTGGAAAAAGACGAAGTTCCAAAATTTAGCCATCGATCGAACCCAAGCGACATTACCTAAGAAAAAGGCCACTGCCGGTGGGCAATGGCCTCTTGATATGGTGGCGAATCAGGGATTTGAACCCCGGACCTGCGGATTATGATGAAAGATAAAGTGTTTAAGTTATTGATTTTAAAGTACTTTATTTTGGTGTGTAGCAAAGTGTGTAGATAATAATTTATTTTATTAGGTTTTAAATCACATAATTCTAATAATACAGAAAATGAAAAGATTAGAAACCTATAATCAATCCATGTTCAGTCCTTAAGGGGTTTAGTATTTCTATTACTAAACCCCTTCTTTTTTTCGTATGAGCATTCGTAGGCTATCGTCATAAATGATCAATAGCTTTGATTTACTTAAGAATCTAGAAATTAGTTTGGGTCTTATCCCCATCACGATCTTCACCTTCGCCCTCGTCGCAATCTTTTTCTGCATTTCCCCACATTGCGAGATATTCAGGGGTCATTGAAGCTTTTGCTTTCTCATTTAATTCCTTATCCCCGTCATCCATCATCTGCGTCCAGCTTTTGCCTTTCACAGTCTCCTTAAGCCATTGTTGCTTAGCCTCTTCAAATTGCCTTGCTCTGCCCCACTCAAAACTACAAGACATGCAGCGATAGTTAGGCTGATTAGGCTCAATTACGCATCCACCTAATGCTATTTCACCAAGCTCAGCCTTTTTAGCAAGATCCTCACTAGGCATCCCATAAATAATCTCAACGCCTGTCTTCTTGCTACAAGATGGGCAAATAAATATTCTCGTCATCGTATCCCTTATGTTGCAGATCGCTTTGGAGACCAAAGCCTTATAGGCTCATTCTCAACAAATGAAGAATAGCTATTGAGAGCAGAGCTTTTAATAGCTAGTCTAGTTGCTTCTAGCATAGATGCATAGCTATATTGCGGCTCACCTGTAACTGGATTAAATGGATCGTTGCCAGTGCTGTCTTTATATTGCTGACATTTTTCTTTAAGCAAGTTCTCTAGTGGAATGAAAAGGTAATCCGTTAGCGTAAAGGTAATTGGGGCATAGGATTCGTTCTTTGAAGCATCTTGCTTAGCCTCTTTCATGATTTCCAGAATTGTTGCAAACGTGCCTACTGGTCTTTTTGTTTCAGGGTTATAAGTTGGTATACCTTGCCTCTCCCACTCTTCGCAGATTTTTTGAAGAAGAAGTTCAAGTTCATTGAACACATACTCATACAAGCTAATTGGGTAAGCGTAAGTTGTCATTTAATCCCTAAAAGGTCTTTTATTGAATCTAGGAAAGAGAGCCATTGACTAAGCTCCTTGGGGCTTGGTAGCTTGCTAAGGTAGCCCGTAGTCTTGGATATAAATTCCTCAACCATTTCTTTCGTTACAACCTGATCCGTCATTTTTCTTTTGATCAGAGCAGGCAATCCATCCGTCTTTTCCCATAGCTGGTCAGGCAAGGATTGCTCTATCTTTATGCGCTGAATAATCACAGACGGCTCTTTGAGCTCCAGCACTGTCAGGAGCACAAGGGCAAATGGATGCCACTCCTTAAAACTTGAATACCTGCCAGACCCACCTAACCTAGCAAAGTAGTCTTGAGCCTCATCTAAGCATTTCCAAAGAATCACTTGGCAGACCTTTCAATCACTTCTAACGTCTTTTTGTCTAACTCTTGATTAAAGAATTGCTTAAGAGCAGTAATCAACAATGGGCTTGCAGGATCAATCTGCAGGAAAAGGGTTAGGCAGGATTGGAACTTCATCGCATCAATCTCTTTGCCAAATAGTTCTATTGCCGTTCTATTCGCATCTATAGCTAACTGAATACACTCTTTTAATCGTGCACCAATAATAGGATGATTCCAGTATTCCCTTGCCTCATCTAGAGAGCGAAGTCCATAAAGCTTTGAATTGTGACTCTCGCCAAGGCCATACGCTTGAGGGAAGATGAACCACATCCAGTGGCTTTTCTTTACACCAGCTTTTAGTTCGTCAATAACCCATCTATACATAGGATCTTCTTGTGCTTCAAGAAATCGCTCAAGATTAAATTTATTCATCATTACTCCCAATAGCTTTATACGCCACCTGAGTGAAAATATTTTCTAAAAAATAATTGTCTTGTTGAAACGGGCTCAGGAGCGTAAATGGTTACTTGCTGTAAAACTGGATCTACTAGCTGGACTTTCTTTGCATGTGCCTTAGCGGCCTTTGAGGATGGCAAGCCTACTATTTGTGCCGCATCAATTACAGCCTGCACAACATAGGGCTTGAAAGTTACTCCAGTAGGCTGACTTACGTTAATAGATACTGGAATAACAATGCTAATGAATAGTGCGCCAATAAGCATTTCTATCTTCCTTTTGACGTAGGAGAGTAGCCTATGCGATTGCCGTTGGCATCAAAGTAATTTGTTACCCCACTTGGCGCCTTAACTTCATAGCCAACACGATTTCCGTTGTTATCGTAAACCCCGTTATTTGAGTTGTAGTTCATTCCACTATTTTGATAATTCATTGGACTATTACGGTAGTTCATGGAACTGTTCTCATAGTTCATAGGGCTATTTTGATAATTCATTGGGCTGTTATCCCAATTAACAACCTGAGCCTCGCTATATCTCGCATAAATTGCTATTTGCGCAAGAACAAATAAAGCAACCAAATATTTCATATTTCCCCCTAATCAGTGGTGTCTATTCAGATTAATATCAGGTAGGCTCATTAAATGAGCCTGTCTTTAAATAATCTCTGCATATTGAAAGGGGACTACCTTGGGTGATATGGAGCGCTTGCATCGTATTAAGTACCTAATTCAGGCACGAAACTGCGTGCCACTTAATGTCTTTTTAGATGAACTAGAAATCTCAAAAGCCACTTTTAAGCGTGACTTGGAATATCTGCGCGATCGTATGAATGCAGACATCATTTATGACAGAGCTATGGGTGGGTATCGTTTTGGATCCAATCAAAGCGCAGGTGAAAAAATTGAATTGCCAGGCTTATGGTTTTCTGAAGAAGAAGCTACAGCTCTCGTAATCACTCAATCGCTACTAGCAGACATAGATCAAGGTGGATTACTAGGGCCACACCTAGAGCCATTAAAAAACATTATTGATGGCATCTTAGGCCGCAGCGAGACTACGGAGAAAGAATTGCGGAAACGCATTAAGGTTTTTGGCATGTCTGCTCGCAGAAGCGCAATAGAATCTTTTGAAGTTATTGGTAACGCCTTGCTAAAAAGAGAGAGGTTGCATATAGACTTCTACTCAAAAGGCAAGAACCAAATGACTGAACGAGATATTTCCCCACAGAGGCTAATTTACTATCGCGATAATTGGTATCTAGATGCTTACTGTCACATGCGCAAGGATTTACGTAGCTTTGCAGTAGATGGAATAAAAAAGGCAAGGATCATTAATGCAAAAGCTGATGAGATTTCTGAAAAGCAACTAAATGAGCATTTTGGTGAAAGCTATGGCATCTTTTCTGGAAAAGCTACACAGAAGGCCAAGTTGAAATTCACACCAGAGAGGGCTCGCTGGGTAGCTTCAGAGACATGGCATAAGCATCAAGCATCTAGTTTTGATAAGGATGGGAATTACATACTTGAGTTTGATTACAACCAAGATCCAGAGTTAATTATGGATATCCTTAAGCACGGCTCTGAAGTGGAAGTCTTAGCACCCACATCTTTGAGAAAAAAGATTAAGGAAGAATCATTAAAGGTGGCTAGCAAATATTAATTTGCTAGGAAAGTTTAATTGTCTTTTTATGCTAATACTCAGTTGGAAGCATTCCAACCCAACAGTTTTTATACCAAGAAGCAAAAAGAAGACATTCCTTCAGTGGAAATGCTACGCAATCAATATTCTGACGATCCAACTCATTGCCATTTCCGTCTTCAATAATTAGTAGCGCCTTGAGGCTATTGCATTTTAGGATCAATACAATAAATGGATTTTCTTCGTGACTAGTTCGAGCTAAAAACAGACCAAATAGATGACCTAACCAATAACAATTAGCTTGGTCCATCAAATACTTCAAACCATCAGTAACAACAAAGCAGGGGGAGAGGCGGTGATAGGAGCTTGTACCTATAAATTGATTAAGCTCATTTAGTAGCTGTTTTGAATTTAATTTCACTGTTACAAAATATAGTTGTTACCATCTTTTTTAAGAACTTAAGATGGCAATACAACTATATTTTCTGAATGCAATTTGGACAACCTTGAAAAGCTACCCTTTGTATTGCTGAACCAACCCCTTTAAAGTTGCACTTGGCAAAATAGAAGTGTGGGGTATGAGCACATAAGACCATGACTTGCCACCATTGCTTTGTTCGTACTTTGAAGCATTCTCACACCATGTCACAGTCGCGCTTTTCTTTGCCAGCACATTGGGATCAGTCATCATGCTGGCTTGTTTAGGTTCAACAATATATTTGTGCGTGTCTGTTTCCACAACAAAGTCTGGCTCGTACATGGCCGTACTTCCACCGCTATCACGGTAGCTAATTGTAAACTGGTCACGTGTTGGCTTAAACCACTTCTTCGTATCTGCATCTTTTTCAAGCAAGCTAGCAAACATGCGCTCACTATCACTACTAAATTTTTGCACAGGATATGAGCAACGCTCAAAGCCACCAAATACCATGCCGCCAATTTTGTCGCGCTCACCAGTTGCTAGAGGCTGATGCACATTACGCAGCTTCTCATTACCGTCTGCTGTGTAGCTCGTATCAGTAAACGTTTGATAGCCACGACTAATAACTACGTCATACCCTTCATCTGCCTCTTGCCACCAATGCATTTGCATTTGCGAATGAATGTGGTTTGCAAATTGACGTTGATTGAACTGAACAACGTTTAATATTTCCTCATCAGTCTTTAAGTAGCTGCGGAGCTTGGCTACCAATTGACCTGAAAGCTTGTAAAGAATTTCTGCGTGGTCGTCATAGCTAATGTCATCAAAGTCCACTAGGTTGCGAACAATGTAATCCTCAACGCGCTCTTCTGTCGCGTATGCTAAGTCTGCGTGAATTTTTGACCTATCGCTTGTGCGAAGATGCTGAATGAGAATGTTTTGGTCTACAGGTTGCTGATTGACTGCTATTACATCCAATTCAAAGTCCTTAAATCCTGTACGTACAGCTCCTTTGGGCCTTACACTAATACGTGGAATGCCAATATTTAAATCAACAAATCGTTTAGAAATATTTCTCACAATCTCAGCAATGTCAGGCTGTGTACTTGTTTCTTCGAACTCTGATTGTGCAGGCTTATAAGTTGTCTCGTATGCCTTAGTAACTTGCTGTGTGATGCGCTCTTGCACTTCTGGCTTAATTAACGACTCAAGACTTGGCACTTCCGTTACCCTGCGCTCAAAGTCTTTAATTGCCTCTATGTACAAATTCACTACAGCCTGCTCTTCTTTCGTTTTAAGTGCGGGCTTGTCTTGTATCTCAAGCTCAAATTGCTTTTCTTGAACTGGCTGAGTAGCTGGGCGTCCAATCAATTGCTCTACTGCTGTTGTGGAAACTGTCACAGCCTTTTTGCCAACTAGGTTAACGTCCTTGCCAATACGTACAACAGAACGGATGATTGAGCCTGGCTTATTTGCCTCGTTAATGATTGCATCAAACTTGTCATGCGCCACAATTGTTAAGCGGTCAACTGCCTCAACGCCCATACGCTTCCCGTACGGGAGTCGCAACCCACGCCCAATACTCTGTTCAACAAGTGTTGTGGAATTAGCAGCACGCAAAGGAACAATGGTGTACAGGTTTGTTACGTCCCAACCTTCTTTCAATTTGTCAACGTGCACAACAATTTCTGTAGGTTCGCTTGGATCTTCAACAGCTAACAAACGTGCAATCGTTTCGTCACTCTCAACACCTTTTTGGTTTGAGTGAACAGTGATTACTTTATCTTTGTAGCGTCCACTAAAAAAATCATCACGCTTAATACGCTCAACAATCTTATCTGCATGGCTTGTATCTTTAGCAACAACAAGCATGAATGGCTTAACTACAGGTAGATTATGGTTACGTGCAAATGTAGCCAGTTCAATCTTTGTGTCTTCATGCACAACTACACCATCACGTATCTTCAAGTCCTCAAGCTCTTCTTCGCTATAGTTGTCAGCATTGAAGTCTTCACGTGTAGCTACTGCTGGCTCTTTCACGAAACCATCAGCAATAGCATTAGCTAAGGGATAGTCGTAAATCACGTTTTTGAAACGCTCAGGCGTTGTACCACTCTCAATTTGAGGTGTAGCAGTTAGCTCTAAACCAAGCATAGGCTTTAGTTCGTTAATCGCTTTGAAGCCCGCACTAGCACGGTAGCGATGGCTTTCATCCATAATCATTACCAAGTCATCTAAGCCAGCTAAGTATTCAAAATAGCTCTGCCCAATGTACTCGCTAAGACGTTTAATGCGCGGAGCTTTACCGCCTCGCACTTCGCTACTAATTTTAGAAACGTTGAATACGTTAATCGTTACTTCATCTTGATTAAGTCTGCCACTACGAACGTCAATGCCACTATCGTAGTTATCACCAGTAATAACTAGGGGCGAGTTATTCGCAAATTCTTGCAATCCATTCAACACGTATTTGCGCGATGCAGGAGAAAAATCCGCAATCAACTTGTTATAGATCGTTAGGTTTGGCGCAAGAATAAAGAAGTTACGAACACCATACTGCGTATATAGTAGCGCCATAAACGCACCCATCAAGCGTGTCTTACCAACGCCTGTTGCTAATGCAAAACACAGCGATACAAACTCACGGTCAAAGCTAGCTACGTTTGGATATGCCCCTTGTACCTTAGCTAGCTCTGCAGATAAATCACCACCCTTAACAGGTGGGTTAATCTCAAGTATGTGTGCCAAGATTTCAAGGCTGTCACGTTGAGGCTGACGCAAGCTAAGACGAGATGCAATTGCATTCACATTGCGCTTGCTTTGATCGTTAAGGCTATAGAAGACTTCCATCACCACTCCCTTTTACTCAGCATCGTCAAATAAGTCAGCTTCTTTGCTAGCAGCTTTCTTTTTGACAGCAGGAGCAGGTTCATCATCTTGCGCTGCTACTTGCAAGTTTGTTATGTTTAAGCTGTAATCATCCTTACCCCACTCGCACTTTGATAGCAGAGCGTTTGGCATCTTTTTAACAGTTAGATTTGTCAACTTGTCGTTAAGAATCGCAGCACTCGCCTTATAAGCGGCGCAGCAGACAAGTAAGGTGCGGTCACTTCCAACCTCTTCACTTAAAACAATAAGCTGGTCTTCTGTCAACGTTTGAGTCGTAATGTAAATAAAATCAGTCTCAGTACTATAACCATGCGCCCACCAATCTATATCGCTTGGGCTATATGTGAAGCCTTCATGCTTGCATACCGCTGCGGCAAGCATATTGGGGTCGTATTCCTTATTAATAATCCAATTACCCCATTTGTCTTTTTCAAGCAATGATGGCGCAAGCTTGTAGTAACGGAAACCTCCTCCACCTTTCCAATTAACAGCATCAGTAATGCCGCCTTGATCTTCGCCATTAATTACTTTTTTGAGGCGAGGAATAACGTGAGTATGGCAATGTTCCCCAAGCTCAACCATAATCCAACGCCTACCCATCTTGTGCGCTACAGCGCCAGTAGTGCCTGACCCCGCAAAAGAATCAAGTACTAAATCTCCTTCGTTAGTTGCAATATGCAATATGCGCTGAATTAAACGCTCTGGCTTAGGCGTGTCAAAAGATTTTTCACCTAATTGCAAATTTTTAATTTCAGCTTTTGATGTTCTATTTGTTCCAACCTCATTGTTGAACCAAATAGTTTCAGGGGGACGGCCAGTCGTTGCATCTAAATACAACCTAGAGTTTGCACTCCATCCGTTTTTGGATTTAATCCACTCAATACGGTCTTTTTCAGCTTCAACTTTACTTTTTTGCCATCGCCAAGCACCATCAGTGCCATCTTGTTTTTTTGGGAAAATTTCCGTGCCGTCAGGTGCAGTTAAACCATAGTAGAGAGAAGGACGAGCCTCCCTGCTGTCACCCTGTCCACCCATCGCCCTGAGCGGCTTCAAATAATACCGCCTACCATTCTTATCAACTTTGTTGTAGTGAGCTAATTTTTCTTCTGGACTATCTAAACGATTAAGAGCGATGTTGTTGATGCTCTTACAATAAACGAGCACATGATCATGCCTTGTTGAAAAAGTCTTAGCATCCATTCGTGGACTATCTGCCTTTTCCCAAATAACATTCGCTATGAAATTGCTTCGTCCAAATATTTCATCGCACAAAACTTTTAAGTAGTGGCTCTCGTTGTCATCAATCGAAATCCACAACGTGCCATCATCACTAAGCAAATTTTTAATGATGTACAAACGATCCCGTATTAAGCTAAGCCAAAGCGAATGTTCAATTCCATCGTCGTAATGTTCAAAAGCTGAACCAGTGTTGTAAGGTGGATCAATAAATACACATTTAACTTTGCCTGCATATTCTTGTTCTAGTGCCTTCAATGCAAGTAAGTTATCGCCAAATATCAACTTGTTGTCAAATAAGTCTTTATCACTATGCCGTTTTAATGCGTGACAAGAAAATTCTGCATCTTCAATAAGTATGCGTGGCTCTAGCTTCGCCACTTCTTCTTTGCCAATCCAAGTCAGCTCTAGTTTTTGTTTACCAGCCATTTTTATTTCAAGCTCCATTTCACAGCAAATAGTTTCACTGTATTCACCTTGCATTGCAATTGTTTTTCAACCTTATTAATCAACATGTCACGTTGCACGTCAATACCATCCTGTGCTTCATATAAGCTCCTGCGCTTAGCATTTCTGCTCTGCTCCAAATCACGTAAACGCTTTTGTTGCTCAAGTTTTGCAGCAAGGGACATTGAGGCAGACGCAGACTTCTTTGCCTCCTTAATGTCTTTGTCTAGCTGCTTAATCTCAGTCTCAAGCCCAAATTTCAAATCGTCAGCCCAACTATCCAGCTTAGCAGTCTCTTCCTCAAAGTACTGTGCATTGCGTTCGTCCAGCTTTCTAGCTACTGCGTCACGCTGTTTAATTGCGGCAATTTCAAGCTGTTCTATAGGTGGTAAATCATGGGTGGGTGTTGTAGCTTTACAGTAAATAGCCATCAAGCGTTCCGCTAGCTCAGCATCCAGCACCTCACCACTATCAGTAATCGCTGTAAGCACTAGGAAGTCCTCATCTTCAATACTGCTCACAGTAATCTTTTCAGCAATAATCCAACCAGTGCTACCTATGTACTGTTCTAGTGCGCTAATTTTGAATGGGTAGGCGTTGTAGTCCAATTCAAGTTCAACGCTGCAATCCAAGTTGTGTCCAAGTGCATTGTCCACAATCCAACCAGCAAGCGGACTAGTTTCAGCAAAAAAGTGCTGCTCCTTCTTGTCAGCTTCACGCCAATCTAAGTTGTACACGCCTGTAGCAGCGTTGCTGTTATCTGGGCTGCTATTAAGCACGAACTGTGTGTTGCCGTTAAATTCAGCGTAGTCAGCTAGCTCCGTACGTGCAAGTGACATCATCAAGGCACTACGCTTATCTAGCATTGCTTTAGTTAGATCGTGGCTTACTTTTAAACGTGCGTTCACTTCTTCATCAAAATTTTCAAGCAGTTTTAAGCGTGTCGTTTCAAGAGCCGCTTTAATTTGTTCGTCTAGCTCTTGCTGAATTTCATCAAACGCATGTTGAATTTCATCTGCTGTACGGCACGTTTGATAAACGCTAGCAATTCGCTTTTCAATGTCAACGCCACTTTCAATCACACCAAGCACTTCGTCACTTGCGCCAAACACACCATCAAATAATTTAAATTTTTCAGCAAGTAACTGGTACACACGTTGGTCTGCTGCATTGCGCTTATTGAGAAAGTTGACAACAACAACATCAAATTTTTGACCGTAGCGATGGCAACGTCCAATACGCTGTTCAACACGTTGCGGGTTCCAAGGTAAATCGTAATTAACAACAAGAGAACAAAACTGCAAGTTCACGCCTTCTGCTGCACTTTCAGTAGCAATTAAAATTGTGGCGCTATCTCTGAAGTATTCAACAATTGCAGCTTTCATATCTGCAGTTTTTGACCCAGATACCTTGTCACTACCTGCGTGTTGCTTTACCCAATCAGCATAAATTGCTTTGGACTGTGCATCAGCATTACTGCCATTCATCATGCAAATCTTGCCTTCGTAGCCACTACGAGCAAGTAAATCAGCAAGATAACGCTGTGTACGGGTTGATTCTGTAAAGACTACAGCCTTCTTGGCTGCGCCAATATGCTCTAGCTTATTAAAGGCTGTGCCAAGTACCTTTAATAATGCTGCACCCTTTGCGTTATCTCGTATGTTGCCAGCCAACTTCGCATACTCACGCAGCTCTTCTAACTCAAGTCGCAAGTCCTGCAGTTCTTCTGCTGTTAGTTTCTCGCTAACTGTATCAACTGTGTCTTGCCCAAATTCATCAGCCAACTCATCCAATCCTTCAACTTCGCCTTCAAGTAGCTCAAGCACTGACTGTCTTGCTTGCGCTCTCTCAAGTCGTTCAACAAGTTTTTCAAGAGTAGATGCAATGGCATAGCTACTAGACGCAAGCAACTTACGAAGCACAAGTGTCATCAGTGTGCGCTGACTACGTGGCAATGCATTTAGTTTTTCGCGTTGCAAATAAGTAGACACTTGCTCATATAGCCTGTGTTCGTCGTCGCTTGGCATGAATTCTTCTGTCATTGCCACTCGTTGCGTAAACTTGATGTACTCAAGTACTTGCTTACGGAGTGTGCGTTGACAGAATGGCTTGATACGCTCTTTAAGCCGTGAATTCCGTAATGCTTCATTCACACCACGTACGTATTGCTCCTTAAAGCTGGTGATATCACCAAAAACATGCGGGTCAATAATGCTCACTAAGCCATACAGTTCAAGCAGACTATTTTGAAGAGGCGTAGCTGTTAGGAGTAGCTTGGGTGCATCAGCAACTACGCCTGCAATTGCAGAAGCCATCTTGTTGCCAACTTTGTAAACGTTACGTAACCTATGCGCCTCGTCCACTACAACTAAGTTCCATGCAATATCTTCAAGCACATCTGCTTTATTTGCTGCGAAGTTATAAGAGCAGATTAGTAGCGTATCGCCACTTGCTAGCTTGCCATCCTTTCTTAACTGCTTATAACTGGCGTTTTCCAAAATAGTGCTTGGGATATTGAACTTATCCATCAACTCCTGTTGCCACTGCTTGCGTAGCGTTGCAGGAGCAATTATTAGCAACTTGCGTTTACGTTCAGCCCATTTTTGGGAAATAACAATACCAGCTTCAATAGTCTTACCTAAACCAACTTCATCAGCCAATATCACACCTTTGCTAAGTGGACTGCGGACAGCGAATAATGCCGCATCTACTTGGTGCGGATTTAAATCAACACGAGCTGAGGCTATTGCGTGACTGAGTTTGTCAATACTATTAGCTGGCTGCCTCAACGTTAGCTGAGTAGCAAACAGTTTGGCTTGATGGTCTGAATATGGTCGCATTAAATTTGTTTGCACTATTGAGTTGACTTCAATATTTCGAATCATTAAGCATTGTGTATTTTATCGTTTTACCTATTGCTATAAGGAAATGATTTAGTTGCCGCTGACTCAATAAATTCTTCAGCACGCCTGTAATGTCTCATTGCCAAAATAGTTATGTTTCGCTTCACAGAGCTTTCTACTTTGTGACTTTTGTTGCCTAGTGCATATGTCATAGGCATTTTGGCCTTTATCGCCACATCCACCCAAATCATTTTGATACCCTGGGCTTCAGATTCCTTCTTGATCGTATAGATCTTATATGCTGTAGCCATTGCTTCAGCATGCCAACGTCCACTTATCTTGTACTGCGCTTCACTCTTCTCAACGCTAATTCCCTTTTTACCTTTCTCCACCTTGCTTAGGACAAGCTGAGAAAAAGCCTTTTTGAGGCTACGTTGCGACCATGTTAATGGCACAACCAAATTCAATACCTCTTCTGAATTAAATGGGGCAAGTTCTTCTTGGTTATTGGCTATAGCCATCCTATACCCACGTCTGGGCTCAGAGAAGAAGCCATCCTTTGTATTCCACCAATCTTTAAAATTGGTTATATAGATATTGCCAAAATCCTTGTAAATGGCGGCGCACTTTCCCTTGCCTTTAGCTTTGCAAGTTGCCTTGTAATCTTCATTCAACCTTAAAAACATAAACCACCAGTAATAAGGACTTTCCTTAACTGTGTCAGGTGGATTACTTTCATCAAATGATTTGCCCCTACCAAAAGTTGGATAGCTGCGAGTAGAGAAGATCAAGCGCTCTCTTTTGGGATTTTTCAATGCAGATTGGGTTGCCATGTCACTAACACTTGAATAGTTTTATAACTTTTTCAGTGTAACCAAGATTTACTCCTAAAGATATAGCCTATTAAAGCTAACACTTTAATAACTTTTAAATAATGTGTGTGTAAGTAAATTGCCTTTTAGAAGATACTAATTATGTAGCGAATGGTTCGTTACACAAACTTAAATAGGAGTAGTAAATATGAAATCAGTAGATCTAGTAAATAGCGTTAAAAAGACCATTTATGACGAATCTGGAAATGAGGTTGGCTGGAGTTTAAATATGACTGACTTAGCTGAGGCTTCACGTCTTTCATCCACCTCAGAAAAACTTAAAGGCCAACTGAAGAAATCTCAAGCTAGAGTCATAGATAGAATTGCAAATCTTAAGATTGGGCTTCAAGCACTTAAATCTCAATGTAATGAGATAGAGCGCAAGGGTTTCAATTTACGTTTAGAGCGAGATAAAGAGGCAATGAAGATCGCTAAAAAATATCAAATTGATAAATTCATTACAGCCTCTAATATGGATATGAAGAAGATTAGGAAATACATTCTGACATTAGATAAACCTAAAGCAAGACAAGAGGCGGTTAGGATTTCAAAAATCTACAACGATCAATATATTCCTGATTTGCAGGTAATTGAAGATAGGTATAAATTAAGTGGAGAGGAAATTTCACTTCTCAAGTCCTACAATGATCAAGCGATGAAGATTAATGAAATGTGTCTATCTGCGCAACGTGAATTTAAAGATATAGACTTTTCACATTAATTTATTTCATATCAGATAAAGGCTTTCACGGCCTTTATCTGATAATTATTTAATACACTTTAGAAATTTTTACTTGGATACCAAATGCCTAACTATCAACTCTCTACAAAAGAAAAAAAGAATGTTGTCGATACCCAAACCTACTCTAAAGACGGGCACTGGCTTCAGTACAGCGAAACCTATAGATGGGGATCAATATGGTTTGATAGCGATGATCTTGAAGACTTTAATATTGACGAAATAGATTTAGAGAATCCAGATGGAATAGATGTGGGATTAATACCATTTGATGAACATGATTATTCAGATGGGGTTAGTAACGCACTCAATTTTTCGCCCAATTTTCCAGCCGCTGATCAAGAACAATTTGAGGCAATTTTTGAGGCTGATGGATTTGAAACGCTAGCCTCTCAACTGTATAAGATGGGCTGGTCAGATGACTATGAAACAATGTTTTATGGCCCACTTGAATTGGTTGAGTGCTAAATGCATTTGATTGCTTTAAGCCAACTCCACGGCACTACGCAGCATATTGTCATTGATGTCTATATATGCCTGCGTAGTTGCAATACTTCTATGTCCAGCCAAATTCATTAATACGCGAACAGAAACACCTTTACTGGCTAAGTTAGTAATAAAGGTTCTGCGACCACTATGGCTAGAAGCGCCATCTACACCAGCACGCTTATAGAGAAAGTGAAAATGCTGAGTTAGCGTATTGGCATTAAATCCGTCACTACCCTTTTTTTGGCTATAGAAAAGCTTATCGTCTAGCTTGCTGGACTTAAAGTGCGCCACATACTGAGCCAACTCCTTGCGGAGTTTGTCATTAACAAATACAACACGGGCATAGTCGCCTTTAGTCATTTCAGGAGTTAAGCGAATCTCGTTGCGTATATTCCCATCTGCGTCCAACACATCTTTAAATCTCAAACTGCAAACTTCTCCCACACGCATACCACTTAAAAAAGTAGTCATGAGCATCGCCCTATTGCGTGCAGCGTGTTTGCGTGTAGCGATGTAATCTAAAACTTTACGTAGCTCTTGTTGATTGAGAGTTTTTGCCTTCTTACTCATAGCGAAATCCTTTCCTAAATAAAGCTTTGCTATGTCGTAAGTATGTTTTCTTATGTCTAAATTTCCTACCTGATTCTGGTCGTTAAATGCCAAGTTATTATTCCTATATTTTTCAAGAGGTTACGCCTTGTAAACCAATAAACATAAGATTTCATGGGAAACCTTATGTTTATATATTTATCTAGATCGTAGGATATTGACGACAAAAACTAAGGGGCTGAAAACCCACCAACAATATCCCCGCAATTTAGCGATTCTCCATAGAACTTTTTATATTCAAATGGCAACTCTCCCTTATAAATTCTGACGCCATTAACAGGAAGTGGCGTGTCATTGAGACCTAAAAGAAGATATATTTTCTCGCCTTCTTTTATTGCACATTTTCCATGCTTCAATGAAAAAATTGCGCTTGTAATGGGTCTATTGTTAGGGTTGTATAAACGAATAAAAATATTATTCTTTTCAATCCACCATAAATTGTTATTCTCCATAATCTCAATCTGAGGGGTGGATAGGGCTTTGCTATATGCGTTCCATGGAAGAGCATATATTTTAGAAACGTCATTAAATAATTCTACTTTTGCTGGATAGACAATTAAAGAACCTTCCTTAATTTTTTCCATCGTATAACTACGTCTATCAGCATAAGAGCTCTTATTTTGCCCAGAGAATGTTGGAATTGGCTTTTCACTTGAATAGCTAGATTTATTTTCAAATGAACGAATTCCAATAAAAATTAGAGTGACGATCAAAAGTAATGTAACTATAAATACTATGTATTTAATGGTCTCATTAGATTTGTCATGATTGGCCGCACTACTAAATTCATCATTGACGTCATTGCCTGTTTTCTTTTCCTTACTAAATCGTGTAGCTTCTTCATTTTTGCTGACATCATTAAGATCAACACTTAATGGACGAAGACTCTCTGTATGGATAACCTCTTTAGACTGAACTAATAAAGCAGCAGGAACACTTGCTCTTGCTACAACTTCTTTCAAATAATCTGCCTTTGCTTTATTTTCATCTCCATGATTATTAGCAAAGCACTTTGCCCATAGCCCTTCATTTCTATTTGCTGAGTTAAATTCATTTAACGCCATCTCCCATGCGTCATCACTATCAACAATAGTCTTTTGACTACTTGCAGTTACAGCTGAAGTATTGCTATATAAATTATTTGAAGTTTTTGTAGCGCTCACTGCAATTTGACTTTCAAAAAATTTGAGTAGCCCAAAAGAAATTGCAATCGCAAGAAGGATTAAAGCTGCATAAGCAAATATTGTGGCGCCATCATCCTCATTGAAGGCGAGCACAACAAGCCCAATGCCACCAACTATTACCTCAAACCATAGCAAGACCTTATATAGACTTACTAACGATTGATTGTTACGTTTATACATAAGCCATGCCGTATAACCCCATAACAAAACTCCAGCGCCACCCTTCGACCCTCCAAGCAACAAAACAAACATCATGAAGATTGCGAATGCAAATACTGCCTTATAGGACCCTGACATAGGTTGCTTTAAGTTGCTCATGCTATTTCCTTTTTGCCATATCTCTTACGCTTAAATCATCTAGATAAATTTGATACATGTCTTTTGCCAAACTAACATAAGTCCTATTCTGACTATGCTTTGCAGTCACCTCAAATTTATCGTATCCAGTTAACACATTTCCATCTGCATTAAGTATTGCCGCTTTTTTACTTGCTTTAATAAGAAGGGCGTCTAGCCTAAGTCGCAAGCTATGATCAATCTCATTACGACTCATCTTGTTGATAATTTGACAGGCCGCAACCACCCTACTTCTTACGTCGCCCTCACCAAACAGCAGTGACCTAATTGCGAGATAAAGTCTATCGTTTCCAATTTCCATAAATTTCATGCTCAATGAGATGCATTTAAGTCTAGCAGTTTTGTGAATTGCTTATAACTTTTATTTAGATATTGCTTCGTTAGTTAATGCTTCATTTAGCTCTAAGTTCTATCAGCAGGAGGCAACTAAAGTCCGCTATGCTGTATTACGCCAAATCCCATGGTTCTGAAAAACTTGCTCATAAACCCAATGCGCCGCTTCCAGAAATCTTGAGTAAGTAGATTCGCTCACTCAATTTATGTGCTTATAGGCTTATTTGATGGGCGTAACATAAAGCTATACTCTTTTTAGCAACAAGAATTTTTTTGCCCATTTATTTTTGCCTCCTTTTATTTCCATGAAGAAAAATATCATTTATACAGCTTGCCTATTAACAGCATTGCTAATTGGCGGCTACTTTTACTATGTCAATAAACCTATAGAAGGATTAGCTCTGACTGGGGAGTGCCTACCTAATGGCTTTAGGGCTGAATATCAGTCCAAGGATAATCCTCGTAAATTTTGGGCTGAGCAAAGCAAATTTATTGAGGCTGACTGGAAGTATTACCTTCAAGAAGTAGAGGTTAGAAAGCTAGAACGAGAACAAGGAAAGATCAATGAGGAATTTGAAAATAAAAAACTGAAGGCAATAGGAATTGATTTTGATTCTCATAACAACAGTAAAGCGGATAAAGATTTGGATGAGTTGCTAAAGAAGATCGATGAAGATGATGTAAAGTTTTATAGAGAAATGGATATTAAGCAAGCCAAATGGACTAAAAGATGCTTTAGGCATTCCCAACTTCAACTTGAAAAATCAAAGGCTAACTAGCTCTATGCTCAAAACATCCTTAATGCTGCTATTAGCAGCACATCCTTTAATTGCCTTTTCTATACCAGCCAATTCTGATTGGGTTTATTACGCAGAATCAAGCAAGAGTGGTTTTGAAATTTACTACTCCAAGTCTAGCGTTAAGCATGAGGGCATATTTACTACAGTCAAAATTGTAAAAAACTTTAGTGAGCTTCAAGAATTTACAGCAGAAAAACCTTACTTCAGATTTCTGTCTAGCGTAGAAACGCAATTGATTAATTGCGAAAATAAATCATATCGCGGCATTCGTACTGAAAAGTGGACTGAGCATTGGGGCAAAGGTAAATTAGGTAGGGCTTATGATTTTGAAGATAATAAGAAATATGCCTGGAGTAATCCAATAAAAGATACTCAAATTGAAGGCGCTTTAATGGCTAAGGTTTGTAATTAAGAGCTAGCATTGGTGCGACGTAGTTGTAGCTTTAGAAAAGTTTTAATCATTTCTCAGCAATTTGCTCCAGTAGCTGCCAACAATCCAATGTTGTTTTAACTGTTACATTCTTCGCTTCAACATTACCAAGTAACTCATCTAAGCTACTATCAGCTGTAATTGGCTTAATTTCTAAATTGCTCTCTTTAGCAATCTTTTCCAAATCCTGCAATGCTTTATATATCAAGCGTGCGTCATAGCTAGCATCATTTACTTCAATGTGAGTTGAGCCTATCTTATGTGACTGTGTTACATCCCTCAACTGAAGAATTAGATTGACTATTTGGTAATCCAGCAACTCACCAGTAAGTTCTGTATTTCTCAACATTTTGGTTGCCTAGTTTGTATATGTTTATGTCTTCTAATATTACCCTATCACTTTAATAGTTTTTAGTTATAGCTTCGCTAATTAAAGCTTCATTCAGCTTTAAGTGCTATCAGCAAGAGACAACTTAAGTCAGTAGTGCTGTACTACGCTAAATCCCACAGCACGTTGTCTGTGTCTTTCATGCCTAATTCTTTGGTTAAGTATTCCATCCAGCCACTATCCACAATATCTACTTTGTACTGTGCATCTAGCTCTGATATCTTAAACTTTGCGTTGCGCACTAAACCATCCACCTCGTTCCATTTCACATAGCTAGGCAGGTCACCAATTGCCATATGTAAATGTAAGTTCTTACCTGTACGCTCACCTTCCACTACTACTAAGTATTTCAATCCGTTGCCATAACGCTTTGCGCTACTACCAAACACTTGCTGGTTTAGCTTTTGCGTAAAGTGCTTAGCTATGCGTCTTACCTCGTCTTTGTCCAATTTCTGTATGTACGCACCATTAGCGTTTTTAACGAGATTGGACTGTTTAAGCGTAAGGGTTAAAGCAAGTGGGTATTGCTTGTGTAAGCTGTTTAACCAAGTGCGTGTAGCCTGCTTTTGCGTAGGCATAGCAGTAGGGCAATAGGCTGTTTTTTGTCTTATTTGGTCTAAGTTCATGCTTTTATTTAGCTGACCTAATAAAAGGCCTAATATTTCCAGCTTTTCTTATCTAGAAAAGTGAGCCTATATTCAAAAATATGCCTATTTTTTAAGCACCATTTAAGCGTTTTTTGCCTAAAGCTAAGCAAAGTCCTGTCCCAAGCATTTAAAACGCTTGTGCGCTGTTTTAAGGGCCCTAAAACAGCTTATTTTGATAGGAAAACTATGCGCCTTGAAGAGAGATGAAGGTTTTGAGACAGAAATACCCTTTTCAGACCTAATACTAAATTTTGTATGTTTGAAATTAATAGGTTCTATTGGACGAATGAAGGCAAAAAGAGGTCGCCCATTTCGTATTTCAGGTCATAAATTAAGTGTGCCCATTAACCAATAGGAGGAAAAGATGAGCACATTAAATAGCCTTAAGTTAGTAGCAACAAAAAAACCAAGCCACACACCATCAATTGTTTTGCGTAGAAATAAACTCTCAAACAAATTGTGGGAACAGATTCAGCTAGCAAATGGTCAAATAAATGGAACTCCATTTACAGCAACAAAATTAAGATCATTCAAAGACAAGGAATCAGGTCTTACAAAGCGTATTGAAATGCCTAAGCGCATTAAGCCTTGGTGGTTCAATTCTGAAGCAGGAAAAATGTGCCTAGCTGTTAAATATGGAAGCTGGACTATTGAACTCGCCAAAGGAAAACCTAGCGTAGAAGTAGCAAACACGCGCGAGCTAGTTCAGGCGCTAGAAGTAATTAAAGGCGCTGTAGAAGCTGGTGAACTAGATTCACAAATTGAAACAGCCAGCGCAAGTTTACGAAGTGGCTTTAAGCGTTAAGAATAAAAGGGATGCTTTATGCATCCCTTTTTTTAATGAAGTATCTCTTTTTTAAAGCCTGCAAAACTTTTGTAAACGTCTTTTCGCTAAATGGTATGTTTACTGCCAAGCGTAAATTATCGCCAAAGAACCATTTTTTAGACTTCACCTCATACCACGCGTAGATGCAAATAGTGTCTGTAAATTCCTCATAGTTTATGAAGTTAATTTTTTCAGGGAAGGTGTAATCTTTAATTCCTGAATCTTCATTTATCAGCGTCATGTAGGATTCACTATCTTCATCATCAAACATACCTGTTAATGGATTTTCTGCGTATCCATTAAATGCGATCTTTATCTCATCAATTGGCGAGATGTCTTTATCTAGAATTAGCTTGTGCTGCCTTTTTCTGGCTATCTCCAAAAAGTATTCAAGGATTTCATCGTTAGGTGTCATAGGCAAGTATTTACCTACAAAGAAATGAATTCCTTATATTTGCTATACAAGGCCTATTTTCTAGCTCGTAGAGAAAGCGTACTAGCTGGTTTTAAACCACCCCCAGTTTTTACACCCCTACCCCCACCAATTTCACATCCCTCGCGGACTAGATGGAAATAATGGTCCTGCTGGAAAGGTAGGCGCTACAGGTGTATTCATTGGTGCTATTGGCACTGACTGAAATGGCTGGGTAGTTTGCGCTGTTCCAGCAGGCATGCCATTAGCATTGGAATAGTAAGTTGTATTGCCTGACTGTTGAGCAGTACCTACTGGCATGCCGTTTGCGTTGGAGTAATAGGTTGTATTGCCACTCCTTTGCGCTGTTCCAGCAGGCATGCCATTAGCATCTGAATAGTAAGTTGTTTGCGCAAATACAAGCGCAGGGGTAGCAAGCAATGCTGCAACTAGATATCTCATATCAATCTCCTTTGTAAGCTATTACCTATCTTCTAGCTTTAGGAGCTCACCAAATGAGCTTATGGCTTCTTTTTCTTCTTGGGAACTTCCCTGTATTCATACTTCTTATCAACCACTAGATCAGCTTTAATTAGCTCTCTGCTTTCCTCACCACGTAACTGATGGATAGCCTTAACTGCATCTAGGTGGCTATAGTGCTTTTCCAGCATCGCAATACTTGTGCCCATTTGCTTTGCCAATGTATGTGGTGATACTTTGTCATGAGTAAGCATCAGTGTTGCATAGGTATGCCTCAAGCTGTATGGCTGACGCTCTTTACCTGTAACTGGGTCTTCCAATAAACCATGCTCTTCCAAGAAGTTATGGAAGAGCTTTACAAAGCTAGTAGGTGCAATAAATTTAACTTCTTCTTTTTCTAAATTGCCACGTCTCTTACTTAAGAACTCTTTATATCTAAATACAAAGTCCTGAGACTTCTTTTCAATTGCCTGCGGTAAGTTCAATCCGTAATTGCGACTTGCTATACGAGTTAATGCCTCTACAGTTGCCGCCCTGCCAATAGCCTTACGCTTGCCAGTTTTCCCTGATTGAATATTGAGTATGACTGTTCGCCTCAAGTCATACGTTTCTATATTCTTTCCACGCTGATTTTCCTCACTAGGCTCTGCCTTGGAGCTACCCACCAACACTGGATCCATTGATATCTCTATTTGCGCCCACTTCAGATCCAACAGCTCCTTGCCTGGACGCGCCCCTGTATCAAGCAGCACCTCTACGTAATCCCTTAACAAAGCCCTGACTGGCTTGGAGTCTTCTCTACCAAGTTCAATCCAAGTCTCAAAGCAACCTCGCATTGCCCTTACTTCTGGCTCAGTGAACTCAACACGTCTCTCACTCTTCTTGCCCTTGGCGTGAAGCTCAGGCCTACTACTCTGAGACATATAGCCTTTTTCAATAGCTAGATCAAAAACTCTATTCAAAGCAGCGTTATGGTTTAACAAGGTGCTCTTAGTTGGCTCCTTCTTCATTTTCTTGATACGGCCTTCATCAAGCTTCTTGAGGGCTACGTAATCAATACTGTCTACCTTGTATTTGCCTAGTATTGGAATCAGATATCTATCAAGGGCAATGATGTAATCCTTGTAGATGGCTTTACCTTGTCCAGCCTCAATATCCTTCTCAAGTCTTTTGACCACAGACCTAGCCACATCCTTAAATTTCCTAGTGATAGGTGTGTAGTTGTTTTCTTTGCGTATCTGAGCCTCTAAATAGAGCTTTTTAGCCGTTTCCTTGGCTTTCTTGATGTCACGCTCACCCGTGGTGGTTCTTTGCCATAGCCCGTCTATCTTGTAGCGACACTGCCAAATGCTGCTTCGCTCTCGCAAAGCAATCAAAAGCTCGCCTTCAGTGATGATGTGGGTGGTTTCTTTTCGTGGTGACATTTTTACTCGCAGTGCTTACAGGATATAGCTTAGCGGGTTTTTAGTCAAAAAGTGTGTAGTAGGTGTGTAGTGATTAAAAATGGAAAAGGGCTAGGAGCAAATCGCCCGCTAACCCTTTTACTTACTACGTTTGTTTGGTGGCGAATCAGGGATTTGAACCCCGGACCTGCGGATTATGATTCCGTCGCTCTAACCAGCTGAGCTAATTCGCCGAACTCGTAATTGTAAATGATCAGGCGCCTTCTGTCTAAACCAACGGGGCTTGAACTACTTAATCTGAAATACGCTCACTGCCTCATCCCGGTTGTAGCGAACAAAAACCTCAATTTTCTTGGCTAGAAAGAGCTTTTTCAGAACCTCGTCCTTATTTTCAAAAATGATGGCTGTTTGCTCAGGGAAGCGCGAAAAAGGGTCGCTCATCACCTCAATAGGCTGTCCATCCACCTTGATGAGGCGAATGGTGCGCTTATATAGCCGGTCAGGCTGAATGAAAATCAGGCGCTTCACGTACTTATCTAAAACCAGCTTTTGCCCTTGTTCATTAGTCTTAAAGTAATAAACCAGCTCATCTTTACCATTTGTGGTGACATCCCGCTCCTCATCCCACTTAGCAAATGCAGTTGGGCTGGCAAGCGCACAAAGAATTGCTAGCACTAATAATCTATAAAGATGCATCATTTACTTTCTTAGTTCGACCATTTCATCTTATCAGTCATCTGCACCTATGCGACTTCTCTCTATATCTTCTGGCAAAGTAATGCCACTGTTTGGATCTCATCACCCGAACTACTCAACAGTAGCCTCAGCAATTAACAAGCAAGCTATTAGCACTCTTGCCTCCCCCGCACCAGTGGAAATCACTCGACTGGGAGTTGCAGGCGATGAGCAAGCGGATCCATCGGTACATGGCGGAATAGAGAAAGCAATTTACGTCTACCCAATAGAGCACTACGCTTTTTGGAACGAACTACTCAGTCGAGAAACTAAGAAATCAGTTGGGCTCCCCTTGGGCGCATTCGGTGAAAACTTCACAATCGAAGGTTTGCTTGAAACCGAAATATTTGTTGGGGATCAAATGCAAATTGGTGATCTTCAATTTACCGTCGTCAAACTACGCGAACCCTGCTTTAAATTCAATGCCAAGATGGGCTACAAAGGCGCTGCCAAAGCCATGCTGCAGTCAGGCTTTAGTGGTTGGTACCTACGCGTGAATCAAACTGGCATGCTTTCAGCAGGCTCTGAAATCCAGGTGCTACCAGGCCAAAGAATCACATCTATAGCCGATCAAAACCAAGCACTCTTTAATCGCGGCAATCAGAAAAATCTTTGGGACTAATCGCTGTAATTAATCGCTGCAATTAATTTCAAGCAATAAAAAACCCGACCACATAGTGGTCGGGTTTAGTTTTTGAAACAGACTAGTAAAGCTTAGTCTTTAGCGTAGATATCTACGTCTTTAGTTTCTTTAACAAACAGTACACCGATTACCAATGTCATCGCAGCGATGATGATTGGGTACCAGAGACCGTAGTAAATGTTACCGTTTTGCGCTACCAAGGCGAAGGAGATCGTTGGCAACAAGCCACCGAACCAACCGTTACCAATGTGGTATGGCAAGGACATAGATGTGTAACGAATGCGAGTTGGGAACATCTCAACTAACATCGCTGCGATTGGGCCATAAACCATGGTTACCAAAATCACCAAGTAAACCAACAAGAGCAATACAGCAACATAGTTAATGTCAGCTGGGTTTGCTTTAGCTGGGTAACCAGCAGCATTCAATGCCTCACGGATGGCTTTCTTGAACTCAGCATCTTTAGCTTTTGCATCAGCAGGTGCCAAGCCTTTTGCAGAGTAACCAGTGATTTCTGTATCACCAATCTTCACAACAGCTGTACCGCCAGCAGGGCCAGCAACAGTAGTGTAGCTAGCAGAGTTGGAAGCCATCACTTGTTTTGCAATATCGCAAGAACTTGTGAACTTAGCTGTACCTGTTGGGTTGAACTGGAATGTACATTCATTCACATCAGCAGTAATAGTTGCTGGTGATGTTGCCATTGCCTTTTCTAACGCTGGGTTAGCAAAGTGGGTCAAGGCATTAAATACAGAAACTGGTGTATTTGGAATGTATGTAATAACAGCCAATAACAAGCCACCCATGATGATGACCTTACGGCCAATCTTGTCTGACAAGCTACCGAATACAACGAAGAATGGTGTGCCGATTACCAATGAAGCGGCAATCAACAAGTTCGCAGTCTTAGCATCTACCTTCAACACTTGTGTGAGGTAGAACAAAGCGTAGAACTGACCTGTGTACCAAACCACCGCTTGACCTGCAACCAGACCAAACAATGCCAAGATAACAATCTTCAAGTTCTTCCATTGACCGAATGACTCTGTCAAAGGAGCTTTAGATAATTTGCCCTCTTCTTTCATCTTCTTGAAAGCTGGGGATTCGTTCATTGATAAACGGATCCAAACAGAAACAGCCAACAAACCGATAGAAAGGATGAACGGAACACGCCAGCCCCAAACGTCAAAGTCTGCGCCAGTGAATTCACGTGTGAACAAAATCACTAACAAGGACAAGAACAAGCCAAGAGTAGCTGTTGTCTGAATCCAAGCTGTGTATGCACCACGACGACCGTGAGGAGCATGCTCAGCAACGTAAGTTGCAGCACCGCCGTACTCACCGCCCAATGCCAAACCTTGAAGCATACGCAATGCGATCAAGATCACAGGAGCAGCAACACCGATAGTGGCGTAGTTAGGCAGAATACCCACGATGAATGTTGCACCACCCATCAACAGGATCGTCACCAAGAAGGTGTATTTACGACCAATTAAGTCACCTAAGCGACCGAATACCAAAGCGCCGAATGGGCGAACGATAAAACCGGCAGCGAACGCAAGCAAAGCGAAAATGAAGGCTGAACCTGCATCTAGGCCTGAGAAGAATTGCTTGGCGATAACGGCAGCCAATGAACCGTAAAGATAAAAGTCGTACCACTCAAAAACCGTACCTAAAGAGGAAGCAAAAATAACTTTGCGTTCTTCAGCGGTCATTGGGGCTGCTTTAGTTGATGTTGACATCAGTAGCTCCTAACTATTTTTATTGAAATAAAAAACAACGGGTCGATTATGCTTTGAAAAAAATCAAAGAAATCCACTACTTAGGGTAATTCCCCATCAAATCGAATCGGGGTTTTCCCGAGAAAACTGCAAACTAGAGGCGATAAAGCAACATTTATTGGCCTAGCGTCTAATAGAAACATCAAGCAACATCACACATTCATTATTTGGAACTAAAAACCATGCAACAAAAATGGGGAATTCGAGGGATGGCGGTAGCACCTCACTCACTCGCATCTGAATCAGCATTAGCAGTGCTTCGCGAAGGTGGCAATGCATTAGAGGCGATGATCGCTGCTGCCGCAACCATCGCCGTTGTCTATCCACACATGAATTCCATCGGTGGCGACTCCTTTTGGGTAATTCACTCCCCAGGTAAAGCCATGGGCGGGATTGATGCCTGTGGGGCAGCAGCTGGCCTGGCAACTAAACACTGGTACGCCGAGCGTGGCATTACCACCGCAATTCCCTTCAGAGGCGCCGTTGCAGCCAATACAGTTGCAGGCACCATTTCTGGTTGGGGCGCGGCACAGCAACTTTCAAAACAAGGTTTAGGGGGAAGGCTCCCACTCTCCCGCTTATTGGCGGATGCAATTCACTATGCTGAAGCCGGTGTTCCTGTGACATTTAGCCAATCCAGTCTCACGGCTAAGAAACGTGCCGAGCTAATGAATATCCCTGGCTTTGCCGAAACATTTTTGGTGGATGGCAAAGCGCCAGAAGTAGGCAGCATCTTTAAACAGGATCGACTTGGAAAAACCTTGCGTCAAATTTCTCGCAAAGGGACTGAGGATTACTACCGCGGTGATTTAGCCGACCTCATTGCACAAGAACTCACAGACATCGGCAGTCCACTCAGGCTCGCAGACTTTCATCGACATCAAGCCAAGCTAATTGATCCGCTTGAACTCAAACACAGCTTGGGCAATGTTTACAACATGACACCGCCAACGCAGGGTGTCGTGTCTTTGATGATCATCGGCATACTGGATCAACTCAATCTCAAGCGCTTTAAAGTCGATAGCGCTGAATATGTTCACCACTGTGTTGAAGCTACCAAGCAAGCCTTCATGGTCAGAGATAAGTATGTAACCGATCCTGCTTACATGAAAAGAAATGCGCAATCATTCCTGTCCCCTGCTTTCTTAAAGAAGTTAGCAAAAAATATTGACCCCCAAAAAGCTTTGCCTTGGGGTCAAGGCAAGGGACCGGCCGATACGATTTGGATGGGCGTGATTGATGGCAATGGAAACTGTGTTTCATTTATTCAAAGTATTTATCACGAGTTTGGTGCTGGCATCGTTCTACCCAAGTCTGGAGTGAACTGGCAGAACCGCGGCTGCAGCTTCTCGCTTGATCCGAAAACGCTCAATCACCTTGAGCCCTATCGCAAACCATTCCATACACTGAACCCAGCAATGGCTTTATTTAAGGACGGTCGCTCCATGGTGTACGGCACGATGGGTGGTGATGGGCAACCTCAAACACAATGCGCGGTCTTCACTCGCACAGCAACATACGGACTTGATCCACAAGATGCCATTAGTCGGCCACGCTGGCTCTTGGGCAGAACCTGGGGGCAAACTAGTGACAGCCTAAAGTTAGAGTCACGCTTTAGTCCATGGGTAGCAAAAGAGCTTTATGCCCTAGGTCATGAAATTGAAATGCTTGATGCCTTTGATGAAACTGTTGGGCATGCAGGCTGCATTATTCGTGACCCTTCCGGCACACTACATGGTGGCTGGGATCCGCGAAGTGATGGTGCCGTTAGCGCGTTTTAGTAATAAATAATTTGGGTACGCGCAGATCCCAATAAATGGCAGCTGCGCGTAATCCAAAAATAGCGAGCATACAAATCACCGATCCCTCGAGCGTGTACTCGGGAAAGAAATTCAAAATTAGAATGTAAATGCAGCAGCCCAAAGTCACTGGGATCGCATAGAGCTCATGCGACATGAGTAAGGTTTTTCTACCGGCCAAGACATCGCGCAACAAGCCACCACCAATCGCAGTAACCACTCCCAAGATTACTGGCGCTACTGGCAGACCGAATCCCAAGTTCCAAGCCTTGTCAGCCCCCTGAATTCCAAACAAAGCCGCGCCCAGGCCATCGATGTAGAGCATCCAGCGATAAATCTGTGGCTGCGTAAAAAAAGATTCCGCTACGAAAGTAATAATGCATGCACCCAATGCAACCCAAATATAAATTTGCGCAATGGACCAAAATGCAGGCACATCCAAAATGATGTCACGCAGAGTTCCACCGCCAATCGCGGTAATCACCCCTAGAACTAGTACGCCAAAAAGATCCACGCCTCGATCGGCAATAGCTAGAACACCTGTTACCGCAAATGCGATGGTGGCAATAATGCCAATCCAGAAATTAATTTGATCCATAGCATCTAGTCTAAATCACCGACACCAGCCAATCAATGAAGTCCTCAATATACTGAGGGCAATGCCATCAAGGAATCTTTCATGAAAACTCAGCTCTATAGTTTTTGGCGCAGCTCAGCAGCCTTTCGGGTGCGTATTGCTCTTAACTTAAAAGGGCTTGATTACAATGTGATCCCGGTCAATATCGTTAAAAATGGAGGCATCCAAACTGCTGGCGAATACGCCAACAAAAATCCCAATCGCTTAGTACCCCTCTATTCCGATGGCACTCACAACATTCACCAATCTCTTGCCATCATTGAATATATCGAAGAGGTTCAACCCAATCCCCCACTATTACCCGAGACCGCAATTGATCGAGCCTGGGTACGTTCATTAGCGATGGATATCGCGATTGATGTTCACCCGCTTGGCAATGTAAGAGTGTTGCGCTACTTAATCAGGCAATTAGGTCTCAGCATGGAGGCAAAAGATGATTGGAACCAACACTGGATTACTTTAGGCTTAACCAGCTTAGAAAAACAATTAAGCTCGGACGCTAGAGTGGGTCGCTTTGCCTATGGCGATCAACCAGGCTTAATTGATATTTGCTTGGTGCCGCAAATTTTTAATGCGCTCAGCGCAAAGCTCGATATGAGAGCCTATCCAACTCTGATGAAAATATTTAATGAGTGCATGAAGCTACCAGCATTTATTGACGCCTCTTGGGAAAAGCAAATCGATGCAGAGGGATCAAACCCCCCTGCTCCACCACAAGAATAAAGACAGCGTTAACAAAGAACCGATTGTGGTTAAAAGCACCACTCGAGAAATCATTCGGCCATCTGCGCTGTAGTACTGCGCCAACATAAATGGTCCCGTACCAGTGGGAAGCGCTGCCAGTATTACCACTGCACTTACCCACAATGCAGGTAAATCCAAGATTGGTCCGGCTATGAACCAAGCAATGAATGGTTGAATAATTAATTTTGCAAAACTAACACCCCATGCCTCTTGCTGAGCTGACTTTTCATTTTGCATCAAAAAGAGTCCGATAGAAACCAACGCACAAGGAGTTGCAGCTGCAGCCAGAAAAGAAATAACTTGCGCTAATGGGTCATACAAAACTAAATCCGTAGATGACCATAACAAACCTGCCACAGGCGCAACTAGTAATGGATTGGTGCACAGTGACTTCAGTACGCTCCAAGCAATTTCATGAGATTTTTTGTGAGACTGTATGCCAACTTCAATCAGGACGGTTGCTATAGCAAACATCACAAACACAATAAAAGTAGAAATGATTGCTGGCGCTAAACCATCCTGACCAAGAGCTAGAACACAGAGCGGAATACCCATATATCCCGTATTGGAGTAAGACGCACTCAAGCCTGAGAAACTTGCGGCCACTAAATCTCGATTGCGCAACCAACTAACTACCAATACAAGAATAAATACTACCAAGCAACTCAGAAAAAAAGCGGCAATAAAGCCTGGCTGCCATAGTGTTTGCCAACTACTACTAGAGGCAAATTGAAATAGCTGCGCAGGTAAGGCGAGCCACACTACAAAACGATTTAATTCTATGGATGCGCTTTCGCCTAATTTGCCTGTACGTCCACAAATATAGCCAATCAGAATGAGAGCAAATACCGGAAAGACGACATTGAAGACGTAGAACAATTTAGGCGTGCTTTTTTAAATCAGGCAATTTTCTTCAGAGTCTGCTGGTAGCGCTGTGCATTCTTGATATAGCGACCGGCAATATCTTGAATGCCAGCAATCTGCTCTGGACTTAGCGTCTTCACTGCCTTAGCAGGTGAACCCAAAATCATTGAACCATCTGGAAATTCTTTACCCTCGGTAACTAATGCGCCAGCACCTACTAAACAGTTCTTGCCGATTTTGGCGCCATTCAAAATCACAGCGCCAATACCAATCAAACTTCCATCGCCGACATGACAACCATGCAGCATCACTTGGTGGCCAACGGTGACATTTTTGCCAATGATGAGAGGATAGCCAGGGTCCGTATGCAGAATTGAAGCATCTTGCACATTACTGCCCTCGCCAATTTGAATCAGATCGTTATCACCACGGATAACTACTTTGGGCCACACGCTCGCATTTTTATGCAGCTCGACCCTGCCGATAACTTCCGCGCTCTCGGCAACCCAAGCTCCCTCGTCTAAGCGGGGAGTATTTCCATCTAGTTCAAATATAGCCATCACTCATTATAGGTAATGGCTATATTTAAGAAAGCCTACCAGTTCGGCTCACGATCAGGAGTGGAAGAAATCCGGTGAATACTCAAATCAGCACCTTCAAACTCTTCCTCTTGCGACATCCGGATACCTAAAACAGCCTTGAGCAATCCGTAGACCACAAAGCCACTAACAAGCGCGATAGCAACTCCTAAGCCACTTCCAATTAACTGGCCTAAGAAAGTCACACCACCAATACCGCCCAGTGCTTTGGCTCCGAAAATACCTGCAGCCAGTCCTCCCCACAAACCGCATAGGCCATGAAGAGGCCAGACTCCCAATACATCATCAATCTTCCAGCGATTTTGGACCAAGGTAAACATATATACAAAGAGAGCACCAGCAATTAAGCCAACCACTAAGGCGCCCATCGGATGCATTAAATCTGATCCTGCGCAAACTGCAACCAAGCCAGCTAAAGGACCGTTGTAAGTAAAGCCCGGATCGTTACGACCAATAATCCATGCAGCTAAAGTACCTCCAACCATCGCCATCAAAGAATTCATTGCCACTAAGCCGCTGACCTTATCAATAGTCTGGGCACTCATAACGTTAAATCCAAACCAACCTACCGCCAAAATCCAAGCACCCAATGCCAAGAACGGAATGCTTGAAGGTGGATGGGCTGCAACGTTGCCATCTTTGGTATAGCGGCCACGACGTGCACCCAAAAGAATCACCGCTGGTAAAGCGATCCAACCGCCAACCGCGTGCACTACAACGGATCCCGCGAAGTCATGAAACTCTTCACCAGTAAGTGACTTGATCCACGCTTGGATACCGTAATGCTGATTCCAGGCAATACCCTCAAAGAAGGGGTAGATGAAGCCAACCAGAATAAAAGTGGCAATTAATTGAGGATTAAACTTCGCGCGCTCAGCAATACCGCCAGAGATGATTGCCGGAATAGCAGCAGCAAAGGTCAGCAAGAAAAAGAATTTAACTAGTTCATAGCCATTTTTCTCGGCCAATAATTCAGCGCCAGAGAAAAAATCTACGCCATAGGCAATGCTGTAGCCAATAAAGAAATAAGCAATGGTTGACACTGCAAAATCGACCAAGATTTTGACCAAAGCATTGACTTGGTTCTTTTTACGAACAGTCCCAAGCTCCAGAAATGCAAACCCCGCATGCATAGCCAGCACCATGATGGCGCCAAGCAAAATAAATAAGACATCGCTGCCTGATTTCAAAGTTTCCACTGAAATACCCCCTATGTTTTTTGCATCATTATGGGGAATATTAAGACCGAATTTGGGCATAAGTGCACTTATTTAGTGCAATTTAATGCTCTTAATATGGTTTATTATCAAATTTACATACACCCAAGGGAGAACCCATGAAAAAAGTTTTAGTTCTATTGGCCGCCTTAGGCGCATTTTCTGGCTTAGTACAAGCTCAAGAAAAAATTCAGGTATTGAGCACACAAGAGCTCGTGAATGTCTGCAAATTGCCAGCTAGCCCAGAATCTCGTAGCTTTTGCGTAGGCTACACAACAGCTATTTACGACACGTATTTGTCTACACGTCATCCACAGCGCGCTAAGCCTTTCATTTGCGTAAAACAACCAGCGCCGTCACGCGATGAAGTTATTGGTGATTTTGTAAAATTCGCTCAATCCAATCAACAAACTGCTGATAAACCAGCATCCGGTGTTTTCTTGGGCTTCTTGGCAGCACGCTTTCCTTGCGCCAAAAAATAATTCAAAACATTTAGTCAATTCAATATTTAAAGAAACAAGGAACAGTTGATATGAAAAAAATTATCGCTATTACTGCCGCAACCCTAGCAATCGCAGGTTGCTCAAACATGAGCAACACTGAGCAACGCACTTTATCTGGCGCTGGCATCGGTGCAGCTGCAGGTGCAGTTGGCACAGCCATTTTCCACGGCAACCCAATCTGGGGCGCAGTTGGTGGCGCAGCAGTTGGTGCAGCATCTGGTTACGCTTATGATGCCTACAAAAAAGAGCAGGCCTCTCAGTACAACTCTGGTTACAACGCTGGAAAAAATAATCAGCCTGCTAATGCTCCCCAGTAATTTCTAGGAAGCTTGCAGACTAGATTAGATCTAGCGGCGGAAAAATAAAAAACCCGACTTGTGTAATGCAAGTCGGGTTTTTCTTTGGGCTCTTGAGAATTACGAAAGCAAGAGTTGGTTAATACGTTTCACATAAGCAGCCGGATCATTCAACTGACCACCCTCAGCCAAGAGGGCTTGATCAAATAAGACCTGGGTCCACTCATCAAAATGCTGGTCGTCAGCTTTCAACTTCTGCAGCAAAGGATGCTCGGGATTAATCTCCAGAATAGGCTTGGTATCAGGCGCTTGTTGACCCGCAGCTTTTAGCATGCGCAATAAATTACCGGAGAGCTCGTTCTCATCAGAAACTAAACATGCTGGAGAATCCGTTAGGCGGAAAGTCACGCGCACATCTTTAACCCTGTCTTCCAGGGCCGCTTTCATACGATCGAGCAAGTCCTTAAAATTCTTCTCAGTTTCTTCGTGCTCTTTCTTTTCTTTCTCATCGCTGAGATTGCCAAGATCAAGACCGCCTTTAGCGACTGAGGTCATTTGCTTGCCATCAAACTCGGTGAAGAAAGAAAGCATCCATTCGTCTACTCGATCGGACAGCAACAAGACTTCGACGCCCTTCTTGCGGAAGATCTCTAAATGCGGGCTGTTTTTAGCGGCATTAAAAGTATCACCAGTAACGTAGTAAATCTTGTCCTGACCTTCTTTCATACGAGAAATATATTCAGCCAAGGAAACAGTTTGATCCGCAGAGTCATTATGCGTACTCGCAAAACGTAAGAGTTTTAAGATGCGCTCTTGATTTGCTTGATCCTCACCAACGCCCTCTTTAAGCACTTGTCCAAACTGAGTCCAGAAGGTGCGGTATTTTTCTTTCTTGGCCTCATCATCACTATTAGCCAAATCTTCCAACATGCTCAACACACGCTTGGTAGAGCTTTCTCGAATGATTTTGACATCACGTGATTCCTGCAAAATTTCACGGGAGACATTTAAAGGCAAGTCTGTCGAATCAATTACACCAGTAACAAAACGCAGATACATCGGCATTAATTGCTCGGCCTCATCCATGATGAATACCCGCTTCACGTATAACTTGATACCACCGCGTTTGTTGCGATCCCACAAATCGAATGGAGCACGTGCTGGTACATATAACAGTTGCGTAAACTCACTACGCCCTTCAACTCGATTTAGTGAATAGCACAAGGGATTTTCGTAATCATGTGACAAGTGCTTATAAAAATCGTCGTACTGCTCTTCAGTGATTTCAGACTTTGAGCGAGCCCATAAAGCGCTGGATTGATTAATGCTCTCGAGCTCATCCTTGATGACTTGCTCTTTTTTATCTGCATCCCACTCTTCTTTATTCATCTGAATAGGCAAAGAGATGTGATCGGAATACTTACGAATAATTGACTTGAGTTTATGGGTTGAGAGGAAATCATCCTCACCTTCACGAAGATGCATCGTGATGGATGTCCCACGCTGTGGGCAGTCAATGCTTTCGACTGTAAATTCGCCAGAGCCATCAGACTCCCAACGAACACCATCAGAAGCTGGCAAGCCTGCTCGACGAGTCTCAACGGCAATGCGGTCAGCAACAATAAAGGCTGAGTAGAAACCCACACCAAACTGACCAATGAGAGCAGCATCTTTTTGCTGGTCGCCTGAGAGCTTGGAGAAAAATTCTTTTGTGCCAGAGCGAGCGATAGTTCCTAAGTTAGAAATCACTTCTTCGCGGCTCATACCAATTCCATTATCAGAAATGGTGACAGTTCTAGCGGCTTTATCAAAACTGACTTTGATCTTCAGATCAGGATCATCGCCATACCAATCGGGATGCTCGATTCCCTCAAAGCGGAGTTTGTCTGAAGCATCAGACGCATTAGAGATCAACTCACGGAGAAAGATTTCCTTGTTCGAATACAAGGAATGAATCATCAGTTGTAAAAGTTGTTTTACCTCGGCTTGAAAGCCTAAAGTTTCTTTACTGGCTACAGGCATGCGTATTTCCTCTTCCCTCTTAATGAATGAACATAACCCCCAGTAATTGGGGGTTATTTAATGGATTTCAAGATCTAGGAAATGGGAAATTTAGCCAGAATGTGGTTTTGAATGCTTCTCTGCTACGGGCAATTCAGCCTTTTTCCAAGCGCTAAAGCCTCCCTCTAAATGGCAAATTCCGGGGACCCCCATCCTTTGGAGGGCTTCTGTCGCTAGAGCGGAGCGCCATGCAGATGCGCAATAGAGCACTAAACGCTTACCTTCTCCAAAAACAGGCTTGTAATAGGGGCTGTCTGGGTCAACCCAAAATTCCAGCATCCCCCGGGGCGCATGAATCGCATTGGGAATCATGCCATCGCGCTCCAACTCCCTCACATCCCGAATATCTACAAAAACTGTATTTTGATCATCTAGGAGTTTTTGCGCTTGTTCCAATGGAACGGTCTCAATTTGCGCCATCGCATTTGCAATTAATTCTTGATAACCTAATTTCAATTTCATCAAAATCTCCTAAATTGCTAACACTTCTAATGTATTAGCTTTATGCCTATTCTGGCAGGCTTGCCCTGCTAATATGTATATATGAACTTTACCCCTACAGAGCTTGGTGCAAGCATTATTTTTGCCATAGCGGTGCTGCATACTTTTTGCACTGCGTATTTTGAAACGCTTGCCAAAAAATCTCCAAGGCATGCCGGTCTATGGCACCTCCTAGGTGAAGTAGAAATCGTCTTTGGATTTTGGGCAGCAATACTGATTATTTTTATGTGGCTTGCAAATGATTTAGCCACAGCAAAAGAGTACGCCAACAAGCGGAACTTCACAGAACCACTATTTGTTTTTGCCATCATGGTCGTTGCGGGTAGCAAACCTATTTTGCATTTCGCCACCCAAATTCTTCACAAGTTAGGTCAGGGATTGCAATTGGTATTCCGCACCAAGCAAGCTCCAACCCTATATTTCCTAACCCTTAGCATCACCCCCTTACTAGGCTCACTCATTACTGAGCCTGCAGCAATGACACTGGCGGCATTCTTATTGCGAGACTTGGTCTATCGCCATAAATGCTCCACCCCACTTTTGTTTGGCACCCTAGGCGTGTTGTTCGTCAATATCTCAATTGGCGGCACGCTGACTAATTTCGCTGCACCACCAGTACTCATGGTGGCCTCAACCTGGGGTTGGGATAGCGCATTCATGTTTGCCAACTTTGGGCATGAGGCGACGATCGCTATTTTTGTCAATGCAACAATTGCAACACTGCTCTTTCATAAGCAACTCATTGAACCTACGAGCAAATCTGATCACGTTCGTATTCCGCTAGCTATTACAGCAATTCATTTACTCTTTTTGCTGGGCATTGTGGTCTTCGCGCATGACCCAGTGATTTTCATGTGGCTCTTGCTATTTTTTATTGGCTACACGACTGCTTATCCAAAACATCAAAGTCCACTCATTTTGCGCGAAGCTTTGCTAGTGGGATTCTTCTTGGGTGGATTAGTTGTCTTGGGTGCACTCCAAGGATGGTGGCTTCAACCGATTCTTGAAACCATGAGTCCTACTGCGGTTTTCTATGGCAGCCTGGCATTAACTGCGATTACCGACAATGCGGCGCTCACGTATTTGGGGTCACTAGTACAAGGTACTTCACCAGAATTCAAGCTAGCCTTAGTTGGCGGTGCGGTGGCAGGCGGCGGCTTAACCGTCATTGCCAACGCCCCAAACCCGGCTGGACTAGCTATTTTGCGCAGTTATTTCCCGAATGCAGCCGTTTCTGCAGGATTACTGTTTGTAGCTGCCATTCCACCAACCATTGTTGCGATTCTGGCTCTACGTCTGCTCTAAACGCCTTATCCCGTAAAATCTGAGCTTCGCCCCCAGCTATAAACCTGAGAACGGCATATGAAAAAGCTCTATATCAAAACCTTTGGCTGTCAAATGAACGAGTACGACTCGGGCAAGATGGCCGACCTCTTACATGCCGATGAAGGCATGGTCATGACTGATACCCCCGAAGATGCAGATGTGGTTCTGTTGAACACCTGCTCGATTCGCGAAAAAGCGGAAGACAAAGTGTTTTCTGATTTAGGTCGCCTGCGGGAGCTTAAGAAAACTAAGCCCAATTTATTGATTGGTGTTGGTGGCTGCGTTGCTAGCCAAGAAGGCCAACAAATTATCAGTAGAGCACCATATGTTGATGTTGTCTTTGGACCGCAAACTTTGCATCGCCTATCTGACCTCATTGCACAACGTCGCGAGACTGGTAGATCTCAGGTAGATATCTCTTTTCCAGAAATTGAAAAGTTTGATCACCTTCCTGCCTCACGTCAAACTCGAGGCTCTGCTTACGTCTCCATCATGGAAGGCTGCTCAAAGTATTGCAGCTACTGCGTGGTTCCTTACACTCGGGGTGAAGAAGTGTCGCGCCCTTTTGATGATGTATTGACTGAAGTGGCTGGTCTTGCGGCTCAAGGTGTTAAAGAAATTGTTCTACTTGGTCAGAATGTAAATGCTTACCTTGGCAAGATGGGTGATACAGAAGAGGTCGCAGACTTTGCTTTGCTAATTGAATATATTGCCGAAATCCCCGGTGTAGAAAGAATTCGCTTTACTACTAGCCACCCAAAAGAATTTACACAGCGCTTAATTGATGTCTATGCAAAAGTTCCTAAATTAGTAAGCCATTTGCACTTGCCAGTGCAGCACGCATCCGACTCCGTTTTGTCTGCGATGAAGCGCGGCTATACCGCCTTAGAATACAAGAGCATTATTCGTAAGATGCGTGCTGTAAGGCCCGATCTGACGCTGTCGAGTGACTTCATTGTGGGCTTTCCGGGCGAGACCGATGATGACTTTGCAAAGCTACTTAAGATGGTTGAAGAACTCAATTTTGATAACAGCTTTTGCTTTATCTTCAGTGCGCGTCCTGGCACCCCCGCAGCCAATCTGAGTGATGACACTCCATATGAGGTCAAACTCAAGCGCCTGCAAACACTACTTGCCCTGGTGGAGTCACAAGCAAATCAGATTAGTAAAAATATGTTGGGCAATATTGAGCGAGTACTTGTTGAAGGACTTGCAAAGGATGGCGTCAACTTACAAGGTCGTGCCGCCAATAATCGCGTGATTCACTTTACTGCGCCTGATCAAGATATTGAATTACTCATCGGCCAAATGGTAGATATCCGCATTACCGAAGTACTGAACTACACCCTCCGAGGTGATCTGATTAGCGAATCCACGCTCACCCATGCCCATTAAGATGACAAGCAAACCGGCCTCTCCCTCTAAATTAGAGATCGATATTCAATTTGCTAACGCCACTATCGAAGATAAAGTGCTTGCGATCGCATCTTTAGCGCTAATTAAAAAATGGGTGAAATCAGCAGTTCAATTGAACGGACTCATCACTCTGCGCTTTGTTAATGCGGCCGAAGGTAAAAAACTGAATTTTGCTTTTCGCAATAAAGACTATGCGACTAATGTACTCACCTTCCCATACGAGCTCAGCAAAAAAACCATAGCCGCCGATATTATTTTTTGTCTTCCCGTAATTCAAAAAGAGGCGTCCGACCAAAGCAAAGCTGTTAAGGCTCATTTAGCTCACCTGATTATTCATGGCTGCCTGCATGCCCAAGGCCTTGACCATGAGAGTGATAAAGAAGCGAAGAAAATGGAGGGTAAGGAAATCACCCTCCTGAAATCTTTAGGATTTGCCAATCCCTACGCACCTATTTAAAGCATCTTTACGGCTTCCTTCATTGAATTTACTGATTTCTGCGATATTCTTGCTATATGCCTGACCCCAATAAATCCCTTTTAGAACGCTTGGCCGATTTTTTAACGCCACAGCCAACCAGCCCAGCAGAGCGTCGCCAAGAACTGATTGATACCCTCAGAGAAGCCCAGACGGAAGGCTTAATTGATGCGGATGCCCTCTCCATGATTGAGGGCGTATTCCAGGTGGGCCAATTATGTGCTCGTGATATTTTGATACCTAGAGCCCAGATTGACTGGATTGATATCAATCAACCCCTGTCAGAAATTATCAAGAGTGTGATTACTGCCGCTCACTCACGCTTTCCCGTATTCGAAGGTAGCCGCGACAACGTCATTGGCACCTTACTAGCAAAAGATTTATTGCGCCACTCGACTGAAAAAGATTTTCAAGTGCGTGATTGGCTTCGCCCAGCAGTATTTATTCCAGAATCCAAACGTTTAAGTGTTTTGCTGCGTGACTTCAAAGATAACCGCAATCACTTAGCGATTGTTGTAGATGAATACAGCGGCGTTGCTGGTGTGATTACGATTGAAGACGTGCTGGAACAAATTGTTGGGGACATTGAAGACGAGCATGATATTGATGAAGAGGCAGATAACCTCATCTCTTTAGACAATGGTGATATTCGAGTTAAAGGCATTACTGAGCTCGAGCAATTTAACGAGACGCTAGGCACCCAATTTCAGGATGACGATATTGAAACAGTTGCGGGCTTAGTCATTCAGCATCTTGGCCGAGTGCCTAAGATGGGCGAGTTGATCGAGATCGACGGAATTGAATTTGAGGTTCAGCGCGCTGACCCAAGACAGATTCATATCTTGCTCGCACGCCAACTCCCGAAAAAAACTTCCTGAGAATTACCTTGATTGATCAGCAATCAGCAAGACTAAGTAATAGCGTCAATTTATTGGCGCTATTTTTTCTGGGAGCATTGCTGGCTGCTGCCGCAGAACTACCTTATGGTGGCTGGATACAAATCCCTGTACTGAGTTTGATTTGGTGGCGAATGAGTCAGCAATCCATTCTCTCGATTAAAAATCAATTTACCTCTGGAATGGTATTTGGCCTAGGTTACTTTGTTCTGGGGCTATGGTGGATCTACATTAGCTTGCACGACATAGGTGGAATGCATGCTGCGGTTTCTTGCTTAGCGGTATTTTTACTAGCCTCTGGTATGGCTTTATTTTTCTCCAGTGCCTCGCTTTCCCTTTGTCTGCCTAGAAGAAGGTATCTAACAGGTCTAGTGCTAGCAGCCTCTTGGGTGCTTATTGAATACCTACGTAGTGTGGTGCTAACAGGCTTTCCTTGGATGGGATTTGCTGAAGCACAATTCAATGGCCCCTTCGCACCAGCAGCACCATTCTTCGGCGGCCTAGCCTGCACATTTTTAGTGGTGTGGATTTCTTGGGAGATTACACAGCTAAGGAAAAATATTGTCTTTAGTTCTGCCTGCATTATTTCTGCTGTCGCACTTGCGCAACTTGCGAGCTTTTGGACTTTCACAAAACCGATTGGCGAGCCACTCAGTGTTCGTTTAATTCAGGGAAATTTTGAGCAAAGCCTGAAGTTCAACCCCAAGGCAATCGAAGAACAATTTAGTTTTTACACCAATGCTATTGAGAGCCAATCAGCCGATCTCATCATTACTCCAGAGACTGCTTATCCCTGGCCCCAAAGCAATCTTCCTAATGGCTTACTGGAATCACTCCAACAGTTTTCCACGAATACCTCTAGTAATGTCTTGCTAGGTGTCATTGGGGAGTCGCGCGACTCCACTGAAGTGAAATACACCAATCGTGCGCTTGGACTTTCTCCCAATGTGCCGAGCTATGAATATGACAAGTCTCACTTGGTGCCCTTTGGAGAATTTATTCCGCCTGGATTTCATTGGTTTGTGAATGCCTTCCATGTACCTATGAGTGACTTCGCACGCGGTAGATTAGATCAAGCCCCTTTCAGCATTGTTCGCCCAGGTAAAGATGCGATTCAGGCGGCGATCACTATTTGCTATGAAGATGTCTTTGGCGGGGAATTGGCCTCTCGAATTCATCACAGCAGCAAACCCGTCAACCTGTTGATCAATATGACTAATTTGGCCTGGTTTGGGGATTCTCAAGCGCCAGCGCAACAATTACGTCTATCGCAGCTGCGCTCCCTTGAGACTGGACTGCCATCTCTACGTGCAACAAATACGGGTATCACGGCAGCTCTTGGGCCAGACGGCAAGGTGCTGTCTCAGTTGGGCGAATTTACCCAGGGCGTACTCAGCTTCAAGATTCAAGCCTACTCAGGAACAACCCCTTATGTGATTTGGGGAAATGCACCTATTTTGAGCCTTTCTTGCCCCTTGCTTATCTTGGGTCTTATTCGCCAAAAACGAATCTAATCGCTATTTCATGGTTCGCTAGCTTAGCCATGTAAAATCAAAGGCTTAGCCAGGTAAATCATGCTTACTTTTCAGCAAATCATTCTCAAACTCCAAGATTACTGGGACCAACAAGGTTGCGCCCTATTGCAACCTATTGACCTTGAGGTCGGTGCCGGTACATCTCATACAGCCACTTTCTTGAGGGCCATTGGCCCCGAGCCATGGAAAGCCGCTTACGTTCAGCCTTCACGCAGACCAAAAGATGGTCGCTACGGAGAGAACCCAAATCGTTTACAGCACTACTACCAGTACCAGGTAGTGCTGAAGCCTGCACCAGAAAACATCCTTGAACTCTATCTAGGCTCGCTTGCTGCTTTAGGTCTGGATCTTCAAAAGAACGATGTGCGTTTTGTTGAAGATGACTGGGAAAACCCAACCTTGGGCGCATGGGGCTTAGGCTGGGAAGTCTGGCTTAACGGCATGGAAGTGACGCAGTTCACCTATTTCCAGCAAGTGGGTGGCATTGACTGCAAACCTGTTTTGGGAGAGATCACTTACGGAATTGAGCGCTTGGCGATGTATATCCAAAATTGCTCAAACGTATATGACCTCGTTTGGGCCGATGGCATCTCTTATGGTGATGTGTATCACCAGAATGAAGTAGAGCAGTCTTGCTACAACTTTGAACACTCCAATACCGACCTATTATTTGCAAACTTCACCAATTACGAAAGTGAAGCCAAGCGATTGATGGAAGTCCCATTGGCCTTACCCGCATATGAAATGGTACTGAAAGCTGGGCACACCTTTAACTTACTGGATGCCCGTGGCGCCATCTCCGTAACCGAGCGTGCCGCCTATATCGGTCGCATCCGCAATCTATCTCGCGCAGTAGCGCAGGCTTACTTTGAATCTCGTGAGAAGTTGGGATTCCCGATGTGCCAACGTCAATCCAAAGCCTAAGTAGCTCGATCTAATTATGAGTACACCGAATTCCCTCTCTCAATCAGACAATCTTCTGATTGAAGTATTTACCGAAGAACTTCCACCGAAATCTTTGCGTCGCTTAGGCGATGCTTTTAGTGAAGGTATTTTTTCCTCACTGAAGGCCGCTGGACTCTTGGGTGAAAACTCTGTTGCTGCTAGCTTTGCTACACCCCGTCGCCTTGCCGTTCATGTAACTAATGTCTTAAGCCAAGCTCCAGACTATCCAGTTCGTGAAAAATTACTCCCGACCAGCATTGCTTTTGATGCTGATGGCAAGCCGACTGCGCCACTACAAAAGAAGTTGGCCTCCTTGGGTTACGCTGATATTGATATCTCCACCTTAGAAAAATCCGGTGAAGGGAAAAATGAAGCGCTATATCTCAATGTCATCGCCAAAGGCGCAGCATTAGAACAAACTGCGCAACAAGCCCTAGAGCAGACACTGAGTAAATTACCCATTGCCAAAATGATGCACTACCAAGTGCTGCAGAAAAATGGTGAATTAGCAGACGTTGAATTTGCACGTCCGGCACACCGCATCATCGCCCTGCATGGCACGCAAGCATTACATATCAGCGCACTGGGCATTGACGCAGAAAACCAAACAGAAGGTCATCGCTTTCTGGCTCCTGGCGTTATTACGATTGCCTCTGCAGATCAGTACGAATCTGACCTCAGAACCAAAGCAAAAGTATTGCCAAGCTTTAACAAGCGTCGTGAATTTATTGAATCTGCATTATTAAAAGCTGCTGGTACTGATTTAGTTTTGATGCCAGATAGCCTGTTAGATGAAGTGACCGCATTAGTTGAGTGGCCAGCAATCTATGAGTGTCATTTTGATCAAGGGTTCTTGGAAGTTCCACAAGAATGCTTGATTCTGACAATGCAGACTAATCAAAAATACTTTGCTTTAACGGACAAGCAAGGTAAGTTACGCAATCGCTTCTTAATTGTTTCCAACATCGAGACCGATAAACCAGAAGCAATTATTTCTGGTAACGAGCGCGTAGTACGCCCACGCCTATCCGATGCACGCTTCTTCTTTCAACAAGATCAAAAGCGTCCACTAGCATCCCGCGTAGCTGATCTTGGAAAAGTGGTTTATCACAATCAGCTCGGCAATCAACTGGACCGCACCAAGCGCGTGCAAGGAATTGCAGTGGGTATTGCCAAAGCCTTATCCGCTGATGAGGCGCTAGCCAGCCGTGCTGCTGAAATTGCCAAAACCGATTTGCTAACCGATATGGTTGGCGAGTTCCCAGAGCTTCAGGGGATCATGGGTCGCTACTATGCAACGCATGATGGCGAAAATGCGGAAGTAGCATCTGCTTGCAGCGAACATTACATGCCTCGCTTCGCTGGTGATGCTTTGCCACAGAGTCAAACTGGCACCATCTTAGCGATTGCGGACAAGCTAGAAACTCTCGTTGGCATCTGGGGTGTTGGTCTTGCGCCAACCGGTGATAAAGATCCGTATGCCCTTCGTCGTCATGCTCTCGGTATCTGCCGTCTCCTACTTGAAAAGAACCTTAGCCTAAGTCTGCCTGACTTAATTGAACTAGCGCGCAAACAATTTCCGCAAAAAGACGTACAAGAAAAAGCTAAGGCGGAAGATATTTACGCCTTCATCATTGATCGTCTACGCGCTTACTTACGCGACCAAGCGGTTGCAGGCAAGCCATTTACTACCGAAGAAATTGATGCAGTATTAAGTCAGTCTCCAGCCCAGCTAAATGATTTAATTGATCGCTTAACTGCCTTGCGTGAATTTAATGCCTTGGCAGAAGCAGCTCAGTTAGCTGCCGCTAATAAACGCATCAGCAATATCTTGAAAAAGAATGCTACTGCTATTCCGGTGAATTGCTCAAGCACACTCTTGCAACTTCCTGCTGAAATCGCGCTGCATCAAGCGCTTGAGAAGCTGACTCCAACACTGACAACGGCTTACGAAAAACGTCAGTTCGTGGAGCTATTGAAAGCACTCGTTGCTCTCAGCGCTCCAATTGATCAGTTCTTTGCCGATGTGATGGTGATGGATCCAAATCCAGAGTTGCGCGATAACCGCCTAGCTCTCCTGCAACAACTTCACCAGAAAATGAATCTCATTGCCGACCTCGGCAAATTAGCATGAGCATCAGCTCTTCTAAACTGATCATTCTTGATCGCGATGGCGTGATCAATGAAGATCGAGATGATTATGTGAAGTCGAGTGATGAGTGGATTCCCCTACCCGGGAGCCTTGAAGCAATTGCACTACTCAATCAAGCAGGCTATCAAATCGCCGTAGCAACTAACCAGTCCGGTTTGGCGCGGGGTTATTTCAATATCAACGATCTTCATGCCATGCATGGCAAGATGGATAAACTGCTCAAGCCTTTGGGTGGTCACATCGACAGCATTTTCTTCTGCCCACATACCGATGCCAATGCATGCGATTGCCGCAAGCCGCTGCCAGGGATGATGAAAGAGATTGCCCTACGCTACAAAAAGAATCAGAGCGCCACACCGTTATTGGGGGTGCCGATTGTGGGTGACTCCTTACGTGACCTGCAAGCAGGTATTGCCCTTGGCGCCAGCCCACATTTGGTATTGACCGGCAAAGGTAGTAAAACCTTAGATAAAGGTGGCCTCCCAGAAGGTACCCAGATTCATGCGGATTTGATGGCATTTGCGAATGCACTCTTACAAGATAAGGTTTAATGCAAATATGATGTTTATTCGCTCAGCTCTGTTTACCCTCTTCTTGCTGATATTCACCCCAATCTGGTCGGTGCTTTGCATACTAGTATTCCCATTCCTTAGTCCAGAGAATCGCTATCGCTTTATCGGACTTTGGAACAAGGTCGTAATCTGGATCTTGCAACCCCTCTGTGGTATTCGTTATGAGATTCGCGGAATGGAGAACATGATGGCGGTATTGGATAAGCCTGTTGTTGTTCTTAGCAAACATCAGTCTGCTTACGAAACCATTTTTTATATCGCCAAGCTTCCCAAGCAAGTCTGCTTCGTTTTCAAAAGAGAATTGCTTTGGATACCTTTCTTTGGCTGGGCTTTGGCTTTGCTCAAGATGATCCATATAAATCGCAATAGCAAAGAAACTGCCGCCCTCTCAGTGGTTGGGCAAGGCAAAAAGCGCTTAAGTGAAGGTAAATGGATTTTATTGTTTCCGGAAGGCACTAGAACTCCTACTGGATCACATCAACCCTATAGCAAAGGCGGCGCAAGGCTTGCTAGCGCTACTGAAGCACTGGTAATCCCAATTGCCCACAATGCGGGTCGTTGCTGGCCTAAGAATAGCTTTCTTAAGCAACCTGGAACAATCATCTTCTCAATCGGCCCTGCCATTACCTCTACCGGAAAAACCGGCGGACAACTACATCAAGAAGTAGAAAAGTGGATTGAAGCTGAAATGCGAGTAATTGATCCTGCTGCTTACCAATAGCACCAGGGCTTACTGGGCTAAAGTTTTGGCCCATTCAATATAGCGCTCAACTGGAATATCTTGGGCGCGTGCCTTTAATTCAGATTCAGATAAAGACAGTCGATCAGCGAAGGCTGACAAGTTTGTGCGCAGCATTTTTCTTCTTTGAGAAAACGCTGCTGCCACTACTTTTTCCAGAGCATGCCACTGCGCATCACTTAGGCTGAAATCTCGTCGCGGGATCATTCGTACGACAGCGGAATTCACTTTAGGTTGCGGATCAAAGGCTTCAGGCGGAACTTCTAAAACTTGCTCCATGTCATAGCGAGCCTGCAACATGACAGAAAGTCTGCTGAATTCAGAACCACCAGCCTTGGAGACCATACGCTCGACCACTTCAGCTTGAAGCATAAATACCTGCTCATCAATCACATGCGCGGCGGAAACGAGATGAAAAAGCAACGGAGACGAGATGTTGTAAGGCAAGTTGCCAACTACCTTGCATAGCCCGCTATTGGCTGGACGTGAGTTTGCCCATTCCAAGAAATCAAACTTGAGGGCATCACCCTCAATGACATTCAGGCCCTTGAGATTCTCTTGATTCCAGTAGGCCACCAAATCTCGATCAATCTCTAAAAGATCCAAGCGATCTAAATTACTTAACAAGGGCTTGGTTAAAGCGCCAAGGCCTGGACCAATTTCAATCACATGCATATTTTCACTTGGATTGATGGCTGCAATGATGGAATAAATTACTCCAGAGTCTTGCAAAAAGTTTTGACCAAATCGTTTACGGGCGCGATGCGTCATATCTTTAGATTCTTTACGTTCTTGATGTTTACTGCTAATTGATAAGCCAGTCGCAAAGCCTCTAACATGCTGCCCGAGTCTGCAAGGCCTTTACCAGCTATGTCCAGCGCAGTACCATGATCTACCGATGTACGAACAACTGGCAAGCCTAAGGTGACGTTTACGCCGCCACCAAAGCTCACAAACTTGAATGGCGCTAGACCTTGATCGTGATACATCGCAATAAACGCATCCACACTATCCAAGGCCTTGGCATCAAACATGGTGTCACCTGGATAGGGTCCACTTACCTGAATGCCTAACTCTTGCGCAGCTTCGATCGCTGGTGCAATCACATCGATTTCTTCGCGCCCAAGATAACCTGATTCACCTGCATGGGGATTTAAACCAGCTACTCGAATCAAAGGCTTAGTAATACCAAATTTTGTTCGTAAATCCTGATCGACAATCTGAATCGTTTCCAAAATATGCTGATAATTGAGCGCCTCTGGAACTGCACTCAGGGGTAAATGTGTTGTTACCAAAGCAACTCGAAGGTCGCGGCTTTTATGTAGACCTAAAAATCCTGCTGGCAATGTCGCACACAACATCATAACAACATGCTCTTGATGGCAAAGCTTCGCTAGGTATTCAGTATGGCCAGTAAACAAGGTATCGCTTGAGGGTGACCCCTCGTTGATAACACTCTTTTGTATTGGCGCAGTCACCATGGCGTCAAAGCGACCATCTAGACACCCCTTAACAGCGGTATCCAGAATTTTAAGAACATACTGCGCATTGGCGGGATTTAGCTGACCAGCAACTACGGGGGAAGCAAGTGGAATGGGCTCCACTATTAAGCGAGCTGATAATTGTTTGGGGATATCGACTGCTGAAAATAAATTTGAATCCCCAAGTACAGTAATCGTGCTTGCAGGCTGCTCTTGCAAAAAAGCGAGCGCAGCTGCAATAGAGACCTCTGGACCAACCCCTGCAGGCTCTCCAGAGCTGATGACTAGGTTAACGAGGGCTGGCTGCTGGATCATCTGCGTTAATGATCTTTACCGTAGCCGTGTCGCGTAGCTCACGCAACCAATCTTGATAAGCCTGCTCAAACTTGCGCTCACGAATTGCTGCACGAGCAAATTGACGCTGCTTCTCAACTGTTAATTGCGCTTCACGACGTTCGAGCACCTGAATTAAATGCCAGCCAAACTCGGACTTCACTGGATTACTCACCTCGTTAATTTGCAAGCGATTCATAGCTTGATCAAATTCAGGAACTAGATCGCCAGGGCCCATCCAACCGAGATTGCCACCGTTCGCAGCAGATCCATCTTCAGAGTACTTTTTAGCCAGCTCACCAAAATCAGCCGTCTTTGCGCGAACCTGATCACGGTAACCCGCTAGGCGTCTTTCAGCGTCCTGATCGGTCAAACCGGGACGGCTACGCAACAAAATGTGGCGCGACAATGTCTGCATCACCATAATATTTTGCGGGGTAGATGAAGTTTCTTGAGGCGCAGCTTGCTGCGGCTCAGGCGCCCCAGCCACTAGTGCACGTCTGTCAAGAACCTTGAGTACGTGATAACCAGCAGGGCTCTTAACAACCGCATTCGCAACCTGTCCGCTACCAGTATTTCTGACGGCCTCGTAAAACAATTGCGGCAAGCGATCTGGAGTGCGGTATCCCAACTCTTGAAACTTAATCTTCGGATTCTCTTTTGCAGCCATCGCACCTAACTGCAAGAAATCAACATCACCACGCGCTTCACGCAATAGTGATTCCGCTTTTTTCTTTGCGTCAGCTTGGGCTCCCGCACCTGCACCTGCATCTGCCGGTATGAAAATCTGCGCCACATCGATTTCTTCTGGCTCACCTTTTGCAGCCGGAGCGGAACGTGTTGGTTTTCCTCCACCAGCTACCGCACGATTACGATCAGCAATAAAGTTATCCACTTCCGCATCAGAAATCTTAATCTTGCCCTCTACTTCGCGCTCACGGTAGCGACTGATAACTACGTCATCACGCAACATCTGACGATAGCGCTCATAGCTACTGCCAGTTGCGGCGATTTTTACCTTTAACTCGGCTAAGGTTAATTTGTTCTTAGCCGCAATATCAGCAATAATTTTGTCGAGCTCTTTGCTGGTAACGCCCATACCCTCTTGCTCGGCATTTTGTAGCTGAATCTTTTCAATGATGAGGCGCTCGAGAATAGTCTTACGCAAAGTGGCAGGATCGGGTAATTTAGTACCCTGCTTTTGTAATGCAGCAATACGATCATCAATCTCTTTACGTGTTACGTAACCAGTATTAACGACTGCAGCAACACCATCAATATTTCGAATTTTGCTATCGCCCGAAGTCTTTGAGCTATCTTGCGCAAATGCAAATTGAGACATAAAAGCAGCGCCAGCCAAAATCATGGCTGCAAGTGCTTGGTTAAATCGATTCCTACGCATCATTGATAGTTCTCATATGTTGAAGGTGGTATAGGCTTGGAAGTAGGCATATATCCGGGAACATTAAACTTCATGATATCAACTGGATTGCTACCAGCACTACCAAAGCCCCTAAATTCTATTTGGAATAAAACCTGGGTGGTGGTTATTTGTGAGGTATTGAGTATTTGCGAGTAGGCTCCACGGAAAGTCCAGCAGTCGCGCATCCACTCCAATGCCACTAGAGTATTGAGTGTTTTAGTAGTTAATGCGTCATAACCCCAACGCCCTAAGACGGAAACCTCACGCGTCAGTGGCCATTGGCCTGAGACGTTGTATTGGTCAGTTGTCGTCTGCGCCAAGGTTGCTGGAGTAGGACCAAAAGCCTGTGTTGGCGGTGACCAAACGTTTCGATACCCAAAGTTCAAGCTTCTACCCGGCGTAGGGCGCCAACTTCCGCCTACTGTAGTCTGCACAAATTTATTTAATTGCGTGTTGTACTGACCAAACATGTCTGCGCTAAAGTTTCCAAGCAGACGGACCGAGGCCGATCCCAAAGTGTCTGAATAGGTTGTGGGATTAGCAATATTGCCATTAAGACCTACCTTTTGCCCCGTAAAAGACTGGCGTTGAGCAACAGTTACGTTTGCACGCTCGGCACCGGTGCTAGCCTCAATCATGCGACTAGTTAGTCCTCCGGTTAATTTATTGTTGTCGGCAATACGGTCATTACCAATAAATGTATTTTCACTAAAGATCTGAGTCACGCCAAAGCCTGCATCGGCCGTATCAAACAAAGGTGTCAAAGCCTGGTTTTGATACGGGGTATAAACATAATAAGCCCTCGGCTCCATGGTGAGAAGCATGTCTCGCCCAAAGAAACCTTTTAATTCTGCTGCATCTCTTTCAAATGCAAGGCCTGAGTCCAGACTAAAAGTGGGGATAGTGAAACCCTGTGCTGGAGGCGCGGCACCCAAGGGATTATTACTAGTCACTGCTGCGGTAGCAGCATAAGTATTGGACTGGAAACTCACCTTAGGGGTAATGTAATAGCCAGGAGTAATCTGTGGCAAAGACATTGCGCCTTTAATTACAGTACGATCCGCCTGGCTATAGAGGTAGCCTGCTGGAGCATAAGCAAGATTACTATTTACGTTATAGGCAAAGCGGGTGTAATCCGTTGAGAACGTAGTGATTGGCCCTGAGGGCAATGTCAAATACTTTCCACTAGCATCTGAAACAGTAGGGGTTAATCGATTGGTATAAGACGCATTGATATTTGGCAATACGTTGTACGGCGACTGAACTGGTGCAGTCAGGTCTGGCTGCAGGGTTTGGAAAGTAACTGCCTTTGCTGAAACAATCCAGTTACTAAGACTACCGGTTAAGTTCTTGGTTGTTCCAAGCTCCTGACGAAACTGATTAGTTACAGCCCCCGCAATAGTTTGAGAAAAGTCTGTGGGGTACAGGCTATCTGAAACCCGTGCAATATTCGCATAGCCGGTCCATGCACCAGCAATTGGGATGCCCCCCATCCCCAATAAGTCTCCGCTAAAGTTCTGTCTTTGCTGCCAGTCATAGCGCCAGCGATCAGTTCCAGTTTTGCGGTCATAAGGGAGATAGTCTCCACCCAAACTACCAGCATATTGCTGATCCAAAAATTGATATTTAGCGCCCATCTGAACACCCCGTTGACCCATCACGCGCGGTATCAACAATAAATCGCGATTCGGAGCAATGTTGACGTAGTAGGGCTGCGTCACATCAATACCATTATTAGAGTTATAGCCTGCTACCGGAGCCAATATTCCAGAGCGGCGTTGATTTGATGTTGGAGCACTAAAGTAAGGCACATAAGCAATAGGCACATCAAAGAATCGCATGACACCATGCGTACCAACCATTTCTTTTTGTTCGTTATCAATCTCGAGCGTGCTTGCTGTGAAATACCAATCTAAATTTTCAGGAGTACAGGTTGTGTAGGTTGCTTTATCAAATACAAAGACATCTGAGGTTTCGATTGTTAATTTTTTTGCATTGCCACTAGCTCGGTTATCGCGCAGTTCGTAACTTGGGGTTTCCATTTCGCCTTCACGGGCGTCGACTCTAAAGCGCGCTTTTGGGCCCTTGAAAGATGCATTGCCTTTTGAAAACTCAGTATTGCCTGATAAATTCGCTACATCAGAATCGGGATCGTATTTAATTTCATCAGCTTTAATCACGGCGCCATTTCGACGAATTTGTGCGCGTCCTTTTAAACGCATTTCACGATCAACGATTCCATCAATCGAATCACTAGAGGTAAACGTCAAAGCATTACCGTCAGCTATAGGTTTGCCAACCCGTAATTGATCATCTAACTTTAAGACAGTGACATCACCACGATCGGGAATTAAAACGGAGTTGGCGGAGCTACCTACGGACTGCGCAGAAGGGGGTAAAGGTGCAGGTGCTTGGGCAGCGCCTAGAAGCGCAAATTGTGACAATCCAACCCCCATCATTACGCGCAGGGTGACAGCTAAAAAAAGAGGGGCGCAAAGGCCGGCGCGACGGCGATAATGACTCATAGATCCAGACCCGCCTTATTATACGAATCGACCATGACTGACTCTCGCTTAAACACCCTCCGTAACTGGCTAAAAGGCCTTGAACCTAGCTGGCAATTAGATCTCCCCACTTTGGCCACTGCCTCGGCAGATGCCAGCTTTCGGCGGTATTTCCGGATTGAGTCCAAAAACCCGGATTTTCCGACTTTGATCGTGATGGATGCCCCACCCCAACATGAGCCCTTAGACGCCTTCATTAAGGTCGATTTATTGCTCGAAAATGCCGGTCTAAATGTCCCGAAAATTTTAGAAAAGAATGTGGCCGAAGGCTTTCTTTTACTCAATGATCTTGGCACGAAAACTTATCTGGCAGAACTCAATTCTGAGAGTGCTGATCATCTCTACAAAGATGCAGCCCATGCATTAGTTCAAATGCAATTAGCAAGCAAACCAGATGTTTTGCCGAACTACGATGAAGCACTCTTACAACGTGAGTTAGATTTATTTCCGGAGTGGTATCTCAAGAAACATTTGCACATCGAATTAACTGAACTTCAACATTCTCAAGTCAAGCAAGCATTTGAACTCATCATTCAAAATAATCTTGCACAAGCAAAGGTCTACGTCCATCGCGACTACCACTCACGCAACTTGATGGTGACTGAAAAAAATAATCCTGGAGTGATCGATTTTCAAGATGCGGTTTATGGTCCCATTACTTACGATGCATCTTCACTCTGGCGTGATGCTTACATTGCATGGCCAGAAGAGCGCGTAATTGATTGGGTGATTAAATTTTGGGAAGCTGGCCGCAAAGAAGGCCTGCCAATGCCTGATGATTTTGGTCAGTTCTATCGTGACTTTGAGTGGATGGGCTTACAACGCCATCTGAAAGTTTTAGGTATTTTTGCAAGACTATTTCATCGGGATGGTAAAGATGGTTATCTCAAAGATATCCCATTGGTACTTGAGTATGCGATTGCCACTGCAAATCGCTATATTGAATTAAAGCCCTTGGCACGCTTATTAGAATCGACGCGCCCAACAAAGGAATAACAACAAACTGTCATGAATAAGCGCAATCTCATTCCGTGCTTTTTACTAGCCGCCGGTCGAGGCGAGCGTATGCGTCCACTAACCGATGAATTACCTAAGCCACTCCTCACGATTAAGAAAAAATCTCTGCTTGCCTGGCATTTGGAAGCACTGAGTGCAGCAGGCATTAAAGACGTTGTCATTAACCATGCCTGGCTTGGCCACAAGATTGAGAAGGCTTTAGGCAACGGTAGCCAATTCAACCTCAACATCACCTACTCCCCAGAAACTAGCGCCCTAGAAACGGCAGGTGGGATTCGCAAGGCACTGCCTTTGCTCAACCCTAGCGATTACTTCCTAGTCATCAACGGGGATGTTTTTAGCCCAAATCTACCGATTGAGCAGCTTTTGGAACAAGTCTCCAGTTTGCGAAGCATCCCAAATCAGCCTTTGGCACACCTTTTGATGGTTCCCAACCCAGTTCAGCACCCTGAGGGGGACTTTTATCTGAAGGACTCCAAAGTGACTAATGAACCGCTGGATGGCGCTGAAAAACTCACTTTTTCCGGTATTGGGCTATATCGCCGAGATCTCTTCAAAGATGTAGAGGTGGATGTGCCCACTAAGTTAGCCCCACTCTTGAAAAGGGCTATGGCCGACAACAGAGTGTCCGGTGAAAAATATACCGGTCCGTGGCACGATGTAGGTACGCCCCAACGATTACAAGAGCTCAATGCAGCGCATGAATAAGTCCAATATTTACCAACAACGTCGGATTGAATTAGCAAAACTGATCTGCGCCAAAACTGGTGGGGGCATCGCCATCATTACTACGGCGCCAGAGACTTCCCGCAATAGGGACAGTGAATTTCCTTATCGTCACGACAGTGATTTTTTCTACCTCACTGGCTTTGAGGAACCGGGTGCAACACTGGTACTCAAGATTGCTGGATCAGCATCGCAAGCTCAACTGGAATCCCATCTTTTTTGCAGGCCCAAAGATGCGGAGCGTGAGATTTGGGATGGCATTCGTTTAGGGCCAGATGCAGCACCTTCAATCTTAGGTGTGGAGTATGCGCATAGCAATCACGAATTAGATAACAAGCTGGGTGAGTTATTAGCAGATCAAGATGCTGTCTATATTCGCCTTTCAGAAAGTGCAGAGACAGATCGTCGCCTACGTCATTGGATGAAGCAAGTGCGAGCTCAGGCCCGCGCCGGCGTTAACCCACCTTCAGAGTTTCATGATGTAGAGAGCTTGATTCATGAAATGCGTCTCTTTAAAGATGCACATGAAATTGACACCATGCGTCGTGCTGCGCAAATTTCTGCGCGCGCCCATATTCGTGCAATGCAAGCTTGCAAACCCGGTATGCGTGAATATCATCTCGAAGCCGAACTTCTTCATGAGTTCCGCTATAGCGGCGCACAAAGCGTTGCATACAACAGCATTGTTGCTGGTGGAGCGAACTCCTGCATTCTGCATTACCGCGCTGGCGATACTGAACTGCGTAGTGGCGAACTCTGTTTAATAGATGCAGGATGTGAACTGGATGGCTATGCCTCCGACATTACTCGCACATTCCCAGTGAATGGCAAGTTCACAGGACCGCAACGCGCGCTCTACGACATCACACTAGCTTCGCAAGAAGCGGCTATTGCAGCAACTAAGCCTGGCAACACATTTATGCAACCGCATGAAGCCGCGCTCAAAGTTCTGACCCAAGGATTGCTTGATGAAAAGCTTCTCAAGCTTGCAGAACTGGGCTCACTAGATAACGCAATTGAGACGGGCGCTTATCGTCGTTTCTATATGCACCGTACCTCACACTGGTTGGGCATGGATGTCCATGATGTTGGCTCCTATCGCGAACCTCTGAGCACATCTACAGACTCCTCAGAAAAGCCATGGCGCCTTCTCAAGTCTGGCATGGTCCTCACTATTGAGCCGGGTCTATACGTTCGTCCAGCAGATGATGTAGATGAACGCTTTTGGAATATCGGCATTCGTATTGAAGATGATGCGGTTGTTAACGACTCTGGATGTGAATTGATTTCTCGCGGCGTACCAGTCAAAGCCGATGAAATCGAAGCGCTGATGAAGAATAATTAAATTGCCAAGCATGTCAGCAATAAATTTTGATATTGCGATTCAGGGTGGTGGGCCAGTTGGTTTAGCCTGCGCAGCATGGTGCCTGCAAAAATTTCCTGAAGCCAAAATCGTATTACTCGATCGCAATCCTGTAGACGATGCCGATTTAGCCGCTGCAGATAGTAGAGGGATTGCTTTATCGCACGGTAGCAAACTCTTGCTCGACACCATTAATGCGTGGCCTATTGAGTGTGCAGATATTCATCGGGTGCATGTGTCACAAGCAGGTCGTTTTGGCCGCGCTCTCATGACTCGCGAGGAGCTTGGACAAGATGCTTTAGGTCACATTATTCGCTATCGTGATATTCACCTGACTTTGCGCAAAGCTTTAAGGGCTATTCAAACAAAAAGTCCGAATTTTGTTTGGAAGCATATTGATGCGCAAGCAGACACATTAAATATTCAAGCCAAATGCGTAGTTCATGCTGAAGGTGGTTTATTTAAAACTCAGGATTGGGTAGAGTCGGGTCGAGACTATGAGCAATCCGCTTTGGTTGGTTTGGTTGAAGTTGAGAATGCTGCGCCCTATCAGGCGTGGGAGCGATTTACATCTGAAGGACCTTTGGCAGTTTTGCCAAGTCACTATGGCTCCAATATTCTGAATCTAGTTTGGTGTGGAACCCCAAGTTCCTCACAAGCACGTCTCGCTTTAAGTGATGCTGAATTTCTGAAAAGCCTGCAAGCCGAGTTTGGCTCGCGTATTGGTCAGTTCCTCAAAATCCAAGATCGCCGCCTCTATGAGTTAGGGCTCAATTACCGCAAAGAAATTACTCAGGGAAATGAAGTTTGGATTGGTAATGCTGCTCAGACTTTGCATCCCGTTGCAGGACAGGGTCTAAACCTTGGTTTGAGGGATGCCTACCTCTTAGCCGAAAAACTGAGCGCTTTATTCTCCAAACCCGAAGATCAAAAAACCCCTCTAGCCATTGAAACTACCTTGCAGGACTATGCCCAAAGTCGCAAGGCTGATCGGTCTGCCACCATAGGCTTAACCGACTTCATGGCCAGAATCTTCACTTCAAACCTATTTCCTATTGTGGTCGGTCGTGGATTGGCTTTATCAGCCCTCCAATGGCTCCCATCAGTCAAAACAGCCTTAGCTCGCCAGATGATGTTTGGCAGGCGCTAAGGAGCTTAAATAGCCTTCCAAATCCACGCATTAGTCGTTTGATCTAAATCACAGAATCTGCCTATTTTTTAGGCAGATTTGGGCTGACTTGTGCTAAAGTGACACCCTTTCCCAAGCGCTTGAAGCCCTCTAGAAGCCAGCCCGAAACAGATGAAAATTGGTCCACACCTGCTCGCAAATAGATTATTTGTTGCCCCTATGGCTGGGGTAACAGATCGTCCATTTCGTCAGCTTTGCAAAAAGCTGGGTGCTGGCTATGCCGTATCTGAAATGATCGCCTCAAACGCATTGCTTTGGAAGAGTGAAAAAACCCAGCGTCGCGCTAATCACCAAGGTGAATTTAAGCCAATCGCAGTCCAAATCGCAGGGGCTGATCCGCAGATGATGGCTGCTGCAGCCAAACTCAATGTCGATCATGGTGCCCAGATTATTGATATCAATATGGGTTGCCCAGCTAAAAAGGTTTGCAATGTTGCGGCTGGTTCTGCGCTATTGAGAGACGAGCCTTTAGTGCAGCAAATTTTAGAAGCCGTAGTTCAGGCTGTAGGTGTAGGGCCTGATGCAGTTCCGGTGACACTAAAAATTCGGACAGGCTGGGATCGCGAACATAAAAATGCAATTGATATTGCACGCCTAGCTGAAAAATCCGGCATCTCCATGTTGACAGTTCACGGTCGCACGCGAGCCGACCTTTATCACGGTGAAGCGGAATATGAAACCATTACCGCAGTGAAGAATAGCGTCGCCATTCCGGTGGTTGCTAACGGTGATATCACCACTCCAGAAAAAGCAGGATTTGTTTTAAAAGAAACTGGTGCCGATGCCATCATGATTGGCCGTGCTGCCCAAGGACGTCCTTGGATCTTTCGTGAGATTAATCATTTTCTGGAAACGGGCGGCAAATTACCAACGCCGCAGATTAATGAGATTCAAGAGATCATGAACGCCCATCTGATTGATCACTACGAGTTCTATGGCGAATATGTTGGCTTGCGCACAGCGCGTAAGCATATCGGTTGGTATTGCAAAGGCTTACGTGACTCACATGCCTTCCGCCAAAGAATGAATACTGCCGATGATTGCAAAACCCAATTACAGATGGTGAATGATTTTTTCAATGAAATGAAATCCCACTCTGATCGTTTGTTATTTTTAGAAGCTGCCTAAATTTAGTTTTTAGTTATTTAATTTATCCATGACCAATAAGCACCCCATCACTGAATGTATTGAGACCCAACTCCAACGTTATTTGGATGACCTCAAAGGAACACCTCCATCTGACTTGTACCAAATGGTTCTCGCAGTAGTTGAAAAGCCGATGCTCGAATTAGTGATGCAGCATGCGAAGCAGAATCAATCTTTGGCTGCCCAGTACCTTGGCATCAACCGCAACACACTGCACAAGAAATTGGTTGAACACCAGCTCCTGAAATAAGCCAGACCCTATTTGCAAATTCTTTATTAATTAATCCTTCTGAAAAATATGATCCGTACAGCCCTACTCTCTGTTTCCGATAAAAATGGCATTGTGCCGTTCGCCAAATCCCTGCATGAGCAAGGCGTCAAGCTGATCTCTACTGGTGGTACCGCAAAACTCTTAGCTGAAAACAATTTGCCTGTAGTGGAAGTGTCTTCACTCACTAAGTTTCCAGAGATGCTGGATGGTCGTGTAAAGACATTACACCCAATGGTGCATGGCGGTTTGTTAGCTCGCAGGGATTTTCCTGAGCACATGGCTGCATTAAAAGAACATGGTATTGATACGATCGATATGCTCGTAATTAACCTCTATCCATTTAATGAGACAGTTGCTAAAGCAGATTGCTCATTTGAAGATGCGGTTGAGAACATTGATATCGGTGGTCCAGCGATGTTGCGTGCAGCTGCCAAGAACCACCAAGATGTGACCGTACTCATTTCTCCAGAAGACTACGCACCCGTACTCGAAGAAATGAAAGCCAATAAGAACGTAGTTTCTTATAAGACCAATTTGGGTCTAGCTAAAAAAGTATTTGCGCATACCGCCCAATACGACGGTGCAATTGCAAATTATTTATCTGCATTAGGTGATGACCTCGATCACAAGAAGCGTTCCGCCTACCCAGAAACGCTGCACCTTGCTTTCGAAAAAGTACAAGAGATGCGTTATGGCGAGAACCCGCACCAATCAGCAGCTTTCTATAAAGATATCTACCCAGTCGATGGTGCGCTTGCCAACTACAAACAATTACAAGGTAAAGAGCTCTCTTACAACAACATTGCTGATGCTGACTCCGCCTGGGAGTGTGTCAAAAGCTTCACCGGTAATGCTGGTGGTGCTGCAGCGTGCGTCATCATCAAGCATGCAAATCCTTGCGGCGTAGCTGTCGCCTCTAACGCCCTCGAGGCGTATCAAAAGGCATTCAAAACAGATCCGAGCTCAGCCTTTGGCGGAATTATTGCCTTCAACGTGCCATGTGATGGCGCCGCAGCTGAAGCAATTTCTAAGCAGTTTGTAGAAGTATTGATTGCACCTAGCTTTAGCGCTGAAGCAAAAGCGATTTTTGCCGCCAAGCAAAATGTACGTCTCTTAGAGATCCCATTAGGTACTGCATTTAATACTTTTGACTTCAAACGTGTTGGCGGTGGCTTGCTCGTCCAGTCTCCAGATGCGAAGAACGTACTTGAGAACGAAATGCGTGTTGTGAGCAAGCGCCTCCCAACTCCAAGCGAAATGCACGACATGATGTTTGCATGGCGCGTTGCCAAGTTTGTGAAGTCCAATGCGATTGTGTATTGCGCTAACGGCATGACGCTCGGTATTGGCGCTGGCCAAATGAGCCGCGTAGACTCTGCTCGCATGGCAAGCATTAAGGCCGAGAACGCAGGCTTAAGTCTCAAAGGGTCTGCAGTGGCAAGTGATGCCTTCTTCCCATTCCGCGATGGTTTGGATGTCGTTGTAAATGGTGGTGCAAGTTGCGCTATCCAGCCTGGTGGCAGCATGCGTGACGATGAAATCATTGCAGCAGCTGATGAGCATGGCATTGCCATGATCTTTACTGGCACACGTCACTTCCGTCACTAAGCACCCATGCGCTGGATAGGAATCGACCCAGGTCTACGAACAACCGGTTTTGGTGTCATTGATGTTGATGGCCAAAAACTGAGCTACGTAGCCTCTGGGACGATTGAAAGTGGTGATCCAGACCAAGGCCTTCCTGTGAGATTAGGAATCTTGTACGCGGGTATTAAAGAAGTTCTGGAGACCTACCAACCAGAGCAAGCAGCTATCGAAGAAGTATTTCTGAACGTCAATCCTCGCTCTACCCTGATGCTAGGTCAGGCACGAGGTGCAGTAATTGCAGCCCTGGTGTCAGACAAACTCCCCGTTGCAGAGTTCAGTGCGCTAAGGGTAAAGCAGTCCATCGTAGGAACCGGTAGAGCTACTAAGCCCCAAGTTCAAGAAATGGTGAAGCGTTTACTCCGTCTAAGCCGAGCTCCCGGAACCGATGCAGCCGACGCTTTGGGGGTAGCGATTTGCGCTGCGCATCATGCCCAAATTCCGAAAGCAATTACCGCTGCCCTTGCACCCAAAAAGACTAGCAAGAAATAACAATATAAACAGGTTAAGATCTTTACATGATTGGTCGCATACAAGGCATTCTCGTTTCAGTTCACCCTCCTCGCCTCTTGGTAGATTGCCAAGGCGTTGGCTATGAGATCGATGTGCCAATGAGCACCCTGTATCAATTACCAGAAACCAATCAAAAAATTACACTTCTCACGCACTTCCAAGTTCGTGAAGATGCCCAGCAACTTTTTGGCTTTGCCACTGAAACAGAGCGTGAGGCATTTAGACAGCTCATCAAGATTAGTGGCGTCGGTTCACGCACTGCCCTTGCCGTACTTTCTGGCATGAGCGTCAATGAATTGGCCCAAGCCATTGCCATGCAAGAAGCAGGACGTCTGACTCAAGTTCCCGGCATTGGCAAAAAGACTGCTGAACGTCTTTGCCTTGAGCTCAAAGGCAAGTTGGCTCCAGATTTAGGAATTGTGGGTGGCAAACCCCAGGCGATTGAAGCAAGCAGCGAAGTATTGCAGGCCCTCTTGGCACTGGGTTATTCAGAGAAAGAGGCTCTACTAGCCCTCAAACAAATACCGCCTGACACTACAGTTTCAGACGGCATCCGCATGGGCCTCAAATACCTGTCGAAGTCTTCATAACTAGTCACCCAAACACCACTACACTTGCAGTATGGCAATCCACACAGAAGACCTCAGCTCAATTCCTGAAGATTTACCGGAAGGCAATGACCGCATCGTTAGCGGTGCAGCTGGAAACTCGGAAGCCGTCTTCGAAAGAGCTCTGCGTCCAAAACAGCTCGATGAGTATGTTGGCCAAACGAAGGCTCGCGCCCAATTAGAAATCTTTATTACTGCAACTCGAGCTCGTCAAGAAGCTCTAGATCACGTTCTCTTGTTTGGTCCTCCGGGACTTGGTAAAACTACCCTGGCCCACATCATTGCCAGAGAACTTGGTGTGAACTTGCGCCAAACTAGCGGCCCTGTTCTCGATAGACCTGGTGACCTCGCTGCTTTACTAACTAATTTAGAAGCAAACGATGTGCTCTTTATTGATGAGATTCATCGACTCTCTCCTGTAGTTGAAGAGATTCTCTATCCAGCACTAGAGGACTACAGTTTAGACATCATGATTGGTGAAGGTCCTGCAGCGCGTAGCGTCAAGATTGATCTCAAGCCATTTACGTTGATTGGCGCAACCACTCGTGCCGGCATGCTCACCAACCCACTGCGTGATCGCTTTGGCATTGTGGCAAGACTCGAGTTCTACACCACTGAAGAGCTCACTAAAATCATTACGCGCTCTGCCAGCTTGCTAAAAGCTGATATTGACCCAGAGGGATCAATTGAGATTGCGAAGCGCGCTAGAGGCACTCCACGTATTGCCAATCGCCTATTACGTCGCGTACGTGACTATGCTGAAGTTAAAGGTACCGGAACTATTACTAAAGCCATGGCCGATGCGGCATTGAAGATGCTCGATGTCGACCCAAGTGGTTTTGATGTAATGGATCGTAAATTACTAGAAGCCATCTTGCATAAGTTTGATGGCGGCCCGGTGGGTATTGATAACTTGGCTGCAGCGATTGGTGAAGAGCGTGACACCATTGAGGATGTCTTAGAGCCTTACCTGATTCAACAAGGCTACCTACAAAGAACCTCTAGAGGAAGAATGGCTACAAGGCTAGCTTACGAGCACTTTGGCCTCACGCCGCCAAACAACTCCGCAATAGAGTCCTAAGACTTAATTCAGAGTTACCTTAGCGAACTTACGCTTACCAACTTGTACAACGTAAGTACCAGCCTCAACTTTTAATTGCTTATCAGTAACTGTTGCGCCATCAATCTTCACACCGTTTTGTTCGATATTGCGATTGGCTTCTGATGTTGATGGGGCTAAGCCAGCAGCCTTCAGAAGATTGGCGATTTGCATTGGTGCTCCAGACAAGCTTACTTCTGGGATGTCATCTGGGATTCCGCCTTTTGCACGATGGTTAAAGTCTTCCAACGCTTTTTCTGCAGCAGCTTGAGAATGGAAGCGCGCAACAATTTCTTGTGCGAGCAGCACTTTGCAATCTTTAGGATTTCTGCCGGCAGCAACTTCTTGCTTCATTAAATCAATTTCAGCCATCGGGCGGAATGAGAGCAATGTGAAGTAATCCCACATCAACTCATCGGAGATACTCAAGAGCTTGCCAAACATCTCGCCAGCAGGCTCGCTGATGCCGATGTAATTACCTTTGGACTTACTCATCTTGTCCACGCCATCCAAACCAACGAGGAGAGGCATAGTCAAAATACATTGCGGCTCTTGGCCATACTCACGTTGGAGCTCGCGCCCAACTAAAAGATTAAATTTCTGATCCGTACCGCCGAGCTCTAAGTCACTCTTCAAGGCAACAGAATCGTAGCCTTGCATCAATGGGTACAAGAACTCATGTACAGAGATCGGTACGCCACTACGGTAGCGTTTTGTAAAGTCATCGCGCTCTAACATTTGCGCAACGGTGTATCGCGCTGCCAACTGAATCATGCCGCGTGCACCCAGTGGATCGCACCACTCGCTGTTGTAACGGACTTCCGTTTTAGCTGGATCGAGCACCATGCTCGCTTGACGATAGTAGGTCTGCGCATTGACAGCAATTTCTTCAGCAGTCAGGGGTGGACGCGTTGCATTGCGTCCAGAGGGATCGCCGATCATGCTCGTGAAGTCACCAATCAAGAAAATCACAGTGTGACCCAAATCTTGCAGCTGACGTAACTTGTTCAAAACAACGGTATGGCCCAAATGAATATCAGGCGCTGTTGGATCTAAACCTAACTTAATACGCAAAGGTGTGCCTGTTGCCTGACTCTTAGCCAGCTTCTGAATCCAATCCGCCTCGACCAATAACTCATCACAACCCCTCTTGGTTACTTCAAGGGCTGCAAAAACTTCAGGAGTCAGTGGGTATTTTTGTTCTGGTTTAGCCGTCATGCTGATTGGGTTAGCTTAGTGACTTACTTAGTCGATTAAATTAGTATTTAGATTGCTAAAGCATAATTGTCGCATTCCTGAGAACAAAGTCCTGATACCGCATGAATAAGCCTCAATCCCTCTATATTGGCCTGATGTCTGGCACTAGCCTAGATGGGATAGATGCCGTGCTGGCAAAGATTGAATCCTCAGGGGAGACATGCCTTCTAGACTCCGTTAGCATCGCCTTTAGCCCCGAATTACGTAAAGCCCTAATAGATCTCCAGACCCCTGGGCCAAACGAGATTCACCGGGAAAACCAAGCTGGCAACTCCTTAGCCGCAGCCTATGCGGATGCAGTCAAGCAATTACTAGGTCAGACCAAGCTTTCTCCTGCAGATATCAGCGCGATTGGCGCTCATGGTCAGACTATTCGTCACCAAGCTGATCTTGCTCATCACTTAGCTTATACGCACCAAACCCTCAATCCAGCGCTTCTGGCAGAGTTGACCGGAATTGATGTCATCGCGGACTTTAGAAGTCGCGACTTAGCGGCAGGTGGTCATGGTGCGCCTCTGGTGCCAGCCTTTCATGCGCAACAGTTTTCTACAAGTAAAAATATCGCTGTGCTGAACCTTGGCGGCATTGCTAACCTGACCCTATTACCCAAAGATGGTGAAGTAAAAGGATTTGATTGCGGGCCCGGCAATATGTTGATGGATGCTTGGATTGCGGATCAGCAAGGACACTCCTTTGATGAGAACGGCACCTGGGCATCACAAGGCAAAGTCAATCAAGCACTGTTATCAAGAATGCTGACAGATTCATTTTTCGCAAAAGCTCCGCCCAAAAGTACGGGGCGTGATGACTTTCATCTAGAGTGGTTGCATAAGCAAATTGGTTCAGACAACATTAATGCAGAAGATGTTCAAGCCACACTATTGCAATTAACTGCAGACTCAGCTTTGCAAGCTTTAGAGGGCTATGCCCCGCAAACCCAGACGCTAGTTATCTGTGGTGGCGGTGCGCGCAATATTGCCTTATTGGAATTATTTAAAGCCAGAGCTGAAGACTTATTTAAAAACTCACTGGAGATTGTGACTAGCGATGCACTTGGCATTGATCCACAACTCGTAGAAGGCCTTGCGTTCGCATGGCTTGCTTGGGCCCACAAAGAAAAACGGCCAGCAAATTTGCCAGCCGTTACGGGAGCGAAGGGTCCTAGAATTCTAGGTGCTTGCTATCCTGCGTAATTAAATTGCTTTCTCTCTTTAAGCAGAGAAAGAAGATCCGCAACCACAAGTAGTTTGCGCATTTGGATTCTTAATCACAAACTGTGAACCATTGATATCTTCTTTGTAATCAATCTCAGCGCCAACTAAATATTGGAAGCTCATTGAATCAACCAACAAAGTAACGCCATTCTTTTCAAAGAGTGTGTCATCTTCATTCACAGCATCATCAAATGTGAAACCGTATTGAAAGCCTGAGCAACCGCCGCCTTGAACAAACACGCGTAGTTTTAATTCAGGATTGCCTTCTTCAGCAATCAAGTCAGCTACTTTTGCAGCAGCGCTATCCGTAAACACCAATGGAGTTGGTGGCTCGGCTAAGTCTTGTGCTGGTTGTGTCGCTAATTCAGTCATGATTTACTCCTAATTCAAAAGGCAATAATCTATTTTAGGCTTTTAATTCCAAGTGTGCTGAAGGGTCTTTCCAGCACGCCCGATTATGGTGAAACAGCAATCTGCGTTAATCCAGTGGTCTCAGGCAAGCCAAACATGAGGTTCATACACTGAACACCCTGGCCTGAGGCACCCTTCACCAAGTTATCCTCAACCACCAAAATAACCAAAGTATCACCATCACCAGGACGATGGATTGCAATCCGCAAACCATTGCTACCCCGCACAGAGCGCGTTTCTGGATGGCTACCAGCCGGCATTACATCTACAAACGGCTCCCCTTTGTAGAAGTCCTCATACAGCTTTTGGAAATCCACTTTCATGCCAGCCTCAGTCAAGCGGACATACAAGGTTGAATGAATGCCTCTAATCATTGGCGTCAAGTGCGGCACAAATGTCAGACCAATCTGATCGTGACCAGCGATTGCCTTTAAGCCCTGAACGATTTCAGGAAGATGGCGATGGCCTTTAACACCATAGGCTTTGAAGTTATCGCTAGACTCTGACAGCAAGGTCCCAATCTCCGCCTTACGTCCAGCACCAGACGTACCCGACTTAGAGTCAGAAATAATATGCGTGCCATCAATCAGTTGTTTGCCACCAGTAGATTTTGGTGAGAGCAATGGAGCAAGCCCAAGCTGCACAGAAGTTGGGTAACAGCCAGCCAAACCAACTACACGTGCTTTTTTAATTTCTTCACGATTGATTTCTGCCAAACCATAAACTGCTTCAGCCAAAATTTCTGGGCAGCCATGCTCCATGCCATACCACTTAGCGAATTCTTTAACGTCTTTCAAACGGAAGTCAGCAGCGAGATCCAAAATCTTCACGTTGTTAGCAAGCAACTCTTTGGCTTGTGCCATTGCTACGCCATGTGGCGTTGCAAAGAACACCACGTCGCATTCATTTAACTTAGCTTCATCGGGTGTCGTGAATTTCAGATCAATGCGTCCACGTAAAGATGGAAACATCTCAGCCACTGGCATGCCAGCTTCTGTACGAGAAGTAATTGCCTGAATTTTGACTTCGGGGTGTTGCGCTAATAAACGCAGTAATTCCACTCCGGTATATCCAGTACCACCTACGATGCCAACTTTAATCATGCCATTCTCCAAAATACTGACTGATGAATTTTATTTCTTTAATACCTAGATTGTAGAAACAAAAAGGGCCGCTTGCGCGACCCTTTCGATAAAACTTAAGCGACTGAAAGAATTAGCGCTTGCTGAACTGCTTACGACGACGCGCGCCATGCAGACCAACTTTTTTACGCTCAACTTCACGAGCATCGCGAGTTACCAAACCTGCTTTAGACAGGGTTGGCTTCAATGCGTTGTCGTAGTCGATCAATGCACGAGTAACACCGTGACGAACTGCACCAGCTTGGCCAGTTTCACCGCCACCGCTAACGTTTACTTTGATATCAAAGGTTGTTAGGTGGGCTGTGAGAGCCAAAGGCTGACGAGCGATCATGCGTGATGTTTCGCGAGCAAAGTAAGCATCGATAGGTTTACCGTTAACGATAATCTCACCTTTGCCAGATTTAATGAATACACGTGCTACAGAGCTCTTGCGACGTCCTGTACCGTAATTCCAATTTCCGTAATTAATAGCCATTTGGTTTCCTTAAATCTCTAACGCTTTTGGCTGTTGAGCCGCATGCGGATGACTGGCGTCGCCGTAGACTTTTAATTTCTTAATCATGGCATAACCTAGTGGGCCTTTTGGCAACATACCCTTCACAGCCTTCTCCAAAGCGCGACCTGGGAAACGATCTTGCATCTTGTCGAAGTTAGTCGAGCTAATACCACCTGGGTATCCGCTGTGACGGTAATAAATTTTGTTCAAGCCTTTTGTGCCTGTGACACGCAGCTTAGAAGAGTTGATGACAACAATGAAGTCGCCGGTATCAACGTGTGGGGTGTATTCAGGCTTGTGCTTGCCGCGTAGACGGAGTGCCACTTCACTGGCGACACGACCGAGGACTTTGTCCGTAGCGTCAATCACGAACCATTCATGCACTACCTCATGGGATTTTGCAGAAAAAGTTTTCATGATTTCTCAAATTGTTATAGTCAAAAAAAATTACTCCAATCAAATTACGTCCACCTTGGCCCTGCTTATGTTTGCAAGCTCGCAGATTCTGTAATTCACTTGGTACAACAATTACCGCTGACTGGTTCGGTAATTCAGTAAAGCCTTGAATTGTAACCTAAAAAAAACCCAGGAACGAGTCCTGGGTTGGAATCCACCTATGTTTTAAGTGGAGGAGACACTGGGAGGTAAGTCGCAGTCTTGTATAAGACTGACTACCAATATGGTTATTCTACACAAGATATATGGTGCGACGCAAGAAAATTGACCAAAATCAAGTTTTTGATGCTTTTTTGCAAAATTGGGCCAGCCACTGAAGTTCGCCATTATTGGTAAACTATTGATAATATTGATTAATTTTCGAATTTAGGGGTCACTAGCATGGAATGTCGAGTAACTTGGTTGGGTAATGGCGGAATGGCCTTTTCAGCAGAAACCGGTAGCGGTCACCAAGTCACCATGGATGGTCCACCTGAAGCTGGAGGTAAAAATAGCGCCCCAAGGCCTATGGAGCTGATTTTGGCTGGAACTGGCGGCTGCTCTGCCTTTGATGTGGTTCTCATCCTACAACGTGCCCGTCAAGAGATTAGCGCCTGCGATGTCCAGTTAACGGCCGAGCGGGCAGAGACTGAACCTAAGGTATTCACAAAAATTAATCTGCATTTCACGGTTAAAGGCAAAAACCTGGATTTAGCCAAGGTTGAACGTGCAGTGAAGCTCTCTCACGAAAAGTACTGCTCAGCGACAACCATGCTCGCCAAAACAGCAGAAATCACCTATTCCATTGAAATCCAGAACGACGAATAAGTATTTGGAAAGTGCAGAGTCAATCGATAAGCCGGATTCTGTCGCCTAGATTTGCATCTAGGGGCAATCATTCCTCTAGGCCGGCAGTTACCTGACGGCTCAAGCTCCCTACCCGCAGACTCAGCGGGACGCCTCATCGCCTGCTTACTTGGGATTGCTCCAGGTGGAGGTTACCGCGTTTCACCGTAACTAAATACGCTCGTCTCTGTGGCCCTATTCCTCACGTCACCGTGGATGGCCGTTAGCCATCACCCTTCCCTATGGAGTCCGGACTTTCCTCCCCCTCAATAAAGAGGCGGCGATTGCCCAATTGACTCTGCGCCTGCAGTCTAACGCAGTCGCAGAAATTAATCTTAAAAACGCAATATGGGAATGAAGATTGGCTTAAGCCAAAGTCCAAGCAATAGTCTCGCCAGCACGAAGCGGCACAATCGTGGCATCACCCAAAGGAAGTTCCGCTGGAATGTTTTGCGCCTGCTTCACCAAAGTAATTTTCTTGGTATTGCGGGGTAATGAATAAAAGTCAGGGCCAAAGAAACTGGCAAAGCCCTCAAGCTTATCTAACTTGCCAACACCTTCAAATGCCTCAGCATATAAACCCATCGCATTGAAAGCACTGTAACAACCAGCGCAACCGCAAGCAGCCTCTTTGGCACCCTTGGCATGTGGCGCACTATCAGTGCCCAAGAAAAATCTAGGGCTGCCACTCGTTGCAGCTTCGAGCAAGGCAACGCGATGCTCTTCACGCTTGAGCACCGGTAAACAATAATTATGTGGACGAATACCGCCAGCAAAAATCGCATTGCGATTCATCAATAAGTGTTGTGGAGTGATAGTGGCAGCTAAGCTATTTTTACCAGCAGTTTGTGCATCACGTACATAGTGCGCAGCCTGCTTAGTAGTGATGTGTTCAAACACGATCTTGAGCTCAGGAAAATCTTTGCGCAAAGGCTCGAGCACTTGATCAATGAAAACTGCCTCGCGATCAAAGATATCAATCTCAGCACTAGTTACTTCACCATGGACTAACAAGGGCATACCGACTGCTTGCATCGCTTCAAGTGCAGCGTAACAACGCTGGATATCGCTGACACCAGCATCACTATTGGTTGTTGCTCCAGCGGGATACAACTTAAATCCAACAATACCAGCAGCCTTTGCTTTGCGCACCTCCTCAGCTGATGTGTTGTCAGTGAGATATAAAGTCATCAAGGGGGTAAAACTAGTCACGCCCAATGATTGAAGACTCGCTTCAATTCGAGTGCGATAGGCATTTGCCAAATCAACCGTAGTTACTGGTGGCTTCAAGTTCGGCATGATGATGGCACGCGCAAACTGGCGCGCAGTATCTGCCAATACATCTTTCATGACTTCACCATCACGAATATGCAAATGCCAATCATCTGGCTGAATCAGTTGAATTTGGGTTGAGGTATTAGTCATAATTATTTATCTAGCAAGATGATGCGGAAATCATTCACATTCGTCAGTGTAGGGCCAGTTTCCACCAAAGCATCTAATTGCGCAAAAAAACCATAGCAATCGTGCTGATCTAGATACTGCGAAGGGATCAAGCCTTGCTTATTGGCAGCTTGGCGAATCTCAGGGGTAAACCACGCACCAGCATTCTTTTCACTGCCATCGATACCATCGGTGTCCGCAGCTAGAGCAGAAATATTAGGAATATCTTTAGAAGCTGCAAAAAGTGAAAGTAGATATTCGCTACAGCGACCACCGCGACCTTTTATTCCATCAGGAATGGTGACGGTACACTCGCCACCTGAGATAAGGGCTACAGACTTATCACCCTTAGAGAGCGAATGCTGACGTGCCAAGGCGGCTTGCTCTACACCCACATCCTGCGCCTCACCAGTAATCGTGTCACCCAAAATCACAGGCTCGTAACCTTGTGTGCGAACATAATCTGCCGCTGCCTCAAGACTCTTATAAGCAGTAGCAATCACATGGTTGCGTACTGCGGTGTTTTGCAGATCAGCTTCTTTTAAAGTTTCTGGAACTTCACCAGCAATACCGCGCTGCAAGTGAGATAAAACAGATCCCGGAATTGAGTCAGGGCCTAAGTGATGTTTATCCAGAATATTGAGAGCATCTTGGTAGCTTGAGTAATCTGGTGCACAAGGACCGCTGGCAATATCTGCAGGCGCATCTCCCGTGACATCAGAAATCAGCAAAGCTTCAACTCGAGCGCCTCGCGCAATTGCTAGTCTTGCTAAATTTCCACCCTGAATCGCTGACAAGTGTTTACGAACAACATTCATCTCCTCGATCGGTGCGCCAGAACGCAATAGCGCTTCAGTAGTCTTGCGCATATCTTCAATGCTGATGCCGGCCTGTGGCAAAGTGAGCAGGCTAGAGCCGCCGCCAGAGATCAGGGCAATCAAAATATCGCCTTGATTCAACTCGCTTACTAAGCGGTAGATTTCTTTAGCGCCATCCATACCAGCCTGATCGGGCACAGGGTGACCCGCTTCAATAATTTGGATATGGCCAGCTGGAGAATGATGCCCGTATCTGGTCAACACGACGCCCTCAAGAACTGCATTGGGCCAATGATTCTTCGCATGGGACTCTAGAGCGGTTGCCATAGATGCACTTGCCTTGCCTGCACCAACTACCAAACATCTTCCTTTGGGCTCTGAGCCTAGAGGAAAGATCTTGGCAAGATATTCTGGAACGATTTTCTTGGGGTCAGCAACTGCTAAAGCGGCTGCAAAGGCATTTTTGAGAATAGTTTCTTGCTGGCTCATGCAGATATTCTAATCAAGAGCGGTGCGCTCTTGCATTTGCCACATCTCAGCATATCGTCCGTTGGCAGCCAAAAGCTCGGCATGCGTTCCACGCTCCACTATCTGGCCATGATCCATTACCAAGATTTGATCAGCATGAACAATCGTGGATAGCCTGTGGGCAATGATCAAAGTTGTACGATTTTTAGCCAAGCCAAGCAGCTCTTCCTGAAATGCTCGTTCCGTTTTGGAATCTAGGGCCGATGTTGCCTCATCAAAAATAAGCATCGCCGGCTTTTTAAGCAAAGTACGAGCAATCGCAACACGTTGTTTCTCGCCACCAGACAACTTCAGGCCACGCTCACCCACTTGAGTGTCATAGCCATCTGGAAGATGTTGAATAAAACGATCGATCTGCGCAGCTCTTGCAGCCTCATGAACTTCTTCAATTGAAGCATTAGGATTGCCATAAGCAATGTTGTAACCAATCGTGTCATTAAATAAAACGGTATCTTGCGGAACGATACCAATCGCCTTGCGCAAGCTAGATTGAGTAACATCCACAATATTTTGATCATCGATCAGGATCTTGCCAGACTGAACGTCATAGAAACGAAACAGTAAGCGAGCTAGAGTGCTCTTACCAGCACCGCTCTGCCCTACGACTGCAGTAATCGTTCCTGCTGGAATGTTAAAACTCACATCTTTAAGAATTTCACGCTTAGCATCGTAATGAAACGAGACATTCTCAAAACGAACATCTGGGCCACGGCCTTGATTGTCAATATGTAAAGGCTGCGCATTAGGTACATCCGCAATCTCTTTCTCTGTATTGAGAAGGGAGAACATACGATCCATGTCAGTCAAAGCCTGCTTGATCTCGCGATAGATCACACCCAAAAAATTCAATGGAATGTACAACTGAATCATTAAGGTATTCACCAAGACCAAATCACCCAAGGTCATAGATCCGTCGATCACACCCTCCGTTGCTCGCCACAAAATGAGGACTAATCCAATGGCAATAATTGCTTGCTGCCCAAGATTGAGTACAGCTAAGGATTTTTGGGACTTCACAGCAGCCGTTTGGTAGCGAATGAGATTTTGATCGTAACGGCTAGCCTCAAAGGCTTCGTTACCAAAATACTTTACGGTCTCAAAATTCAACAGGGAATCAATCGCCTTCTGATTGGCCTTGGAATCCATGTCATTCATAGTGCGACGGAAATGAGTACGCCATTCTGTCACTACGACCGTAAAGGCAATGTAGAGCACCAATGCAACCAAGGTAATAACAGCAAACCAAATATCGTACGCGTAAGCCAAGTAGCCAAGCACCAAACAAAACTCAATCAGAGTCGGCAAGATGCTGTAAAGCGAATAAGAAATCAGCGACTGAATACCGCGAGTTCCCCGTTCAATATCTCGGCTGACTCCGCCGGTCTGACGAGCCAAATGAAAGCTGAGTGCTAAGGAATGCAAATGCTCAAAAACCTGTAGAGCCACTTTGCGTACTGCATTTTGAGTGACAAGAGCAAAAAGGGATTCGCGCAACTCGGTAAATAAGGAAGCAGAGACCCTCAAGAGACCATAGGCCAGAATCAATCCAGCTGGTACTACCAATAAAGCCTGGTGAGAGTCCGCTTTGATATTGAGCTCATCAATTAATTGCTTCATCAAAATTGGAATACCAAGATTGGTGACCTTAGCCGCCACCAAGCATGTCAGGGCTATCGCAACCCTAAATCTGTACTCTAATAAATAGGGAAGTAAATCACGAATGACTTTCCAGTCGTTTCCCGATGATGGCTTTGGATTTCCTGCTGAATGGTGATGCCCTGATGAATGTCTCATCGCTCTATCTTAGTCACTTCCACTCTAGCGTGCAGAGAATAGCTGCAAAATTGCCTCACCATTACTGCGTGAAAAACATTTGCTAGCAGCATCTGTAAAAGCTAGCCACTGATAGGCTACGTGCTCTCTAGGAGCCAATTGCACTTGAGTATCGTCTGGCACCAACAATGAAAACCAATGCTCAGTATTTCTAGTAACCCCAGGAGCGTAGCGGTGACGCCACTGCGGATAGATCTCATACTCGATCTGATGATGCATATCTTGCAAGGAACCTACCGGAAGAGCATCAACATCAATTCCCGTCTCTTCAAGTACTTCGCGTGCAGCAGCAATCCGGAGATCCTCATCGAGGGAATCGACACTGCCAGTGACAGATTGCCAGAAATTGGCTTTATCGGCCCGCTCTATCAGCAAGACCTCCCCATTCGATTTGTAAATAACTACTAAAACCGAAATGGGGATTTTCAAGATACTTTAAGACTTTCTTGCTTAAGCAGCCGGAGCAGCTTGGCGCAAACGAATATGCAATTCTTTTAGCTGACGCTCATCCACTGGGCTAGGAGCCTGTGTCAATAAGCACTGTGCACGTTGCGTTTTAGGGAAGGCGATCACATCACGAATAGACTCAGCACCGGTCATCATAGTGACGATACGATCCAAGCCGAACGCAATACCACCATGTGGAGGTGCGCCATATTGCAAGGCATCTAACAAGAATCCAAACTTGGCCTGCGCTTCTTCAGCACCGATCTTCAATGCACGGAATACCTGACTCTGAACTACCTCTTGGTGAATACGGACTGATCCGCCACCAATCTCACTACCGTTCAAAACCATGTCATAGGCTTTAGCCAAGCACTTACCAGGATTTGATTCGAGGTATTGCATATGCTCATCTTTAGGACTGGTGAATGGATGGTGACATGCAACCCAACGGGCATTGTCTTCATCATATTCAAACATTGGGAAATCAACTACCCACAATGGCTTCCAACCTTCAGTAGACAGGCCATGCTCTTTACCCCAAGCAGAGTGACCAATCTTCAAACGCAAGCCACCGATAGCGTCATTAACTACTTTTTCTTTATCTGCTCCGAAGAAAATAATGTCGCCATCTTTAGCGCCAGTGCGCTTCAAGATGCCTTCAATCGCAGCATCATGCAAGTTCTTCACGATTGGTGACTGCAAACCATTGCGACCTTCAGCAACAGAGTTCACCTTGATCCATGCCAAACCTTTAGCACCATAGATTGCTACAAATTGTGTGTAGTCATCAATTTCACTACGGCTAATTTCAGCGCCGCCAGGTACGCACAAACCAACTACGCGTCCACCCTCTTGGTTTGCTGCGCCGGAGAACACCTTGAAATCCACATCTTTCATCAAGTCAGTCAATTCGGTGAATTCAAAATTCACACGCAGATCTGGCTTGTCTGAACCAAAGCGCGCCATTCCTTCTGAGTAAGGCATCGTTGGGAATGGATTAGGCAACTCAACATTCATGGTGGTTTTGAAAATATGACGGATCATGTTTTCAAATAACTCACGGATTTCTAATTCATCCAAGAAGGCTGTTTCACAGTCGATCTGAGTAAATTCAGGCTGACGGTCAGCACGCAAATCTTCATCACGGAAACACTTTGTAATTTGGTAGTAGCGATCAAAGCCAGCCACCATCAACAACTGTTTAAACAACTGAGGAGACTGTGGCAGCGCAAAGAACTGGCCATCATGAACGCGTGAAGGAACTAAATAGTCGCGCGCACCTTCAGGAGTGCTCTTCGTCAACATCGGCGTTTCAATATCAATGAAACCAGCGGCATCTAAGTAGCGACGGCATTCCATGGCAACGTTGTAACGCAAACGCAAATTCTTTTGCATTTGCGGGCGACGCAAGTCGAGTACGCGATGGGTTAAGCGAGTGGTCTCAGATAAATTCTCATCTTCCAATTGGAATGGAGGAGTAATAGACGCATTAAGAATGACCAAGCTATGGCAAAGCACTTCAATCTTGCCGCTCACTAAATCATTGTTTTCAGTGCCGGCAGGACGTGCACGCACTAAGCCTTTGATCTGAATACAAAACTCATTACGAACCTGCTCAGCCAATGCAAACATCTCTGGGCGATCTGGATCGCAGACTACCTGAACAAAACCTTGGTGATCACGCAAGTCAATAAAGATCACACCACCGTGGTCACGGCGACGATTCACCCAACCTGAGAGAGTAATTTCTTGACCAATGAGTGATTCAGTTACCTGACCGCAGGTATGGCTTCGCATCGACATAACAATTTCCTATAAATCAAAGATGATGGTTTGACCCAATAGCGGTCAAACCAGTTGAACTGGTGGGGGGAACGGATCCCATTGAAACAATATGTTTGAGCGCCTCTTCGACACTCATCTCTAATTCAATGGTGTGTGCACGTGGGACGATCATGAAAAATCCGGAGGTTGGATTTGGCGTAGTTGGCAGAAATACATTGACGTAGTCCTCGCCTAACTTGGCAGCAACTTCTTTTGCTGGCATGCCAGTCTGGAATGCAATCGCCCAAGAATCTGCATGCGGATAACGAATTAATAATGCTTTGCTAAAAGCTTGGCCACTGCCAGAAAACAAAGTGGATGACACTTGCTGAACGCTGGAATAGATCGATCGCACAATTGGAATGCGATTCATCTGCTTATTCCACATCTTGATCCACCACTGTCCAGCAAAACTAATCGCAATCAAGCCGGTAGCCATAATGACTGAAACAACAATCAAAATTCCAACACCCGGCAACTCACGGAAATGTTGCAGATCAGCGGCAAACTGACTGGGGAATACAGCAATAATGGCATGCATTACAGAGCCAAAAACACCGTCGAGCAGGCCTAGACCCCATGCAATCACCCAAATGGTGATTGACATCGGTGCCCACACCAAAATGCCTGCAATAAAGTATTTTTTCATTTGCCTATGCTTACGCCTTGCCTAACCTGGCATTTTAGCGGTTTAAGCGACGGCTGGGGACAGTCTAGTAAAGACCAAGACCGATTATCAGAATCCCAGCCAAAAAGCCGCCCGCAAACAGCAAAGCACCTACCAAGAGGCGGTGAGTGCGTCTTTCCTGCATTAAAAGGCCTTTTAAGACCTCTAATTCAGCGTTTTGATCCTTTCGAGGGATTCGCGCTTGCGCCAAACTTTCGGCAATCAGACGTGGCAAGGTTGGCAAAATTTGGGCCCAACTAGGCGCCTCGGCCTTAATACCATCCACCAAAGCCCTCCAACCTAACTGCTGACTGACCCATTTTTCCAAAATTGGCTTGGCAGTCTTCCAAAGATCCATATCTGGATCAAGCTGGCGAGCAAGACCTTCGACATTTAGCAAAGTCTTCTGGAGCAAAGTGAGCTGCGGCTGAATTTCTACCTTGAAGCGGCGGGAAGTCTGGAATAAACGCATCAGCACGATCCCTAGGGAGATTTCCTCTAAAGGACGATCAAAGTAAGGTTCGCAAACGGAGCGTATTGCACCCTCAAGTTCTTCAACACGTGTATTAGCCGGAACCCAGCCAGACTCAATATGCAATTCAGCAACACGACGGTAATCGCGATTAAAGAAGGCTAAGAAATTCAATGCCAGATAACTTTTGTCAGACTGACTCAGTGCACCAACAATCCCGAAATCCAAAGAAATAAATCGACCAAATGTTTCTGGCTCAAGACTGATCATGATGTTGCCAGGATGCATGTCCGCATGAAAGAAGCCATGCTCAAATACTTGCGTGAAAAATATTTCTACGCCATCAGCAGCAAGTTTTTTAAAGTCAACACCAGCAGCGCGCAAATCTGCTGTTCGCCCAATCGAGATGCCATCCATCTTTTCCATCACGATGACATTGGTGTGACATAAATCCCAATACATCTCAGGAATCATTAACTTTTTAGAGTCAACAAAATAGCGACGCAATTGACTTGCATTTGCCGCCTCACGCATAAGATCTAATTCATCATGCAAATAGGTATCAAACTCTGCAACATTCTCACGTGGCTTTAGACGACGACCATCCTCAGAAAGTCTCTCAATGATTTTTGCTAAGTCATAGAGCAAAGCAAGATCGCCATCAATGATTGGCAAAATTCCTGGGCGTAGAACTTTAACTGCTACTGCACGCCCCTCCCACTCTGGATGCTTCTCGGTTCCACGCAATAAGCCAAAGTGCACTTGGGCTACAGAGGCACTAGCTACGGGGGTTGCATCAAAACTAATAAATACTTCTTCGATGGATTGCCCCATCGCCTGCTCAATCAAGCGACAAGATTCGGCATTCGAAAACGGTGGAACTTGGTCTTGTAACTTCGCTAATTCATTAGCAATATCTTCCGGCAGTAAATCACGTCGAGTAGAAAGAACCTGTCCAAACTTCACGAAGATTGGACCTAGCGCTTCTAAAGTCAAACGAATGCGCTCACCTCTTGGAAGAGACTGACCCGGCGAAGTCCAGCAAAGAATAGTTAATAGGCCACGACGAATACCGGGCTTCAAAATATCGCGTAGCAATGGCAATAAGCCATAACGCCATGCAGTGAAGAAAATGAAAGAAAGACGAGCTAAACGACGCACAATGAATTAACCTTTACGCTCTAAAAGTTGGATGCGCTTTTCTACTCGATCAACCGCATCACGCAATGCGTTTAACTCATTTTTGCGAATCATAAAATCTCGTTTATTCAAAAGTACTTTTCTTTCTTCGCTGACGTACTCCACTACATTTTCAAGTAGATCAGTCGCAGCGGACTTCCCAGCAGAAATAAATTTCTTACCTTGACGAACAGCAAAGTTGGCGGGAGCATCTCCAATGAAATGCGCCAGATCCTCTTCATACTCCCACCGAATTTGGCCTGCTAAGCGACCTAATAGTTGGGCCAAGTCAGCATCGCCAGTAATCTTGACTGACTTCATTGCCTGCTCTCGCAAATTACCTGGGCCACCAGCCAAAGCACTCAGCGCCTCAGAAGAGACTTCTAATTCTAAAGAGGGGTCATCAATATTTGACAAAGAGGCTAATGAGCCCTCGGGCGTCAATTCAAAACAGAGTTTACCAATTGGCAGGCTCAACAAAATCACTTTGCCAGCATGTCGCGCTAGCTCTGCCATCGCCCATGGCTCAGCCTTCAGGACATGGTTGATCCCTCGGCAAGCGGCAGAAGCTGCGATATGGTGGGTAGCGGGAGATGCGGTGGTCATAAGTGTAAAAAACCCGCACAAGTGCGGGCTTTCAATGGAAAGTACCTCAAGCTTAAACCAACTGAGAAATACCCGCTAGTACCCAGCCTCCAGGGCCGTTTACTGGCTTACTTAAATTCCAAATTTCAGAAAAATTATTCGCCTGTGCACCGACTTGCTCACGAATCATGCCCGTGAACTGCACGCTACAGTAATAGGTGTTATCGGTTGTCTCAATTCCGATGAGCTGTGCATTGAGCGTAACGACATCGGTTTGATTGGCGCTATCAGCACGACCCGCAAGATCCTGTTCAATTGTCGCGAACATCTCTGGGGTGGTGTACTCACGCAAGGCAGCAAGATCACCCTGATCCCACGCCTTTTGGAGGCCTGAAAAATATTGCTTCGCATTATCTAAAAATGCGTATTCATCAAATCCTGGCGGCAAGGTGGATTGGAATGGCGCAGGCTCGGCGGCAACACCACCAAATGCATTTGCAGCCGGAGTGAATGCAGGCTCCTGCCTAGGGGCTTGATCCATATTTGCGCGCTGCATTCCCTGAGAGGTAACTTGAGGACCCTTATTTGCGCCAGATAAGGCAGGCAACATTCTTCTTATCACAAACATGATGGCAAAGCCTGCTAAAACTGCAATTAACAATCCAGTAATTAATGAAGATGCAGCTTCACCCATACCAAAATGAGATAAGAGATATCCAATACCAAGGCCTGCAGCAAGTCCACCGAGGATTCCACCCATACCGCCAAAGCGGCTTGGTGCTGGCGCCTGAGGGGCTGCAGCTGGTGCCGCTGGTTGAGCTTGTTGAGTTGGTTTTTGTACAGGAGCGGCTTGCTTTTGCATTGGCGCACTTGGCGCCTTACCAATACTTCTTCCGCCACCTAAACGGGCAGCATCAGCATGACCAACGGTAGCAAATATTAAGCTGACACTTAATAGAACTGCCTTGAAAAAATGCTTATTCATATTTTTATCCCCTATAAAACTACTTTAATTCTTAACTGCTAAAAACTACAAAATCACTAGTATTTAATACCAATATGCAGCGCAACGATACCCCCAGTCATCCTATGGGTATCAACCTCATCAAAACCGACCCCCAGCATGATGTCTTTAAGGGCTTCAGCATCTGGATGCATACGAATAGATTCAGCTAAATAACGATAGCTCTCAGAATCCTGGGCAATTTTTTCACCCAACCAAGGCAATACCTTGAACGAATAAGTGTCGTAAACCGGCTGCAAAAAAGTATCGGGCTTAGAAAACTCGAGCACCAATACACGGCCACCCGGCTTAATCACACGCAACATCTCTTTTAAAGCAACATCCTTATGAGTCATATTGCGCAAACCAAAGGCTACCGTCACCACATCAAAGTGAGCGGTTGGAAAAGGGATTTTCTCTGCGTCAAACTGAACGCAAGGCAAGGCCAAGCCTTTATCTATTAGACGATCGCGACCAACACCCAGCATAGAAGCATTAATGTCACTTAACCACACTTGAGCATCTGGGTTATGCCCCCAAGCTGCAGCACGCGCAAAGGCGGCAGCTAAGTCACCCGTACCGCCAGCGATATCTAATACTTTTTGTCCAGGACGAACTTGCGCGCGAGCAATCGTGACTTTCTTCCATAAGCGATGAAGGCCAAATGACATCAAGTCATTCATAACATCGTATTTACTAGCTACAGAATGAAATACCTCTGCGACCTTACCTGCTTTTTCAGCTTCATCAACGCTTTGGTATCCAAAGTGAGTCTTACTCATATTCTTCGCTCTATTTATTTAAATGCTCAATGACTACCGCAAGACTTGCCACCAGCAACACTCATCGGAGTGTCGCGGTCCAGACCGGCAGCAGCTAATTTATCCAAGTGCTCTTTCCAGAGAGCATCATGGTTCTCGCATAAAAATTGCAAGTAGTCCCAGGAGTACAAACCGGAATCATGCCCATCTGAAAATGAAGGCTTCAGCGCGTAATGGCCTACTGGCTCAATATTGGCGATGAGTACCTCACGCTTACCGGTTTGCAAAGTCTCCTGCCCAGGTCCATGTCCTTGCACCTCAGCTGAAGGAGACACTACCCTTAAGAACTCAAATGGAAGACGATACGTATTGCCATTCTCATAACTGAGCTCTAGTACTTTTGACTGCTGATGCACCACAACATTAGTTGGAATCATTAAACCAATACCCTCTCGATACCACCTTGATTTGCTTTGGAAACATAATCTTGCATCCAATCAGGGCCTAATAATTTTTGCGCCATTTCAACGACGATGTAGTCAGCTGTCGTATCACTATCTGCATCAAAACGAGTGAGGCCTTGCAGGCAAGATGGGCAACTGGTAAGTACTTTGACGTCACCAGTGAAATCATCTTTGCGCAATTCATTAGCGCCCTTCTCCATTTCAATCTGCTTACGGAAACGCACTTGAGTTGAGATATCAGGACGTGTCACCGCAAGAGTTCCGGACTCACCACAGCAACGATCATTCTTCTGAATCGCTTTACCGTCTTCTTGCTGAATCAACTCATTTACCGTCTTCAATGGATCTTGCAATTTCATTGGCGAGTGGCATGGATCGTGATACATATATTTCACACCAGTCACGTTCGAAAGTTTGACACCTTTTTCAAGCAAGTATTCATGGATATCAATAATGCGACAACCCGGGAAGATTTGTTCAAACTGATAGCCTGCCAACTGGTCATAACAAGTGCCACATGAAACTACGACGGTCTTGATATCCAAGTAATTTAAGGTATTGGCTACGCGATGGAAAAGAACACGATTGTCCGTAATCATCTTCTCTGCTTTATCAAAGTCGCCATTACCGCGCTGTGGGTAACCGCAACAGAGGTAACCCGGAGGCAATACAGTCTGCACGCCGACATTCCACAACATTGCCTGTGTAGCTAAACCCACTTGTGAGAACAAGCGCTCAGAACCGCAACCCGGGAAATAAAACACGGCCTCTGTATCTGCAGAAGTAGTTTTTGGATCACGAATAATAGGAACGTAGTTTGCATCCTCAATATCCAAGAGTGCGCGAGCCGTTTTCTTAGGCAAGTTTCCAGGCATCTTCTTATTCACAAAGAAAATAACCTGCTCTTTTATATTAGGCTTTGTGACCGTTGCAGGAGGATGTGCAGTTTGCTTGCGTGCCAATTTACGGAAAACATCGTTACCCAAACGTTGGAGCTTATAACCCCAACCAATCATGGTCTTACGAGCTAACTTGATTGTGTCTGGATCGGTAGCATTCAGGAAGAGCATAGATGCTGCTGTTCCAGGATTAAAACGCTGCTGACCCATCTTGCGTAACAAGTTACGCATATTCATAGTCACATCGCCAAAGTCTATTTTGACTGGGCATGGCGTTAAACACTTATGGCAAACGGTGCAATGCGCAGCAACGTCGTCAAACATTTCCCAATGACGAATCGATACGCCACGACGCGTTTGCTCTTCATATAAGAAAGCTTCGATCAATAAAGAAGTTGCCAAAATTTTGTCACGTGGGCTGTAAAGCAAATTAGCACGTGGTACATGTGTAGAGCAGACTGGTTTGCACTTACCGCAACGTAAACAATCTTTCACGCTATCAGCAATAGCACCGATATCACTTTGCTGCATGATGATGGACTCATGACCCATCAAACCAAAACTTGGGGTGTAGGCAATACTGAGATCAGCATGTGGCATTAACTTGCCTTTGTTGAAGCGACCTTCAGGGTCTACACGCTTCTTGTAAGCGCGGAAATCCTTAAGCTCTTCCTCAGTCAAGTACTCTAGCTTCGTAATACCAATGCCATGCTCACCAGAAATCACACCATCTAATGAGCGGGCTAATTTCATAATTCGATCGACAGCCCGATGTGCATCTTGCAACATCTCGTAGTCATCTGAATTGACTGGAATATTGGTATGTACATTACCGTCACCAGCATGCATATGCAGCGCTACGAACACCCGCTTACGCAAAATATTTTTATGAATAGCTTCTAGCTCATTGAGGATAGGCTCAAATGCTAAGCCGCCAAAAATGATTCGGAGCTCAGCACGAACTTCTGTCTTCCAGGAAGCGCGGAGGCTGTAATTCTGCAAGCCTGGGAAATAGGTATCCATCTCCTTGAGCCACACAGACCAATTTGCTCGTACCTTAGCAATCAGTTCAAGTGCTTGCTGTACACGATCACCCAAGATTTCAGCGCTAGGGATTTCATAGTCTTCATCATTCTTGCCAAGCGGCAAGGCGCTCTTTTTCAAGAAAGCCTCAAGTGCATCTAAAACTTGTAATTTATTTTTGAGGGATAGCTCGATGTTGATACGCTCAATACCATTTGTGTACTCACCCATGCGCGGCAATGGAATGACCACATCTTCATTGATCTTAAAAGCATTGGTATGACGAGCAATCGCAGCAGTACGTGCACGATCCAACCAAAATTTCTTGCGCGCTTCAGCACTCACCGCCACAAAGCCCTCGCCCACTCGGTTATTAGCCATGCGAACGACTTCACTAGTTGCTGCCGCAACAGCCTCTTCATCATCACCAGCGATATCACCAATCAATACCATCTTAGGTAAAGAATTGCGCTTGGATTTAGTCGAGTAACCCACCGCTCTCAAGTAGCGATCATCCAAATGTTCTAGGCCAGCAAGGATTGGTCCACCATCCTTGCTCAAGCCATCGAGATAAGCTTTGATTTCTACAATGCTTGGAATTGCTTCTTGCGCTTGACCAAAAAACTCCAAGCAAACAGTACGCATGAATTTAGGCATGCGATGCAAAATCCAAGTGGCGCTCGTAATTAATCCGTCGCAACCTTCTTTTTGAACGCCAGGTAAGCCTGATAAAAACTTATCAGTCACATCCTTACCCAAACCTTCCTTACGGAAGCGCTTTCCTTCTACCTCTAAAATTTCTGTTTTGAGAATACGTTCGCCTGGCTCACTTGAACCATCAGACCAAGTCAGTTGAAAGCGTACTTTTTCTGCAACGTGAATTTTTCCCAGATTGTGTTCAAGGCGTTCAACATCAAGCCAATTACCCTCGGGATCCACCATGCGCCAGCTGGCTAAGTTATCAAGTGCAGTGCCCCATAAGACCGCCTTTTTACCGCCAGCGTTCATAGCAATATTGCCACCAATACAGCTCGCATCCGCTGAAGTCGGATCAACCGCGAACACAAGCCCAGCGCGCTCTGCAGCGTCTGAAACTCTGCGAGTTACTACGCCAGCACCAGTAAAGATCGTAGACACTTCATGATCTACACCTGGTAAATGTTTGCGTTTCACCGCATCGATTTGCTCAAGCTTCTCGGTGTTAATTACTGCCGACATAGCGTAGAGAGGAATAGCGCCACCGGTGTAACCAGTACCACCTCCACGCGGAATGATGGTTAAACCTAATTCGACACAAGCTTTAACTAGGCCGGGAATTTCAGATTCGTAATCCGGCTTGAGAACCACCAGCGGAAACTCAACACGCCAGTCCGTTGCATCAGTCACATGCGCTGCACGTGAGACGCCATCAAAACAAATATTGTCAGAAGCGGTAATGCGACCAAGCTCTTTGCGAGCGCGCTTACGAATTTCTGTAACTTCCTTAAAGCCCTGCTCAAAATTTTCAACCGCGCGATGTGCAGCCTTCAACAAAACCTGAACTTGCTCCACGGATTCGCCGCTGGATCTTTTCTTTACTTCACCAAGGCGATGCCATAGAGCGTCAATCAATAATTGACGGCGATTGGCGTTATCTAATAGGTCATCTTGCAAGAAAGGGTTGCGTTGTACCACCCAGATATCACCCAAGACTTCGAACAACATACGAGCTGAGCGACCAGTGCGGCGAACCCCACGCAAATCATTCAGAACACGCCATGACTCCTCACCCAATAAGCGAATAACGATTTCACGATCGGAAAAGGAGGTGTAGTTGTAGGGGATTTCGCGAAGGCGGGGTGAACCCGCTTCGGCATCCAGCAACTGATTCAAAGCTAATGGAGCGTTCATAGCGTCATATTTGATAAATATGCATTTTAATTGAGGGATCCTGATATTGGCAGGAAACCAATAAAGATGTTGGCCTAAGGTGATAAACCCTTGCAAATCTAAGGGCTTAGAGCCCATTCATGGTACGCTCATCGCATGGCAACGAACTATTTAAAGAAAATTTTATCGGCCCGAGTCTACGATGTGGCCAGGGAAACAGAGCTCCAAGTAGCCCCCGAACTCACAAAGCGCTTAGGTAACCAAGTTTTGCTTAAAAGAGAGGATAACCAGCCGGTTTTCTCCTTTAAATTGCGTGGCGCCTACAACAAAATGGCTCATTTACCCCCGGAAGCCCTAAAACGGGGGGTTATTGCAGCCTCGGCAGGCAATCATGCCCAAGGTGTAGCCCTAGCAGCAGCCAAAATGAAGTGCAAAGCGGTCATCGTGATGCCCCTCACCACTCCCAGCGTCAAAATTGACGCAGTCAAGGCCCGCGGCGGGTCTTGGGTTGAGGTAATTCTGCATGGCGAATCCTATAGCGATGCCTTCAAATACTCTGAACTGCTAGAGAAAAAACGGGGTTTGACCTTTGTTCACCCTTTTGATGACCCCGATGTCATCGCCGGACAAGGAACAATCGCCCAAGAAATATTTCAGCAATACCAAGAACCGATTGATGCCATTTTTGTTGCCATCGGTGGTGGTGGCCTCATTGCTGGCATTGGCGAATACGTCAAAGCTGTCAGCCCAAAAACCAAGGTGATTGGCGTTCAGTCAGTAGACTCAGATGCCATGCGGCGATCACTCGAAGCCAACAAGCGCATTGAGATGAAAGACGTGGGCCTGTTCTCAGACGGCACGGCTGTCAAGCTGGTTGGCAAAGAAACTTTCCGCATCTGTAAACGCGTGGTCGATGACATCATCACTGTCGACACTGATGAGATCTGCGCCGCCATCAACGATGTCTTCACAGATACCCGCAGTATTCTGGAGCCTGCTGGCGCCCTAGCCATTGCAGGCATGAAGAAGTACGTCGAGAAGCACCGCCTAAAAAAGAAAACATTGGTAGCGATCGCTTGTGGCGCGAATATGAATTTCAGTCGCTTACGCTTTGTCGCTGAGCGTGCCGATGTCGGAGAATTCCGTGAAGCTGTTTTTGCCGTCACCATTCCTGAAGAACGTGGATCCTTTAGACGCTTCTGTGAATTGCTCGGTAATCGTAATGTCACTGAATTTAATTACCGCATCGCCGATCAAAGTGAAGCTCATATCTTTGTGGGTATCGGCACACAAAAGGCGGCCGACAGCACCGCCATTGCAAAGCATTTTCGTAAAGCAAAATTTGCGACGATTGATCTAACGCATGATGAGCTAGCGAAGTCACACCTACGTCATATGGTGGGTGGCCGCTCTACTCTTGCAAAAGATGAACTCCTATACCGCTTTGAATTTCCAGAGCGCCCAGGCGCGCTGATGAAGTTCCTCACCAGCATGGCACCCAATTGGAATATCAGTCTTTTCCATTACCGTAATCACGGTGCGGACTACGGTCGTATCTTAGTAGGTCTTCAGGTTCCTAAAAATGAACAGAAGAAATTCCAAACTTTCTTGGCCTCACTTGGATATCCACACTGGAATGAAACTGATAACCCAGCTTATCGTCTATTCCTTAAATGAGATGTAACTCGTAATGTCATACACACTTACCGGGAAACTCGTCGTTGCGATTTCATCGCGCGCATTGTTTGATTTCGAAGAAGAGAATCGTATCTTTGAATCCACTGATGACAGCGCTTACATGAAACTGCAATTAGAGCGTTTATCTAAAGCAGCTCAAACCGGCGTTGCATTTCCATTGGTAAAGAAGTTGCTCGCTTTTAATGAAGAAGGTGAACAACGCGTTGAAGTGGTCATTCTCTCTCGCAATGACCCAGTTAGTGGCTTACGTGTATTCCGCTCAGCCGAGCACCATGGCCTGCATTTAGAGCGTGGCGTATTTACTAGAGGGCGTCCACCCTATCACTACCTACGCTCGCTACATGCCAACTTATTCCTCTCGGCCAATGAAGATGATGTGCGCGCCACGATTGATGCTGGTTTTCCTGCGGCGCGCGTTTATCCAGAATCTAGCAAAACTGCAGAGTCTCACCCGAATGAAATCCGCATCGCATTTGACGGAGATGCTGTTCTTTTCTCCGATGAAGCGGAGCAAGTATTTCAGAGCGAAGGTTTAGTAGCCTTTGTGGATCATGAAAGCAAAAAAGCTGCGATCCCTTTACCGCCAGGTCCATTCAAGCCTTTACTAGAAGCGCTGCATCGCTTGCAACGTAGCACGAGCGAAAAAGGTATGCGTATTCGTACCGCCTTAGTTACCGCTCGCTCTGCACCTGCACATGAGCGCGCCATTCGCACCTTGATGGCTTGGGGTATCGATGTAGATGAAGCTATGTTCCTGGGCGGACTTTCCAAGAGTGAATTTCTGCGCGAGTTTGAACCAGACTTTTTCTTTGATGACCAAACGGGTCATTGCCAATCAGCTGCATCAGTAGCGCCTACTGGTCATGTTGTATCTGGCGTCTCTAATAAACCTAAAAGCTAATGTCCACTATTCCACTTGGCCAGGCAACGCAATATCCTGATCAATATGATCCGAGCCTGCTCTTTCCAATTCCGCGTTCTGAGAATCGCCTCAAGCTAGACATCAAACCCAATCAAGCATTACCTTTTGTAGGTGTTGATATTTGGAATGCCTTTGAGCTTGGCTGGCTCAACAAAAAAGGGAAACCCCAGATTGCTTTGGCAGAGTTTCAGATTCCAGCAGACTCACCCAACATGATTGAATCTAAGTCATTCAAGCTCTACCTGAATAGCCTGAATAGCGCCCGCTTTGAAGATGAGGCAGAAGTGCGCGAAAGATTGATTACGGATTTATCTGCAGTAGCTGGAAGCAAGATTGCCACCCGCATCAATCCAACTGAACTGATTGCCAAAAAAGGTATGCAGGAAATGAGTGGCGTTCTTATGGATCGCCTAGATATTGAGATCGATCCGAGTCTATCTGCTGATCCTAGCTTGCTAGAGGTAAATGAATCTTTTGGACCGATCGAGCAATGTTTGGTCTCCCACCTACTCAAATCGAATTGTCCGGTGACTGGTCAACCAGATTGGGCAAGCGTGCAGATTCGCTATCAAGGTCGTCCAATTTTAGAAGAAGGCCTACTCCGCTACTTGATCGGATTCAGGCAAAAAGGTGAGTTTCATGAGCACTGTGTCGAAACCATCTTCTGCGACATCAAGCGCCAGTGCAAGCCGGAGAAACTTTCTGTCTATGCGCGTTACACACGGCGTGGTGGGTTAGATATCAACCCTTTCCGCACCGATCACAATGCGCCTTGGCCAGACAATACCCGCCACGCTAGGCAATAACTAAGGCTCGAGCACCTGTTTTGATGGTGCTACGCTGGGACCATAAATCAGTTCAAGATTTTTTTGAATACTCGGCACTTGTGAGAAACAGTTTTTAACTAATGCTGGGTTTGTATACCAAGCATCGCTACCCTTAGCCTCATCAACAAATGACTTCATGACGATAGCGCTATCGACATCATCAAGCCCAGCAGCCTTCAGTTTTATAAATCCCGAAGAACAAGCTTTTGCTAAATCAGAGCCTTCTGCCTTGGAAATTCGTTGTAGCAGACTAGGGGCTGAACTATTTAAGATCTGCATAAAATTTTGGCCTGAGCCAGGCATCTGAAAATTCAAAATAGACTCAGATGAAAGATTTTCTCGACTTGCCAATCCTTCAATATTGGACACCGTTGGATAAAACACGCTACGGAAAAATTGAAACTCCAACTTCACAGTAAACAGCAATTGCTTTTCTGATTTAGGATCTTTTTGTAATTGCAGAATTTGCTTATCAGTGAGGCTGCCAACACTTTGATCGGCTTTGTAAACTTGGATTTCAACTGCTCGAATCCCTTTGCGTAATTCTGACCAGCTAAAAGTAACGGGGACCTTAGCATCAACCATTCCCTGCAAAAGACTATTGGCTTTCTTTTGCGTCTCCCCCACTACCGAATTTCCAACTGTTGCCGAAATCCCGCCAATCGCAGCCGCCGAACCACCAGTTGCCACAATTGCAGCGGCCCCCAATAGCAATTTGGCAGACCCAATGAAATCCTGATTTGAGTCGCTCGAACTTCTGACATTCAATACCAAGGAGAGCGCTCCTGGGTTAAATATGGAATAAGTTCCAAGCACCGACATGGGAACGATGGATAAAGGAGTGGTACTCAGTGAGGCGCACTCAGAACCACCCTCCCTGCCATCAAAGGTGGCAATCGGAATTTCTAACTTATCAAGCTTCCCCTTGAAGCCCTGAGTCACAACTGACAACACGAGTTGGGTTTTATCGGATCCCCAAAAACTACGGCTAGCCATTTGGGTGCAACTACTCACAGGAATCACTTCAGAGCTAATCGTGAGGTACCCATCATTACCCCGCCCATCATGTAACCAATCAGGAGGATCCCCTTTAACAAAAGAGGGGTTCATATCTGGAAAGAAAAACGAGGCTGCCAAGGTTGACTGAGGTAAAGCAGCAACGCAAATGGCTATACATGCCAAAAGTGGAGATTTGATTATCCCTGGGAGATTCATGGATTCATTTTAAGGTGAATACGACAAATCAAGCATTTGCATGCGCCTGTATGAAAAAGAAAACCCCAGGAAGCCTGCGCTTTCTGGGGTTGATCGCTACGCAGTCAAATGACTGCTTACGCACCAATTAAAACGGAATATCGTCATCCATTGCGCCAAGGGATGCAGCATTTGAAGAAGCTGGAGCTGACTGCTCAGCCGGCTTTGAGCGGCTATAGCTTTCACCACCATCACCACTGCCACCTACTGGCTTACCACCAAGCATTTGCATTGTTTCTGCAACGATCTCAGTAGAATATTTTTCCTGACCACTAGCATCAGTCCATTTACGCGTACGCAAACGACCTTCTACATAAACCTGTGAACCTTTTTTAAGATATTGACCAGCGATCTCTGCAAGCTTTCCAAAGAATGCAACGCGGTGCCATTCTGTGGTTTCTTTCATTTCGCCAGACTGCTTATCTTTATAACGATCTGATGTCGCTACTGAAATGTTTGTTACTGCGTCGCCGCTTGGCATGTAACGTGTTTCTGGGTCACGCCCTACGTTACCTACGATGATGACCTTATTTACCGAAGCCATGTTGTCTCCCGAAGAAAAATACTGCTGTTATTACTACTAAAAATAAACTACTCGCTTAAATTAAACCAATGAAGCTACGGTTATGTGCTTGCCGCTACATCCTTTGATTCTGAAGCCCTTGTTGGCATAGAACCCATCGACCAAGCAATTATAAGCCAGCATAAAAGTAGTGCCGCGCCCATCACAAAGACCGATAAATCACCATGGCTATCCATCAAGTAACCCCCAATTACAGCGCCTGTAAAGAGGCCAATCGATTGAGTGGTGTTGTAAACACCCAATGCAGTGCCTTTGGATTCTTTAGCAAAGCGGGATACCAATGAGGGTTGCAGAGCTTCAAGTAAGTTAAAGCCCACAAAGTAAACCAATAAAGCAAATGCAATAGATGTAATCGAAGCGGTATTTGTAAACAACACTTCAGCAATCAAAAGCAAAACAATTGCTACTAATAGGATGGTTCTTAGCTGCTGCTTCTTTTCACCAAAAATTAAAATTGGCGCCATCATGAAAAAAGATAGCAAAACAACTGGAAGATAAACCTGCCAATGGGATGCTAATGGCAGGCCCGCTTGTACCAATAAACGCGGCACCACCAAAAACATCGCAACTTGAGTGGCATGCAATACAAACACGCCTGCATTCAGACGCATCAACTCGGGACGCAAAAATACTTCTTTCAAACTCGCTTGCTGCAGCTTGGCCTCAGGCTTAGTGCTGGGTAGAACATAGTAAGTAACAAACATCGCCCCAATACCCAATACTGCCAGTACTACAAAAATTCCACTCAAACTAATTAGCCGATAGATTGGCGCAGCAATCACAAGCGACAGTGCAAATGAAAGTGCAATGCTGCCACCCACTAGGGCCATGGCACGAGTGCGAACTTGCTCACGCGTTAAATCAGCAACCCAGGCAGAGATGGCAGCTGAAACCGCGCCGGCGCCCATTACTCCGCGACCGATAGCAATCCAGAGAAGATCGTCTTGAGCGGCACAAATTAAGGCGCCAGCTACAAATAAAGAAAGTCCCCATAAAACGACTGGTTTTCGACCGATGCGGTCAGAAAGGCGGCCTAAGGGGATGTAGAAGCAGGCCTGAACAATATTGAAGATTCCAAGGGTTAATCCAACCCAAAGGGCATGCTCGCCACCAGGCAAGCCCCGCGCATGAATACTGAAAACCGGCAAAAGCAGGAATAGGCCCAGCATACGGAGGCCAAAAATGCCTGCTAAGGCCAGAGTGGAGCGAAGTTCAGAAGGATTCATGGGAAAGGGCTATATTAACAAGTTACGCTAAAAAATCATGAATAACGAAATTAAGATCCGCGGTGCGCGCACGCACAACCTCAAAAACATCAATCTAGATATCCCTAGAGAGAAATTGGTCGTTTTGACAGGCCTGTCTGGCTCTGGCAAAAGCTCATTGGCTTTTGACACCCTGTATGCCGAAGGCCAACGTCGCTACGTTGAGTCACTATCCGCCTACGCACGTCAGTTTTTGCAATTAATGGAAAAGCCAGACGTCGATACGATTGAAGGCCTCTCCCCTGCAATCTCGATTGAGCAAAAAGCGACTAGCCACAATCCTCGCTCGACTGTAGGTACTGTTACAGAAATTCATGATTACCTGCGTTTATTGTTTGCGCGTGCAGGAACACCGCATTGTCCAGAACATGATCTGCCACTAGAAGCGCAAAGCGTTTCTCAAATGGTAGATACCGTTTTGGCCATGCCTGAAGATACGAAGCTCATGATCTTGGCTCCAGTAGTCAGCGAGCGTAAAGGTGAGTTCGTCGACTTATTCCAAGATTTGCAAGCGCAAGGCTTTGTACGCTTCCGTGTGCGCTCTGGTGGCGGCACAACCAATACTGCTAAAGCAGAGATCTTTGAAGTGGATCAACTGCCAGCTCTGAAGAAGAACGATAAACACTCGATTGAAGTCGTTGTTGATCGCATTAAAGTACGTCCGGATATTCAGCAACGTTTGGCAGAGTCGTTTGAGACTGCATTGCGCCTTGCTGACGGCAAAGCCATGATCGTCAATATGGACACTGGCAAAGAGATGATTTTCTCTAGCAAATTTGCCTGCCCAATTTGTTCGTATTCCTTACAAGAACTTGAGCCACGCCTTTTCTCATTTAATAACCCGATGGGTGCATGCCCATCCTGTGATGGCTTAGGTCATCAATCTTTCTTCGATCCAAAACGGATTGTTGCGCACCCCGATTTATCGCTAGCATCTGGCGCTATTAAAGGCTGGGATCGTCGCAATCAGTTTTATTTCAAACTCTTGCAGACACTCGCTAAGCATGGTGGCTTTGATGTCGAGAAGCCTTTTGAGACTCTGAATAAGAAACAACAAGATCTCATTTTGTTGGGCTCAGGTGATGTCACTATTCCATTTGAGTACATCAACGAGCGTGGCAAAAACAGTATTCGTGAACATGCCTTTGAAGGTATTGTTGCCAACTTTGAGCGTCGCTATCGTGAGACTGATTCAGCAACAGTTCGTGAAGAATTGTCACGCTATCAAAATGTACAAACCTGTCCATCATGCAATGGCAGCCGTTTGCGCAAGGAGGCTCGCTTTGTCAAAGTAGGTGATGGCAAGCAATCACGTGCCATTTATGAAATCAGCGCCCTGCCTTTAAAAGAAGCTAAAGAATATTTTGAGTCACTAGAACTCAAAGGCGCCAAACGAGAAATCGCCGACAAGATTGTGAAAGAGATTGGTTCACGTCTACGCTTCCTCAATGATGTGGGATTGGACTACCTTTCACTTGAACGCAGTGCCGATACCCTCTCCGGTGGTGAAGCACAGCGCATTCGTCTGGCATCACAGATTGGCTCTGGCCTGACTGGTGTCATGTATGTATTGGATGAACCGTCAATTGGTTTGCATCAACGTGATAACGATAGGCTCATCGGCACCCTGAAGCATTTGCGTGACTTGGGCAACAGCGTACTAGTAGTTGAACATGATGAAGATATGATTCGCGCCTCGGACTATGTCATCGATATTGGTCCTGGCGCTGGCGTACATGGCGGTGAAGTCGTTGCTGAAGGTACTCCTGCTGAAGTAGAGGCTAATCCAAAGTCCTTAACTGGCGCCTACTTATCTGGTCGCGAGTGGATCGCTGTTCCGGAAAAACGTATACCGGTAAATGATAAATTTTTAGAAATCATCGGCGCACGTGGAAACAACTTGCAATCGGTTCACGCCAAGATTCCAGTCGGTCTTTTAACCTGCGTCACTGGCGTATCCGGTTCTGGCAAATCAACACTGATTAACGACACGCTGCACCATGCAGTTGCACAGCATATCTACGGCTCGAATGCAGAACCGGCAGCACATGACGCAATCAAAGGCTTAGAGAATTTTGACAAAGTCATCAGCGTTGACCAATCCCCTATTGGAAGAACACCCCGCTCTAACCCTGCTACTTACACCGGACTATTTACACCAATCAGGGAACTCTTTTGCGGCGTACCTGCTGCACGCGAGCGTGGCTATGAAGCTGGACGTTTTTCTTTCAACGTCAAAGGTGGCCGTTGTGATGCCTGTGAAGGTGATGGCGTCATCAAAGTCGAAATGCATTTCTTACCTGATGTCTATGTGCCTTGCGACGTCTGTCACGGCAAACGTTATAACCGTGAGACATTAGATATTCGCTATAAGGGCAAGAATATTCATGAAGTACTCTCGATGACTATCGAGCAAGCCCATGAATTCTTTGAAGCAGTTCCGATCGTCAAACGCAAACTCAAAACCTTGTTGGATGTGGGCTTGGGCTACGTCAAGCTAGGTCAAAGTGCAACGACCTTATCTGGCGGAGAAGCGCAGCGCGTCAAACTCTCGCTAGAACTTTCTAAACGCGATACCGGCAGAACGCTCTATATCTTGGACGAACCGACCACCGGTTTGCATTTCCATGACATTCAACTACTGCTGACCGTTCTTCAGACCCTCAAGAAACAAGGCAACACGATCGTCATCATTGAGCACAACTTAGATGTGATCAAAACTGCCGATTGGATTATTGACTTGGGTCCTAAAGGTGGCGCTGGCGGCGGGCAGATTATTGCTACTGGCACACCAGAAGAAGTTGCTAAGAACGAAGCGAGCTTTACCGGTCACTACTTAGCACCACTGCTGGTTCGCAAACCAGCTCCTGCCAAGAAGAAAAAGTAATTCAAAATAAATCCGTTGAATTACATCATCCGAGCAATTTAGATTCGGCTAAATCAGTCGCTTCTGAATTGCCTGAAAGTACAAGGATGTCGTTAGCTTGTAAACGCAAGTCTGGGGTGAGCTCTAATTTGACATAGTCAGCACCACCTACTTTTCGTCTGACTGCCTGTACGCTCACACCTTCATTTTCAAGATGCAACTCCTCAAGAGTCTGTCCAATACTGGCAGACTCAGGCAGCAAGGTTACAGAGTGCAAACGCCACGACTCCTTGGAGTCCACTTCATCAGCAACACCACGAAAATAGCCGCGCAGAAGGCTATAGCGCGCTTCACGTGCACTCGTAATGCGACGCACTACCTTACGCATAGGTACACCCATCATCAATAAGACGTGTGAGGCCATCATGAGACTACCTTCAATCAACTCAGGTACAACTTCAGTTGCGCCGGCAGCTTGTAGCTTTGCTAAATCCGCATCATCCTTTGTGCGCACTAATACCGTCATGCCAGGACGAAGGTGTTCGACTTGATGCAATACTTTTAATGTTGCTGGAGTATCCGCATAAGTAATCACCACTGCCTTTGCTCTCGATAAGCCGGCAGCCACTAAATAATTTTCTCGACTAGCATCGCCATAGACCACGTTGTCACCAGCAGCTGCGGCCTCTTTCACGCGATCTGGATCCATGTCTAAAGCAATGTAGGGAATCTTTTCTTGATCGAGCATGCGAGCCAAGCTTTGACCTGATCGCCCAAACCCACAAATGACGACATGGTTTTCTGTGCGGACACTTTTTGCGGCAACACGTGTCAGCGCCAGTGATTGCAATAACCACTCATTACTAGAGAAGCGCATCGCAATACGATCGCTATATTGAATCAAGAAAGGTGCGCCGAACATCGAGAGCAGCATTGCCGCCAATACCGCTTGACTCAAAGCGGGATCAATTAAATCCAAACCATCGATTTGGTTAAGGAGAACGAAACCGAATTCACCAGCCTGCGCCAAACACAAACCCGTCCGAATAGAGATGCCAGGACTTGAGCCAAACGCACGTGACAGCAAAGCAATCAAGCCAAACTTAAAGGCCAAAGGTCCAATCAGCAAGAGAAGGACTAGCATCCACTGCTGATAGATCACCTCGAAATCCAAGAGCATGCCAACGGTAATAAAGAAGAGGCCTAGGAGTACATCCCTAAATGGCTTGACGTCCTCCTCCACTTGATGGCGATAAGGCGTCTCTGCAATCAACATACCTGCCAAGAAAGCCCCGAGTGCTAGCGATAAGCCAAAGTGCTCGGTCAGACCTGCCATACCCAAAACAATGAGTAAGAGGTTCAACATGAAAAGTTCTTGGGAGCGCAACTTGGCGACCAAACTAAACCAACGACTCATCAAGGTTTGGCCAATTACAAAAATTAGAACTAAGGCCACCGTAATTTTGATAGAAGCTGCGGATAGCGCTAAAAATAGGTCTCCAGGATTCTTGCCCAGTGAGGGCAACAAAATCAACAGGAATACCACTGCCAAATCCTGGAATAACAAAATACCGATGATGTTGCGACCATGCTCAGTTTCGATTTCTGAGCGATCAGCGATGAGTTTCGTGACGATGGCAGTTGAAGACATCGCCAAAGCGCCTCCGAGGGCAATGGCAGCCTGCCAGGAGATAGGGTAAATCCAGTTCATCAGCAAGCTGGCGGGGACTGCCAGGAGCATAGTCAAAATAACCTGACTACCGCCCAAACCAAATACGATGGTTCGCATGGCCCGCAGCTTATGGAGATTAAATTCCAGGCCAATCGAGAACATCAAGAAAACCACGCCAAATTCAGCCAAATACTTCACTGTGGCCGAATCATTGGCCAAACCAAGGGCATGCGGCCCAATTAGGACGCCAATGGCTAGATAGCCCAAAATAGGGGGTAGCCCAAAATAGCGGAAAATAACTACCCCGGCCACTCCGGAGGCCAGCAAGATGAGAGTTAACTGAAGGACTGACGGCATATACTCACCCCATGATAGCTAAGACTCGTGACCGAACCCTAAAGCTTGCGCGCGACACCCTCACCATTGAGGCTGCTGCACTGCACACAATGCGTGATCGCCTTGAAGGCGCAAATGCAGATGCCCTCGTTTTGGCAGTGGATTTACTGCATTCCTGTAAAGGCCGCATCGTCGTTTCTGGAATTGGCAAATCAGGTCACATTGCCCGCAAAATTGCAGCTACCTTTGCCTCTACTGGCTCACCTGCTTTTTTTGTTCATCCAGCTGAAGCCAGTCATGGCGACCTTGGGATGGTGACCCGTGATGATGTTTTTGTTGCACTATCCAATTCTGGTGAGACCGATGAGTTACTTACTATCGTGCCGATCGTTAAGCGCACTGGCGCAAAACTGATTGCCCTCACCGGCGCGCCAAATTCTTCTTTAGCAAAGTTGGCAGATGCTCATTTAGATACCAGTGTTGAAAAAGAAGCTTGCCCACTTAACTTAGCCCCAACTACCAGCACGACTGCAGCACTAGCTATGGGCGATGCTCTAGCGGTTGCTCTTTTAGATGCTCGCGGTTTTCAGGCTGAAGATTTTCAACGTTCACACCCAGGCGGTCGCTTGGGTCGTAAACAGCTCATGCATGTCAGTGAAGTCATGCGTAGCTTTGATGAGGCCCCTAAGATTGCAATCTCAGCATCCTTGCAAGAAGCTTTGCTTGAGATGACTGCCAAGCGCATGGGTATGGTGGTTACTTTAGATAAGGCAAATAAAGTTGCCGGCATTTTTACTGATGGTGACTTACGTCGCTTATTAGAGAAGAGCACTAATTTAGATGGTCTCACTTTAGAAAAAGCAATTACCTCGGCACCGCGCACAATTCCTCCAGAGCTATTGGCAGAAGAGGCTATTGAGATGATGGAAAAACATCGCATCAACCATTTGGTGGTAACTGATACAAACGGCGCACTGCTTGGTGCATTGAATCTACATGATCTATTTGCCGCCAAAGTTATTTAAGCTGCTCACTAACCAATAATTCATTTACTCAACATATGCCTAGCGCCTTTAACGTTCACAACACCAACCCTCTGAGTCAATATCCACAGGCTTGGGAGCGTGCTGGCGCAGTCAAACTGCTTGTCCTGGATGTCGATGGCGTCTTGACGAATGGTCAAGTGTTTATTGGTGAAAACGGTAAAGAATCTCTGAAGGCTTTTGATATTCAAGATGGATTGGGAATCAAGCTCTTAGAAAAAATTGGTATTCCAACAGCCATCATCACTGGACGTAGCTCCAAAATGGTTTTGGCCCGCTGTGATGAGCTCGGCATTAAGCACGTGCACATGGGCGTTGATAATAAAGCTGCAGCACTAGAAAAGATTTTGCAATCACTTGGACTGAAGTCATCTGACTGCGCTGTGATGGGTGATGATTGGCCTGATTTTCAGATGATGAAGTCTGCAGGCCTAAAGATATGTCCCTCACAAGGGCATGATGCTGTAAAAGAAGTTGCTCACTTTGTCACGATGCGATCCGGCGGTAGTGGCGCGGTACGTGAAGTCTGTGATTTGATCCTGAAGGCACAAAACCGCTATGACGAATTACTCGCTCAGGCGCACGCTTAAGGTCTTTCGCAATGCAACTGAATGCCCAACAAATCAAACTGAGTATCTGGCGAGCTTTATTACGTCTTATGCCTTTGATCTTGATGGGCACACTAACCCTCGTCACATTTTGGCTTGTCAAGAAAAATACGCCAGCAGAAAAATCTGCCATCGAACGCGTTCGCTTACATGAGCCCGATTACATTATTAACAATGGTGCTTTATCTGCACTCAATGAATCTGGCAACACTAAATATCGAGTGCTAGGTAAAAAAGTGACTCACTATGATGATGATGCTTCAATCGATATTGAAACACCTCGGATACGCTTGTTCCCACCTGAAAAATCGCCCGTTACCGTTAAAGCAGATACAGGTCACTTGGATGGCGATCTAACAATTTTGGATCTTATTGATAACGCCGAAATTTTTCGCCCCCCTCAAGCAGCTACAGCAACTGAGCCGGCAAGACCTCGCATGCTTGCACGCTCCTCGTACTTCAAAGTACTGATCAATGACGACATTATTGAGACCGATAAACCCATTACGCTTGAGCAAGGCTTATCTGTTATTCGCTCAACTGATGGCGGCGTATTCAACAACATCGAACAAAGCATGGTTTTATCTGGGCAGGTAAGAGGCCGTATCGAACGCGTTCAACCCGGGGCCCAGCCATGATCTTTCTACGTAAACTCAGCCTATCTTTTGCACTATTAATAGCCTGCTTTATTACCGTTGCTCATGCCGAAAAAGCGGATCAAGACAAGCCGGTTATTTTGGAAGCTGAAAAAGTTTCCGTGAATGATGTGCAACAGGTTTACGAGCTTGATGGTCAAGTACTCTTAACCAAAGGTAGCATTTTGATTACCGGCGAGAAAGGTAATATCAAAGTTGATCCTGAGGGATATGAATACGTTGATGTTCAGGGCAATCCTGAATCCACTGCCAGCTTTAGACAAAGACGTGAAGGGCCTGCCAATGAGTTCATGCAGGGTCGCGGTCAAACAGTTACCTACAATGCAAAAACCGAACTCCTGACCCTGACTGGGGATGCCAGCTTAAAACGTCTTCACAATATGCAAATGCTGGATCAATTACGCGGCTGGAAAATTGACTATGACGATGTTCAGCAACGCTATAAAGTCTCGCCGCCCGCAAACGCCAAAGCTGAAGACCTCCCGCTGGCTAGAGCCATCCTTTCACCAAGAAGAAAAGCTACACTAGAGAAATGACCACGGAATCCAGCAACAATCAAAACTCTGCAACCTTAAGCGCGCAGCATCTTCAAAAGCGTTACGGATCTCGTACAGTGGTGCGCGACGTATCGATAGAAGTAAAGTGTGGCGAAGTGGTTGGACTCCTAGGCCCAAATGGCGCCGGTAAAACTACCTCGTTTTACATGATTGTTGGGCTTATTCCTCTAGATGGTGGCAGTATTGTTCTAGACGGCACTGACATCACCCATCTTCCGATTCATGAACGCGCCCGCATGGGCTTGTCCTATCTCCCGCAAGAGGCTTCCGTATTCCGAAAGCTCAATGTGGCTGAAAATATTCAGGCCGTATTAGAGCTCCAAGTACAAGGTGGTAAGCCGTTAAGCAAGGCAGAGATAGCGCATCGCTTAGATGAGCTCTTGGGCGAACTCCAAATCAGCCATCTTCGCGACAACCCTGCCCTCTCTCTGTCCGGTGGCGAACGTCGTCGTGTTGAGATTGCTAGAGCACTAGCCTCCCAACCTAAGTTCATTCTGCTGGATGAGCCCTTTGCCGGCGTTGATCCAATTGCAGTTGGGGAGATCCAGCGGATTGTGCGCTTCTTGAGAGACCGCCAGATTGGCGTCCTCATCACCGACCACAATGTTCGAGAAACATTAGGCATTTGTGACCACGCCTACATCATCAGCGAAGGTAGCGTGCTGGCATCTGGCAAGCCAGACCAAATCATTGAGAATGATGCCGTCAGAAGAGTTTACCTAGGCGAAAACTTCCGCATGTAAATTTTCAGAGTTTTTGAATATTTATTAAATAAAAATGATCTGCCCCCTTGGTTTTCAGCAAAATCGCTGATACGCTGGAGGCTCATGAAGTTCATTTCCGTATAAACAAGTACAACATTACAGGGGCATGCTGCGCACCCCGGGTAATTATTTGCGCATGCATTTTGTTTTGCTATGAATAGGAGCTGCTGATGAATCTGAAAATTAATAGCCGTCATGTTGAAGTTACTCCAGCTATGCGTTCCCACCTCGAAGCTGGGTTAGCCAAAATTCGCAAACACTTTGACCACGTCCTAGATGCTTCTGCATTTTTGATTGTTGATAACGCCAAAGAAAAAAATCTTCGTCAAGCAGCCGAGATCACTATTCACCTCAAAGGCAAGGAACTCTTTGCTGAAGCGCACAACGCTGACCTCTACCATGCTATGGATGCGGTGGTTGATAAACTTGAGCGTCAAGTAGTCAAGCACAAAGAAAAAATCCAAGATCATCACCACGAAAAGCATTTTGAGTGATGCTTGGCGTCAGGACACCTATAATCAATTGACATGAATGCCCTGACTAATCTTTTCGCTTTAGACCGCATTGCCTTAAATAGCCCCTGTAAAAATCGGGCTGAGGCATTTGCGGCCGCAGGACAGCTCTTTGCCAAGCAGGCAGGATTGGAAGCCGAAGCAATTGTTGGCTTCTTGAATGCGCGTGAGGACCTAGGCTCAACCGCCTTGGGTGCTGGCGTAGCCATCCCCCATGGCCGCGTAAAGGGGCTCAAGCAACCGATTGCCGCCTTCGTCAAATTAAAAGAGCCAATTGAATTCGCCGCGCCCGATGGTGAGGCAGTCTCTATTTTGATTTTTTTGCTCGTTCCAGAAAAAGCAACTCAGCAGCATTTAGAAATTCTGTCCTCGATTGCACAACTCCTGTCTGATCAAGACGCACGTAAGTCGCTTGCTTCAGAAGATAGTCCGGAGAAGGTGTGCCAGCTGCTTCAAACCTGGGGCTCAGCTTGACCACCCAACCCTTACTCCTTGAGGGAGTTACGGCTCAACAGATCTTTGATGACAATGTCTCTGACTTAAAGTTATCTTGGATTGGCGGCCTAGAAGGTGCAGACCGCACATTTCCACCTGAGGCTGTTAAAGCAGCCGCAGCTAGTTCGGATCTCGTGGGTCACTTAAATCTGATTCACCCAAGCCGTATTCAGATTTTTGGTGAGCAAGAGGTTGACTATCATGCCCAGCTGGAACAAAAGCAAAGACAAGAGCAGATCTCGAGCTTAATTTCCAAGACACCTCCTTGCGTCATTGTGGCGGATGGCAAATCAGCTGACGCTGATCTACAACTGTTCTGCCAGAGATCCTCTACACCACTCTTTACAACAGCCATCTCAGCTGCTGAGGTGATTGATCACTTGCGCACCTATCTCACCAAGATTGGCGCACCCCAGATTACTAAGCATGGCGTCTTCATGGACATCCTGGGCTTAGGCGTCTTAATCATGGGCGAATCCGGCCTTGGCAAAAGTGAATTGGGTCTAGAGCTGATTTCTCGTGGCCACGGTTTAGTGGCGGATGATGCAGTGGACTTTGCTCGTCTCGGCCCAGACTACATTGAGGGTCGTTGCCCCGTCATTTTGCGTAACCTCTTAGAGGTTCGTGGATTGGGCTTGCTTGATATTCGCACCATCTTTGGTGAAACAGCCGTACGCCGTAAATTGAAATTACGTTTGATAGTGCAGTTGGTTCGTCGTAATGATGGTGAGTTTGAGCGCCTTCCATTAGAAGCGCAGCATATTGATGTATTGGGCATCCCAATCAGAACCGTCAAAATTCAGGTGGCCGCAGGACGCAACTTAGCGGTTCTCGTAGAAGCCGCAGTACGAAATACTATTTTGCAGCTACGGGGCATTGATACCTTAAAAGAATTCATGGAGCGCCAGCGTTTACAAATGAACGCCGAGGCTGAATCCTCAAAGTCACAAGGTCGACTGATTTAATATGCAAATCAATCTGATTACCGGCATCTCCGGATCAGGTAAATCCGTTGCATTGAGAGCTTTTGAGGATGCAGGCTATGACTGCGTAGATAACCTTCCGGTTACCCTTTTAGAAAACCTCATCACCACGCTAGAAAATGAAAAGAGTGAGCGCATTGCAGTAGCTATTGACGCTCGTCGTGGTCAGTCCATTGCAGAGCTACCCCAGATCTTAGAAAACCTGCGACGTAACCATCAAGTGCGAGTTGTCTTCTTAAATGCTGATACCAATACGCTGATCCAGCGCTTCTCTGAAACTCGTCGGCGTCATCCGCTCTCCGGAAAAACGCAACAGACTCAAGCAGCTACCCTGATCGAAGCAATTGATAAAGAGCGTAACCTCTTAGAGCCCCTGCGCACTCAAGCCCACAGTATTGATACCAGCAATCTGCCTGCCCATGCCCTGCGCTCGTGGATACAGGACCTTCTTAAAGATAAGCCTCAAGGGCTTACCGTGATTTTTGAATCTTTTGGATTTAAAAAAGGCTTACCGAGCGAAGCAGATCTTGTATTCGATGTTCGTTGCCTACCAAACCCGCACTACGACAAAGTCTTGCGTCCTTTATCTGGGAAAGACCAACCGGTTCGCGAGTTCTTGGAAAAAATTCCTGAGGTCGTCAGCATGGAAAATGACATTATTCAATTTATTGAAAAATGGTTGCCCCACTACATTGCAGATGGCCGCAGTTACTTGACTGTTGCCATCGGCTGCACTGGTGGACAACACCGCTCAGTCTATCTAGTAAGTCGCATCATTGCGCATTTTCTGCCGCAAAAAGATTTGGCAGCACTCCAGATTAATTTCTTGAGCCGTCACCGCGAGCTAGACTCAATCCCTGCAACAGCAATTTGATTGGTTGGGGTAAGCCGTACTTTCCGAGCTGACGCAAAGGAACCCACTTCAAGTCCTGGCCTGAGAATTTCATAGCATCACTTGAATTCACATGCCAAATTTGCATCCATAAACGGCGATGCGTAAAAACATGTTTAATCTCTACTCCCCGCTCAATGGATTTACAACCCTTTGCAATACTGGAGATCTTTTCATCTGGCAGTACTAGCTGAAATAATTCTTTCGCAGTTAAATCCACTGAATTGTTGGCTGAAGGTTTGGAGTTTTTTTCTTTAGCCCTCCAAGCAGATTCCGGTAAAGACCACAGTCCGCCCCAGATGGCTTTATCTGGACGCCTTTGTAGCAAAACCGAATCGCCATGCCTGAGCAACAACATATCGCAATTAAATTCAGGGGATTTTGCTTTGATTGCCTTACGAGGCAATAGCAATACTTGATCACTGAGGTTGGCTTGGCATTCTTTTTCAAATGGACATTTCTTTTCACCACCTAAACAAACAGGCTTGCGAGAGGTACACCACGTTGCCCCAAAATCCATCAGAGCCTGCGTATAGACCGGCATATCCTCAGCTTTTTTAGGCAGGAGTGTTTTAGCTAGTAGCCACAACTCATCATTCACCGCTTTTTCTTGGATGGCACCCTCTATGCCAAACAATCTTGCCAAAATACGCTTGACGTTCGCGTCCAGAATTGGCGCCCGCTCATGAAATGCAAAAGCCGCAATTGCGCCTGCAGTGGATCTACCAATACCCTTGAGTTGCTCAAGTAATACCGGATCAGTTGGAAACTTTCCTCCAAACTCCTCCGTAACTTGCTTGGCACAAGCATGGAGATTGCGAGCGCGCGTGTAGTAGCCGAGACCCGCCCATTCTGCCAAGACATCATCTAAGGGCGCAGCAGCCAACTTCTTCACCGTCGGAAAACGTTTCATGAAGCGGGGATAGCGCTCCAGAACGGTAGCTACTTGAGTTTGTTGCAGCATGATTTCAGAAACCCATACTGCATAGGGATCTCGAATACTTTGCCATGGCAAGCCCTGGCGCCCGTCCTTGCCATGCCAAGCGATGAGCTTAGTGGCGAAGTTCTTAATCAGCGCTTCTGACATTGGGGGCAAAAATAAGTAGATCGCTGACCTTGGACTATTTGCTTTATCAGCGTCTTGCATACCTTACAAGGCTGGTCTTTACGATCGTAGACTTTGGTTTGCACCATGAAGTGTCCTGGGTCACCTTCGCTATTTACAAAGTCTTTTAAGGTGCTACCGCCGGCAGCAATTGCTTTTTTCAAAATCAATCTCACTGCAGCAGCGAGTCGAGAGCACTGCGGACGCGTTAATTTTCCAGCAGCTTTTGCCGGATGAATTCCCGCCTCAAATAAACTCTCTGAGCAATAGATATTGCCAACACCCACTACAGCTTGGCCTGCCAATAGAAATTGCTTCACGGCAACACTGCGCTTACGTGAACATTGATATAAAACATCTGCACCAAGTTCACCCTCAAACTCGGATGAAAAAGGTTCGACCCCGAGTTTTTGTAAAAGCGCGTTGCTCTCAATCGGCCCCTTGGATTTTGGATGCCACAAAACGGCACCAAACTTTCTGGGATCATGCAAACGCAAACTCAGCTTGCCAAACTCAAAGGTCACTCGAGCATGCGTCTTTAATGGATCACTGCCGGGCAACACTCTCAAGGTTCCCGTCATTCCTAGGTGTAGCAACAGATATCCGGCATCAAACTCCATTAAGAGGTATTTACCTCGGCGCTCAATTCCCAAGACTTTCTGACCAGAAAGCAGCGTATTTAAATTGCTCGGCACTGGCCAACGCAAGCGACCATCAATAATTTTGACCGTGCTTACACTGCGACCTTCTAAATGGGGCGCAATACCCAATCGGGTAACTTCGACTTCTGGAAGTTCTGGCATAAATGGATTGTAGATTCGCGGATTAGAATGTGCTCATGACCAAATTTTCATTAAAGCCTTCTTTAAGGGCCTTATTGCTCGTAGCTGGACTTGGATTAAGTCTTTCCTCCAATAATGCCGGCGCCAAAACTAGCAGCCTGGATAGCGGTCAAGCCGTATTCGAGGTTTTAGCCTCAGAAATCGCCCTGCAACGCGGTGAAGCTGGCTTAGCCTACAACACCTATTTAGAGCTTGCTCGACAGCTAGATGACCCTCGTTTGGCCCAAAGAGCTATGGAGATTGCCATTACAGCAGGCGCTCCCGATCAAGCACTTCAAGCAGCTCAAGCTTGGGATAGCTTGGCGGGGCCAAAACAAACTAAGCCCAAAGAAGTGCTTGTCACGCTCTTAATTCTGAATCAACGCTGGTCAGATGCAGTCAAGCCTGCGATCTCACTATTAAATCAGCAGACACCAGCGCAACGTGAAATTACTTTGTTACAGATTCAGGCGCTACTAGCCAAGGCCACTGATGAATCAGAAGCTTTAAGGGCTTTTTATGAAATCGTTTCAGCAGTAAAACCCGAACCCAAAGATCCGGGGCTACTCTACACCTACGCAATGTCTGCTGAAAAGTCAGGACAAATCGAAGTTATGGAGAAAACTCTGCGCGACATCTTGCGCAAGAATCCAAATGACGTTAATAGTCTTAACGCACTTGGTTACTCGCTAGCTGATCGTAACCAGAAATTGCCAGAAGCATTTAAGCTCATTAGCAAAGCGCATCAACTCTCTCCTAAAGATGGATTTATTTTGGATAGTCTTGGTTGGGTCAACTTTCGCATGGGTAAAAATGCGTTAGCGCTTGAACAACTGCAACAAGCATTTAACATCAAGCCCGAGGCAGACATTGCTGCGCATATTGGCGAAGTCTTGTGGGTCATGAATCGCCCAATCGAGGCGGAAGATATGTGGCGCAAAGGCCAGCAATTAGATGCCAACAATCCTACTCTCAAAGAAACTTTGAAGCGCTTAAAGCCAGATTGGTCTGTTGCGGATGCAGCCCTCAAAGGCTCATGGGATGGGCGTTTCGCGGTAAAGGTCACCGGACTCACTGAGAGCAAAAATCAAGGTGGCTCAGGTGGATTTACATTGACTCAAGATGCGCTGACTGATGTATTGGAAATTCGCAATCCTGTTGGCGGATCAATTGCCAAGATTACGATTAAACCCGGTGAGGCAATTCTTGAACGTGACGGTCAATTAACAACAGCCATTGATGCCGACACCCTGATTCAAAATGCATTGGGACTTCCACTACCAGCTCGCGGTTTATCTGACTGGTTGCGCGGAAAAACCCGCCCTGGTAGCAATGCAAGCGTGGAGCGAAATGCAAAAGGTCAAGTCAGCAAAATTACGCAAGATGGCTGGACCTTAAATTACAACTGGAATAATTCTCAGCAATTAGAAAAACTGACGATGACTCGCAGCTCTAATATCGGGTCGATTGATATTCGCTTGGTCTTCGATACTCCGAATGAGTGAAGTACGAATGATGAGTAATGCGATAGAACTTCGTTGCCCCGCAAAGCTCAATCTTTTTCTACATATTGTTGGGCGCCGTAATGATGGCTACCATCTACTGCAATCTGTTTTTCAGCTGATTGACTGGTGTGATGTCCTCACCTTGAAGCTCATTCCAGAGAACGAGGTTCGCCGCATCAATCCCATTCCTGGAGTACCCCCTGAGCAAGACTTGGTCGTTCGCGCAGCCCAACTTCTCAAAGAGCACTGCAAGGTTGATCGGGGGATTGAGATCAGCCTTGAGAAAAATATTCCAATGGGAGCCGGCCTTGGTGGTGGATCCTCTGATGCGGCATCCACCCTCATCGGTCTTAATGCGCTCTGGGATCTGCATCTCGATATCGCTACCCTTTGCCAACTTGGCCTCAGACTTGGTGCTGATGTGCCCTTTTTCATCTTTGGCCAAAATGCCTTTGTTGAGGGGGTTGGAGAGAAATTACAGGCAATTTCCTTGGAAACCCAAGACTTTGTGGTGATCTTCCCCAACCAGGGGATTGCCACTGCTCAGATTTTTCAAGACCCTCAATTGACCCGAGATCACGCTCCGATTACAATAGATCGCTTTCTTGCATCGCCAAGCTCATATCAGTCAAATGATTGTCAGGCGGTAGCGGTGCAGAAATGTCCTGAAGTGAAGCAAGCATTAGATTGGATTTACGAGGCAGTGCCAAACTCGGCGCCTTGCATGTCCGGCTCTGGAAGTAGCGTTTTTGCCGCCTTAGACCCTAAGACGGACATCGCGAATCTGGAAATTCTTCTGCAAAATCTTCCAAAAGGATGGATAGGTCGAATTGTTCGGGGGCTAAATAAAAATCCCGCTTACAATTTGATTTCTTCAGATTGACCTGTAGGGGAATCGCCAAGCTGGTTAAGGCACTGGATTTTGATTCCAGCATGCGAAGGTTCGAATCCTTCTTCCCCTGCCAACTACTGTAGATAAGACCAAAAGACATCCATTCGACCCCTACCAAAATTCCAAAATCACCTATGTCCGCCCCAATGAACGCTGATTTACTGACTCTTTTCACAGGCAATGCAAATCCGGTTTTGGCCCATGCGGTAGCCAAAGAGCTCAATCTCCCAATGGGAAAAGCATTTGTTGGTCGATTCTCTGATGGTGAAATTCAGGTAGAAATTCAAGAAAACGTTCGCGGTAAGAACGTGGTTGTTATCCAATCCACTTGCGCTCCAACGAACGATAGTTTGATGGAACTCATGATCATGATTGATGCCCTAAAACGAGCATCAGCAAGCCGCATAACCGCAGTGATCCCTTACTTCGGTTACGCCAGACAAGATCGCCGCCCACGCTCAGCTCGGGTTGCTATCTCAGCCAGAATCGTTGCAAACATGCTCCAGTCCGTTGCTGGCGTTGAGCGTGTTTTAACCATGGATCTCCATGCCGACCAAATTCAGGGCTTCTTCGATATCCCAGTAGATAACATTTATGCCTCCCCAGTTCTATTGGCAGATTTAGAAGCTCAAAAAACCAAAAAAGATCTCATCATCGTTTCGCCAGATATCGGCGGTGTGGTTCGCGCCCGTGCGATGGCCAAGCAATTGGGTACAGATTTGGCAATTATTGATAAACGCCGCCCCAAGGCAAACGTGTCAGAAGTAATGCACCTTATCGGCGAAGTAGAAGGCCGCCATTGCGTCATCATGGATGACATCATTGATACCGGCGGAACGCTCTGTAAAGCCGCTGAGGCGCTAAAAGAGCGAGGCGCTAAGGGCGTTACCGCTTACTGTACGCATGCCGTCCTTTCCGGCGGTGCTGTGGCCCGTATTGCTGCCTCAGAATTAGATGAATTAGTCGTTACTGACACCATTCCATTGACCCCAGAGGCAATGAAAGTGGCAAAAATTCGTCAATTAAGCGTTGCCCCCATCCTTGCTGAGACCCTTTCCCGCATTAGTAAGGGTGATTCAGTGATGTCGATGTTCGCTGAATAAGCCAAAAACAGCGTTTCTACCCCTGTTTTTGGCAGTTTTGAGCCTTTTCTAGGCAAAAACTGTCATTCCCACGATATAATCAAAGGCTTTTCTGTTTGGTCGCGAACGGAAATTAACCTTAATTTAGGAATTCGATATGAAAGTAGTAGCCTTTGAAAGAAGCGTACAGGGAACGGGTGCGAGCCGCCGTCTGCGCAACTCCGGTAAAACTCCGGGCATCATCTACGGCGGTAAAGACGCCGCAACTGTAATTGAGTTGGATCACAACGCACTGTTTCATGCTCTCCGCAAGGAAGCATTCCACTCATCTATCCTTGATCTCGAAATCGGCGGCAAAGCACAAAAAGTGTTGTTGCGCGATTACCAGATGCACCCATTTAAGCCTTTGGTTCTGCACATCGACTTCCAGCGCGTTTCTGCGACTGAAAAAGTTCATATGCGCGTTCCATTGCACTTCATCAATGCTGAGACTTCAGCTGCAGTGAAATTGCAAGGCGCTGTAATCAGCCACATCTCAACTGAATTGGAAGTTTCTTGCTTGCCAGCAGACTTGCCAGAGTTCATTGAAGTGGATCTGAACAAGATTGAAGTTGGTCATGGTATCCACGCTAAAGATATCGCATTGCCAAAAGGCGTTACTTTGGTATTGCATATTGAGCAAGAGAACCCAGTATTAGCTAACGCACGTATCCCAGCAGTGAAATCTGCCGATACTGAACCTGCTCCTGCTGCAGCTGCTGCGGCTCCTGCTGCTGAAGCTCCAAAGGACAAAGCTTAATTACTTAAGCCTTATCTTTGCGACAGAGGAAGCCCGCTTACAAGCGGGTTTTCTTTTTTGCGGAAATGCTTTTATCCTTAAGCACTCATCATGACTAAATTAATTGTTGGCCTCGGTAATCCTGGCGAAGAACACATAGAAGATCGGCACAATGCTGGCTTTTGGTTTGTTGACGCCCTTGCAAAACAATTGAGCACCCGCTTTGAAGCTGAAAAACGTTTTCATGGGAAAGTAGCAAAGGCTAAATGGGAAGGTGAAGATCTTTTCTTACTTAAGCCCAGCACTTATATGAACCTCAGCGGTCAAGCTGTAGGGGCTCTGTGTCGCTTCCATAAAATTACATCCAAAGATGTGCTGGTAGTACAAGATGAGCTTGATCTCAAGCCCGGTACAGCCCGTATCAAGCTCGGTGGTGGCACTGGTGGGCACAACGGCTTGAAAGATATACAAGCTCACCTAGGAACGCCTGAATACTGGCGTCTGCGCCTAGGTATTGGTCACCCTCGAGATCTTGCTGCGGAAGGCGCGCGCGTAATGGATGTTGCCGACTATGTATTGAGAAGGCCTTTACAGGCAGAGCAAAAACAGATTGATGCCAGTATTGAGGATGGCTTAAAAATTCTCGGATTATTTATGAAGGGTGACACTCAGTCAGCAATGCTGGAGTTGCATTCAAAAACGAATTAGCGCGCTACTTTGTAGCTAGGGCTTTTTTGGCAGCAGTTAAGGCTTGATACTTCGCCATGAGTTGCGTTTGATTTTCTGAGAATGCGGGGTTGAGTGGAATACAGTCTACTGGGCAAACCTGCTGACACTGTGGCGCATCGTAGTGCCCCACACACTCAGTGCATTTATTGGGATCAATCTCATAGATCTCTAGACCCATGTAGATGGCATCATTCGGACATTCAGGCTCACATACATCGCAGTTGATGCATTCGTCCGTAATCATTAAAGCCATCTTGTTTACCTACCAGCCTTACTCTTTGCTCTTGTTCGCTTCGATCTTTTTGACCAACCACTTTTCTACGGATGGAAATACGAACTTACTCACATCTCCGCCCATTGAAGCAATCTCACGCACAAAGGTACCGGAGATAAACTGATATTGATCGGATGGCGTAAGGAATAGTGTTTCAACATCAGGCAATAAATAGCGATTCATGCCGGCCATCTGAAACTCATATTCAAAATCAGATACTGCGCGCAAACCACGCACAATCACACGCGCATTGTGCTCACGCGCAAAGTCTTTTAATAAGCCTGTAAAGCCAACAATCTTTACATTGGAATAATGACCGAGCACTTCTTTGGCGATTTCAATGCGTTCTTCTAAATTAAAGAAAGGGCGTTTGCTACGACTATCAGCCACACCAACAATCAGTTCACCAAAAATGCTTGAGGCGCGACGCACCAAGTCCTCGTGACCACGAGTAAAGGGATCAAATGTTCCGGGGTATACAGCTACAGTCATAACGCTCCTAAGGCTTTTTCGGCTACAGGCAAGAGTTTAGTCCCTCTTCGAGCGAAATAGACAAGCTTTTACCTGCCCAGCCTCTAAGTATTTTCCACAATGCCAGTCCGGCACTAAAGCCTCAATCTGCTCACGAGAGCGACTGGCCGGAAACTCCACGTAAATCCCCCCGCCAGCGCTGTCATCGCAAACGCGAGCAGCCTCTATCAGCGCTTGGTTTAATAAGCCCTCTTCTTGAAAGGGTGGATCTATAAAAATCAGATTGCTTGAACGATCGGCTTGTTGCTTTAAAAACTCCAAACTATCTCGGTGCAAAATTTCGACCACTCCGGGAGCGGGAGATGACTGAAGCAAAGCAAAGTTTGCCAAAAGCTTTGAATAGGCCTTCTTATCTTGTTCTAGCAAGGTCACTGAATGAGCATGTCGTGAGGCTGCTTCAAAACCTAAAACTCCGGTACCGGCAAACAAATCCAAGCACTTCAAACCCACTAGATCCTGCCCGAGCCAATTAAATAAAGTTTCACGAACACGATCTGTGGTGGGGCGTAGACCAGATAGATCCAACACACTCAGCAAACGACTACGCCACACTCCACCAATAATGCGGATTTTCTGAGGGAGCTCGGAACGCTTGCCTGGCACAGCGGACTTAACTGGCTTATTTATTTTTAGCCCCCAAGACCACGATCTTCATTCGATCCATGGCTAAGTATTTTTGGAACGCTGCCTTTACTTGCTCAAGGCTGACCGCTTCCACTTGCTTAGTCCATACCTCCATCGTATCGAGAGGCAAATTGTTCCAGGCAATTGAGGAAACGTTATCCAGCAACTTGCGATTGTTATCAATTCTCAAGGGGTAGCCATTAATCAAATTTGCTTTAGCGGCATCGAGCTCAGATTGTGCGGGTCCATCAGCAATAAATTGCGCAATGGAAGAGCTCATCACCTCTAGCGCCAGAGCTGCCTGATCATTCTTGGTTTGCAAGCCCGCCTGAAATATTCCCGCATCCTTACCGGGAGCAAAGTAACTGAATACGCTATAGGCGAGACCGCGCTTTTCTCGAACCTCTGACATGAGACGGGATACAAAGCCACCGCCGCCTAAGATATAGTTTCCGACTAGCAATGGAAAATAATCAGGATTACTCCGGGTTACCGCAGTCATACCCATGGCGATATGCGCTTGCTGCGAATCAAATGGAATGGTGACTTCGCGTTGACTTAAAGGCTCAACTGGTGAACGCTCAAACTCTGGCAACTTGGCAATAGCAGGACCAGACTGAGGCACTCTTTGCAATAAACCCTGAACAATTTCAGCTGCCTCTGCTTTGCTCACATCGCCCACGATGCTGACAATCATTCGATCGCCGCAGTAAAACTGTTTATGAAACTGCTGCAAGTCAGTTGCGCTGATATTGGCAATACTTTGCACTGTTGGAGAATTAGCTAACGGATAATTCCCATAAACCGATTTTCTAAAACGGCGATCCAAAACAGACTCGGGCTTTGTCTCTGCTTCGAGCAATGCAGTAGTCATTCTCTGCTTCTCACGCGCCAGGATTTTGGCATCATAAGTAGGCGCACTCAACATCGCCGACGCCAATTGAACAGCGCGATCACGCAAATCTTTGCGACTCAAAGTCCGAATACGCATGGCGGCACGCTCACCGCTGACAGAAACACCAAGGTTTGCACCCAAGTCGGCAATCTCATCAGCAATCTGCGCCTCAGTCAGTAAACCTTTTTCAGACTTAGCGCCATAGTTCATCAGCTGACCAACTACTGTTGCTAAGCCGCTCTTTGCCGCTGGATCATAACGATCGCCAGCATCAATACTGATTTCAATATCTACCATCGGCAACGCTTTAGTTTGAACGAGGTAGGCTTGCGCGCCCTTGACGGACTCTAGTTTTTCAATCGGCAATATCGCATAGGCGGAGGTACTGACCCCAGCTATCAGAGCGAATACAAGACTAATTTGCTTGATTAATTTATTTAGCAGCACGATTGTCTCCTTGCTTACTCTCATTGGATTGACGTGCCTGCGGATCTAGCACTGCAACTGTCAAGCCTTCATCGACTAAATATTTTTTTGCAACGGCTTGTACTTGTGCGGGAGTGATGGTCTGCATCTTCTCCAACATCACATCAATATCTCGCCATGAGAATCCAGCCATCTCCGTGCTGCCGATTTCCATTGCCTGACCAAAGATTGAATCGCGCTTATAGATTTGATCGGACAAAATGCGCACCTTGATGCGCTTGAGCTCTGACTCCAGAATTCCCTTATCGACAATTTCTTTTAAAGCCTTCCGAATACTGCCCTCAGCCTGCTCTACTGTTTTGCCCTTAGCCATACTGGTGCTAATTAAAAAGAGTTCCGGTCCTCTTGAGATCATGTCGTAACCCACGCCCACATCATTGACAACCCGCTCTTGCTTAACCAGAGTGCGATTCAAGCGGGCGTTGTCATAACCATCTAGGACTGCGGCCAACAACTCCAAGGCATACGGCTCATCATCTTCTAACTTGCCCACTTGTAACTTGGGAACCTTCCATGCCATTGCAAGCTGTGCGCTATCTGCTGGCGCTTTGACCTGCACCCGCTTAATGCCTTTTTGTGGTGGCTCAATCTGTGGTTTACGTTCAGGCAACGCTCTTGCAGAAGCGACTCCATAATATTTTTCTACTGCCTGCAAAATAGCTTTAGGGTCAACGTCACCTGCAATAACAACTGTAGCGTTGTTAGGCTTGTACCAACTGCGATACCAATCACGTGCATCAGCAGCTTTCATATTGACTAGGTCATTCATCCATCCCACTACCGGATGCCGATAAGGTGAACTCATGTATGCAGTAGCCATGAGTGATTCATTTAGCAAGCTACTTGGATTGTCTTCGGTACGTAGGCGACGCTCTTCCATCACCACCTGAATTTCTTTCAAAAACTCTGCATCATCAAAGTTAAGGTTAGACATGCGATCAGCCTCTAGCTTCATCACATCATCTAGCTTGGACTTTTCTACCTGCTGAAAATAGGCCGTGTAATCGCGAGAGGTGAAAGCATTTTCTCGACCGCCTACTGCTGCCACTAAGCGAGAGAACTCTCCTGACTTGACCTTGTCTGTACCCTTAAACATCATGTGCTCAAGAACATGGGCTACACCAGTCTTACCATTGACCTCATCCATAGAGCCAGCTCGGTACCAAACCATATGCGCAACCGTCGGCGCCCGATGATCCTCTCGCACAATCAACTTAAGACCGTTAGAAAGTTGAAACTCATGGGTATTTGCTTGACTTGCGTCTGTAGCTGCCCAGGCGCTGGAGCAGCAGAGCATCAAAGAGAAAGAAAAACGCAATAAAGTGGAGCGCATCTGTAAGATCACCTATCCCAAGTATTTAATTGATAAGATGCAAGGATTAAATTGTATCGATTATGTTCGGCCTACGTAAAACCCTCGGATCCCTATTCAAATCCAATCAGACTGATGAAGCCTGGTTTGATACCTTAGAAGAATCTCTCATTCTGAGTGATGTGGGTCTTCCCACGACTGAACAATTGATCAGCAAACTGCGTAAAGCTGCTAAATCAGAAAAGGCTAGTAGCCCAGAAGATCTCAAGCAACTGCTCATCCATGAGGTAGCAAGTCTCTTAAAGACTCTGGAGCCAAACCCCAATCCCTTGTTCGTGCATGAGCAAAAGACCACACCAGAGGTGTGGCTAGTAATTGGCGTTAATGGTGCGGGCAAGACTACTACCATCGGCAAACTCTGCAAACTCTTTCAATCACAAGGTAAATCCGTTTTACTGGCAGCTGGTGATACTTTCCGCGCAGCAGCACGTAACCAGCTTCTTGAATGGGGTGGCCGCAATCAAGTCGACGTCATCATGCAAGAGAGTGGCGATGCAGCAGCAGTGGCACACGATGCCATTCACGCGGCGATGTCTCGTAAGAGCGATATTTTGATTATTGATACCGCCGGCAGACTTGCGACTCAAGACCATCTCATGGAGGAACTGAAGAAGGTCAAAAGAGTCATCGGCAAGGCCCTTCCTGGGGCGCCTCACCAGACTTTGCTTGTTCTTGATGGCAATACTGGTCAAAACGGTTTAAGCCAAGTAAAGGCCTTTCATGCTGCCCTAGGGCTTTCCGCCCTAATCGTGACAAAGTTGGATGGCACTGCTAAAGGCGGGGTCATCTGCGCGCTAGCCCACACCCTCAGCGATGGACCAAAACCAGCGGTTTTAGCTTTAGGCAAAGGTGAGGGAATTGATGATTTAGCCCCCTTTACAGCCGCCCAATATTCTTCTGAATTATTCAATTAAATCATAGACTTATAGAAGTAAAAAACCATTAGCACTCTCTTGACAAGAGTGCTAAAATAGAAGTCTATTAATACCTAAAATATATAAAAAGAAAATGGTTCAAAAGAAAGCATACAAACCGCAATTGCAAGCAAGGCAAACATTGCCAGCAGCGCAGACTGCTGCGGCTTCGCTTGCCTTTCCGATGTTGCCTTCCCTTGGGGTTGGCACACTCGACTCTTATATCTCGTACGTTAATCGCGTACCTATGCTCAGCGCCGCTGAAGAACTTCACCTCGCGCAAGAATTTCGTCGCACTGAAAATGTGGATGCCGCAAAAACTTTGGTTCTCTCACACCTGCGCTTGGTAGTGTCTGTTGCACGTCAATATTTAGGCTATGGCATTCCGCATGCCGACCTCATTCAAGAAGGCAATATCGGCTTGATGAAGGCTGTAAAACGCTATGACCCTAACCAAGGTGCGCGCTTAGTCTCTTACGCAATCCATTGGATTAAGGCAGAGATTCATGAGTACATCCTCAAGAACTGGCGCTTAGTCAAAGTTGCAACAACTAAAGCGCAACGTAAATTGTTCTTTAACTTACGTAGCAACAAACCTACTTTGGCTGCCTTAACACCAAATGAAGTTGAGGCACTAGCCAAGGCTTTGGATGTCAAAGGCTCTGACGTTAAAGAAATGGAAATGCGTCTTGCTGGTGGCGATGTTGCTCTAGAGGGTGATGACAATGATGATGAGTCAGCCTATGCACCAATTCAATGGTTGGCTGATAACAGTCAAGAACCTACTGAGATGATGGCTGCTGCTGCAACTGATGCATTGCATGGCCCACAACTTGATCAAGCGCTCATGGCTTTAGATGAACGTAGCCGTAACATTGTGCAATCACGTTGGTTAGCAATGGATGCGGATGGCAATGGCACAAAAACATTGCATGATCTCGCCAGTGAATATGGCATCTCTGCAGAGCGTGTTCGTCAGATTGAGACTGCTGCTCTCAAGAAGATGCGCAGCCTCTTACAAACAGAAGCTGCGTAAGCAGTCTTCTCCTCTCAGTTTTTACTTCAGCAGTTCCTTCAAGTCTTGCGCCAAGGTCTCAGCACCTTGCGCATGCTTGATGTAAAGGCGCAAATGCCCCTCTGGATCAAAAGCATAGCTCCCTGCTGTGTGATCCATGGTGTATGAACCAGGACTCGTACCGGGGACCTTCTTGTAATAAATCTTGAAGTCTTTGGTGACCTTTTCTAAAGCAGCTTCATCTGCTGGACGCAGCCCCAAAAAGCGTGAATCAAATGCAGGAACATACTGTTTCAGAATGCTTGCACTATCTCGCTCAGGATCCACTGTTACAAACAGTACCTGTACCTTATCAGCCTGAGGGCCTAATAGGGTCATGACCTGCTGCATCTCGGTTAGCGTTGTAGGACAAATATCTGGGCACTGCGTATAACCAAAGAACATCACAACTGCCTTGCCTTTAAAGTCAGCCAAGGTCCTCACTTTCCCATCGGGATCAAGCAAGCTAAAGTCAGTACCAAACGCCTTGCTGCCAGTGATGTCGACATTCTTAAAGCTCGGCTTAGGGCTACAAGCTAGCAACGCAATACCAATGAGCGACAAAGTCAAAATGCGTGCAATACGCATAGAAAGTTTTGATAAATTCATATTCGTCTCAAATGAAGTAGTGATCGATCAATAGCGCTGCAAACAGCAGAGATAAATACGTAATCGAAAAACGGAATGTTTTCTTCGCTAACTCATCACTATAAGAAACAAATAAAGCGATCACATAAGCCAAGAACATCAGACCTAAAATGATTGCAGAGACTAAATACACCAGCCCACTCATGCCGTAGATATACGGCAGCAAAGTAGCAGCAATCAAGATCAAGGTGTATAGCAAAATGTTGAGCAGGGTAAAGCGCTCACCATGAGTCACTGGTAGCATCGGCAAACCACTTTGCACATAGTCATCACGACGATATAGGGCGAGCGCCCAAAAGTGCGGTGGCGTCCATACAAAAATAATCAGCACTAAGAGCCAGGCTTCTGCAGATAGGCTATTCGTGACTGCCGCCCAACCTAGAGCCGGCGGCATTGCGCCAGATAATCCACCAATCACAATGTTCTGTGGTGTGGCAGGTTTAAGTAACCAGGTATAAATCACGGCGTAACCAACAAAAGTTGCCACTGTGAGCCACATCGTTAATGGGTTGCAGAAGTTCCATAAGATGACCATTCCCAAACTGCCGAGAACAATCGAAAAAATAGTAATGTGAAAAGGTGTTACTTCACCTGTTGCAGATGGCCTCCAAGAGGTACGCTTCATCTTTGCATCAACAGCCTGTTCAATCAAACAGTTCATTGCAAAAGCAGCGCCAGCCAATAACCATATTCCAACAATGCCGCCAATCAGAACCGGATAAGGAACCATGCCAGGAGTAGCCAAAAACATCCCAATGACTGCACAGAACACTGCCAGCTGAGTGACGCGGGGCTTGGTAAGCACCCAGTATTGACGCCAACGCGGCATCGCTACAGGTGCGGAAGGGGTGGGGCTACTCATAATGATTTAACCATCTTAATATGAACGGGGGCACTCCATGAGGACCACTGAGTCAGGCGAACCAAACAGAACACCAAAGCTGCGGAACCGCCAGTGTGCATCAAGGCAGCAAGGAGCGGCCACTGGAAAACTACATTGGAAATGCCTGTCAGGGCTTGAAGAATTAATAAGCCCAGCAATAACTTGGCAATCTTGCCCATTCCAGATAATGCAGAATTACTTAACTGAAGAGCGCTCACTCCCAATAGACTGAGAGCTGCAATAGCAACTACAGCAAACGCACGATGCGCCCAATGAATTGTTTGCAAGGCAACTGGAGAAATAGATTCACCTTGAGCATTCAGGCCCAGCGCACGCCAAAGAGTAAAGCCCTCTTGCCAATCGGTTTCTGGCAAAAGCGCTCCCATGCAAGTCGGAAAATCAGGGCAGGCCAATACCGCGTAATTTGTGCTCACCCATGCACCCAGGAATATTTGCACACAGAGAGTCATCGCGGCAAGTAAGAGCAGCTTCGCAGAAAGTGGCTTGGGCTCAAAGCGCATTGCTGAAGAGGATTTCTCCTCCCACTCTTGCTGCGCATAAGCCGTTAAACAAGCCAGCAAAACTAAAGCCAGCATCAAGTGGATGGTCACAATGATAGGTTGCAATTTGAGTGTCACTGTCCAAGCACCAAACGCTCCCTGAACACATACCAAAATCAGTAAGCCCAGGCTACCCAAAAAAGGTTTCATGCCTAAGCTCTTTAGCTTACTGAAAGCTAAGCCCACCTGAATCAAAATCAAGGCTCCTACTGTCATTGCCAAATAACGGTGAATCATTTCAATCCAGGCCTTGATCACGGTCACAGGGCCAGTAGGCATATTGGCTTCAGCCAGTTGTATCTCGCCGATCGCATGCCATGGGTTTGATGTGCCATAGCAACCAGGCCAATCAGGACAACCCAAGCCAGAATCTGTTAGACGGGTAAAGGCACCAAAGACAATGAGGTCGAAAGTCATAAAGACCAAAACCCAATTGAGCTTTTTGAAAAAGCTGTAGCCCGGTCTAGTCCAGAGATATACCAAAGGCAGACCCGCAAAGACAATTGCAATTGCAGCTAACTCCGCAAGCAATAACAAACTACTCATTGCAATTGTTCACCCTTACGATTGAGGCGCAGTAGTTTCTCGAGATCTTTTTTAATACTGCCAAATTCTTTTGGAGAATTCGTCACTGGGAAAACCATCATCTTCGCCGGACTTGGATCGATCAACTGAATCTTCTGACCTGCACCATCGCGATTAAGCCAAGCATCAAACTCAGACCTCAACTTAGGATCTGCTGGCAAACTCAGTATCTGAAATCCTGCAGTCTTTTGGTCGTAGGCCAACAAGACTTCTGGGTCTACTGGCTTACCATCCGTGTTCACCCAAACTAACTGAACACGACTACTCTCGCGACCGACTGCAATACGCAACTGACGCATCAAAAATAAAGCCTCAAGGCAAGACTCATTTTTAATGGTGCATTCACCAGCGGGTCTAGCCACTAATAAAGTCCACTTGCCATTAAAAGGTATATCAAACCAAGCAGGATTCACATCTTGCACAGGCTGAACCAGGGTTCCGAAATTTGTTTTCCCTCCCTCTGGCTTAAAGACGTAATAAGCGAAATAGGAGGCAATTACTGGCGCTGCACATGCAAGCAATAAAAATAGCATCTGCAGACGACCGCGGCGAGTCTGCGCATTAATTGCCGAGGAATCCATTTGCGAAGCTGGGATTAATAACTCTTTATCACTCACACTCTATCTCCATTCACAGCAAGCTCTCGCCGATATTTCATAAGCCCATTGATGAGCCAAAATAAAAATCCAGCTAATGCCAAAGCAAACCACTGAAAGGCATAAGCATAATGGCGATCGACTCCATTTGTTGGAGAGGGCCAATTTCTGACTAAACCATCTTTTTTGGCTGAATCGGATTCACGAACAATAAATGGCAACTGCTTCCACCCATGACTTTGGGCCTCGAGCGCTAAATCAAAATTTTGCTCAATTCTAGGGCTCGATTTCGTATCGCCTGTTTGCCCTAATTCATAAACCCTTCCAGGGTGAGCAAAGGCAACACCCTCGACAGTCACTACTTCATCTGCAGTCTTGACTGGAGGTAGCTCAGTGCGATTTTCGTTATTCCGGGGAGCCCAGCCTCGATTGACCCAAACAACAGCATCCTGACCCTCTAATTTCAAAGGCATCATGACATAAAAGCCAGACTGCCCCGCACTGCCAGCCCCACCTTCCGGAATAGGACGAGGGCGGTTATCCAGCCAAATAGCCTCAGCTGGTAGAAAACGGCCACGGGCAAGAATACGGCGCTCTGAAGCCTGCTCTAAGCTCAAGCTATCGGCATTAGCATTGAGTACAGGCATTTGCAGTTTGGAAGCCAGAGAATCACCCAAGCGAATCTTTTGATCTGCCCGATTCAACTGCCAAATACCAGCACCACAGCCCACCAAAATCACCAGCAGGGCTGATAAAGTAGCGACTATACGACTAGTAATTAAGCTAGAAAACATATTCACAGGGGTATTTTGAGATGAAATGGATTATTCCAGTTGCACTGCTAATGATTGTAGGAAGCTTAGGCTCTGCTCTCTACTTCATGATGAAGGATAAGGGCGGTAGCTCAAGAATGGTTCAGTCTCTCATGCTTCGTATCGGACTTTCAATAGTACTGTTTCTTGGCATATTGATTGCCCACTACTTTGGCTATATTGAAGCCACCGGTGTTCGGGTGGGAGCAAACTAAGCAATATAAAAGCAGTGACTCAAAACAAATCGGGGCTTAACGCCCCGATTTTTTATTTCCTTACATCCAGTAAACAGCGATGTAGAGGCCGAGCCAGACAACGTCGACGAAGTGCCAGTACCAAGCAGCGCCTTCAAACGCAAAGTGGTTTTCAGCAGTGAAGTCACCACGAATCATTCGACGCAACACAATCGCCAACATCAAGCCACCCAAGAATACGTGGAAGCCATGGAAGCCAGTCAACATAAAGAAGGTTGAACCATAAACACCTGAAGTCAACTTCAAGTTCAGGGCATGGTACGCATGGTAGTACTCATACATCTGAAAGCCCAAGAAGATGATGCCAAGACCAACCGTTGCAGCCAAACCATTGATAGCTTTCTTCATGTGATTTTCACGAAGAGCATGGTGAGCATAAGTAACTGTTACACCTGAGCTCAAGAGCAACAAAGTATTAATGGTTGGGATTGGCCATGGGCCCATAGTTGTAAATTTCTCAACTAAACCTGCAGGACCGTCGTTAGGCCAAACTGCTGTGAAGTTAGGCCAGAGTAATTTGCTCTCTACATCACCCATCCAAGGCATCGCAATATTGCGTGCATAGAACAATGCTGCAAAGAACGCACCGAAGAACATAATCTCAGAGAAGATGAACCAAGCCATCGACCAGCGATAAGAGATATCAACGTTGACGCCGTTTTTACCGGAGTTAGACTCAGCAATCGTGTCGCCAAACCAGTTGTAGAGAACAAACAAAACCCAGAGGACGCCTACTGCAGTTACTGGGCCGCCCCAAGCTGCATGGTTTACCCAACCAGACATACCAGCGCCAAAAGCAAGCAAACCTAGAGCTGCTGATGCTGGATGACTGGATAGTCCAGGAACGAAATAGTAAGGGGTTGAATTGGATGACATCTTATTCTCTCTATTCAATCAAAAAATAATCAATGGGACACAACTGCTTTAACTATCAAAAGGAGTACACCCATAAAAATCAAGGCGCCTAATACTCCCGCAATAATAATGTGGACAAAACTTAATGAAGCTACATCTTCCTGCAATCCTGATTTTTTACGCACACCCAAAAAAGCCCACAAGACGGCGATCATAGATTGCATAAAAGTACTTTTCTTAGTCATGACACCGATTTCGATTTAGGGGTTGTTGAGCCTGCTGGCTGCTGACCAACGCCTAACTCAAAGAAGGTGTAAGACAAGGTAATGGTTTTCACATCAGCAGGAAGTCCCGCATCAATCACAAACACTACCGGCATCTTCTTCATTTCATGAGCCGCCAAGGTTTGCTGCTGAAAACAAAAACACTCCAATTTGGTAAAGAACTCCATAGCGCTTTTAGGCGCATAACTTGGAATTGCTTGGGCTTCTACAGGGCGATTCAAATTGTTTGTGACTTCGTAGACAATTTCTGTCATCTCACCTGGATGTACTTCTAAAAAGTTCTTTACTGGACGAAACGTAAATGGGCCGCGACTATTAGAGTCAAACTCGATAGTTACCTTACGGGAATAGTCGACCTGGGTATTGCCAACCTTGTTTGCACTGTAAGCTCGGATACCGTAGTCATTCTTACTAGTGACCACATTAATACCAGTCACCTCACACAATGCTTTATACATCGGCACCAATGCGTAACCAAAACCAAACATCATTACTGAAGCGATCAATAGCTTGAGTAAGATTTGGCGGTTAATAGAAGCAATAGCAGACATATTGAATAAGGGCCTTAACCCAGCACGCTCCGCTTAAGCAAAATACCGATAAAGAACACGATAGCTACGCTTAAAAGGATAAAACCCAATCTGCGATTACTGGCAGATTGGGATTTGTGTGCGGCTACTTTAGATTCCTGCAGCATTTAACTCTGCAGCATTAGGAGGAGTTTCAAATGTATGGTGCGGTGCTGGTGAAGGCACAGTCCACTCCAAACCTTTGGCACCATCCCATGGTTTCATTGGCGCTTTTTCGCCTTTGCCGTTGTAAGCCGGCAAGACAACAAAGAGTAAGAAATAAACTTGGGACAAACCAAAACCGAGTGCGCCAATAGAGGCAACCATATTGAAATCAGCAAACTGGGTTGGGTAATCAGCATAACGACGTGGCATACCTGCCAAGCCCAAGAAATGCATTGGGAAGAACGTTACGTTGAAGAAAATCATGGAAGTCCAGAAATGGATCTTGCCGCGAGTTTCATTGGCCATATAGCCAGTCCACTTTGGACACCAGTAGTAGAAGCCAGCAAACATTGCAAACAATGAGCCTGCTACTAATACATAGTGGAAGTGAGCAACAACGTAATAGGTATCTTGCACACCAATATCAATTGGAGCCATTGCCAAGATCAAGCCTGTAAAACCACCCATTGTGAATACGAAAATAAAACCAACAGCCCACAACATTGGAGTTTCGAAAGTCATCGAACCTTTCCACATAGTTGCGACCCAGTTGAAAATCTTCACACCAGTTGGAACAGCGATCAACATTGTGGCGTACATGAAGAACAACTGGCCAGTTACAGGCATACCAGTTGCAAACATGTGGTGAGCCCAAACAATAAATGACAAGATCGCAATAGATGCAGTCGCATAAACCATTGAGCTATAGCCAAACAAGGTTTTTCTGGAGAACGCAGGGATGATCTCACTCACAATTCCGAATGCTGGAAGAATCATGATGTACACCTCTGGGTGACCAAAGAACCAGAAAATATGCTGGAACATGATTGGGTCACCACCGCCAACTGCGGAGAAGAAAGAAGTACCGAAATGACGATCTGTAAGAACCATAGTGATTGCACCAGCCAATACAGGCATTACAGCAATCAACAAATAAGCAGTAATCAACCAAGTCCAACAGAACATTGGCATCTTCATCAATGTCAGGCCGGGAGCGCGCATGTTCAAGATGGTCACGATGATGTTAATCGAGCCCATGATGGAAGAAGCACCCAATAAGTGGAGTGCAAAAATACCCATGTCTAAGCCTGGGCCCATTTGTGAGGTCAATGGAGCATACAAAGTCCAACCACCAGCAGGTGCACCGCCAGGAGCTAAGAATGAACCAAACAACAAGCAAGCCGCTACCGGAAGAATCCAGAAGCTAAAGTTATTCATACGAGCAAAAGCCATATCGGATGCGCCGATTTGCAGAGGAATCATCCAGTTCGCAAATCCAACGAATGCCGGCATGATCGCGCCGAACACCATTACTAAACCGTGCATGGTGGTTAACTGATTAAAGAACTCAGGGCGCAAGAATTGCAAACCCGGTTGGAACAATTCCAAACGAATACCCAGCGCCATCACACCACCAGCCAATAAGCTGACGAATGAGAAGATCAGATACATCGTGCCGATGTCTTTGTGGTTGGTTGCAAACAACCAACGACGCCAACCATGTGGCGTGTGATCATCATGCGCGTGGTCGTGTGCGTGATCGTGGGTGGTAGAGACTGTGCTCATGGATTACTCCGGTTTAGTTTGATCTGTATTAATAAATAAATTACTTGCCAGCACGTGCAGAAACAATATCTTGGGTCTGAATAATCTCGCCCGTTTTATTGCCCCAAGCATTGCGGGTATATGTCATCACGGCAGCAATATCGCCATCTGAAATTACACCAGCCCACTTCGGCATCGCGCCCTTACCATTGATAAGAATGTTGTATTGACCAGCTTTTGGTCCAAGCACTACTTTGCTGCCATCAAGCGCTGGGAATGTGCCTGCACCCTTGCCGTTAGGCTGATGGCAAGCTGCGCAATTGGCTGCATAAACTTTAGCGCCGCGCTCTTTTTGCTCATCCAAGGTGTAAACCTTAGTAGGGTCATCAGATGCCCCACCCATTTCTTTTTTCTTCTCTGCCACCCACTTGGTGTAGTCCTCTTGTGAGACTACATTGACCACGATAGGCATAAAGGCGTGCTCAGCACCGCACAACTCAGAACACTGGCCGCGATAGGTACCGATCTTGTCAGCGCGGAACCAAGCATCACGAACAAAACCAGGGATCGCATCTTGCTTAACGCCAAATGCCGGGATAGTCCATGAATGAATTACATCATTCGCTGTAGTAATGATGCGAATCTTTTTGCCAACAGGTACAACCATCTCGTTGTCGACTTCCATCAAATAGGTATTTGATTTAGGAGCCAGATTATTGATAGCTTCACGTGAAGTAGACATGGTGGATAAGAAACTAATGCCTTCACCCTCACCTTTGATGTAGTCGTAACCCCATTTCCACTGATAACCAGTGGTCTTAATAGTGATGTCAGAGTTAGTGGTGTCTTTCATTGCTACAACAGTTTTTGTTGCTGGCAAAGCCATGCCGATAACGATCAACAATGGAATAACTGTCCAAATGATCTCAACAGTAGTGCTTTCGTGGAAAGAGGCAGACTTAGCACCTAATGATTTGCGGTGCTTCAGGATGGAATAGAACATCACCCCAAAAACGCCAATAAAAATGAGCGCGCAAATAATCAACATCATCCAATGCAACCAATGGATTTCTTGCATGATTTTTGTCGCTGGAGCGGCAAAATTCAATTGATTGACAGCTGGGCCGCCTGGCATATTTTCAGCTGCCTGTGCAATTGCAGTGCCGAAGGCTGCTACTAAATAGAGCGAAGCCCTAGTGACTTTTCCAAATAAATTCATCTTATTCTCTGTTTATTGTCGTGAACTTCTGTAGCCATATAGCTCCAGAAAGCCCAAAAAAGCGGTATCAAGCCAATACTTCCAGCGGTGATTATAGGGTTAATTAAGCTCAACAACAAACCGGGTTAACCAGGCCTGCCTCAATCTTGGCAATGGTTTAAAAGATAGTGAGCACTTACACTTAAGCAGAATCACTCCTAGTCTTGCGTCCGATTTGATTTAGATCAATATAGGCGACATGATCTTGGGCCTTGGCAAGGTGCTTACCTAAAGCCCAGGCATGCCCATAAACCACCTCTAAGGTCAGTTTTTTGGGTAATTGGGCGCATTGAGGGGGATCTTGATCTTCGGAAACAAGCAAATTGAGGGCTCTAGCATCAGCTAATAAAAGTGCATCGGAGTCGTAATCCAAGTTTAAGAACTCCATATCCATAACTGGATCTGAAAAACGCTCGCCCAGCAGGGCATCCCCCATATCGTGCATATCCCAGGGACTGGCTAATTTTTGAAGCGGTAATGGCTGCGCCAAAAGTTCTGAGTTAAGTTCTTTGGCGGTATCGGGGCCCAAATAACTCAATGTCAGCAATCCACCCTCTTTAAGCACTCGCCAGCACTCTTGCAAGAAATGCTTCGGATCAGCCAAGTCCTGAATCAAGAGAACGCTGACTACTAAATCTACAGAATTACTAGGGAGATTAATGCGGCCTGTTTTCTTGTAGTCATCAAGAGAAATCTGGGATGCCGACTTCATTCTTGAATTCCAAAAACGAGACACCCTCAGTTTCAGTAAATCAAAACCAGATAGCTCGCTTTCTGGCGCACTATAAAAACGAATTCCCGGAAAACGTTTTGTCAGAAAAGGGGCATGCGCTCCAGGGAAATCTGGAATCAACAGGACATCTTTTGCATCTAACTTCACGATATCTAATTTTTGCAGCATGCGAGCTGCAATTTCATCCTGAAGCCATCTGATTGATTGGGTCATTGGCTCAGTATACTCAGCGGCCCATGCGCGCAATAGAGAATATTTTTCAATCACTTTGTTCTCACCTATTACCAAGCTCATGCATTGTTTGCGGAGTATTTCAGCAACACACTCTCTGCCTGAAGTGCTTAATCCAACTGCAGTCAGATCAATTATCAAATTACGAGTGCTGCATGCAATGCGGCCTCACCCTTACAGCAAAAGAGGTGAAAGAAAAACGTTGTCGAGAGTGCATCACTAACCCACCCCACTTTGATGAAACTTACTGCCTCGATCGATACGATGGCAGACTGCAACCTGCTTTACATCAATTGAAATATCAGCGTCGACTTGCATGTGCACATGGCCTAGCTTCGGCATGGAATGCTCTGCTTGCAAAAGGCTTAATAACCGCGCGCGCAGACTATCTTCTGCCAGTACCATTGAGCCAGGAAAAACTATGCGCCAGAGGTTTTAATCAAAGCTGGGAATTGGCTAGGCGGATTGACTGCGACAAACACATTCGTAAGAATCCACATATCTTGAAGCGCCACCACCACGCTCAGCATCAAGCCAATGAGAACCGCGCTAATCGTCAGACAGCTATTAAAGACATGTTTTATATCAACCTTCAGTATCAGGCTCAGATAGAGTCTGCCTCAGTCATTGTGTTTGATGATGTCATGACCAGCGGGGCAACTTTAAATGAAATTGCCCGCGTATTGAAGGACAATGGTGTGTCTCGTGTTATTAATTGGGTTGTACTGAGAACACTTCGTCCATCACAAAGATCAGAGCATGTTTAACATTGTTTTATTCGAACCAGAAATTCCGCCCAATACAGGCAACATCATTCGCCTCTGCGCAAACACGGGTGCAAAGCTACACCTCATTGAACCCCTCGGCTTCCCCATGGAGGATGCCAAACTTCGCAGAGCGGGACTGGACTATCACGAGTTCGCAAAAGTAAAGGTTCACAAAAACTGGGCGCAATTTCTAATTGATGAAACTCCCAAACCTGATCGTATTTTTGCATTGACGACTAAGGGGTCTGGAAAATTTCATGATGGCAAATATTTACCAGAAGATTATTTTGTTTTTGGCTCAGAAACCAAAGGCATTGCCGAAGAAGTCAGAAGCTCAATTCAAACGCCTAATCAAGTTCGCCTAGCGATGCAAGATAGCAGTCGTAGTTTGAATCTCTCCAATACGGTAGCGATTGTGGTTTATGAAGCATGGCGCCAAAACGGATTGCTTGGCGGAAGTTAAGGTGCTTAAACTTCGACCTTGGGGTCGCGCCCCATGAGTTTTTTCACAGCTTCATGCGGTGAAAGTTTTCCAGATAAGACCTCCCCCATCATGGCAGTAATTGGCATCTCGACACCTAGGCGTGTCGCCAAATTACCTACCGCAGAGGCACACAGTACACCTTCAGCAACATGGCCTAAGTTGCCCAAAATTTCTGGCAAAGGTTTTCCTGCAGCAAGAGCCAAACCAACGCGGCGATTACGAGAGAGATCACCGGTGGCAGTCAAGATCAAATCACCTACTCCAGTTAAGCCCATACAAGTCTCTGGTCTACCGCCTGCAGCTTTTACCAAACGCATCATTTCCGCAAGGCCGCGAGTTAATACTGCAGCGCGCGCATTTAAGCCAAGGTCTAGGCCATCGCCAATACCGGCCGCAATTGCTAAAACATTTTTAATCGCACCACCTAATTCAACACCAACCAAATCGTCGCTGGCATAGATGCGCATATTGCCATGATGGAAAGCGCCTTGAACAATGTCGCATAAGGCATTCGATTTGCTGGCGACAGTTAATGCACAAGGCATACCATTACCAACTTCTTGCGCGAAACTCGGCCCTGATAGAGCTCCGTAAGAATGATGCAGGCCATGACTGTGTAACTTGTCTTCCCGATCTACTACTTGGTGCGGCAACAAGGTAGTGCTGGGCTCCAAGCCCTTGCATAACCAAACAATATTGAGCGGGTGTTTAGCTAAACGTAATACCTGCGCTACCGTTTCCGACAAACCTGACATCGGAGTGGCAATGACTAAAAGGTCGTTTTCCGAAAGGCGTTCAATAGCCCGTTCAAAACTCACTTCTAGTTGCAAGCCCTTTGGCAAGATGACGCCAGGCAAGTAGTCTGCATTTTCGCCAGACTTTTGAATATCTTCTAACTGCTCAGCGCTTCGTGACCACAAACAAACATCGCCAGCCTGAAGATGGCGCGCTGCTTGCGCGGCCATAGCAGTGCCCCATGAACCAGCTCCAAGCAGCGTCACTTTCATGATCTGTGGGCTTTAAAAAATCGACTTAGTGAGGAAGAATGATTTTGCTTTCATCGGTAGAGCCACTTTCCGTTGCAGCAGCTTGCGCAGCCTGCATGATGCGGTGCTCGTACATACCGTGGAAGTTAATCTCATTCAGATGAATCGGCTGGAAACCAGCGCGACTAATGGTGTCAGCAATATTCGAACGCAAGTAAGGATACAAAATTGTTGGGCAAGCAATACCTAACATTGGATCAATTTGCTCTGGTGGAATATTGCTAAATTCAAAAATGCCCGCTTGCTTAGCCTCAACCAAAAAGAGTGCTTTGCTTTCGACTTTGGCTGTTACTGTCCCAATCAAGGTAACCTCAAAAATTTCATCGCTCAAACGTGTCACTGCAACATCCACCTCAACCTCAACTTGCGGCTCAGCAGCAACCAATAAAATTTGTGGTGCGTTTGGCTGCTCTAAAGACAGGTCCTTGAGGTAAATACGTTGAATGCGGAAACCAGGCTCTTTTGAGTTATCTGCTGTATCTGGAGCGGAAGTAGTTTGTTCAGTCATGGGAAACTTTCTGAGTAAATTTTTTTAAGCCAAGAGTGGGTCAAGCTGGCCGGCGCGATCTAGTGCAACTAGATCGTCATAACCGCCAACATGGGTTTCACCAATGTAAATTTGCGGCACAGTACGGCGGCCTGTACGAGTCATCATGATCTCGCGCTGCGCAGGATCACGATCAATGAGGATCTTCTCTAGATTTGCCACGCCCTTCTTCTGCAACAACTTCTCTGCCATAACGCAGTAAGGACAAACTTGAGTGCTATACATCGTAACTTGTGGCATATCGAAGATCCGCTGAATTATTTGACCAATGGCAGGGCTGCAGCCTGCCAGCCTTGAACGCCACCATCCAGAACTGCGACCTCAGAGAATCCAAGCTTCTTGAGTTCTGGAACGACCTTGCGGGCACTCATACCTGAGTGGCAAACCAAAATGATGGGATTTTTACGGTCCAGCTTGAGCTTGTCGATTCCGGACGGGATTTGCTCGGCCAAAAGATGTTTTGCTCCAGGCAGATGACCAGCCTTAAAGTCAGATTCTGGACGTAAGTCCAAAACAGCTGCTTTACGGCGATTCATCCAAATAGTTGCTTCTGTAGGCGATAAGCCTTTTCCGCTAATAAGCGTAGATAATGTGGGGAAGAAGAGTGCTGCGCCCGAAACAAGCAGGAGGGCGATAAGCGCTAAATTATCAATTTGCGTGAGAAAGTTCATCACCGGATTATAGAATGGCTCTATGAAACAACTTGTCCTTATTCGTCATGGCGAATCCGCCTGGAACCTTGAAAACCGCTTCACTGGCTGGGCGGACGTTGACTTAACCCCAAAAGGCACTGAACAGGCCCTTGCTGCCGGAGAAAATCTCCGCAAAGCAGGCTATGAGTTTGACGTGGCCTACACCTCAGTACTCAGAAGAGCCATCCGCACCCTGTGGCATGTTCAAGACACCATGGACCTGATGTGGCTACCCGTAGTCCACAGTTGGAGGCTGAACGAACGTCACTATGGCGCCCTCACCGGCCTGAATAAAGCTGAGACAGCAGAACAGTATGGAGATGCCCAAGTTCACATTTGGCGACGCTCCTACGATGTGCGCCCACCATTACTAGAAAAAGATGATGAGCGTAATCCGCAAAATGATCGACGCTACGAAAAACTCACTGCCTCCGATATTCCCTTAGGCGAGTGTCTCAAAGATAACGTCGAGCGCGTATTGCCTCTTTGGAATGAATCCATCGCCCCCGCTCTCAAAGCAGGCAAGCGCGTATTACTAGTCGCACACGGCAATAGCATTCGCTCATTAATTAAGTATCTCGACCAGGTTTCTGACGAAGACATTATGGAAATCAATGTTCCTAATGGCATCCCGCTTGTTTATGAGCTCGATGACAACCTCAAGCCTATTCAGCATTTTTATTTGGATTAAGGTAAAACAGAAGCATGCGCGTATTTTTCAAGAACTTTGCCCTAGTCTCTGTCGGCCTCATCGCCGGGGTTGCAGCCACCATTCAACTATCAGCCACCGCCCAGCAGGGTGCGACGCTACCTTTGGATGAACTGCGCACATTATCGAATGTCTTTGCTCAAATCAAACGTGAGTACGTTGAGCCAATTGAAGATAAACAGCTACTAACCGATGCCGTCAAAGGTATGGTGAGCAGCCTTGATCCGCACTCTACCTATCTTGATAAAAAAGATTTCTCTGAAATGCAAGAACAAACCAGTGGCAAGTTTGCTGGTCTTGGAATTGAAATCACTTCAGAAGATGGCGTTGTTAAAGTGCTCAACCCAATTGAAGATAGTCCTGCAGCGCGTGCTGGCTTGCAAGCTGGCGATCTGATTACTCGCTTAGATGACAAACCTGTTCGAGGTATGTCACTGGATAAAGCGGTGCGAACCATGCGCGGTACACCAGGTACAAAAATTACTTTGACCGTCTTCCGTAAAAGTGAAGAGCGTAGCTTTCCAGTAACAATCACACGTGCTGAAATTAAAGTGCAGTCCGTTAAAGCCAAAATTCTGGATAACGATATTGCCTGGGTAAGAGTTACTAGCTTTCAAGAGCGCACCGTTCCTGATCTGGCCAAGAAATTAACGGAGCTCGCAAATCAAGATCCCAAAATGAAGGGCATCATTCTTGACCTTAGAAACAATGGTGGTGGCTTGCTACAAGGTGCAGTGGGCGTTGCTGCTGCTTTCTTGCCAGCTGATGCCGTGATCGTGTCTACCAAAGGTCAGACAGCCGATTCAAAACAAGTATTCAATGCAACCCCAGCGATGTACCGCCTCAGTGAGCCTGGTGATCCCTTAGCCGGCGTGCCGGCGATGTATAAAAAATTACCGATGGTAGTTTTAGTAAATGCCTACTCTGCTTCCGCCTCTGAAATCGTGGCTGGTGCATTACAAGATTACAAACGCGCAACCATCATTGGTAAGACTACTTTTGGCAAAGGCTCTGTACAAACAGTACGCCCACTCACCAATGATTCCGCATTGAAAATCACTACGGCCTATTACTACACACCGAGTGGTAAATCGATTCAAGCTTACGGCATTAAGCCCGACATCGCAGTTGATCAAAATAAAGATGGTGATCCTGATGATGTGTTGATTACACGTGAGATCGATAGCGAGAAGCATTTGCGCAACAAGCAATCTTCAGAAGAAAAGTTAGTTGCTGATCGTGAAAAGCGTCGCCTAGAAGAGCTGCAGCGTATTGAAGAAAAAAATGCCAAGAAGACTCCTGAAGAGAAAGAAAAAGACAAGTCTAAAAAACCTGTCCAGCTTGGCAGCGAAGATGACTTCATGCTTACCCAGGCAGTCGCATTTATCAATGGTGAGCCCGTAAAACGCTCAGCCTCCAAGCTAGAGTAAGTTCTAGCAACTAGGCATGCATATGAATGATGAGCAGCTACTTCGCTACTCGCGGCATTTACTGCTAGAAGAAATTGATGTTGCTGGCCAAGAAAAGCTTCTTGGCTCGCACATCCTCATCCTTGGTGCCGGTGGATTGGGAAGCGCGGCCGCACCCTATTTAGCTGCGGCTGGTGTGGGGAAAATAACGCTAGTTGATCATGACAACGTCGAGCTGACTAATTTGCAGAGGCAAATCATGCATAGTCAGAACTCCATCGGCAAAAGCAAGGTGGAATCAGGTAAACAATTTTTGCAAAGCATTAATCCCACTCTCACGATTAATGCAATCGCAGAGAAGGCAACTGAGAATTTATTGAAAGAACTCTTGCCATCAGTAAATCTCGTTTTAGATTGCACCGATAACTTTACTACCCGTCAGCTCATTAATGCAGCCTGCTTTAATCAGAAGGTGCCACTCGTTTCTGGTTCTGCCCTCAAATTTGATGGTCAATTGAGTGTCTTTGATTTTCGGAGTGCAACGTCACCCTGCTACGCCTGCCTTTTTTCTCCGGAAGAACAGTTCGAGGAAGTGAGCTGTGCCAGCATGGGCATCTTCTCCCCTTTGGTTGGCATTATTGGCGCGATGCAAGCGGCCCAGGCACTTCAGGTATTGATTGGCTTTGGTCAGCCTTTAGTAGGAAGAATGTTGCTTTGGAATGCACTTAACACTCAGATTGATGAGATTCGTATTTCTCGCAATCCCACATGCAAGGTTTGCGGCTCCCAACATTAGGGAGTTAAGAGAGCAATCGCTCCAATGCTTTAGCCTGCTCTTCAGGCTCGTAAGCACGCAGGACTCTAGGAACACGGGCTTTTAATAGACCCACATTTGCCTTTAGGATTTCGCGCTTAACTAACAATAGCTGACTGAAGTGCATTGAGAAATCCGTTAGCCCAAGTGCGAGCAATAGCTTTGTTAGGGCAGGATCGCCAGCCATCTCACCGCAAACAGCAACTGGCACATCCGCACGTTTAGCTTGATCAATAATGCTTGCTAGTAAATTGAGAATAGCGGGATGCAAAGGATCGTACAAGTGGGCTACCGCATGATCTGCGCGGTCAATTGCCAAGGTGTACTGAATTAAGTCATTCGTACCAATCGAAAGAAAATCAAATCGATTAATAAACAACGGTAGCATCAATGCAGCTGCCGGAATTTCAATCATGGCGCCAACTTGAATATTCGGATTGAATGCTTTACCCCGCTGATGCAATTGCTGCTTTGCTTTTTCAATCAATCTAAATGTTTCGTCAATCTCTTTCGCATGCGCCAACATCGGAATCATGATGCGTGCCTGACCATGGGCTGACGCGCGCAAGATGGCCCTAAGTTGCGTTAGAAAGATTTCAGGCTCGGTCAGAGACCAGCGAATCGCGCGCAATCCCAGTGGTGATGCCCCAGTCTGAGAAACATCTCCTCCACCGCCCAATGCCTTATCAGCACCAACGTCAATGGTTCTAATATTGACAGGTAAGCCATGCATTAAATCAACTACACGACGATATTCTTGATACTGCTGCTCTTCGTCGGGCAAGGCTTGCTTGCGATCCATAAATAAAAATTCAGAGCGGAATAGGCCAACACCCACAGCACCCAACTTCACTGCCTGAATAGCATCTTCAGGTAGCTCAATATTGGCAAATAACTCAATCTCAACCCGGTCAGCTGTTTCTGTCTTGGCGTGCTTTAACTGTTTTAGTTTACGAGCCTCTTTTAAGGCTTGAGCTTGTAGCTTTCGATACTCGGCAAGGAGCTGTTCATCGGGGGCAACAACAACAACCCCATGCTCTCCATCTAATATTAGCCAATCACCATGACGAATCATTTCACTGGCGTGTCGCACACCAACTACGGCGGGGATTTCCATACTGCGCGCAACAATGGCGGTATGGGAAGTCTTACCACCAAGATCCGTTACAAACCCTGTAAAGGCATGCTCTTTGAAGCGCAGCATGTCATGAGGAGCAATGTCGTGGGCAACAATGATTGACTCAACGCCGATATCACTTACGGGCAAAAAATCGGCATCATTTAAAGGGTCTTTTTTCTGAGCATTTAAAGCTTTAATTACACGCTCAGCCACCTGTCGAATATCGTTGGCACGTTCTTTTAAATACGCATCCTCAATATCTGCAAATTGCTCTAAAAGATCATTCAGTTCGGTTGTTAAGGCCCAAGCCGCATTTAACCTTTGAGTGCGAATTAATTTAATCGGCTTCTCAGCTAAAGCTGGATCTGCCAGAATCATGCCGTGAACATCTAAGAATGCCGCCATTTCTTGTGGCGAATCTTTAGGTAATCCTTGGCGCAATTGCGCTAACTCCAGGCGCACCTGCTCAAATGCATCTAACAACTTTTGGGCTTCCGCCTCTTCTTTGCCAGCTTCAATTAGATAATGACTAACCTCTAATGCTGCACGTGATATCAGTACGGCTTTGCCAATGGCAATGCCTTTAGATACCGCTATTCCGTGCAAAGCAAAAGTCATCCTTATTCGCCCTCACCAAATCGATCGTTTATCAATGCAATTAAGGCTTGCATTGCCTCATCTTCTTTTTCGCCTACAGTTTCTAGCGTCACAGTGCTACCGATTCCAGCAGCCAGCATCATGACACCCATAATACTTTTGGCATTGATTTGGCGGCCATTGCGCGACAGAAAGATTTCGCAAGGAAACTCTGCGGCAAGTTGGGATAACTTCGCAGATGCACGAGCATGTAATCCCAACTTATTAATAATTTCAATTTCAGCAACAGGCATAGTGAGTCCTATTTCTCCGTAGTGGCTTGTTGGGTTTTAGACCCCAATCGTAGGATGCCATTTTGGCCACCTTGGAGCGCCTTTTGAGCCAACTCTTCCAGACTCTCACCACGATGAGAGATGCAACGCATCAACATGGGTAAATTGAGTCCCGCCAAAACAATCACAGGCGCATTCAAACCAGATAACGGCCCTAGGGCTTCAAGCTTAGATGCCACATTGGCTGGGGTAGCACCCATCACATCAGTGAGAATCAAAACGCCTTGACCCGCATTAACGCCGTATGCGGCCTTTAAAACTCGATCGAAGCTAGCCTTTGTATCTTCGTAGGGCGGAATGTCGACAGCCCTTACTCTCTCAGGCACCACACCAAATGCATGCTCAGCAAAACCAAGCATTGCGCTTGCCACTGGGGTGTGGGCAACAATTACGATTCCAACCATGTTTATGCCAATGCCTTTTCGAGCGCTGTTAACCAAAATTTCGGAACATCAAATCCGCTTTGCTCAGTAATTTCTACAAAACATGTTGGGCTAGTCACATTAATTTCTGTGACATAAGCACCAATTAAATCTAATCCTACCAAGAACAAGCCGCGGGCATTCAAAATTGGGGCGAGACGCTCTGCAACCTTCATCTCGGCATCCGTCAGAGGCATAGCCACTCCTTTGCCACCAGCAGCTAAGTTGCCGCGGATCTCGCTACCCTGCGGAATACGAGCCAATGCGAATGGCACTACCTCGCCACCAATCAGCAAGACCCGCTTATCGCCTTGAGCTATCTCAGGTAAGAATTTCTGCACCATCAATGTACGTGCGCCATTCTCGCCAAGCGTCTCCACAATACTGGCAAGGTTCAAGCCATCCGGCCCGACACGAAACACACCCATACCACCCATGCCATCCAAAGGCTTAATCACAATATCTTGATGCTCTTGATGAAATACCTCGATTGCACTAAGTTCGCGCGTGATCAAAGTTGGCGGAATAAGTTCCGGAAATTCAGTAATCGATATTTTTTCAGAATGGTCCCGAATGGCCATTGGACTGTTAAATACGTTTGCGCCCTGACGAACTGCTGCAGACAATAACCAAGTGGTATTGAGGTATTCAATATCAAATGGTGGATCAGTGCGCATCATGACTGCGTTAAAAGTATTTAATGGGCGATCTTCTACGGCGCCCAATTCAAACCAAGCAGTACCGCTTGGCTTAATGTCTAGAGACTGACAATCCGCTACTACAAAGTCATCCCTCCAAAGGATATTGCGACTTTGACAAAACCACAATTGATGCCCTGCCTCTTGCGCAACTCGCATCATTGCCAAAGTGGAATCTTTACTAATCTTGAAAGACTCCAAAGGGTCAGCAATGAAAAGGAGATTCATCTTATGTCCGAGCATTCAAATAAAGTTAAGCAGCTTCAGCATTAGGATCAGAGCGTTCCAACTCTAAAGAAGCGGCTAATAAAGCTAGGCGAGCAACTACGCCATAGAGATAAAAACGATTGGGCGGTGCACTTCCAGGCTTAGCACCTAGATCTGGCATGGAGTTTTGCTCGAAAGCCAAAGGTACAAAATGCATGCCTGGCGCGTTCAGATTCTCATCAGGACCACGGTCCGTATGTACGCGATAGAAGCCGCCGATTACATAACGGTCAATCATGTACACCACTGGCTCAGCAACAGCTTCATTCACTTTCTCGAAGGTATAAACACCTTCCTGAATCAATACATCACTTACCTCAAGGCCTTCTTTGACGACGCTCATCTTATTGCGGTCTTTGCGATTTAAACCTTTGAGTTGAGCAGGATCATTCACCACCATCACACCCATGCCATATGTACCGGCATCTGCCTTGACAACGACATATGGTTTTTCTTTGATGCCGTACTCACGGTATTTCTTAGCCGTTTTCTTGAGAACCTTCTCAACAGCTGCTTGCAATTCTTCCTCGCCCTTGCGCTCATGGAAATTCACATTAGAGCAACTAGCAAAGTAGGGATTAATCATCCAAGGATCAATATCCACTACCTTCGCAAATTTCTTTGCAACTTCATCGTAGGCAGCAAAGTGATTTGACTTGCGGCGCACATGCCAGCCAGCATGCAGGCCTGGTAAGAGGTATTGCTCATGCAGGTTTTCTAAGATCGGAGGAATGCCTGCTGACAAATCATTGTTCAGCAAAATTGAACAGGGATCAAAATCTTTTAGTCCCAATCGCTGCTTCTTCAAACCCAAACGAGATAAAGGCTCCATCAAGAGACGATTGCCATCAGGCAAATCAATCCACGTTGGCTTTTTAATTTCATCCGACAAAGTACCAAGACGTACATTCAGACCCGCTTGACGCAAGATTGAAGACAGACGCGCAATATTCTGCAAGTAGAAGGTATTGCGAGTGTGTCGCTCAGGTATCAACAGTAAATTTTTTGCTTCAGGACAAATCTTCTCAATTGCCGCCATTGCGGCCTGAACTGCCAAAGGCAACATCTGTGGAGATAGATTATTAAAACCACCCGGGAACAGATTGGTGTCGACCGGAGCTAGCTTAAAGCCAGCATTACGCAGATCAACTGAACAGTAGAACGGCGGAGTGTGCTCCTGCCACTCAAGCCTGAACCAGCGCTCAATAGTTGGAGTTGCTTCTAATACCTTCGACTCGAGATCGAGAAGAGGGCCGCTAAGGGCGGTGATGAGATGTGGAACCATTTCACCATTGTAAGATTTTTAAAAGAAAGACGCGGAATCCGAGGATCCCGCGCTTAAAAACCGGGCAGCTAACTAAAGCCGCCCAGTGAGGGGTAAAACAGCTAATTAAGACTCGTAAGCGGACTCACCGTGGGAGCTGATATCCAAACCTTCGCGCTCTTCATCTTCTTTAACGCGTAGACCGATCACCATATCAACCAATTTGTAGGCGATATAAGAAACCACGCCAGACCAAATTAGGGTAACGATGACACCTTGGCTCTGAATCCACAATTGGCTAGCAATGGAGTAATCAGGTGCTGCAGCATTCGCTACATAATCCCAAATACCTGTTCCGCCTAAAGCTGGGTCTGCGAACACACCGGTTAACAAAGCGCCCAAGATACCGCCAACGCCATGCACACCGAATACGTCCAAGCTATCGTCTGAACCCAAAATCTTCTTGAGACCAGAAACACCCCACAAGCAAACTACACCAGCAGCAGCACCGATAACTAGCGCGCCCATTGGGCCTACAAAACCGGCAGCAGGAGTAACAGCAACCAAACCAGCTACGCAACCAGATGCACCACCCAACATGGAAGGCTTACCTTTGTGAACCCACTCAGCAACTGACCAGCTCAATACTGCTGCAGCTGTTGCCAACAATGTGTTTACGAATGCCAAGGCTGCACTACCGTTTGCTTCGAGAGCAGAACCAGCATTGAAACCAAACCAACCGAACCACAAGAGTGAAGCACCAATCATCACGAACACTAAGTTATGCGGCTTCATTGCTTCTTTGCCGTAACCCAAACGTTTGCCGATTACGAATGAACCTACCAAGCCTGCGATCGCAGCATTGATGTGAACAACGGTACCACCAGCAAAGTCGAGAACACCCTTCTGCCACAACCAACCAGCACGCGCTGTGATTGCCTCAAGTGATGCTGCATCTTTGATGTCATCAGGACCAGGCCAGAACCAAACCATGTGAGCGATTGGCAAGTAGCTGAAAGTGAACCAAAGAATTACAAACAACACGATTGCAGAAAACTTAGCACGCTCAGCAAATGAACCAACGATCAAGCAGCAAGTAATGGTTGCAAACGCAGCTTGGAAGGCCATAAATACATACTCAGGAATCACAATGCCTTTACTAAATGTCGCGGCAACTGAATCTGGAGTAATGCCTTGCAAGAACAAGCGATCGAATCCACCAATGAATGCACCACCTTCAGTAAATGCAAAGCTGTATCCATAGAGGGACCACAATACCGTGATCAACGCAAACACAAACATACACTGTACGAGTACAGAAAGAATGTTCTTGCTACGTGTCAAACCACCGTAGAACAAAGCTAAACCAGGCAATGTCATCAAGATTACTAGTGCTGTACACACCATTAACCAAGCTGTATCACCCTTGTTTGGAACTAATGCAGGAGCAGCAGCAACTGCAGCGGCTGCCGCAGCGGCAACTGGCTTAGCTTCATCAGCAAAAGCTGGCGAAGCCACCATGACACTGGTTGCACCAATAGCCAAGGCCATTGCGCTTCCAGCTAGGAGTCGTTTCATCCAAGTTAACATTTTGAACCTCTCTTTAAAGTGCTGACGCGCCGGTTTCACCGGTACGAATGCGAATGACGTGTTCAACTGGGGAGACAAAAATCTTGCCGTCACCAATTTTTCCAGTACGAGCAGATTTTTCAATTGCTTCAATCGCTCGCTCCAAGATGCCATCTTCAACAGCAGCTTCAATTTTTACTTTAGGCAAAAAGTCGACAACATACTCAGCACCGCGATACAACTCGGTGTGCCCTTTTTGACGGCCAAAGCCTTTAACTTCAGTGACGGTAATACCCGAAACTCCCACTTCTGAGAGAGCTTCGCGCACTTCGTCAAGCTTGAAGGGCTTGATGATTGCGGTAATTAATTTCATACGTTTCTCCGTTCAGAGGAAAGAATTAGAAAGTTTTTGTAAGTGTAAGAACGCCTGTTGAACCAGCCAAATTCTTGCCTGTTGGCGATACATAGTTGTATACACCTGAAGAATTTTTTCCTGCATTAGTGCCGATATAAGCAGCAGCTAAAGATAGGCCGCCTCCAAAGTCCTTAGTTACTCCCAATTTCCAATCGGTATAGCTATATAAACTGGAGTTAGATGTACCATCAACTGTTCCAGCAATGTACTGGTAACCAACGTGTGCATTTACTCCAAGACCCCAAATGCCAGTATCGTAGTTAACAGTCAAATCAGGATAGTAAGATCCAGAGCTGTTTTGGTTTCCAAATGTATTGGTTACTGCATAAGAAAACTTCAAGAAACCAGTTACCGGACCGAATGTATAGTTTTGAGCTGCATAAATCTCAGTTGTATTTGGATTTACGTTGGTACCAGTAAAGTTTCCAGTTGTTGGATAGTAGTACTGCAATACACCTAAGTCAGACGCAAAACCTTCGCCAATTAATTCTTTCTTCAAACCGGCATAAAAGTCCATCTCAACAGATGAGGCTACAGAGCCGGAATTTATATTGTTTACCCAACTAATGGAACTATTCCAGTTCCCGATATAGAAACCACTTTCATGAGCGTAGTCAAAGCCGCCTTGGATAGCTGGCTTCAAGTTGGATTGTGAGACACCACGATAGCGGTAGTCGCTTACCAAAGAAACGTTAGCTGTAATTGGGCTTACTTCAGGAGCCTCTGGTGCAGCTGCAGGAGCTGATTGCGCAAATGCCGCTGTTGCGAATAGGCCAGATGCTGCTAGGGCGATGGCTGTCTTTTGAATAGTTTTCATATAAAACTCCTTAGTGGTCATGAAAAAGGGATAAATGCTTTATTGCATGGAGTGATCATGAATCTCGGGAGCCCTCTCAATTTGGTGCGATTCCCCTAAATAAGGCTTATGCCCAATTTTGGTGCTTAGATATGCACCATTTACGTTCATTTTGGTGCAGTTGCAGCATTTTTAACCGGTTTCGCCTGTTTTTGGCGCCACAACTTAAAATAGGATTTGTATCTTTTAAGCAACTTTCAATAGAACGGCGGGCCGCATTATGCAAAAACCAGGCGAAATCCTAGAACAAATCCAGCGCATTGCTAGCGATATGCAAAACAAGGTTGGCGATGCTATTCGCAATTCACCCGCGCAAGAGATTGAAAAGAATGTCCGCGCGATGATGAATCAAGGTTTTCAGAAAATGGACCTAGTTACTCGCGAAGAATTTGATCTGCAATCCAAGGTGCTTGCTAAGACCAGAGAAAAGTTAGAAGCTCTCGAAGCTAAAGTAGCCGCTTTAGAAAAGTCTTAATCAGAATCAGAGTTTCATCTAGAGACTATTCTGGATGAAACTCATCAAAGAAATTAGAGTAAGCCTCTTCAGAAAAAAATTGTTTTGCAGGCACCCGTGCTGGCGCAGTATGCAAAACTGAGATCTGATAAATCCAAGCCCCGTTATCTGGCGTAATCCTGGTGACCCAACGTACACGCATTGACTGCTCGACTGCACCAGTGGATTTGAATTCCAAAAAATAATCTTTAGTGGGAAGACGCTGACGATTAGCCGCTTGATAAAAAGCATCTGTAGTAACAGCGCTTTCTAAATTAACATTTGCACGGTTCAATAGATTGCCTTGCAATTGCTCCAATAATTTAGGCGCAAGCGCGACTTGATCTTTCACTAATTGAATCGTGCTCACCGAATAAATATCATCCTCAATTTTTACTGCCTCTAAGGTTTGTGGAATTTCTTGATTTTGATACGGGAGTTTTCGTTCAATCTTTTCAGGCTTACCTGGAAACAAAGCGCTATAGCCTTCTTGTGGAGACTGCACAGTGCGCCAATCTAATTTGGGGCTGCAAGCGGCAAGTAGAAATGCAAATACTAAAACTACACCAAACTTTTTAAGAATCAGTTTAGACAATGCCAGCCCCATGCGCTTGTTGATCAGCATGGTAGCTAGAGCGCACCATCGCACCCACAGCAGCATGTGAGAAGCCCATTGCATAAGCCTCTTCCTCAAAACGCTTGAAGACGTCAGGATGTACATAACGACGAACTGGCAGGTGGTGTCCTGAAGGGGCTAGATACTGACCAATAGTCAGCATATCAATATTGTGTTCACGCATGTCACGCATGACTTCTAAAATTTCTTCGTCAGTTTCTCCCAAACCAACCATCAAACCGCTCTTGGTTGGAATGTGCGGGAAGCGCTCTTTGAAATCTTTCAGTAACTTTAAAGAGTGTGCGTAGTCAGCACCGGGACGCGCCTCTTTGTATAAGCGTGGAACTGTTTCTAAATTGTGATTCATCACGTTAGGCAAACCTTGCGGCGCATGCTCTGAAAAAATATCCAAAGCCTTATCTAAGCGACCCCGAAAATCTGGAACCAAGACTTCAATCCGAGTGTTTGGGGAGAGGTCTCGTGACTGAGATATGCAATCTACATAATGCATAGCACCGCCATCACGTAAATCATCGCGATCTACGCTAGTAATCACAACGTAATTTAATTTGAGAGCAGCGATCGTACGCGCTAAATTACCAGGCTCTTTTGTATCTAGTGGATCTGGTCTACCGTGACCCACATCACAAAATGGGCAGCGACGCGTACATTTGTCACCCATGATCATGAAGGTGGCAGTGCCCTTGCCGAAACATTCACCAATATTGGGGCAACTTGCTTCTTCACAAACTGTGACCAACTCATTCTCACGCAAGATTTTTTTGATCTCATTAAAGCGAGAATTTCCAGAAGCAGCTTTAACCCGAATCCAATCTGGCTTTTTGAGCACTTGCTCCAAAGGAACAATCTTGATTGGAATGCGCGCAGTTTTTTCGCTCGACTTTTGCTTACGTGAAGCATCGTAATTAAGGTCCTGGCGACTATTGCCAGTGGCGGTGGTATCGAGATCCGGCTTATTGGTAGTCATGATGAACTCAGTTGCTTTTGCAAATGCCCTAAAAGGGTTTGGCTAATAATGTCTATATTGTCCTTGATCCCAAGGGTTTGCATATCAACCGTCCTTAAGCCCTCATACCCACATGGGTGAATACGGGCAAAAGCTGTCAAATCAGTCCATACGTTCAAAGCCAGCCCATGATAGGAGCACCCCTTAGAGACCTTGAGGCCCAAAGCGGCAATCTTAGCGCCCTGATACTCCAATTGCATTGCACTCTCCCGAGCAACATAAATACCAGGCGCACCAGCATGTCTTTCCGCCTGAATTCCAAAGTCGGCAAGCGTATCAATCAAAGCCTGCTCGATTCGGGAGACCAGCTCTTTTACAAAAATCCCCAAACGTCTCAGATCGAGCAGTAGGTACACCACGATTTGCCCGGGCCCGTGATAAGTGATCTCACCACCGCGATCCACCTGTACTAAGGGAATTTGATTACTAGGGGAATGCAAGTTACCCGCATCCCCCGCTAAACCCAATGTGAATACTGGAGGATGCTCAAGAATCCAAATTTGATCTGGAGTGTCGCTATCTCGCTGCTGCGTGAAATCCCGCATCGCTTGATAAGTTGACTCGTAGTCAGCTACCCCCAAATGTTTTACTAAAAAACTCATGCAAATAATTTAGAGAACAACGCTTACCAAAGGATGTGTCGATAGAGTGCGGTACAACTCATCTAACTGCTCACGGCTGGTTGCAGTAATTGGCAAAGTAATGCCGAGATAATTTCCATCCTTAGAAGGTCGTTGCTCAACCTTGCTCTCATCAAGCGTAGGGTCAAATTGACGAGCAATGTGCAAGATTGCAGGCAGGTATTCTGGATTGGTCTTACCCATCACCTTAATTGGAAATTCTGATGGATATTCAATGAGGGATTTTCTATCTTCAGTCATGTCTTTTTCTCTTTCTGAATTTTCTTTATTGATTACGGTGGTCGGGCATACCCAACCAAGCGCCTGTGATGATGTTACGAATGCAATGTAAACGGCGATGGAAAAAGTGATCTGCTCCTGGCACCACTTGCACTGTTAATTCTTGAGGACGCGCCCAATCCAAAACATCAATGAGAGGAATAGTTTCATCCACTTCGCCATGAATCAAAATCGTATCAGCTGGCACGGGGGCTAGGACCCACTTACCTGCTGCACTACCCACCATGACAAACCTCTCAGCTGGACGACCTAGCTCCGCTAAGCGCTGCACTAAATGCGTTCCGACAAAGCTTCCAAATGAAAATCCAGAAACTACCAAAGGCAAGGTATTTGAAGTCTGCACCCAGGCTTGTTGTGATGTGGCCTCAAATTGATTCCAGCTTGAAGGTGTACGCATCCAATCAGTGACATGTAGCAAATCTTCCATCTCGCCAACGCCATCATCATGCACACCAGCTGTAGCACCCACTCCGCGGAAATTAGGGCGCACGCTGACGTAACCCAATTGATTAAAAGCGCGAGCCATCGTTTGAGCAACCTTGTTGTCCATTGTTCCGCCCATTAGCGGATGTGGATGTGCAACCAAGGCCAAACCTCTCACTGCAAAATTAGGGTTGTTTTTTAATTCATCCGGAAGATCAATCGACATTTCGATTTGGCCAACAACACCATCAATATGAATTATTTTTGTGCGGCTATTCATGAGGCAAACTTTCTCAAATCTTTTTAAGCTAACTGCAGACGCTCTACTGGACGTCCTTGTATTAAATGTGACTGGATAATTTCTTCAATGTCTTCAATATCCACAAAGGTATACCAAATACCCTCTGGATAAATCACTGCAACAGGGCCATCAGCACAACGGTCTAAACATCCCGCCTTATTAATGCGAATGTTTCCAGGGCCAGCCAGTCCCAACTCTTTCACGCGTTTTTTTGCATAGTCAAATAATGCAAAAGCATTATGGCGATCGCAGCAATCTTCGCCATTACTACGCTGGTTTAGACAGAAAAAAACATGGTGCTTAAAACTCATAAAAAATCTCAATCAAGGTTTTAAATTAAAGGTGGCTCTATTTCGGAGCACCCAAAGCAAAGCTAATGGCAACCATACTACGGAAACCCATTGCATTAATTCATTAAAGTGTAATAGCCGACCTTGGTACCAGTGTCGTAAGGTCAAAATGAAATAAGGATTGTCTGGCAAGAGATTAATAACTAGGGTGGCACTGACCAAACAAGCGATTGCAAGCCAAGCTTTATTGGATACAGATAATTGCAGTGTCCATCTCAGCAAGAGGGTTCCCAACACCATCCCCCAAATAGCCCCCGCGGTAAGCCACGAGAAACTAAATTCTGCCCCGAATTGCAATGCAGTAAAGGTAATTTTGACCAAAACGGTGAAGCAAAGCAGGCTATTCAATATTTTCCACTGAGGTGCCTTTGTGCGCATCCCTAGAGATAGCAGGAGTCCGGTGCCAAGCCAACAAACCGCCGTAATGATGGATTCTTGGACGAAATGATTCACCACCATTGTTCCCCAGTCGACTGAGGCAAAAATCGCATGACCCCACACCCCGGTCCCCAACCACGAACTCTGGGGGTAGATCTGAGCCCAAGGAAAAAGTAAAAATAAGGCGCAAGCGGCCCAGTTCAAACCAAACCACTGGTCAAAACGACGACGTACTGCGCTACCAGAGAGCCACTGGGGTCCCAAGGGGATCGCCAATAGGCCGCCCATCAACCCACCCAAGACATTGGCCCACCAATCCATTTGACTGGGGATGCGAGTGGGCAACCAAGTTTGCAATGACTCGACGCTAAAAGCCAATACCGCACTAATGCTCAAGGCAATGCCCAGGGCAACGAAATTACGCCAACGTGGATAGCAGGCAAAGACCAACAAAAATCCCAGGGGGATGTAGGCCAGAATATTGACCGAAACGTCAAACAGCGTAATAAATCGGGGTAAAGGAGCATCCAACCAGGCCCAAGCAGCAATCCCGTTGTCAAAGTTGAAATCAAAGGGATTTAGGCTGACATAGACGATTAAAAGCGCATAGCTCAAGCTAATGGCTCTGGCCAAAGGCATTGCTTGGAGAGGCCAAACAAACTTGCGGGGACGCTGATCTTCGTGAAGCATTCCATCATTCTAGGTCAGCTAGGTCAGATCTTTCTACAATAGGAAAATGAGTCCGAATTGCATCCTAGAGCGCGTTGCCACCACCAAATCAACTAATGATGATTTATTGGCCCGCTGGCGTGCCGGGGAATTAATTGATCCCGTTGCTCGTATTGCCCACGAGCAGACCTCGGGCAAGGGTCGAGCTGGAAGAGTTTGGCTCTCCAACCCTGAAGATACTCTGTGCTTTTCCTTGGCCTACCCATTCCAGAAGCGCCCCAATGAACTGAGTGGGCTTAGTCTAGTTATCGGCTTGGCGGCTATTTCCGGCATTGCGACAGCTCTGGGGCTTAGCGAGGATGCGCTTCATCAACAAGGTCTACGACTGAAGTGGCCTAACGATTTACTACTGAACAATGCCAAACTTGGTGGCATCTTGATCGAAGGTGGACAGAGCAATCCAAATTCACCCACTTGGATGGTAATCGGACTAGGTCTGAACTTACGTAACCCAGCACTAATTGAAAAAGACTTAGAGGGTCAATCCTCTTTCGGAGTTGCTGCACTAGATCAACTCACCCCTCATCAAACACCAATTCCCGATACGGAATTTATTTGGCTAAAACTAATTGAGTCATTTGAAAAGTATTTGGCTCAATTTGAGCAGCATGGATTTAGTTACTTTAAAAATTCCTGGGAACGCTGGGATGCCTTCAATAGCGAGTCGGTTTGTATATCCGGCGCAGGTAAGGATCCCATCGTTGGAATTTCTTCCGGGGTTGATGACACTGGCGCACTCCTTCTAAAACAGCATGACAAATTGATTGCCATTCATGCGGGCGATGTTTCTTTGCGAGTTCAATCATGAGTTTGTATTTGGTATTTGATCTTGGCAACACGCGCCTTAAATGGGCCGCCGTTGAATCCATACAGAATATTGCGGACAGGAATAAAAAACTATGGGCATACTCAGGATCGATTAGCACCAAGTCTTTTCAATCACCCGAACTACGCGCGGAACTATCGGACTACATTTCTAAAACATTGCCAAAGCCGGATGCGATTGCATTTTGCTGTGTAGCAGGTAATGCTGCTATTGAAAATCTACGTAGCCTCTTTCCACAATGGCAGGATCTTGAGTGGAAGCAATTTACAGGTAATAGTGCTTACGATGGTGTGCGCACACTCTATCAAGATCCAGGCAAGCTGGGCGCAGATCGATGGGCAGCACTCATTGGCGCAAGAGCACTCTCAAACACGAACACGCTGGTGATTAATGCGGGAACAGCCACCACCATTGATTTATTAGGTGGCAACGGCGTTCATTACGGCGGCTGGATTTTGCCAGGTCTTAGTTTGATGCAAGAAAGTCTTCAACAAAATACAGCGCAACTTCCACTAGCAGTTCGCGCTAGCAATCCTGAAGCTCAAGCAAGCTTTGGCACAACAACGGATGAAGCAATTACTGGTGGTTGTGATGCGGCACAAATAGGAGCGATACTGCGCGCGGCTTATTTAGCTAAGGCTATGAATCATCCTGTCGAGCGAATTTGGCTTGATGGTGGCAATGCCAAAATTTTGGCAAATGAAATTAAGCAGTTTCCAGAACTGGCAGCACTTCCTGTTGAACCGATTGAAGGTTTGGTACTGCGCGGGCTGTGGGCTTGGCTCTTACAAAATCTTTAGCTAGTACGGATCTTGCCTAACAGGGTTGTCGTAGAGCGCTCATACAGAAATGGAATAGCGACTGCTTTGCCGCCCCAAGTTTTCACCAAGCAAGTTTCTTCAAGAGTATCGATTTCATAATCTCCACCCTTAACGTAGATATCCGGATGGATTTTAGAAATCAGATTCACTGGGGTCTGCTCTGTAAACATCACCGCTAAATCCACGCTCTCCAGCGCTGCCAATAAAGCCTGGCGGTCAGCCTCAGTATTGATAGGCCTGTCATCACCCTTCCCCAACATCTTCACCGAAGCATCTGAGTTCACCCCCACCACAAGACTAGCTCCTAAAGCGCGCGCTTGAGCTAAGTAACTGGCATGCCCGCGATGCAAAATATCGAAGACACCATTCGTAAATACCAGGGGCCTTGGAAGCGCTGCAATACGAGCCTCTAACTCTGCTGGGGCGCAGACTTTCGACTCAAAAGAAGGTAAAGGTAAAGAGCTCATAGCGTCATATTAATGGCATTGCGCTAGGCTCAACGATATTTGCCAGAATGTCTTAGACTTGGACATCCCAGCCCCACCCAAAGGTTCAAGATGATTCGTAATATGCCGAGCTACTTACTGGCACTATTTTTCCTGCTACCGGCCATGCAATTCGCAAAGGCGGCTCCTCCAGCATCAGCCAGCTGCAGCCCCCTCCTGTCCCATACCTTCCCCAGATTGCAGGATGAGGCACCTCAAAACCTCTGCCAATATCAAGGAAAAGTTGTTTTGGTTGTTAATACAGCTAGTTTTTGTGGCTTTACCAGTCAATATGAAGGCCTTGAGAAGCTGTATGCCAAATACAAAGATCGCGGCTTCGTTGTACTAGGATTTCCATCCAACGATTTTGGACAACAAGAGCCGGGTAGTAACAAAGAGATTGCTGACTTCTGTAAAAATACCTATGACGTGAAGTTCCCCATGTTTGCCAAGAGCTCAGTCAGTGGCAGCAATCCCAATCCATTATTTAAGATGCTGATTGCTAAAACTGGTACAACTCCTAAATGGAATTTTTATAAATACCTCATTGATCGCAACGGCAATGTTGTGGACTCATATGGCAGCATGACTAAACCATCGAGCAGCAGCATTACTGGCGAGATAGAAAAACTTCTTGGAGAGAAAATTTAGTGGGTAAGAAAAAAGTTGCCATCATTGGTGCCGGTATATCTGGCTTAGGATGCGCATATGCATTAAGGCAGCACCCAGATTTAGATATCACCATATTCGAAGGTGGAAATCACATTGGCGGTCACAGCAATACTGTAGACCTCACACTTGAAACACCTCAAGGCAAAACTACTCATGGGGTGGATACTGGATTTTTAGTATTCAATCGCAAAACCTATCCTCGCTTAGTTCGCCTATTTGAAGAAATTGAAGTGCCGATTGCCCCATCGGAGATGTCTTTCTCAGTATCGATTGATGCCAGCGAAAAAACTGGGCGCAGCAAAAAAATTGAATGGGCTGGTAACGATCTCAATTCTTTCTTTGGGCAACGATCTAATTTGTTCTCGCTTTCATTTTGGAGAATGGCTTATGACATCTTGCGCTTTAATCGCCTTGCTACTCGGCTCGCCGAAGAACAAATCACTTCTAAGCTCGAATACTCAGAACCTGATGAGCGTATTAAAGATTTTTTAGATCGCAACCGCTTTAGCACCAGCTTCAGAGAAAATTATTTCCTGCCGATGATTGGCGCTATCTGGTCATGCTCTGTTGAGCAGATGCTAGAGTTTCCAATTCAGACTATGGTGCGTTTCTGCCATAACCATGGCCTTTTGCAAATTCAGAATCGCCCGCAATGGCTTACTGTTAAAGGCGGTTCAAGAGAGTATGTAAAGCTTTTAGTGGCGGCCCTTGAGAAACATCAAGTCCAATTTGTGCGCGAATCCGCAACGCGAGTTAATACAAGTCAAACTAAAAACTCTCAGGTTGAAGTCATTACCGCATCTGGGTCACACTGGTTTGATGAAGTAATCATGGCTTGTCATAGCGATCAAACTTTAGAGCTAGTGCATGGTATTGACCAAGATGCTCGCAATATTTTGGCCTCGGTTCCTTATCAAAAGAATCGTGCGATTTTGCATACTGATATCAATTTCTTGCCAACTAGCGAGCGCTGCTGGGCAGCCTGGAACTACACTGCAAAATCAGGTGCAACACCAACTGCACAACAACACGTTAGCGTTAATTATTTAATCAACCGCTTACAACCTCTACCTAAAGCATTCGAGAGCACGCAGATTATTGTGAGCTTGAACCCATTGACAGACCCTGATCCAAAATTGGTGCACGAAGAAATTCATTACTCGCATCCAGTCTTTGATATGCGTGCTGTACAGGCACAAAAGCAGTTACCTTTGATTCAAGGCAACTCTTCAGTTTGGTATTGCGGAGCATGGACTGGTTTTGGCTTTCATGAAGACGGTCTGCGATCAGGCGAATTGGTTGCAATGGATCTAATGGAAAGCATCTCTCATCGCGTTAAATCCAGCTCCATTAAAGATGTTCAGTAAATGAATTTGCCAACGATTAATTTCGGAGCGGTTAAGCATCGGCGTTTTCGTCCTGCTAAAAACGCGTTTGGCTATGGTGTATTTACTTTATCTATTCCAATGCGAGCGCGCAGGAATGATCCAGTATTACTCAGCAAACATGGTCTTAGAGACAATCGGTTTGGACTGTTTTCATTCTTCGACCAAGACCATGGCCTAGGAAGTCAGGATAGTCTTTCTTGGATCGAAACAATTCTTGAAGAAAACAACATCCAGAATATTGATGGCGAGATTTGGCTACAAACTTTCCCACGCGTACTCGGCTATGTCTTTAATCCTGTCAGTTTTTGGATCTGCACCCAAGCCAATGGCCAGGTTCAAGCAGTGCTAGCAGAGGTGAATAACACCTTTGGCGAACGACACTGCTACTTACTTCATCACGACTCTGGAAAAGCTGTGCAATCTGGGGAGACTCTAGTAAGTAAGAAGGTCTTCCATGTTTCACCTTTCTGCGATGTTCGCGGGGAATATCACTTCCGCTTCTTATTTCCTCAGGATAGTCATTCAAAGCGGAATATCGTTTGCCGAATTGAGCTCCATGAAGATGGCGCCCCATTGATCAATACCAGTATCAGCGGCCTTGCGCAGGCACTGAGTAAAAGTGCCCTCTATCTTGCGTTCTTGCGGTACCCGCTGATGAGCCTGGGTGTCATCGGCCGGATTCACTGGCAGGCATTGAAATTGTGGCTAAAAGGTGTACCCTTTTATTCAAAACCTAAACCACCAGAACTTGAAATTACTCGATGAATCGCCCCGGTCAATCTCTACTATCTCGACTCACATTCTCCCGTCCGGAGAAGCGGGAGTCTAAGCAACAACAATATCGTGCAAGTACACAGACTTTATTCAGTCTCCTGGCGCAATTGCGTAGCGGGCATTTAGTTCTTACATTACCAAACAAAGAAGTAAGAGAGTTTGGAAATAGCTCGGACCAACTGCATGCAGAAATTCAAGTTTTAGACTGGTCAGTATTTAAGCAAGTTTTATCTCACGGCGATATTGGCTTTGCCGAGAGCTATATTCGAGGTGAATGGAATACGCCAGACCTCAAGTCTGTTCTAGAGCTAGCTATTCGTAACCGCACCATTTTAGAAAAAGCAATCTATGGAAGCTGGTTAGGTTCTATAGCGTATCGTCTGAGGCACTGGTTTAGAGATAACTCCAAATCTGGAAGTCGTAAAAATATTCATGCGCACTATGACCTAGGCAATGCGTTCTATACCCTGTGGCTAGATCCGTCGATGAGCTATTCAAGCGCTTGGTTCTCCGAGGGAGACAAGCAATCCCTGATGGATGCGCAGCGCGCCAAGATCAAACGCATACTAGACTCCATCCACGCTAAACCGGGCGACCAGCTACTAGAGATTGGCTGTGGCTGGGGCGGCTTTATGGAAGAGGCCTTACGTAATGGCAATCAAGTTACAGGTCTCACTTTATCCACAGAGCAAAAAGCCTTTGCAGACAATAGACTTCAAAAGGTCAATGCAGAAGTGGGTAATCAACAGAAATTCGAGGTACGCCTTCAGGACTACCGGGACTGCGCGCAACAATTTGATGGCATTGCCTCAATTGAAATGTTTGAAGCGGTTGGCGAGAACCATTGGGGTGAATACTTCCAAACAGTTGCCAAGAGACTGAAAGCGGGTGGCCGAGCCTGCATACAAACTATCGTCATCGCAGAAGACTTGTTTGATCGCTACCGACATAGCACTGACTTTATTCAGCAATACGTTTTCCCGGGCGGTATGTTGCCTTCACCTTCTAAATTTAAGGCTGCTGCGGCTAATGCGGGTTTAGAGGTTGAGGCAGAGTTTGCATTTGGTGCTGACTATGCCAAAACCTTATGTCTATGGCGCGATAGCTTTAATCATAAGATTGAAGAGATCTATCGCCTTGGATTTGATGAAGCTTTTATTCGACTGTGGAATTTCTATCTCATGTATTGCGCCGCTGGATTCTCTGAAAAGAATATTGATGTCGTGCAATACACCCTCAAACACTCAGATGTTGCTCACTCGAACGATGCCCTGCGCCCATGAAACAAAAAGGATTTGATTCATTTGTAAATCAACGTATTTGGATCATTGGCGCTTCCAGTGGAATTGGTGAAGCCTGTACACAAGCCTTCATCAAGGCGGGCGCAAGAGTTGCTCTTTCTAGTCGTCGCGCTGAGAAACTCAATACCATCGCACAATCCGCAGAACCGGGGCAGGCCTTAGTCTTGCCGCTAGATGTCACTCATCAAGAACAGCTCATTTCAACCTACCAGGCCATCCTCGGATCCTGGGGTGGCTTAGACCTATTGCTATTTGTGTCAGGTGTGTACACCCCATTACGTGCCGATAAATTTGAGTTTGAGATTGCGCAAAAAACCATTGATGCCAACCTACTTGGTCCTATGAGAGCAGTCAGCATTGTTTTACCCAATATGCTCAAAGAGCATGCCGGCCATATTGCCATCGTGGGTAGCGTTGCTGGATATAGTGGGCTGCCAAAAGCCTTGGCCTATGGACCTAGCAAAGCAGGAATTATTAACTTCTGCGAAACCCTGTACTACGACTTGCTACCGCAGGGTGTGAGCGTGCACATGATTTCACCAGGGTTTGTAGCAACCGAAGCGACTGCACAGAATGATTTTGAAATGCCTGCACTCATCACTGCTGAGGAGGCTGCAAAAGAAATTCTCTCAGGACTACAAGCTGGAGAATTTGATATTCACTTCCCTAAGCGGTTTTCAGGATTCTTAAAGTTCCTCAGAATCCTGCCTTACCCACTCTATTTTTGGATCGTACGACGCTTCGTCAAAATCTAAGACTCTGAATTACTTGTACTTGTCCTTGCGGATTTTTTGCTCCAAGTAATCCATCACTGCAATCGCTTTAGCTTTGGTTCCAGCAATCGATGGAGAGGTCACATAGCGACCCTGCATCACAATAGTTGGCACGCCATCAATGCGGTAAGCATCAGCCATCTGTCTTGCCGCACGGGCTTTAGAAACAACCGCAAATGAACGATAAGTAGCCAAGAAAGTATTGCGATCAATACCCTGAGAAGCAACCCAATCTGCAATCTCATTTTCTGTCATGAGACGCTTATTTTCTTTATGCATGGCGTACATCACCTTGTCATTCATCGCCTCACCCTTGCCCATAGCCTCTAAGGCATAGAACAATTGGCTGTGTGGCATGAAGTCATCACGGAAGGCAACTGGCACCTTACGGAATGTGACATCCTTTGGTTGGCGCTTGAGCCAAGCATTTAACTCTGGCTCAAAGTCATAGCAATGCGGGCAACCATACCAAAAGAACTCGATGACTTCGACCTTGCCTTTAGATTCAACGGGCTGAGGGACAGGCAGAATGCGGTAATCAAATCCCTCTTCGATCTTAGGACTTTGCGCAGTAGCAAGGCCTGAAAAAGAAAAGGCCAGACCAAGAATGGTTGCGGATAAAAGGGCTCTCTTAGACTTAGATAATGTAATCATGATTTGCTGGATTTAATAACGCTTGGTTTAATGCCCATGCCATTTAACTTATCTCGCACAGGATTACTTTCTTCAACACTGTTGTATGGGCCAACGCGCACTCGCCAGAGCGTGTTGCCTTCGCTACTAATTTCACTCAATTGAGACTGAATACCCTGAATAGCCAAGCTAGCCTTTTGCGCATCTGCATCCGCACGCTTATTAAACGCACCAACTTGTAAGAAATAAATAGCATCTGATTTTGCAGTAGAGGCTGGAGCGACATCTACTGGCTTCTTGCCATTGGCCAAATCAGCAATGGGATCTGGCGCACTAGCGGCAGGTGCAGCAGCCTTACCTTGCAAAGGCTTATTCAGGTCGAGCGCTTCCGCTGGGGCAGCAGCCTCTCCTTCGGCAGGCGCTGGTCCTGATTTAATAGTTAATGGGAGATTGGGAGCTCTAACTCCGGGGCGCTCTTGAGGCGTATTTTTAGAGAGGTAAAAGGCAATCACAAAAGCAACGCCTAGGCCAACTCCAAGCCCTAAGATAAAACCAAGAATAGTGCCGCCATACTCGGGGCTCGAAGACTGTGTCTTTGGAGCGAAGCTGGTGTGTTGATTGTTTTTTTTCATCGTGTCCCCATCCTTCTTTTTACTTCTTAAGTGCTAGCAAGTACTACAGCTTACATCTTAGCGGGTGCTGATACACCCAATACTTTTAATCCATTTTCAAGCACTTGACGAGTCGCCGAAAGTAAGGCGAGACGGGCTAATTTCAATGCAGGGTCGTCCACCAAAACGCGGTCTGCGTTATAGAAAGTATGGAAGTCTCCCGCTAAATCACGCAAGTAGAAAGCCAAAGCATGTGGCGCCAAATCTGCAGCCGCATCAGTGAGCATTTCTGGGTATTCAGCTAAGCGGCGCAATAAATGATCCGAAGCTTTGCTTTGCAACAAAGAAAGGTCTGCGCCCTTCAGATCAGAAACTTGTCCGCCCCATTGAGTCAAGATTGAGCAAATGCGAGCATGAGCGTATTGCACATAGAAAACTGGGTTCTCATCATTCTGCTGTAAGGCTAAATCCACATCAAACACAAATTCAGTATCGGCTTTGCGAGAGATGAGGAAGAAACGCACGGCATCTCGTCCACGCTGCAGTGCAAGCTCGCGCTCATCAGCAGTCATCTCTGGCGTAACTCCACCAGACCACTCAACCAAGTCACGCACAGTCACATAGGAGCCTGCACGTTTAGATATTTTGACTTCTTCACCATGGCGCATCACTGTCACCATCTTATGCAATACATACTCAGGGTAGGTTTTTGGAATCTCCCAACCACGCTTCTGAGCCACGCCCTGTAAGCCTGAGCGCACACGGGTGATCGTGCCATGGTGATCACTGCCTTGGACATTAATCACTTTTTCAAAGCCACGATTCCATTTACTGGTGTGATAAGCAATATCAGGCACAAAGTAGGTAAAGCTACCATCAGACTTTCGCATGACGCGATCTTTATCATCACCATCATCTGTTGTCTTGAGCCAAAGTGCACCCTCAGACTCATAGGTCTTACCAATGCTTTGCAGCTCTTCGACAATTTTTGCAACACTACCATCGGTATACAAAGAAGACTCTAGGTAGTAGCAATCAAACTTCACACCAAATGTTTTTAAATCGATATCTTGTTCATTGCGTAAATACGCAACGGCAAATTGACGAATGGCCTCAAGATCATCTTTATATTCAGATGAAGCCTTAAAAGCGGTTGCAATCTCTGCAATGTATTCACCGTTATAAGCGCTCTCTGGCCAAGCGGCATCACCTGGCTTAAGTCCATTTAATCGAGCTTGCACTGAGAGTGCCAAGTTCGCAATCTGGACTCCAGCATCGTTGTAATAAAACTCGCGGTGCACTTTAATGCCCTGCGTTGCTAATAAGTTTGCCAAGGCATCGCCGAGTGCAGCCTGACGGCCATGACCAACGTGTAGTGGTCCAGTCGGATTAGCAGACACAAACTCAATCATGGCACTGGAGACTGGGGCAGCTTCTGGAGCTAACTGACCAAACTGGGATCCTGCCGTGAGAACCTCTTGTACCACCGCAGTTTTAGCGGCGTTGCTCAGGCGAAAGTTGATAAATCCAGGGCCCGCGATTTCGCAAGAGGCGATGAGGTCAGCATAGCCGGGCTGCTGCTCAAGGCGCTCAACCAACGCTTGAGCCAACTCCCTAGGATTTAGCTTCCAAGCTTTGGAGAGCTGGAGGGCAATATTGCAAGCGACATCGCCATGGTCTACTGCCTTAGGGCGCTCTAAACGAGGTGCAGGGGCATCGCCCAAACTACGCTCCTGAGCTAAACCCTGCAGGGCTGCGCTCAGCATTTCAATTAAACGATTTTTATTAGTTAACAACATAGATAAGTGAGTTTATCAGGTGGTAAGCTATCGAAATGATCTATCAATTTCGCTCCAAAGCGGGTCCTGACGTCATCATGCTGGCTGATCTGACCCAGCGAATCTTTGAAATTTTGGGCCGCCCATTAGAGCCGAGAGGTATTTTGACGGTTGAGCAATTGCCAGCCCTCATCACCGCCCTAGAAACCGCCATTCTGAAAGACCTGGAAGAGCGGGCTAAAAGTAATGCGGCTGATCAAGAAAATACTGAAAAACCGAAGCTGGCCGATAGGCTGGGCCAGCGCGCCTACCCCTTCTTAGAGCTCATGAAACAGTCCAAAGCCAAAGATGAGCCAGTGATGTGGGGCGTTTAAAGCACCACATCTAGGAAGCTATTAGTCGATCGAGCTAGCCAGCTGGCGACGGATGTCTTCAACAGACTCATTACGGCGCTTAGCAAGATCTTCAATCTGGTCTGCTGACAACTTGCCTACATTGAAATAACGCGCGTCTGGGTGTGCCAAGTAAAAACCACTGACACTAGAAGCCGGGTTCATGGCCATCGACTCAGTCAAGGTCATACCAATGTCTTCCGAACCAATCACGCGCAATAAATCTTTTTTCACTTCATGTGCAGGACAAGCTGGATAACCTGGCGCCGGGCGGATGCCGCGGTATTCCTCATTGATCATTTGGTCATTCGTCAAAATCTCATCAGTTGCGTAACCCCAAAGATCTGTACGAACGCGATGGTGCATCAACTCTGCAAACGCCTCTGCCAAACGATCAGCCAAGGATTGCAACATGATTGCGCTGTAGTCATCATGCTTTGCATGAAACTCAGCAACTTTTTTCTCAACACCGTGACCGGTTGTAACAGCAAAGCAGCCGAGGTAGTCAGCCACCTTAGAATCTTTTGGCGCTACATAATCCGCCAAGCAACGATTAGGTCGACGAACCCCATCAACTACTGGGCGCTCAGACTGCTGACGTAAGTTGTGCCAAACAAACAATGGGTGCTCGCGCGATTCATCGCTGTATAAGACGATGTCATCACCTATCGTGTTTGCTGGATAGAAAGCCACTACCGCATCAGCCTGCAACCACTGACCTTTGATTAATTTATCTAATAGAGCCTGGCCATCTTCAAATACTTTGCGAGCCTCTACGCCAACAACTTCATCATCCAAGATTGCTGGGAACTTACCAGCCAAATCCCACGTCTGGAAGAATGGCGTCCAATCAATGTATTTAGCAATATCACTTAAAGCGAAATTCTTAAAAACACGGCGCCCAATAAACTTCGGCTTCTCAGGCACATAACTAGCCCAATCAATCAGCTCGCGATTCTTGCGTGCAGCTTCTAAAGAGATCGTTGGCGATGCTTTCTTGTTGGCATGCTGCTCACGAATACGGACATAATCATCGCGCAGATCTTGAATAAATTTCTTAGCGCTTTCATCGGATAGCAAGCTTGATGCAACGGATACCGAGCGGGACGCATCAGGCACATAGACCACAGGGCCATCGTAATGTGGCGCAATCTTCACGGCAGTATGCACACGAGAAGTTGTAGCGCCACCAATCATCAGCGGAATTTGACGTTCACGGAAATAATCATCACGTTGCATCTCTTGAGCAACGTAAGTCATCTCTTCTAAGGATGGAGTGATCAAACCAGATAACCCAACAATGTCTGCTTTTTCTTCTTTGGCACGTTTCAGAATTTCTGCGCAAGGGACCATCACACCCATATTGGCAACTTCAAAGTTATTACATTGCAGCACTACTGTCACAATGTTTTTACCAATATCGTGCACGTCACCTTTAACGGTCGCCATCACAATCTTGCCTTTGGCCTTGGCTTCGCCTCCAGAAGCAATATGCAGGCGCTTTTCTTCCTCAATGTAGGGAATCAAAATCGCTACCGCTTGTTTCATGACACGCGCACTCTTAACCACTTGTGGCAAGAACATCTTGCCAGCACCAAACAGGTCACCAACAACGTTCATGCCATCCATTAAAGGGCCTTCAATGACCTCAATTGGACGGCCACCTGCACCCATAATTTGGGCACGCAGCTCTTCAGTATCTTCTTCAATAAAGGTAGTAATGCCATGCACTAAAGCATGAGTTAAACGATCACGCACGGGGGCTTCACGCCATACCAAGTTCTCTACTTGCTTGGCGCCACCGCCCTTAAATTGGTCAGCAATATCTAGCAAACGCTCAGTTGGAGTCTTGCCGTCTTTTTCTTTAAAACGATTGAGCACCACATCTTCAACGCGCTCACGCAATTCAGGATCTAGGTCTGCATAAACGCCAAGCTGCCCCGCATTGACAATACCCATGTCCATACCCGCTTGAATGGCGTGATACAGAAACACAGTGTGAATGGCTTCACGTACGCGATCGTTACCGCGGAAAGAGAAGCTAACGTTGGAGACGCCACCACTCACTTTCGCGCCCGGCAGATTTTCTTTAATCCAGCGAGTCGCATTAATGAAATCTACTGCGTAGTTATCGTGCTCTTCAATACCAGTCGCAATGGCAAAGATATTAGGGTCAAAAATAATATCTTCTGCTGGGAAGCCAATCTCATTCACCAGAATTTGATAGCAGCGCTGACAAATTTCAGTCTTGCGTTTAAAAGTGTCTGCTTGACCTACTTCATCAAAAGCCATCACTACAGAAGCTGCGCCGTAACGACGAATTAGACGCGCTTGTTTTCTGAAAGGCTCTTCACCCTCTTTGAGAGAAATTGAGTTAACAATCGGCTTACCTTGAATACATTTCAGACCCGCTTCAATCACACTCCATTTAGAGGAGTCGATCATGATTGGTACACGAGCAATGTCAGGTTCTGAAGCAATCAAATTCAAGAAGCGCGTCATCGCTGCTTCAGAATCTAACATCGCTTCATCCATATTGATGTCAATGACTTGAGCGCCATTTTCAACTTGCTGTCTTGCAACTACCAAGGCTTCATCAAATTGATTATTCAAAATCATGCGGGAAAATGCTTTGGAGCCTGTAACGTTAGTGCGCTCACCAATGTTTACAAAACCTACTTCAGGCGTGACATTGAAAGGCTCTAAGCCTGAGAGCTTCATTGGCGGCATTGCCTTAGTAGTCTTACTCATGCTGATACCTCCGCGCTCTCGCGATAGAAGGCGCGTGGCTTGCGCTTAGCAACCGCATTAGCAATCGCACGAATATGGTCTGGCGTCGTTCCACAGCAACCACCTACGAGATTGACTAAGCCATCTTTTGCAAAACCATCAACAAGGCTGGATGTAATTTCTGGAGTCTCATCAAAGCCAGTGTCACTCATTGGATTAGGCAAGCCTGCATTGGGATAGCAAGATACAGCGGCATCGCAAATGCGAGCAAGCTCAGCAATATAAGGACGCATCAGCGCAGCACCTAAGGCGCAGTTCAAACCAAAAGTTAATGGCTTAATGTGGCGCAAGCTATTCCAAAACGCTTCAACTGTTTGTCCAGACAAGATACGACCAGAAGCATCAGTCACTGTTCCCGAAATCATCACTGGCAAACGCTCACCAGTTTCTTCAAAGAATTCATCTAGAGCAAACAACGCAGCTTTGGCGTTGAGTGTGTCAAAAATAGTTTCCACTAAAAATAAATCAACGCCGCCTTCAAAGAGGCCTTCAATCTGTTCGCGATAAGAAGCACGCAATGCATCAAACGTTACATTGCGAGCGCCTGGATCATTTACATCCGGAGAAATACTGGCCGTTTTTGGAGTGGGTCCAATTGCGCCCGCCGCAAAACGTGGCTTATCTGGCGTAGAGTATTTTTCACAGGCAGCACGCGCTAATTGAGCAGAGATGACATTCATCTCACGTGCCAAGCCCGCCATTTTGTAATCTTCTTGCGCAACAGAAGTGGCGCCAAAAGTATTGGTCTCAATAATGTCTGCGCCCGCATCCAAATACTGCTCATGAATCTTGCTGATGATTTGTGGCTGGGTGAGAACTAGAAGTTCGTTGTTACCCTTGATATCACCAGGATGAGCCTCAAAGCGCTTGCTAGTCGGTAATCCACGGTAATCCGCCTCATTAAGTTTGTATTGTTGAATCATGGTGCCCATAGCGCCATCCAAAATCAGAATGCGCTGCTTCAGTAGCTCGGGAAGTGCCTGACCACGGGTGTAAGGCTGGGATAAACCATTAGATTGCATTGCTTAACCGGGATTAATCTCTAGAATCTCTTATTGTATTGGCATTAAGCCACTTTTATCTGACCCGGAGCCTGCCCTATGTTTGGAACTATCCCTGAATTCAATCAAAGCCTAGAAATGATGAAAACCATGTGGGGTCAGGGAGCAGGCGGATCGACGCCAGGGCAATTTCCCTTCACTACAGACGCCTCTAAGGCTGCCGGGGGGTTCGGCTCCGCATTTCCAGGGCTTGATACCGATGAGCTAGAAAAGCGCATCAAGGACCTGAAAAGCGTTGAAAACTGGCTCAACCTCAATCTGAACATCCTGAAGTCAACAATTCAGGGCTTAGAAGTACAGCATGCCACCATGATGGCCCTCAAATCCTTCGGAGATGCTGTTTCAGCAACTGCTGCTGCCGCTACCGGCGGATCTACTGAAGAGTCCGGAACGAAGGCTTCTAAACCACGCAAAACCGCAACACGCCGTCGTCGCAAAGCTGGCGACTCAACTTTCCTCGACGAAGTAGGTAATTCAGATGAGCAATAGCCTCACCCATAGCAAATGTCATTTGGTGAATATCTAATTCACGCCTAAATAAAACCGGCACTATCTCACGAGCAGTTGCCGGTTTTTCACATGCTCCAAGAGTTTCTGCCAAGCGCTCATCGTGATGCGCTTTCAACTGATCAATCCGCGGCTTCATTCCTGTAAATGGCTTGCCATGCGATGGCAGTACTAGTGCGTCATCAGGTAGCGGTAGATATCGATCTAAAGAGCTCAGATATAAACCCAAAGGATCTGCATCTGGATCAGCATCATAGACACTGACATTAGTGGAGATGCGCGGCAACAACATATCTCCAGAAATTAATACGCTGAGATCTTTACAGAAAAGTGAAGCATGTTCAGGCGCATGACCAAATCCCATGATCACTTGCCACTCATGTCCACCAATCAAAATCATTTCACCATCAATGATGCGACGATATTGCCGCGGCACGCCCGGAACCATATTGCTGTAGTAATTTGAGCGCGCCCGAATTTTTTCTAAATCTTCTGGCGCAATCAATCCATGTTTCTGAAAGTGATCCGCAGAACCGCCGCCGCCAGCGCGTGCACCAACCGCAGCACCACCCTCTTTATGACTCAGCCATTGCGCGGTTAAATAATCCGTCATAGAAATCCAGAGCGGCGCATTCCATTTTTCGCAAAGCCATTGAGAGAGTCCCACGTGGTCTGGATGCATGTGGGTTACGATCACCCTGAGCACCGGCAAGCCCTCTAGCTGAGTAGCAAAGATCTGATCCCAAGCTGCTTTTGTCTCATCATTAGCAATCCCACAATCCACGATGGTCCAGCCCTGAACGCCTTCAAACTCGTCACGTAGCAGCCATAAGTTGATATGGTCTAAAGCAAACGGCAGGCGCATCCGCAACCAACGAACACCAGGCGCGACCTCCATTGAACTACCCACTTCCGGCAAAGCATCAGCTAAGGGATAATGAATAGAACTAAGATCGCTGGATTGGTTTTTGGTATTCATCTTTTTTCTATTCTAGGTTTGCTTTGACAACAGTTCCATCACCTTGTATCAACTGGTGCGACATCAACCCTGAAAATGGTTTTTGCCGTGGCTGCTATCGCACGCTATCGGAGATTGCAGACTGGTCTGAACTTTCTAACTCTGACAAGCTTGAGGTCTGGGGAAAACTGGAAATACGCAAACCTCAAGCACCACAGTAAGCATTGTTTATTACTTATTTATTGACATCCACAATTAAGCGGCCACGCACATTGCCCGCCATCAGCTCTGCCGCATATTTAATAGAATCCTCCAAACTAATTTCGTGAGAGATCTCCTCTAGAGTTTTGAGATCAACCAATTTACTCAATTGCTCATAAGCAGCAATGCGTTTTGCTTTTGGTACTGTCACACTATTGATGCCATACAAAGTGACGCCACGCAAAATGAATGGCGCAACAGTCGATGGAAAATCCATTCCTTGAGCAAGACCACAAGCGGCAACTGCACCATCACTCTTGGTTTGAGCACAGGCATTAGCTAATGTATGACTACCAACGCTATCGACTACCGCTGCCCAACGCTCTTTTGCTAAAGGCTTACCAGGAGCTGAGAGTGCGGCACGATCAATCACTTCACTCGCGCCTAATTTCTTTAAGTAATCAGCCTCAGACATACGACCAGTACTGGCAACAACCGTAAAGCCCAGCTTGCTCAAAAGAGTAATAGCAAAGCTACCAACACCACCTGCGGCGCCAGTCACTAAGACCTCGCCATCACTAGGCTTAAGGCCATGCTTTTGTAAAGCCATCACACACAGCATTGCGGTGTAGCCAGCAGTACCAATGGCTAGAGCCTGCTTAGCAGTAAATCCTTTTGGCAAGGGAATAAGCCATTCGGATTTCACGCGCGCTTGTTGAGCCAATCCACCCCAGTGGCCCTCACCAACGCCCCAACCGTTGAGTAACACCATGTCGCCAGCCTTAAATTCTGGGCTAGCGCTCTCTAATACTTCCCCTGCGAAATCAATACCAGGAACCATAGGAAAGCTACGTACCACCGGACCCTTGCCGGTAATTGCTAAGCCATCTTTGTAATTCAGCGTGGAATAGAGCACCTTAACTCTGACATCCCCCTCGGGCAAACTAGCCTCATCGACCTGAGTAAGCTCAGCTCGATAACCTTGATCATCTTTATTTACCAAAATTGCGTTAAACATGTCTCTTCCTTTTTAAAGCGCTGCATTCCCCACAGCGAATACGTAATAGGTTTATCCTAACGAGCATTGCTGATTATGGAGGTTTCCATGAAAAAAATTCTACTATTAACTACGATTTCTGGCTTAGGGCTGATTGGCTGCTCATCGAGTCAAATTAACATGTCCATGGGCAATATGCGCCTCATTACCTCCAGCGCAGCACCTCAAGACGTGATGGACTTTGCCAATACGACCTGTAAGAATGATTTCTACCAGGGCGCAAGCTTCCTTTCTAAGGCCGGCAAGGAATATCGCTTTAAATGCGTTAAAGCCGAAGAAAATGAAATCCTGACTCCAATTCCAGGCACGACTATTCCCGTCGATGCACCCGCTGCGACTGCAGCAAAGTAAGTAACTAAATAAGCAAACAAAATGACCCCATTTACCTCCCAAGAGCTCCGCAAAGGCTTTTCTTCCTTTGCAACTGGGGTCACAGTCATTACCTGCTTAGATTCTGACCAGAATGCTCACGGCATCACCATCAGCTCATTCAATACTGTTTCATTAGAGCCACCACTCATTTTGTGGAGCCTTAAAAAGCATTCACGCTTAATGCCCAATTTTGAAGTCGGTCACAAACAGCTAATTCATGTCTTGGAGCGCTCACAAGAAGCAATGGCAATGCACTTTGCCACCGTAAAAGAAAATCAATTTGTGAGCATCCCCCATAAGCTTGCAGAAAGCGGGCTTACCCAAATTGAAGGATGCTGCGCATACTTTGAGTGTGAAACTGTTTCTGTTCATACTGGTGGCGATCACAATATCATCGTCGCTAAAGTACTTAACCTAAAGCACACCCCAGAAAGTCACCCGCTCATATTTGCACACAGCAAATTTATGGGCTTAGATTCATCACTTTAAAAATAACAAAATAGGAATTCTCATGATTCGCTTATGGGGAAGAAAAAGTTCCATCAACGTGCAAAAAGTGTTGTGGTGCCTTGCAGAGCTGGGGCTGGAAGAGGGTAAAGATTTTGAGCGCATTGATGCTGGCCTTCATTTTGGGAAAAATCGCACCCCTGAATTTCTAGCACTCAACCCCAATGGCCTAGTCCCGACTCTGCAAGACGGTGATCTTGTGCTCTGGGAATCCAATACCATTTTGCGATATCTGGTTCGTCAGTACGATAAGTCGAAGCGCTTTCCAGAAGACATTGCCAGTCAGTACCAATCTGAGAAGTGGATGGATTGGCAACTAGGTACGATGTGGCCAAGTTTGCGCGTTGCCTTTCTTGGACTTACTCGGACACCTGAAAACGAAAGAAACTACGAGGTCATTCACAAGGCATATCAAGACACTAATGCTTTGCTCGCATTACTTGATCAACAGCTGACTAATCAGCGTTATTGCTCAGGAGACTCTTTCAATATTGGAGATATTCCACTGGCGCTCTGTGTAAGCAGATGGATTCTCTTAAATGAAACTTTTCCAGAGCAAACGGGGGCGCGCCTTTCTTTGCAGAACGTCGAAGCATGGATGCAGCGCATAGAAGCAGAAACTCAGTACAGCATAGTTGCAGAAAAAGAACTGAATATTGTGAAGTAAGTCAGGCGCTCCAATAGAAAAGGGTGAACTGAGCTCACCCTTTTTCTTTAGCCACTTGCAGAATCAATTACTGTTGCTTGAATTTCTTCTGATGGTGGTCTGCACCAATAAACAAGTACATCGCTGGCACTACAAAGAGCGTAAATAGAGTGCCGATCGACAAACCAGTAAAGATCACAATACCCATCGATTGACGGCCAGCTGCGCCAGCACCAGAGGCAATGACGAGAGGCACCACGCCCAATACCATCGCTGCAGTAGTCATCAAAATCGGACGCAAACGCACGCTACTTGCTTCCACGATAGCGTCCAACTTACTGCGACCAGCTTCTTGCAATTCATTGGCAAATTCCACAATCAATATTCCGTGCTTACTGATTAAACCCATCAGCGTGACAAGTCCAACCTGGGTATACACGTTCAAGGTTGTGAATCCAAGGTTGATAAAGATAAGTGCGCCAAACAAGGCAAGTGGCACTGAAACCAAAATCACAATCGGATCGCGGACGCTTTCAAACTGTGCAGCCAAGACTAAGAACACGATCAAGATCGCAAAGAACATCGTCACCAAGAAACCGCCTGACTCCGCCATGAACTGGCGGGATGGGCCGGCGTAATCCATGGTGTAACCATTGGGCGCAACTTCTTTCAAAGTTTGACGCATGAACTCGAGCAAATCCGCTTGAGAAATAAATGGTGTACTCACACCAGAGATCGTTGCAGAGTTGAGCTGCTGAAAGTGATTAATAGATTGGGGAACTACTTTTTGCTTAATCGTCGCAATAGTGCGCGCCTGAATCATCTGCCCACTAGGCGTACGGATGTAGTAATCCAAGATCTGATCTGGATTTAAGCGGTCCACTTGCTTTACTTGTGGAATGACGCGATAGGAGCGGCCAGCTACAGAGAAGTAATTGACGTAACCGCCACCCAAAGCAGCGGATAGCGCGCTACCAACCTGCTGTTGAGTCATGCCTAGTGCGGCAACTTTTTCACGATCAATTTCTAAAACGTCTTGTGGCTTATCAATCTTCAAATCTGAGTCCACAAAGAAGAAATTGCCACTACGACGAGCCTTATCCAGAACCGCTTGAGATACTTCGTTGAGCTGCTCGTAAGACTCGGTAGTGTTGATTACCACTTGAACCGGCAAGCCCTGCGCGCCAGGCAAAGCCGGAAACTGGAAGGCTGCTACGCGAGCGCCTGCGATTGCATTCCACTTGCTTTGCATATCTTCTTGGAACTTCGTGGCATTGCGACTACGTTGATCCCAATCCTTGAGCAATACACCGCCAAAGCTACTGGTTGGACTGGTGATCTGGAACATCTGTTCATACTCAGGCTCTGCTGCTGATATTTGATAAATCTGATCAGCGTAGGTCTGCATCTGATTAACTGTACTGTTGGGTGGGCCTGAAGCCTGCATCAACACAATGCCCTGGTCTTCTGTTGGCGCTAATTCAGCACGCGCAGTAGCGTAAAGGTAAGCGACTCCACCCAATAAAATCACACCCATCACAATGATGACCTGCCAAGTACTCAAGAGTTCACGTAAAGTGGTTTGATAACTGTGGTGCACCTTATCGAAAATGCGATCGATCTTTTGCACAAACGAGGAAGCTTCTTGCTCCTCAGTAAAGATGCGGGAACACATCATCGGAGAGAGCGTCAACGCAATCAATCCCGATACCGCCACCGCACTTGCCAAGGTAAAGGCAAACTCAGTAAAGAGGGCGCCTGTTAAACCGCCCTGGAAGCCAATCGGGATATAGACCGCGATCAATACAATCGTCATTGCCAAAATTGGACCGCCTAATTCACGCGCGGCGATTAAAGAGGCCTCTAGCGGGGACTTGCCTTCTTTCATATGACGGTCAACGTTCTCAACCACGATGATGGCATCGTCCACTACCAAACCAATTGCAAGCACTAAAGCTAACAATGTCAGCAAATTAATGGAGTAACCCAATACTTGCATTAAGAAGAATGTCCCAATCAAAGAGAGCGGCATCGCAATCACAGGAACTGCAACTGCACGCGCACTTCCCAAGAAAAGGTAAATCACCACCGTCACAATCAATAGTGCTTCTAGTAAGGTAGCTACTACTTCATCAATCGAAGTAGTAATGAACTTTGTGGAGTCATAAACTACTTTGCCCGACATACCTGTTGGCAACTGCTTCTGAATATCTGGTACTGCGGCACGAACACGTTCAGCTACATCAAGCAAGTTCGCCTGAGGCGCTACCTTGATGGCAATAAATACTGAGCGCTTGCCACTAAATGCGACATTCGTGTTGTAGTCCTCGGAGCCCATACTCACAGTCGCCACTTGATCTAAATAGACAATATTGATGCCATCTTTTTTGACAACCAATTTTCGGAACTCATCAAGCGTGTGTAGATCTGTACCAGCCACTAAGTCCACGGCAACCATGTCGCCTTTAGTGCTACCCACCGCTGATAGGTAGTTATTGGCGGCCATCGCGCTATAGACATCATCAGCACCCACGCCAAGGCCAGCCATCTTCTCGCGATCGAGCCAAGCGCGAAGTGCAAATTTTCTGCCGCCAGTGATTTCAGCATTTTGGACGCCGTCTACGGCATCCAATTTTGGTTTGACTACCCGCAATAAGTAATCGGTAATCGCATTGTTCGGAATGTCATCGCTATAAAAGCCCATGTACATCGCCGCAGTCGACTGCCCAATTTGCACAGTCAATACCGGTTGCTGGGCTTGGGGTGGCAGTTGATTCTTGACCGAACTAATCTGCGTCTGAATTTGCGTTAATGCTGCGTTGGAATCGTAATTCAGTTTGAGAGTAGCGGTAATCGTCGAAAGACCGCTCACGCTCATTGATGACAAATAGTCGATACCTTGAGATTGAGCAATCGCCGTCTCTAATGGTTGCGTAATAAATCCAGCAATCGTCTCAGGATCAGCACCATAGTAGGCTGTTGTAATGGTAACAATCGCATTTTGGGTTTGCGGATATTGATTGACTGGCAAAGATCCAACCGCCTTCAAACCAAACACCAAGACAAGCGCACTCACTACCAGTGAGAGCACTGGTCTACGAATAAATATGTCAGTCCAATTCATCTAGGACTTATTCCTGTGGCTGCGGGTTTGGGGAATTCGAAGGCAACACTTTGTTGTTCACAATCAGCGGTGTACCGTTCTTCAGCTTGAGCTGACCGCTAGTAACCACTGTTGCGCCCTCTTCAACCCCCTTGAGAATCGCTACTTGGTCGCCACGTGTTGGCCCTGTAGTCACAAAGACTTGCTGGGCCTCAAGCGCCGGCTTGCCCTGCTTATCTTTCTTACCAGTTGGCTTGGCAATAAAGATTGTCGAACCGTAAGGGTTATAAGTCACAGCCGTTTGGGGCAAAGTCAGCATCTTCACCTCATCACCCAGCTTGATATTCACATTCGCAAACATACCCGGCAAAATCTTTTTATCTGGATTAGCTAGTTGAGCTTCAATCTGAATATTTCGGGTATTGGTATCCACCTTCGGACTGACTGCAGTGATCTTGCCAGTGAAGCTCGCATCTTTGAATGCGTCAGTCGTCACTACAATTTCTTGGCCCACCTTAATCTGCTCAGCATTGCTTTGGGGGAGATTGAAATCTACAAAAATAGGATCCAAGGTTTGAAGGGTGAGCAACTTATCACCTGGGTTAACAAACTGACCAGGGTTAATCATCACGATACCTACACGGCCGCTAAAGGGGGCCTTCAAATTCTTCTTGGCAACTAAGGCGGTTTGCTGTTCTACCTGAGCTTGCTTGGACTTTGCGTCTGCTTTGCTTGTATCAAATACGTTCTTACTAATCGCCTGAATCGCCAACTGCTGTCTATCACGCTCATTAATGACTTTAGCCAAATCTGCCTGAGCCTTCAATGAATTCAGTTGCGCAACATCCGAAGCATCATTCAACTTAATGAGTAGGTCGCCTTCTTTTACATCCATGCCAGATTTAATGGGCACGGTTTGTACAAGGCCACCGATTTCAGTGCTGAGATCTACACCCCTAAATGCGCGCACATTACCAACGCTGGAGAGCTTAGGCTGCCATGCAGTGGTCTCTACTACCATCGTGGAAACAGTTGCAGGGGGCAATCCCATACCAGCAATGAAGTGCTTGATCATGAAAGTCTTGAGTTGATTAAACCCAAAGATCAAGCCCAGCAACAAAAATACGCCACACAACATAATGGTCATGCGTCGACCCAAAGGAGTCATCGATTGCAGTTTGGCGTTGACCTTACTGCGCAAGAAGCGTTCGCGCAAGCGAAACCAAAATCCTTTAGTTTTTTCCCCCAGCGCAATAAGTCTCTCACGCAGTTTCCACTCAACTGCCTTCGCAAGCATCCAAGCCCACAAGGCAACTGCAGCAGCAGTGACTTTGGTTTTAATTGTTTCCAGAAGTTTCATTTTGATCTTTGTTCGCTATGGCTTTTGGTTGAAAGGCTGGGCCGGTACGATTCCACCAGCCGCCGCCTAGTGCTGCAAATAATGCTGCCGTGTCAGAGAATCGAGTTGCTTGCGCAGAAACCGATTTGACTTTAGCAATTTGATATTGATTTTGATAATAGAGAACAGCCAAGTAACTTGCAGTGCCTAACTTATATTGCTGCTGCACTAACTCTAAAGTTTCATAGGCGTAACGCTCTGCGTCTGATGCAGACTTCAATGCTTGGGCACCAGTCTCTAAAGCGCGTAAGGAATCTGCCACTTCTTGAAATGCTTTGAGCACAGTAGCTTGATATTGATAAACCGCTTGCTCGTAATTAGCAATCGCACCACGGCGTTGTGCCAATAACTGACCACCCTGAAACAACGGCTGGAAGATGCCGCCAGCAATAGACCACAGAGTAGCGTTCGGTCCAAACAAAGCTGCACTAGTGAGTGCCGCAGATCCAATGGCACCCGTAATATTAAATTGTGGCAATAAATTAGCGGTGGCTACACCTACCAAAGCATTCGTTGCCTTGAGCTGCGCTTCTGCTGCACGGACATCTGGGCGTTGACGCACAAGGCTTGAAGGCACTGACAGTGGTAACTTCTCTGGCAAATGCAAAGACTTCAAATCAAACTTGGTGATATTGGCATTGCTAGGCAACTCACCCACCAATACTGCCAACTGATTGCGCGCAAACGAAAGATTGCGTTCATAAGTAAATAAATCTACTTGCGAGTTGGAAACTAAAGTCCTTTGTGATGTCACGTCTACTCTTGAGACTGTGCCAATGACTAATTGCTTTTCAGTAACTTCGGCTAAATTGGTTTGCGCTTTCAGAATTTCTTCGGTGGCTTGCATTTGTGCGCGGAGTGCAGCTTCACGGACAGCACTAGTCACAATATTGGCTGTTAGGGAAAGGTATGCACCCTCCAACTGAAACTGCGCAATCTCTGCCTGAGCTCTTGCGCCTTCAACCGCACGACGTGCACCACCAAACACGTCGAGCTTATAGGTGACGTTTACAGAGGCGTTATACAGGTTGTAGGTGTCGGAGCCATAAGGCAAGCCATAAATAGCGGAAGGTTGGAGCTGACGTGTAACCCCACCATTTAAACCAATGGCTGGGAAATACTGACCACCAATTTGTGCGCTGACGTTTTCTTGACTGGCACGTAGGGCAGCATCAGCAGCGCCTAAATTTGGGTTTTGCTGCAAAGCTTTTTTGATCAATACATCAAGCTCTGGAGATTTAAATAATTCCCACCACTGAGCCTCAATATCCGCACCCTCAACAAACTCTTGATCGGTACCGCCTGGAACACCAGGCGCAGTAGCTAGTTTTTTAGAAAGCGCAGTCTCGGTATAGGTAGAGGTATTAGGAGCATCAGGCTGTTTGAAGTCGGGACCAACAGCACATGCAGAGAGAAACCCCGCGGATAACAACGGAAGGTAACGCAAAATAAAGAATTCTTTTGAACCAAACATGTACTGTGACAAATTTCCTTTTCTACAGCAGATATTTGAACATACTTTTCTAATCCAGTCTGTGTAAAGCCTTGATTTAACTAATGAATTTTGTTCACAGCTAAGTGCAGATGTCAAACGAATTTTTTATACCCAAGTCAAATTTTTAATGGGCAATTTTTCCAAAGCTTCCGCTATTGAAATCCTGCATTGCCTGAGCAATCTCTTCTTTGGTATTCATGACAAATGGGCCATAACCCACAATAGGCTCATTAATCGGTTCGCCACTCAGCAGCAAGGCAATCGAGTCTTCCAGTACATTCACTTGAATATCTTGACCTTGATTACTAAACATCAGCATCTGGGCATCTTTGGCGACCACGCCCTCACCAGCCTCAACGGCACCCTTCAGCACAACTAGGGAAGTATTCCAGCCTTCAGGCACGGGAATAGTTGCTGAGCCCTTCTTTAACTTCAGGTCAATCACATTGAGAGGAGTAAAGGTGTTGGCTGGCCCTGTATGGCCATCAAACTCACCAGCAATAATGCGCGCTTGTCCTGCGCCGTTCTTCAAATCAATCGCAGGAATCTGTTTATCCAGAATGGCTTGATAACCAGGCTTAGTCATTTTGAGTTTTGCTGGCAAATTCACCCACAACTGCACCATATTTAGATTGCCACCATTTTTGGCAAAGTCTTCAGAATGAAACTCTTCATGCAAGATGCCGGAGCCGGCAGTCATCCACTGAACATCTCCAGGACCAATAGTGCCGCCCTGACCTGTTGAATCTTTATGAGCTACCTCACCTTCGTAAACAATGGTGACTGTTTCAAATCCACGATGAGGGTGTGAGCCCACGCCTTTACGCTCAGTTGTTGGGGGAAACTCTGCTGGACCTGCATAGTCCAGCATCAAGAAGGGACTCATTTGCTTCCCGAGGTCTTGATAGAAGAACAAGGTGCGCACAGGAAATCCATCGCCCACCCAGTGACCTCGATCATTTCCTTGTAAACCAATGAGTTTTTTCATGATTCCCCCAATTTCTTTCCGATAAAAATCTTACTTAGCTTTTAGTTCAGCGGCAATCTTGGCAATACGCTCACCATAGAGGCGTGCTGTTTCTAAATCGCCCACATTTACCTCATCAGCACTTGCGTCTGAAGGAGTCTGCATCATCGCACCAGCAGAAGAGCCAACATAGTTCACATCATCACGCTTCGCAGCTTTGGAGTTCGAAGGCATTAAACCAGTACCAACCCAGATACCTGAATGCTGCATTGCTAGAGTGAAGAAGTAATGCAAGGTGGAATGCTTATCACCGTTCATCGTGGCAGAGTTTGTGAAACCACCAAATACTTTATCTTTCCACTGCTGTGAAAACCATTGCTTAGAACTGGCATCAGCGAACTTCTTAAACTGCCAGCTCACAGTACCCATATAGGTTGGCGAACCAAATACGATGGCATCAGCAGTATTAAGAGTTTCCCACTGCGCATCGCTGATATTACCTTCGGCATCAATTGCTACCAAGGTGGCATTAGCACCCTTGGCAAGGGCTTCTGCTTGTTTAACAGTGTGGCCATATCCACTATGAAATACAACGGCTACTTTAGTCATGATTATTTCCTTTGAAAAATTGATTTAACTTCTTTTAAAACTGTCACTACTTGTTCAATTTCTTTTTTACTTAACTTCCCGAAAGCTTTGCTTAGATATTCCACATGCTCTGGAAATACCTTCTTAAATAACTTGTCACCGCTCTTCGATAAGCCAATCTTGTAGCTACGTCCATCGTCGGCATTCATAAACTTTTCAATGAGGCCTTTGGCCTCCAGTCGCTCCAGAACGCCCGTCATGGTGCCCTTGGAAACGAGTGTCTTATCCCCCAGCTCCTTGCAAGTCATCGGAGGCTGATTGCCTAGGGTCGCAACAATATCGAACTGGGTCGTTGTTAAGCCCATCTCTTTGATATGCGCTCCAGAGTACGCTTCAAAGGCTTGATATGCCTGAACCAATTCCTTAACGAGCGATAGGTGATTCATCAAAGTACCTCAATTTAGTCTGTATGCGTACTAGTTTAGTACTAGTTCGTACTAATTGCAAGACCCTACAGAAAACAGGATCTTATTGCGCAGAGTCTGGATTACGAAAAATTGTTGGATTGACTGGGCGGGCGCCCAAGGAAAATGCTAAACAGTAATAGCTAGATTCTGAGCGGGGAAACCCGCTCAGAGGGTTGAGTCATTAGCCCTACAGACCAACCATGTATGTAGCCATTACAGAAGTGGTTGTAACACCCTGATATGGCTCTTGACGATAGATGCCATTGATACCCAGGCGCTGATTCTTAGCTAGATCATAGTAAGCACCCAATGTGGCGGTAGCGCGAGTTCTTACAGGGCTTGCATTGAAATTGATGGAATTTAAGCCATATAAACCAGTGGCAGTGTAATTACCGTTACTAGTGTTCAGATCATTTTCTAAGCCAGCACTGGCTAGTAAAACAACATCCGGCATCAGCTTGTAGTTGGCACCCAAACCAGCAACAACAGTTGTAGCGTTTGTATTTACTGCACCATAAGTCAAGGGCGCTGTCACAGCAGCAGAACTACCCTCAGTGTAGCCACCCATATTATTTTGTGAATACCGCAACCCTACATATGGAGACACAGTGGTTTTATCAGCAACAGCAAAGCCATACTTACCAATTGCTTGAGCACCCTGGGATGTCAACGTAGAGGAGCCACTTCCTGCCTCAGTTCCATCAACAACTGGACGAGTCATTGTTGTGTTCTTTTGACCATAGCCAGCAGAAACTTTAACTTCCGCACCCGTACCATCTAAGCGCTCAATCCAAACGCCAAATACACCAACCATTGGACTGGCATTAGCAACCTTCACAATGCCTGTTGAATTGGTTGAGACATTTTGATCGATATAAGCACCCATACGAATCTGATTGTTCATTCGGTATGCACCAATCAATAGTCCGCCAGTACTATTCACGGAGTCGGTATTAGCCGTTGTATAACGACCACCAACGGATACGCAAACATTGTTCTTATCAAACACTGGGCAATCGTAAGTAAAGCCATTTACGAGCACTGTGTTTTGAAGGGTGAATGCATTTTGAAGAGCAGCCGTAGTTTGATTTAAAGCAGCCATTGCTGAAGTGTTGGTGCCACTAAAAGTCAAATCCCAATTATCAGTGCCCGCCACTGCGCCTAGTGTCCAAGTTAAACCTTGGTAAGTTCCAGTCCTAGTTGCTCCAATATTGCCAGTAGGCAAATTCTCTAAAACATTGGCATATGAATTCGTGGTGATAGCCGATCCAGCATAAACCCCAAAATTCATTGGTCCAGAAGTAGGATTTGCGGGCAATACAAAGTAAGTTTGACCGTAATTTACTGCGCCACCAAAAATAATGACGTTGTAATTGCTTGGTAGTTTGGCGCGATAAAACAAATCATTCTGCGCGCTATTTAACGTTCCGATAGTTCCAGTATTGTCAATGCCTGAACCAGAAGCACCGAAACCAGTATGAGCAGAGCCCGTGACAGCACCTAAAGCTAAGTTAGTAATAGTGCCAACCGAACCACTATTGAGAAATCCATACGCACCCGTATTTGAAACTACAGAACCTGAATTAATAAAAGTACCGATTGTTCCACTAGCACCACCAGGAATAGATGCATTTTGTATTGCGTTAGTTGTGGTGCTTTGAATAGTACCGCTGTTGTTTAAGTTTGTAATAGCTCCGGAGGGTGAGATATATATGGAATTACCAGTTAGCCCGTAAATATTCCCAGTGTTATTGAAATTTGAAATAGTAGCGCCACTTTGAACAGCGACACCAAAGGAACTACCAGGGTTGATTGTTGCATTATTGGTAAATGTACCGAGTAAAACACCAGAGCCAGTCGTATTGAAACTACCGGACCCGGTTGCGGTTAGGGAGTAATTATTGGTTATTGATCCGGTAGAGGTATTTACCGTTAAATCGGAACAGTCAGCGGTAGGACTGGCATTGGCTGTACAGGCAGTTGCATGACTGAGACTTGAAAATCCACTCAAACCTCCGATAAGTGAAATTTGAACTAAAGCTAATAATTGATTTTTGATTTTCATTTTTCTTACTCGTTTTTATATACGTTCACCGTTCCACCACAAGTAGCAAAACACTGTCTATACGATTCATCACACTGCCAGTAATTCGGATTTGCTGGGCAGTACTGAGGATTAGGATTGCACTTCTTCACATCATCATGGCTTTGCGCGCGATTAACACAGGCTTGATAGCTGTAATTATTTTGTTGGTGGCAATTATTGGCATTGTTCTGCGCCTGCTGACCCATGGCGTTGTAACAAACTTGCTTGGTTGTCATGCATTGAGTTGCGCAAGTTCTACCTGTTTCAGTTGCAGGGGCAATGTATTCGTAACGGTAGGTAGTGCAAGCGGTCAAGCCTACTGCGACCAATAGCCCTGCGAATAGTGCCCTAATCATCATTATTTGTTAACATGTTATCTATAATACCTATAATTATTACATAGAAACTTACCGGTTTTATTAGCCTACGATGACAAAAGATATTGAAAAGCTAGAAGAAAAAGCTAAAAAATCTCAAAGGCAGATTGATTCAATTGTAAAAGTGGCTCATCGTCTATTTGAGAAAACTGGATATGAGCAAGTGGGGATGCGCGAAATCAGTGCTGCAGCCAATACAACCCCAATGCAGCTATATCGCTTAGGGCTTGATAAACAGGATTTATTGGCCGAAGTCATCCTAAAAGTAAATGCCAAACAAATCGAAGGCATTAAACCATTTAAAGCAAGCAAAACTGGCTCAGCCTCAAAGTTCGTTGAGGGCTATTTACTAACACTGTATGAACAAGATATCGCACTAAAGAGTATTCGCAAGGAAGGCGCAGCATTTGGCTGGAAATGGTCTGAGAAATATGAGTCTTTAATTATTGAACAGCTCATGCAGATCATCAAACCCATCTCAGATGCTCTTATATACGATGGCTTTGATGACATTCAGGCAAGATGCTTTGGTATTTGGTCGCTCTACTATGTAGGCTATCGAAACGCAGTCATGAATAATGCGGATGCTCAAGCTTGCCTTGATTCCATCAAACCAAGTTTGAAACTACTCCTAAGGAAATAAGATGAAATACGCTATTGCACTGGCATTGATGATTATCGCCCTGCCCGCCTTTGCAATTGAGAGGCCTGAAGGCGTTGTTTATTGCCACGGCAAAACGGTCGTGGAGTTCCGTCTGGTGAATCCTGAAAAAAATGGTACTGCATCTGATGTTGATTTAACGATCAACGGTAAGACTAGTCGCGTAATGACTGCCTATTCTTGGTTTGGATCAAACCAAGCTAGCCCCAAAGGGTTTAAGTTTGCGATTCTTGGTGAAAAGCAGTTTGATCCACTTTTGGTATTTGATGGCTATCTTCTGGACGCTAAGAAGCAAAAATACACAAAGTGCAACTGAGTCAAACTACTCGACCGTAACGCTCTTTGCGAGGTTGCGTGGCTTGTCGACATCGGTACCTAGGGCACAAGCGGTGTGATAGGCCAGCAGCTGTAATGGAACTACATGGAGGATTGGGGAAAGTTTTCCGTAGTGCTCAGGCAAACGAATCACATTGATGCCTTCACTACTAGTGATCTCGGTATCTTGATCTGCAAAGACATACAGCTTACCGCCACGTGCTTTGACTTCCTGCATATTGGACTTGAGTTTTTCTAGCAAATCGTCGTTAGGGGCAACTGTGACTACTGGCATCTTCTCAGTAACAAGTGCGAGCGGCCCATGCTTTAACTCACCTGCTGGATAAGCTTCAGCATGAATATACGAAATCTCTTTTAACTTGAGAGCACCTTCAAGGGCAATTGGGTAATGCATTCCACGACCCAAGAACAAAGCATTTTCACATTTAGCAAATGCAGTGCTCCAAGCCATAATCTGAGGCTCAAGTGCTAACACTGCATGCAAAGCTTTTGGCAAATGGCGCAAGTCACGCAAAAGCTCTTTTTCTTGTTCAGGGCTGACCTTGCCTGCGCGCTTGGCTAATGAAACAGCTAGCAGATAGAGCGCAACTAATTGGGTCGTAAAGGCTTTAGTAGAAGCCACGCCAATCTCAGTGCCAGCCTTGGTTAAGAAATTCCAATTCGTTTCGCGAACCATGGCGCTACTTGCAACGTTACAAATCGCCAGGGTGTATTGATGACCCAAAGACTGGGCATGACGTAAGGCTGCCAAAGTATCCGCAGTCTCACCAGACTGGGAAACCACCACAATTAATGTATTCGGGTTAGGAACAGTGGTGCGATAGCGATACTCGCTCGCGATCTCAACCTGCGTCGGAATACCAGCTAAATCTTCTAGCCAGTATTTAGCAACACAAGCAGAGTAGTAACTAGTGCCGCAAGCCAGAATCAGAATCTGATCAAACTTCCTCCACTGCTCAGGATCCGCATTAAAGAGTTCCGGGCCAAAGCTAACAATATTGGCCAGCGTATCGCCGATCGCTCCTGGCTGCTCAAAAATCTCTTTTTGCATGTAATGCTGATAAGGACCTAGATCCACTGAGTCAGCTTGTGCAGGCATAGCCTTATGCTCTCTTTGCACAGATTTACCGGCTTGATCAAGGATCTCAATGCCTTCAGCCTTCAGAATGGCTACATCACCCTCTTCGAGATACATCATCGAATGTGCGCGACCAGCTAAAGCCAGTGCATCAGAAGCGAGGAAGTTTTCATTCTCACCAAGCGCCACAACCAAAGGTGATCCAACGCGTGCACCAACTAAAACATCCGGACGATCTTGCGCAATCACACCGATCGCATAAGCGCCATGTAGTCGTGGCAATACAGATCGTACTGAAGCAACTAAATCAACCTGCTTGCTTGCTACATAAGCTTGATGAATTAAATGCGCGATCACTTCAGTATCAGTTTCAGATGCAAATACATAACCTGCAGACTTCAACTCTGTACGCAGTGATTCGTAGTTCTCAATAATGCCGTTATGAACAACCGCAATCAATCCATCAGAGATATGAGGATGTGCATTTTGTGTGTCTGGTTTACCGTGCGTTGCCCAGCGGGTGTGAGCAATACCTAAAGTGCCGTGAAAATCCTTACCCTGCTCGGCTAACTCAGAAACGCGAGCGGTAGTACGAGCACGCTCAATTGGATGCTTTGCATCATCGCCATTAATTACGGCAAAACCACATGAGTCGTAACCGCGATATTCAAGGCGGCGCAGACCTTCGATCAATACTTCAACAATATTCTTACGCGATGCTGCGCCAACGATTCCGCACATTATTTTTTAGCCTTCACGGATTTTTTGGTGGCTACTTTCTTTGTCGCTACTTTCTTTTCCTTCTTTACTGGGCGTTGCCACTGTAAAGAGATTTGCTTAGCGCGCGACACGGTAAGTTGATTAGGAGGCGCATCTTTAGTCAGAGTCGTGCCCGCACCCAATGTGGCGCCACGGCCAACACGCACTGGGGCAACTAACTGAGTATCAGAACCAATGAAGACATCATCTTCAATAATGGTTTGGTGCTTATTGACACCATCGTAGTTACAAGTAATCGTACCCGCGCCGATATTAACTCTAGAGCCCACGATGGAATCACCAACATAGGCCAAGTGATTGGCTTTGCTATTGGCGGCAATCTTACTGTTCTTCACTTCTACAAAGTTACCAATGTGCACATCATTCGCTAAGTCAGCACCTGGGCGCAAGCGAGCATAAGGTCCAATCAGCGAACTTGCGCCAACTTTTGCACCGTCAATATGGCTGTATGGGTGAATGGTGACATTCTTACCAATCACACTATTGCGAATAATGCAGTATGGACCGACTTTTGTGCCCGCAGCTAAAGTAACGCAACCTTCAAATACACAACCCACATCAATAAAGACATCAGTACCGCACTCTAGCGTTCCACGGATATCGATGCGCGATGGATCCGCCAATGAAACACCGGCATCCATTAATACATTTGCTTGATTGAGTTGATGCACACGCTCTAAAGCGGCCAACTGATCGCGGCTGTTAACGCCAACAGTTTCATATTCAGCATCAGCTTGCGCAGTGCGAATGGGCACACCATCTTTAACCGCCATCGCGATGACATCAGTTAGGTAGTACTCACCTTGAGCATTACTGGCTCGCAAAGACTTCAACCATTTCTTAAGTGAGTTAGTTGGCAGCACCATGATGCCGGTATTAATTTCTTGAATACGCTTTTGCTCTGGCGATGCATCTTTTTCTTCAACAATCTCTTTTACGGAGCCGTCGATATCGCGCACAATGCGACCGTAGCCCGTTGGATTGCTGAGATTTTGAGTCAGAAGCGCTAAAGCGGAATCTTGACCACGTACGCCATCAGCCAATTTAGCTAATTTAGACAGCGTCTTTTTACTTGTAAGTGGCACATCGCCATAGAGAACCAGCGTGGGTTCATTTAAATCTAACTTAGGCAGCGCTTGTAATAAAGCGTGACCCGTTCCTTTTTGCTCAGCCTGCAATGCAGTGCCTACTTTGCCAAAGCGAGAATCTTGTTCGCTGGCAACTTGAAGAAACTCTTTAACATCGGCTGCGCCGTGACCAACAACAACGATGGGGCCAGTTTTAGCGCTCTTGCCTTGTAGATCTAGAGCGGTATTGAGAACGTGCTGGAGAAGGGGTTTCCCGGCCAAGGTTTGGAGAACCTTGGGTAATGCGGACTTCATCCGCTTTCCCTGCCCAGCAGCCAAAATTACGATGTTCATAAGGAGGGATTATAAGACCCCTGAATCAGCGTTCCGCAGGCTATTTCATCGATTTCTGTCTCGTCAATCGCTTTGTCGCCAGCCGATCTTGCGGCAATGCCCGATAGCTCTGTAGAAATCTCGAGATTCTTGAAATCAAAAGCCTCTCCATCCATTAAATGGGATGGCACGATATGGTGCATTGAGCGGAATAGATTCTCGACGCGCCCTGGGTGCTTTTTCTCCCAATCGCGCAGCATCTCTTTCATAGCGCCGCGCTGGAGATTAGGCTGACTGCCACAGAGATTGCACGGAATAATTGGGAAGTTCATATCTACCGCATAACGTTCAAGTAACTTTTCAGGAACGTATGCGAGAGGACGAATGACAATATGCTTACCGTCATCAGATCGTAGCTTTGGTGGCATGCCTTTGAGCTTCCCGGCAAAGAACATATTTAGCATCAATGTTTCTAAGATGTCATCACGGTGATGACCTAAAGCAATCTTGGTAGCACCCAACTCATCCGCAACACGATACAAAATGCCACGACGCAATCGAGAACAAAGACCGCAAGTCGTTTTTCCTTCTGGAACGACACGCTTGACGATGCTATAGGTATCTTGGTTTTCAATATGGTACTGAACGCCCAAAGCTTTTAAATAGTTCGGCAAAATCTCCGCTGGAAATCCTGGCTGCTTTTGATTCAAATTGACAGCAATAATCTCAAAATCAATTGGGGCACGCTCGCGCAACTTCAACAAAATATCGAGCATGGCATAACTATCTTTACCACCTGACAGACAAACCATTACTTTGTCGCCATCTTCGATCATGCCAAAGTCGCCAATTGCTTGGCCAACTAAACGGCAGAGCTTTTTCTCTAGCTTGTTTTCTTCGAAGACGACTTTACGAATATCACTCATAGCGACTAAATTTTTCTGGCTTTTCTTTAAACTTGCTTCATCCGAAATACTTCAACGCCAACAGAGTGGCAATCTGGATAGACATCAGGCTTAGCTGTACTAACACGAGCCGCAATGACCTTCGGATGCAAGAGCATCGCAGTCACGATGTCGTCACAGAAGGTTTCCTGCAAGTGGATATGACCCTGGGAAGACCGTGCCTTAATGGTTTCACGCATAAAGTCGTAATCCACAACCTCTTCCAATAAGTCTTTAGAAGGGGTATTCATATTCAATGGAATATAGAGATCAACATTGAGAATGACGCGCTGCTCAGCCTTCTTCTCAAAATCATGCACACCGATATTAATATAGATTTCATAGTCACGCAGGAATAAGCGGCGGCAATCAACTAAAGCAGGATGAGAAAGAATAGCGTGCATAAATTTTTAACTTTTAGTTTGTTTTAAACATCACATCGCGTGATGATGGCAATAGATGTTGTCCCCCATCCACATATAAGGTCGTACCAGTGATTGCATTTGAGCTAGCTAAAAATACAGCTGCTTTTGCAATATCACTTGGTGTTGATGACTTACCTAATGGAGTCATCTGATGCGCCTTAGTAAAACCTGATTCAGTTTGATCGCCAGAAGTCAGCGTAATACCGGGAGCCAAGCCAATCACCCGCAAGTGCGGAGCAAAATCTACTGCTAGCACTTCAACTGAAGTAAGCAGTGCCGCTTTAGATAATGTGTAAGACAAATAATCTGGATTGAGATTAATTAATTTTTGATCGAGCAGCTGAATCACCGAGGGGATTGATAAATTACTCTCGCTTGCTTTCTTTGTCTGGCTCTTTTGATAGTCAAACATCAACTGAGATAGCAAGATGGGCGCCGCTAAATTAACTTGCATATGTTCTTGCAAACTTTTACTGCTGAGCGGGGCATCTGAATTAGCGCGATCATATTCAAAGATTGAAGCGCTATTCACGAGACACTCGAGACTTTGAAACTCAGCAACAACTGCGGCAAACAAAGAATGGATTTCTGCTTCGCTAGCGAGGTCAGCCTTAAATGCCACGGCCTTACGCCCTAAGCCCTGAATTTCCGCAACGGTAGTCTGGGCATCTGCTGCAGACTGGCCATAATGAATCGCGATATCCCAGCCCTGACGAGCAAATTCCAAGGCAATTTCTCGGCCAAGACGCTTGGCAGCGCCGGTCACTAAAACTGCTTTATTTTGCTGAGGTTGTAGGTTTGAACTCAAGTTCACTTAAATTCTCTTAGACTAGCGAGCTATGGATATTACCTTGACCAGCCTTGAAACGGCTCATACCGAGCTTCTTAGCCAGAAAATAATGGCCGAAATCGCCTCTAATGGCGGCTGGATGCCCTTTTCAAGGTATATGGAAATGGCTTTATATGAGCCAGGCATGGGTTATTACAGCGCCGGAGCCCACAAATTGGGTGCTGGCGGTGATTTCACGACAGCCCCAGAGCTCTCCCCCCTCTTTGGCGCTGCCATCGTAGAAACCCTTTTACCGATTCTGGAGGGCCTGCAAGCCCAAGGACTCCCTACCCAAATTCTGGAGTTTGGCGCCGGAACCGGCAAATTGGCTGAATCCATTCTCACCAGATTGCACGATCTTGAGTTTTCCCTGGATCGCTACGACATCATTGAGATCTCGCCAGACCTAGCCCAAAGACAAGATGAGCGCCTCAAACAACTGGCCGAGAAACTAACCCTATCTACTCAATGCAATTGGTTAAGTTCTTTACCTAGCAACTTCAAGGGCATCATTCTAGCCAACGAGGTAATTGATGCCATCCCTTGTGACGCCATCATTTTTCAAAATGGCTTTTGGTATCAACAAGGCGTCGCTGTAATTGATGGCAAGCTTGCTTGGTCAGCAGGACAACCCGTTGAGCAGTCACTGCTTCCAGAGACCTTACTCACCGGAAACTTTTCTGAAGGCTACCTTACTGAATTACATGCGCCCGCAAATGCTTGGATGCGCCAAGTAGCCAAGCATCTCGATACCGGACTCTTCCTCACTTTTGATTACGGATTTCCGGAGAGCGAGTATTACCATGCACAACGCCTAGAGGGCACACTCATGGCGCATCATCGCCATCATGCTATTCAAGATCCATTTCACCTTCCGGGACTATGTGATTTAACAACGCATGTGGAATGGTCACAGATTGCACGCAGCGCACTCGAGGAAGAAGTTGATGATGTCTATCTCAGCAATCAGGCGTCTTATTTACTAGATGCCGGCATTGGCGATATTGCATTGAAGATTGGTGACCCCAGCAATCCAGAAACTTTCTTACCTATTTCGAACTCGCTGCAAAAACTATTGTCTGAAGCGGAGATGGGTGAGCTCTTCAAAGTCTTTGCATTTTCAAAGAAACTATCTGAGGTACTGCCAGACCATGTCTTAGAGGACTTGCCTGGCCTTCGAGGCAGAAATCGGCTGTAAGTTTTTAAATGCTTACGGCTGCAGTAATAGCTAAGAGTCGCGCAGCATCAACTGCACTACGAATTCTTTCACCGTTAGTTCTCTGGTCTGCAGGAACACCTTCAATAATTTCGGCCGTATTGAGCGATTGAGCATTTTGCATTGCTGAAATTAAAGCGCTGACATTCAAGCCAATACGCTTTGCTAAATTCAACAAAGCATTTCCACGCTCAGGCTTACGCCAAACGTCTGCACGATTAAACCAGGCCAATATATCTGCAGGCTCATAGCTAACACCTGCATCATTGACTGATTTCTCAACGAGTACATTGAGCTCGCTAAATATTTCACTGAAATCACGCACTTCATTTGGCATCTTGACGCACTCCGCCCAAGAGCGAATTTCACTGGCAGGTAAATGCATGAGAGTGACGGCGCATCGATCTTCGAGACGGTTATCTGCTGCATGCAAATGTGCAATGAGTTGCTCGCGGAACTCTTCTTTAGCCAAATAGGATGTCAGCGTTGCCGGCAGCAATACCCTGGCTGCATCAACATCCAGTAGAACTTGGAACATCCGCATTGGCTTATCGGCAGTGAAGCCTCTAGCTAACTCCTGCCAAACTCTCTCAGCCGAGAGTGCCGATAATTCATTGGAATGAACAATCGCCTGTAAAGCAGCCATGGTTTCTGGCGCAACAATAAATTCTGGAAAGCGCGCTGCAAAACGAGCGATACGTAATAGACGCAAAGGATCTTCAGCAAATGCATCGGATACATGACGAAATACTCTAGCCGCTAAATCTTGCTGGCCGTTGTAGGGATCCAAAATAGGCCCCACCCATTTGTCATCAGCACCGACTTCTTGTGCCATTGCATTAATAGTCAGATCACGACGCTCTAAGTCTTGCTCTAGCGTGACGGTCGGGTCGGCATAAAACATAAAGCCCTTATAGCCCTTGCCCGTCTTACGCTCTGTGCGAGCCAAGGCATATTCAGCCTGGGTCTCTGGATGCAAGAACACTGGAAAATCTTTGCCTACCGGACGATAGCCCTGGGCAATCATTTCTTCTACGCTGGAGCCAACAACCACATAATCAATGTCATGCACCGGCAAACCCATGAGGATGTCCCGAATGGCGCCACCAACAGCGTAGATCTTCATGAGCTTATTTCATGCCTTCTAGGGTACGACGGCTAATGCCAAATACTTTAGTTAAAGCATCCACACCATTCAGCGGCAAGATGTTTGGTAACTGCATTGAAGCAATATTGTCGCGAGACATCAAAGTTGGAACAGGTAGGAACTCAAAAGCTAGGGCCTGAAGATAACCAACAAAAGCGGGCACAGGAATGATCGCGCATTTTGTATTGACCTTGCGCGCAGCAAATTCCACAATCTCTTTCATGGTGTAAACGGTAGGGCCAACTAAGTCATAGGATTGATGAATAGTCGATGGCATTTTCAGAGACTTAGTAAATGCACTAGCCACATCATCCACGCTCACCGGCTGAAACTGTGCCCCCGAGTTTGCCAAAGGCATTGCAGGGAATAGCTTGGTTAACTTGGCAAATAAATTAATGAATTGATCTTGAGCGCCAAAAATCACTGACGGTCTAAAAATAGTCCAGTCAAGATTGCTAGCTTTTACTGCGGCCTCTCCATCACCCTTGCTTCGCTGATACATCGATGGGCCATTCGAATCCGCGCCCAATGCACTCATGTGTAAGTAACGCTTGAGGCCATGCAACTGCATTGCAGTAATGATATTTTTAGGGAGCTCTACATGTGCAGCTTCAAATACTTTTCCGTAAGGCTGTGCAGGCTTGTCATGCAATACGCCCACCAAATTAATGACTGCGCCTCCTGGCTTAATTCGTGAGCAAAGTTCTTGCAAGGAATCAAACTCATGTACATCCGCATCTTCTAAGTGCACTTTCGGCAGCATGCGCAATTCACGCGCAGATGCTAAGTGTCTAGTAGGCAGCAAAACGGAATATCCCTCTGCTTGCAACTGGGCAGCCAAGACTCTGCCTACAAAACCGTTACCGCCAATTAGCAGAATGTCATATTTCATAAAACTCCAATGTAGTTGAAATACTAAGGTAGCTCAGATGAGTTTGCCGCTTTAGGAGTAATCACACCTAAACGCTGCTTTAAAGACTGCGACTGCCCATGCATCACTGATGAATAATACGTTGCATTGGCTAAAACATTTTTTACATAGGTTCTTGTTTCATTGAACGGAATGGTTTCCGCGAAGATTGCACCTTCTGTTGGGCTGGTGAGTTTTTCCCGCCAAGTTTTAGAGCGTGATGGGCCAGCGTTATAAGCGGCAGACGCCAGAACCCAAGAACCATCTAAATCTCCCAAGACCATATTCAAGTAATTACTACCCAAAGTGAGATTGGTATTGGTATCAGCAAGTTTGTCATTGGTATAGGAGGTCATGCCAATTTTCTTGGCCACATACTTTGCTGTATTTGGCATTACCTGCATCAAGCCTGAAGCGCCAACCGATGAAGAGGCATTCATGATGAAGCGTGACTCTTGACGAATCAGTCCATAAGCCCAAGCCAAGTTCAAATCAATTTGCTTAGCAATTGGGGATAGCTCATCCCGATATGGAGTTGGGTAACGCAAACTAAAGTCATGTTCTTGCTTAGTACGATCTGCTGTATTCACTACGCGGTCATACAAGCCAATGCGCTTGGCATATTCAGCTGCTGCGAGCAACTGCTTATCGCTCATATTGCGCAACTCCCAATTCCAATCGCGATTACCTTCAAAGCGTAAATTCATGGCATAGAAGCGCTCACCCCGAATAAAGCCCTTACGTTGAGACATGGCATCAATCTCTGCATCGCTAACTTTGGTACGCACAGGCGCATGATTCGATTTACCTAGATCTTCTCGTGCAAGCTGTCCATAAAAGTTGTACTGGTCAGAAACGAGCTCGAGATTCTCGCGAGCTTTTTCATTTTGGCCATCTACCTTTAATGCACGCGCATACCAATAAGTCCAAGCAGGATCTTTGCTGCGCACCGCAGGATTCATACCTTCAATTGCATTCTTTACCAGCGTCCAATCCTTAGCACGTAGGCCCGCACGGACTTTCCACTCTTGGCCCTCCGTAGAAAGAAGCTCGTTGTAGCCTAGCTCCTGCTGAAGGCGATATGCATCATCCGCATTGGGATCTAATTTCTTTGCGAGGAATTGACCTATCACACCCCAAGCAACCGCCTGATTCTCTTTGCTGTAACGAGATGCATTTTGTGAAAAATCTTTAAACGCTTTTGCAGGATCTGCTTTGGCAGATTTAACAATCTCAGCAATAGGATCCTCGCCACCCAAGCGGCGTGACATCGTGTCAAAACCCATCTCGCTAGCAGCGCGACCAATCGCTTTTGCTTCGCTCGGCGTCATACCACCAGCGCCAACCAAAATAGGCACCAATTCTTGGCAAGCCTGACCGAAATAACGCGGGTCCAACAATATTGCGCGCGCATCAAGCCCTACTTTTGTTGGGTTCTCACCTTGAGCTAACTTCGATTGCAAGGAATAGCACTTCACCTGAGTGTCATCATCTAAAACAAACTTGGAGTATTCAGCATCAAAGCGAGACCAGTCTTTACGCTTACCTAAAACGAGCAACCAATCATTGCGCATCCGATCAGCCAGTGCAGTGCCTTGGTATTGATTTAAAAAAGCTACAACTTGAGAGTCCACATTGCTGTCGGATCGAGCACCACCAGCGCTATCAAATAACTGCGGCTTGATGCGGAAATAAGCTACGTAATCGTCATACGGGTAATTCGAGAGGCTGGCAGCTAAGGCCTGTGTACGAGCCACATCATTTCGTTTGGCAGCCTCACGCAATTCAATAAAGGTACGATCACCTTCGGTAATTTCAAAGGCTGAAACTCTGCTTTCTTTAGCAGGAGTAGCTTTTTTAGCTTTTTCTGCAGAAACGTTAGGCACAGCAACTGCCAGAGCTAGAAATAAAATTCCGCCCACTGTTTTTTGCCAGCCACTAAAAACATCAAACCTCTTTTTCACCGTCTTACCTTATCGATTTACTATATCTCTTAATTTTCGCCTGATAATGGTCGATATGCACGGCAATTCTCCAAAATCGCTACGGCAGGACTTACTAGCCCAAAGGAAACAGTTTGCGGCCAGCGCAAGCTATCCCATGGCACGAGAAGCCATTTCGGCTGGCCTAGCCAGTTTTCTGGGCAGCCATGATGCTCAAGTTCAATCTATAGCCCTGTATTGCCCCATACAAGATGAGCTTGATCTGCGGCCCGCTCTATTGGCTTGGGTTAAGAGTCATGCAGGCAAAACACTGGCCCTTCCTTTTGCGCGCCCTGATAAACATTTGGATTTTTATGCATGGCAAGAGGGCGATCTACTAATTCCAAGTCGCCATGGCGTTCCGGAGCCAGACCCTAATAACCCCCGTAGACCTCAAGTCACTCCAGACTGCATCTTGATACCCTGCGTGGGCTGGTCAGAATCCAAGGTGGGCGATAAAACACATTATTGGCGGCTTGGTTATGGGGGCGGCTACTTTGACCGCACCTTGGCTCAGTTACGTCAAGCTAAGCCCAAGCTACTATGCATCGGCATAGGCTTTGATTGGCAAAAATTAGATGATGCTCAATGGCAGGCTCAAACACATGATGAGCCTTTAGATGCCATGCTGACTGAGTCAGGCTTATTAATTACTTATTGAGACTGAGATTGTCTGCAATCGCTAAAACAGCATCTGCCTGATTCAGCGAATAGAAATGCAATCCTGGAGCACCAGCAGTTAAAAGCTGATCGCAAAGGTCGGTAACCACCTCTTCACCAAACGCACGAATCGAAGCAGTGTCATCACCATAAGACTGCAAACGCAAACGAATCCAACGTGGAATCTCTGCGCCACAAGCATCTGAAAAACGCAGCAACTGAGTGCTATTAGTAATCGGCATAATTCCGGCGATCACTGGCTGAGTAACGCCTAAGTCATAAGCCTCATCCACAAAGCGGAAGTAGGCATCGCTGTTATAGAAATACTGAGTCACTGCCGAATTGGCTCCAGCCTTCATCTTCTGTACAAAGAAATCCACATCAGTCGCTGGCGACTTAGCCTGAGGATGACTTTCTGGATATGCGGCCACATCAATGTGGAACCAGTCACCAGTTTCAGCACGAATAAATTCAACTAATTCATTGGCGTGATGGAACTCACCATACTGACCCATGCCAGATGGTAAGTCGCCACGTAAAGCTACGATACGTTTAACACCTAAAGCTTGGTATTGCTTCAACATTTCGCGCACGCTCTCACGTGAGCTACCAACACAAGATAAGTGAGGAGCAACCGCTGCACCTGCAGCATGAATATCGCTCACCACTTTTAATGTGCCAGATTGAGTAGAGCCACCAGCACCAAAAGTCACAGAATAAAAAGCGGGCTTGAGCGTTTCACTAAAACGCTCGCGCACGAGATGCAGCTTGCTCTCACCTTCAGGTGTTTTTGGAGGGAAGAATTCAACGCTTAATTCCATGATCTTGGGCCTGTATCTCTATTTCTCTATTGAACAATATCTAGCAAGGGTACAAATTAATAACGGTAGTGGTCAGCCTTGTATGGGCCTTCCTTCGTTACGCCAATGTAAGAAGCTTGCTGATCTGACAATACAGTTAACTGTGCATTCAATGTCTTGAGCTGCAAACGAGCAACCTTCTCATCTAAATGCTTAGGCAAGGTGTAAACACCGACTGGGTATTTATCTGTACCAACTGCATTCCACAATTCGATCTGTGCAATCACTTGGTTCGCAAATGAAGAGCTCATTACATAAGATGGGTGTCCTGTACCGCAACCCAAGTTAACTAAGCGGCCCTTAGCCAAGATGATGATGCGCTTCTCAGGATTGCCATTAGCTGCCGGGAAAATCACGTGATCTACTTGTGGCTTGATTTCTTCCCACTTGTACTTCTCGATACCAGCAACATCAATCTCGTTATCGAAGTGACCAATATTACAAACGATGGCTTGGTTCTTCATCTTGATCATATGATCATGTGTAATCACATGGTAGTTACCTGTTGCGGAAACAAAGATGTCTGCCTTATCTGCGGCGTAATCCATTGTGACAACACGGTAGCCTTCCATTGCCGCTTGCAATGCGCAGATTGGATCTACTTCAGTAACCCAAACTTGAGCAGACAAAGCACGTAGAGCTTGAGCTGAGCCTTTACCCACATCGCCGTAACCACAAACCACTGCAACCTTACCGGCAACCATGACGTCAGTAGCACGCTTGATCGCATCAACTAAAGATTCGCGGCAACCATAGAGGTTATCGAACTTGCTCTTAGTAACAGAATCGTTCACATTAATTGCTGGGAACTTCAATTCACCCTTAGCAAACATCTGATAGAGACGATGTACACCAGTAGTAGTTTCTTCGGTTACGCCTTTTACTTTTTCTAAGCGTGTGGAATACCAAGTTGGATCTTGCGCCAATTTCTTTTTAATAGCCGCGAACAAAATAGTTTCTTCTTCGCTGGTTGGATGATTCAAGCAAGCTTGATCTTTTTCAGCGCGTGCGCCGAGGTGCAATAACAAAGTCGCATCGCCACCGTCATCCAAAATCATATTGGTGAAGCCGCCATCTGCCCACTCAAAAATACGGTGGGTGTAATCCCAATACTGCTCAAGGGTTTCGCCCTTGATCGCAAACACTGGTGTGCCGTTTGCAGCAATCGCTGCAGCAGCATGATCTTGTGTAGAGAAAATATTGCAAGATGCCCACTGCACTTCAGCGCCAAGCGCTTCAAGCGTCTCGATCAACACTGCAGTTTGAATGGTCATGTGCAATGAGCCAGTAATACGTGCGCCACGCAATGGTTGCTGTGATGCGAACTCGTCGCGAATCGCGATGAGGCCTGGCATTTCAGTTTCAGCAATGGCGATTTCTTTACGACCAAAGTCAGCCAAAGAAATATCGGCGATAGCGCAACGGGTTGCTACAAAGTTATTTAAATCGGAAACGGTACTCATGAATGCTCCAGCTAAATACGATCCAATGCTGGAGTAGAAACTCGCTAGCCATTGAATCATGGGTTAGCGAGCGCAGTTGCAATTAGCAAACTCTGGGGTTACCTAGGAGTCCACTCCCTTCAAGCCTGGGGAAACGCTGGTTCTCAGCATTCCTTGCAACGCTCCTTGAAGGTATGGCGAAATTGTAATCAATTTCGCCATATTTCGCCTCAATACAAAACAAACTGCAAATTTACTACCTAGAAAGCAGATTACAAGCCAGCTGCTGCACGTAAGGCAGGCGCTTTATCGCACTGTTCCCAAGTAAATTCCGGCTCTTCACGACCAAAGTGGCCATAAGCAGCAGTCTTGCGATAAATCGGACGCAAGAGGTTCAACATCTTGACGATGCCTTTTGGACGCAAATCAAAGTGCTCAGATACCAATTGCGCAATCTTCTCGTCAGAGATCTTGCCAGTACCAAAGGTGCTCACCATCACTGAAGTTGGTTTAGCAACACCAATCGCGTAGGAGATCTGGATCAAGCACTTGCTTGCCAAACCAGCAGCAACTACGTTCTTCGCCACATAACGACCAGCATAGGCGGCGGAACGGTCAACCTTGGATGGATCCTTACCAGAGAACGCGCCACCACCGTGAGGGGCTGCACCGCCGTAGGTGTCCACAATGATCTTGCGACCTGTCAGACCGCAATCGCCTTGCGGGCCGCCGATAACAAATCGACCTGTTGGGTTTACCAAGAAGTTAATCGCGCCTTTGATCAAATGCTTTGGCAACACTGGTTTGATGATTTCTTCGATCACTGCTTCGCGCAATTTCTCGAGAGAAATTTCTTCATCATGTTGTGTAGAGAGAACTACGGTGTCGATTGAGTCAGGTTTGCCGTCGACGTAACGCAGGGTCACTTGAGACTTCGCATCTGGGCGCAACCAGTTCAAACGGCCATCACGGCGCAGTTGAGATTGACGCTCTACTAAACGGTGTGACAAATGAATTGGCAAAGGCATGAGCTCTGCAGTTTCGTCACAGGCGTAACCAAACATCAAACCTTGGTCACCAGCGCCTTGATCTAAGCCGTCGTCATGCGCTTTATCAACACCCTGAGCGATGTCAGGACTTTGCTTGTCATAAGCAACTAAAACGGCACAACCTTTGTAATCAATACCGTAGTCAGTGTTGTCGTAACCAATTTCACGCAAAGTGTTGCGAGCCACTTGGATGTAATCCACATTGGCGTTCGTTGTGATCTCACCAGCCAAAACTACCAAGCCGGTATTACACAAAGTTTCCGCAGCAACGCGCGCAGTTGGGTCCTGAGCCAGGATTGAATCCAAAATGGCATCAGAGATTTGGTCTGCTACTTTATCGGGGTGACCTTCAGAAACCGATTCTGAGGTAAAGAAGTAATCATTTGCCATTGCATATTCCTTTAAAAACTAACACGATCTATGGGACAACTCGACGTGCCAGGAACTTCAACGGCGACGCTTTAGCAGAATTTATGAATCGCCCTGCAAGTTGCCTTAACTCAGCGATAGACGAATTCTATCCGAAAAACGCCTTATTCATCAAGCCGCTCAGTAAATTTGGCCCTAGCGCCAGCATTGAATATCATTAGAGGGTGCGTAAACTCCTTCTCAAGCTAACCCTCGCTGCAATAGCGGTATTGCCCTTATTCCCGGTTCAGGTGATTGGGGCTACTTTAGGGGTGCTGGCCTATGTCGGCTCCAAGCAATATCGATCACTTTTCCGCCCTCAATATGAGGCCGTTGTTAAGAGTCATCATTTACCTCTGCAAATCTGGCGTGCGGCGGCGGCCTCCGGCCAGCTCTTCTCAGACAGTTTGTGGATTTGGCGCAATCCAGCAAAGGCGCTCAAGCTAGTCGAGGTGCGGGACTGGGATTTGGTTGAGGAAGCTATTAACGAAGGCCATGGCTTAGTCATGCTCACTCCACACCTTGGTGGCTTTGAAATCATTCCTCGAGTCTTAGCCCAGCACTTCCCGGCCACCATCCTATATCGTCCATCACGCCAAGAATGGCTCAACGAAGTGGTGGAAGAGGGTCGCGCCTATCCCAATATGCATTTCGTGCCCACCAACCTGAACGGCGTTCGTCAAATGACACGGGCACTGACACGTGGAGAGGCCATTGGCATTCTTCCAGATCAAGTGCCTAGCGGCGGTGAAGGTGTTTGGGTACCCTTTTTTGGGCGCCCAGCCTATACGACCCCACTTCCCGCTCGCTTAGCCAATCGCAACAACACGCCGGTTGTGATGTTTACCGCTAAACGCAAAGGTCTTGGTAAAGGCTGGCTCATGCAAGCCAAGAGACTAGAACCACTTTCTGAAGACTCCATACTTGCTGCCGCTGAACTCAATGTCGCAATTGAAAATGCAATCCTAGTTGCACCTAATCAATTCATCTGGGCCTATAACCGCTACAAACATCCCAGCGGCGCAGAATTACCACCAAGCAATTAGTTAATAAATTTATAATTTATTCAACATGACTTGGTTACAAAACGTTTTTAATTTTCTAGCGCTGAACTTGCTGCGTCTTTTTGCATTTCTGCCCTATACCTTCACCATTTACATTGGCTATGGTCTCGGCTGGTTAGTAGCGCATATACCAAATGAGCGTGTAAAGGTTGTTAAAACCAACCTACGCCTTTGCTTTCCCAATCTGAGCGAAGATGAAATTGATGTACTTGCACTAGAGCATTGGAAATTATTTGGACGCAGCGTAATTGAGAGAAGTCGGATTTGGCTCGGCAGCGGAAAACAAATTACTGACATCGTCACGATTAGCTCCGCAATTACATTGGGCGATCGCAAGCCGCGACTCTTAATCAATCCTCACTTTGTAGGACTCGAGGGCGGCTTCATGGCGCTTTCTGTTTTGGCCAGTCAGCATGATTGGCCACGCGGTGCTGGTCTCTACCAAAACATGAAGAACCCATTCTTTAATCAAAAGATGATTGAATGGAGAAATCGTTTTGGGGGCAAATCGATTGAGAGACAAAGTCGCTTACGTGATTTGATTCGTGAAATTCAAACGGGTAACTTTATTTTTATTGCGCCTGATATTGATCTTGGTCCACGCGACTCTGTTTTTGTTCCCTTCTTTGGAATTCAAACCAATACGATCACTTCGGTCTCACGCTTGGCTAGACTCAGTGGCGCAGAAGTTTGTCTCATGACCACCACCTTGAATCCGGATCGCAAAGCTTATACCTGCAACATTAGCGCGCCACTTCCCAACTTTCCAACGGATGATGTGGAAGCCGATACTGCGCGCTTAAACAAATACATTGAAGACCTTGTTAGAGAAAGGCCGGCGGAGTACTATTGGGTACATAAACGCTTTAAACATCGGCCGCCTGGCGAGCCAAGTCTTTACAAATAATTGGAATTCTTTTGAGCACGAATTTAAACAAGCCTGCACGCACATTACACTTCACCAAAATGCATGGTGCCGGCAATGATTTCATTGTACTCAATGGAATTGATCAAGACCTCGGCGACATCACACGTGAGCAGTGGCAAAAACTAGCTCATCGCCAATTTGGCATTGGTGCCGATCAAATTCTGCTCGTTGAAAAAGCTACGCGTCCCGACGCCGATTTTCGTTATCGCATCTTTAATGCGGATGGCGGCGAAGTTGAGCAATGTGGCAACGGTTCACGTTGCTTTGTTCGCTTTGTGCTCGACCAAGGTCTGTCTACAAAGAATCCCTTGCGCGTAGAAGTGGCGCATACCGTACTCACCTTGAGATCTCATGATGATGGTCAGGTAGAAGTGGACATGGGCGCACCGATTTTTGAGCATAGCCAAATTCCTTTTAACGCAAGCGGCTTAGCAAGCAAGCAAGAGTTTCATGAAATGCTCTACGCGCTGCCGATTGCTACGCCCGCTACACACGATAGCTGGATAGGCGTCTTGTCGATGGGCAATCCCCACGCAGTACAAGTAGTAGGTGATGTTGATAGCGCACCCGTACTCGAAGAGGGTCCATCAATCGAAAAGGACGCAGCATTTCCGAAAAGAGTAAATGCTGGCTATATGCAAACCCTCAGTCGCAATGAAATCAAATTGCGCGTCTATGAGCGTGGTGCTGGTGAGACTCTCGCTTGCGGCACTGGTGCATGCGCTGCAGTAGTCTCGGGCATTCGTCGTGGTTTACTCGACTCCCCGGTCAAAGTACATACCCGTGGTGGCGATTTGCTAATTGCCTGGGGTGGCATGATCAATGAGCTTGCTCAGCCCGTCATCATGACAGGTCCAGCCATTACCGTGTTCGAAGGTGAAACAGTAATCTAAAGAGCGGGGCTGCTCTGTAGATTAAATCCCGTACTTCTCGCGATAGGCTTTTACTGCTGGTAAATAATTTGTTAGCTCGGCATTGCTGGAGGTAGTTAAGAAAGCCATTAAGTCTGCCAAGTTCGCAATTGCCACTACTGGCAATCCAAACTCTTGTTCGACAGCTTGTACTGCTGACTTATCACCAATCTCTGTAGCAGTTCCTGATTTTTCCATGCGATCTAAAGCGATTAATACCGCTGCTGGCTCAGCTCCTGCATCCCGAATGAGCTTTACAGACTCTCTCACCGAAGTCCCAGCAGAAATCACATCGTCAATGATCACTACTTTGCCTTTGACTGGGGCGCCAACCAATGAACCGCCTTCGCCATGATCTTTGGCTTCTTTACGGTTGTAGGCATAAGGCACATTACGGCCATCATCAGCTAAAGCGATCGCAGTAGCAGCAGCCAAAGTAATGCCTTTATAGGCTGGCCCATAAAGCATGTCGTACTGCAGGCCAGACTCTTGTAAAGCTTTGGCGTAATAGCGACCCAAGGCACTTAAGCGTGCACCATCATTAAATCCCCCCGCATTAAAGAAATAAGGAGAAAGGCGCCCTGCTTTAGTTTTAAACTCCCCAAACGACAAAACATTTGCCTCCAGGGCAAATTGAATAAAGTTATCTTGATTAGAATTTTTTGAGCTCATAGGCCTATATGTTACGCATCATTTCTGCCAACCTCAACGGTATCCGTTCTGCAGTCAAAAAAGGCTTCATGCCTTGGGTTGTAAAACAAAAGGCCGACTTTGTCTGCATGCAGGAACTCAAGGCTCAGCAAGATGACCTAGAGGATGCCATCCTCAATCCAGACGGGCTGTATGGCTTCTTTCATCACGCTGAGAAAAAGGGTTACAGCGGTTGTGGCATCTACACCCCTCACAAGCCTGATGAGGTGCTCTATGGCTATGGCAATGAAGAGTTTGATGCTGAGGGGCGCTATGTAGAGGCTCGATTCAAGAAGCTCTCAGTAATTTCGGTATATATGCCCTCAGGCTCAAGCTCACCAGAAAGACAGGAGGCTAAATATCGTTATCTAGACTCTTTCCTGCCACACCTAGTTGAACTCAAAAAGTCAGGGCGCGAGATTGTGCTGTGTGGGGATGTGAATATTGCCCACAATGAGATTGACCTCAAGAACTGGAAAGGTAATCTGAAGAACTCGGGCTTTTTACCGGAAGAGCGGGCTTGGCTGACAAACCTATTTGGCAAAGTCGGTTACGTAGATGTCTATAGAAAGCTAGAGCCCGAAGCAACTGAGTCCTGCTACACCTGGTGGAGTAATCGCGGTCAAGCTTATGCAAAGAACGTTGGCTGGCGCATCGACTACCACATCACCACCCCAGGAATTGCAGCAAGCGCCAAAAATACTGCTGTGTATAAAGATGAGCGCTTCTCAGATCACGCTCCACTCATGGTGGATTACGACTGGTCTATTTAGCAACCCGTGAATCGTGCTTTTTAAACTCAACTACTTTGAAGTGAATAGTGAGCCAAATCAGAATTAATACTGGCGCACCAATAATTGCGGTACTAATAAAAAAGTTTGAGTAGCCAAAGTTGTTTACAAAAACACCTGAAAATCCAGCTAGCCACTTTGGCAATAAGAGCATCATCGAACTGAATAATGCGTACTGAGTTGCAGAGTATTGAATATTCGTCAGCGCCGATAAGAACGCAATAAAGGCGGCTGAAGCAATTCCGGAACTCAGATTATCCGCAGAGATTACCCAGATCAAGCCATGCAAGTCATGACCCTGAGTAGCAAGCCAAGCAAATAACAAATTGCTGACGGCCGATAAAATCGCACCAAGAAATAAAATGCGCATCACTCCGAAGCGCAATGTGAGCACGCCGCCTACAAAGGCTCCGACCAATGTCATCACCACGCCAAAGACCTTACTAACTGCCGCCACCTCATCTTTGGTGTAACCCATATCCACATAAAACGGATTGGCCATGATGCCCATCACCACATCACTAATGCGATAGATGGCAATTAAGGACAAAATCAAAATTGCGTGCCAACCATAGCGTTTAATAAAGTCTGCAAATGGCTCAATCAAGGTTTGATGTAGCCATGCTTTTGCATTACGAGCTTTTGCAAGCTCAATACGAACAGGCTCTTTACTAAATAAGGTGGTGATCACGCCCACACCAATCGAGAGCGCCATACAAAGATAGGCAAATTGCCATGCAGCAGGATCATAGCTAGCAGAGCCTGACTCAGCGCGGGCAGCCAACCAAAGAACGCCAGCACCAGCCCAAATTAAAGCGAGTCGATAACCCGTTTGATATGTGGCGGCTAATGCCGCTTGATGATCGCTATCTGCAGACTCAATCCGAAAAGCATCCAAAGCAATGTCTTGCGTTGCAGAACCAAAGGCAACCAGGAGTGCGCACCACACAATCGGCGTAAGCTGAACCTTGGGGTCAATGCTGGCCATACCCACTAGACCTAGAACAATCAGCAACTGTGCAAAGAGAAGCCAGCTACGCCTTCTGCCAAATAAAGTAGACAACAAGGGAATGGATAGTCGATCAACCAAAGGAGCCCACATCCACTTAAATGCGTAGATCAAACCAACCCAAGTGAGATAACCGATGGTGCTGCGATCAATACCAGCCTCTCTTAGCCAAAAGCTTAGAGTTCCTAAAATCAGTAGTAGCGGTAGACCTGCAGAGAAGCCCAAGAAGAGCATTCGGAGACAAGGCCATTCGAGATAAACCCGAAAATCTTTCAGCCAGGACTCAACAGTACTAAGCACGTCGAACGCGGAACAGCGCTAGGCTTCCAAAAAGATTAGGCATCAAAGTAACCTGTCGACCCTCATGCAAGATGCATTGATCCAAAATTTGCAATCCTAAGCTCGAAGCCAGTTTTTCAAAATCAGCAACAGTGAGAACGCGTACGTTAGGCGTGTTGTACCACTGGTATGGCAAGCTCTTAGAGACAGGCATGCGCCCAAAGCCAACTGCTAGGCGATGAGACCAATGGCCAAAGTTTGGGAAAGAAACAATGGACTCCTTGCCAACTCGGACTACTTCACGCAAGATCTTTTCAGTTTCGTGAATCGTTTGCAGCGTTTGGGAGAGCACTACCGTATCAAAGCTATTGTTCTCAAAGAGCGCTAAGCCCCCTTCAAGATTTTGCTGAATGACGTTCAAACCCTTTTGAGCGCAAGAAAGTACGCGCGCATCATCAATCTCAACTCCATAAGCATGAACAGGCTTTTTCTTTTGCAAATACTCTAAGAAGCTGCCATCACCGCAACCGAGATCAAGCACTTCACTATTGGGCGCAATCCAGTTCGCTATTGCGGCAAAGTCTGCGCGCTTCATGATTTAGCCTCTAGCATTTGTTCAAAATAAGCACGAATCAGATTGTGATAACGAGGGTCATCTAACAAGAAAGCATCGTGCCCGTGCGGCGCATCAATCTCTGCATAACTCACTTCGCTCTTATTGCTGAGCAAGGATTCCACAATCTCGCGACTGCGATTAGGCGGGAAGCGCCAATCTGTAGAGAAGCTCACAACTAAAAACTTGGCTTGCACTTCGGCTAAGGCGCGATTCAAGCTGCCCTCGTAACGACGAGCAGGATCAAAATAATCTAATGCTCTGGTAATCAGCAAATAGGTGTTGGCATCAAAGTAAGTGGAAAACTTATCGCCCTGATGACGCAAATAACTTTCAACTTCAAATTCGACATCAAAGCTAAAACGATAGTCTTGAGATTCACCGTTAGGTCTTTGCAACTCGCGCCCAAACTTTTCTGCCATGTCATCGTCAGATAAATAGGTAATGTGCCCAACCATACGGGCCAGTTTTAAGCCACGCTTTGGCACCACGCCATGCTCGTAGTAATTGCCGCCATGAAAATCTGGATCAGACAAAATGGCATTACGCGCCACTTCATTAAAGGCAATGTTCTGCGCACTCAGCTTTGGCGTAGATGCAATTACCAAGCAATGCGCAAGGCGTTTGGGAAACTGAATTGACCAAGCCAATGCCTGCATACCGCCCAAGCTGCCACCCATTACTGCAGCAAAACGACGAATACCTAACTTATCAGCCAAGCGTGCCTGAGTGTTAACCCAATCTTCCACCGTAATCACTGGGAAGTCTGCGCCATAAGGCTTGCTGGTGGCTGGATTGATGCTCATTGGACCTGTAGATCCAAAACAAGAACCTAGGTTATTAACGCCAATAACAAAGAAGTGATCAGTATCAACAGGCTTACCCGGACCAATCATGTTGTCCCACCAGCCAATATCGCTTGCGTCATCTGGGTTGGGTCCAGCTACATGGTGTGATGCATTCAACGCATGGCAAACCAGTACAGCATTACTTTTATCGGCATTGAGTTTGCCGTAAGTTTCAATAACTAAATCGTAGCCCGATAAGATGGCGCCACTTTGCAAAGGCAAGGGCTCAGCAAAGTGGATAGTGTTTCTAGAGAGATGTAGCTCGCTCATTCGGATAGAAGAATGCGAAGGCTAATATCAGACGCTTCAGTAGGAAGCTTCTTGAAGCCGCTACGAGCAAAACGATGCCAGCGGCCCAAGACGTAACTCATTAACATCGCTGCGCGGATGCTCACTTCATCTTGAGACACGTTTGCCCATGTGCCACCCTGAGTTTGTGCAATACGCAATGCCTGCTTTAAAGAAGCTTCTACGCGATCAAGCACTTGGGTAATCCGCTCTTGCAAACGGTCATCCTCTTGCAGTAGAGCATCGCCCAAAAGGACACGAGTCATGCCAGGATTCTTTTCTGCAAAGAATAAAAGCATCTGCAAAATACCGCGCGCTTGAGCAAGTCCAGACTCTTCCTTCTGATTAATCTGATTAATCAGACCAAAAACTGTTTGCTCGATAAAAGAGATTAAGCCTTCAAACATCTGCGCCTTACTGGCGAAATGTCGATAGAGAGCCGCTTCTGATACTTGAATTTTTGCTGCCAATGCTGCAGTAGTTACACGCTCACCTTTAGGGTTTTGCAACATCTCAGCCAACACCTGCAAGATTTGGAGGCGGCGCTCGCCAGGGCGTGGACGCTTACGTGTCTTACCCTCTTCGGCAGCTGTCGCTTCGATCTCTGATGCAGTAGGGTCTAAAGAATCACGCATGTATATATCTCTTGTTCAACTCTTAGCGGGAGCGAATCATTGTTCCAAACGCTTGCTCTGTCAGAATCTCTAACAATAAAGAGTGCTCGATTCGTCCATCAATAATGTGAACTGAATTCACACCACTCTTTGCCGCATCCAATGCAGAGGAAATCTTTGGCAACATTCCGCCAGAAATCGTGCCATCAGCAAATAGGCCATCAATCTCACGTGCAGTTAAGTCTGTTAAGAGCGTACCGTTTTTATCCATCACGCCAGGAATATTCGTCATCATGACCAATTTCTCTGCATGCAAAATTTCGGCCATCTTGCCAGCCACTAAGTCAGCATTGATGTTGTAAGCCTGGCCTTCTTCGCTAAATCCAATTGGGGAGATCACCGGAATAAAAGCATCGTCTTGCAATGCTTTTACAACTGCTGGGTTAATTGCTTCGATCTCACCTACAAAACCTAAATCAATCGTTCCGCCAGCTTTCTTCTCATCAGCAACCAACATTTTCTTCGCACGAATCAAGCCACCATCTTTACCAGTCAAGCCAACAGCCTGACCGCCAAAGTGGTTGATCAACATCACGATATCTTGCTGCACTTCTCCGCCAAGAACCCACTCCACCACTTCCATGGTTTCTTCGTCGGTTACGCGCATACCTTGAATAAAGGTGCCGGTCTTGCCAATCTTTTTGAGTGCCTCATCAATTTGTGGTCCACCACCGTGAACAACTACGGGGTTCATGCCAACTAGCTTGAGCAAGATGACATCGCGCGCAAAACTTTCTTTGAGGCGCTCTTCAACCATAGCGTTTCCGCCGTACTTAATCACGATAGTCTTACCGTGATACGCACGAATGTAAGGCAAGGCCTCGGCCAAAATCTCCGCCTTCAGTAAAGGAGAGATTTCGCTAATAGATGGGGATTGCTTTGTCATTGCTACTTTTTTATTTGATCTGGTAATTAATCGCCAAACAACTTTTGACGAAGCTCACGACGCTCTTGTGCCTCGAGAGAAAGATTGGCTGTTGGGCGAGCAATTAAACGATTCAAGCCAATCGGCTCACCAGTTTCTTCACACCAACCGTAATCACCAGACTCAATGCGGGCCAAGGCCTGCTCTACTTTTTTCAATAACTTGCGCTCGCGATCGCGTGTGCGCAACTCAAGAGCGTGCTCTTCTTCAATCGTTGCACGATCCGCAGGATCAGGAACCAAAATGTTTTCACGCAAATGCTCTGTGGTCTCAGAAGCATTTTTCAAAATATCGTCTTTTAAGGTCAGAAGCTTTTGACGGAAAAAATCAAGCTGAGCCGCATTCATATAGTCCTTTTCGGACATCTTGAGCAATTCAACCTCTGTTAAAGGGGCACCCTTAGCAGCCTTTGCACTTGCAGCCTTAGTAGGTGCTTTTGCCGTAGCCGTAGATTTCGTTGGTGTTTTTACCGTCATTTCATTCTTTCCATGGTTCTAGACCATTATTACTTCATTCTGCCAAACTTTTATCGCCCTTTTGCCAATATTTACCAATATTGACCGTGGCGCCGGATTGTACTTTATATTTCCTAGGCCAAACAGCCCTCAAGCCCAGCCAGCAGGGTGTCTTTAGGCAAATCAATGCCAATAAAGACCATCCGAGTTTGCTTCGGTTCGGCACCCCAAATACCGGCTAAATCACTCCCCATCATCTGATGGACGCCCTGGAACACGACTTTTCGGTTACTGCCCTTCACATAGAGGACGCCCTTATAGCGCAACATCTTCTCTCCAAAGACCTCCAAAATGCCTCCCAGAAAGTCCTCTAATTTTTTATGATCAAAGGGTTTATCACTACGAAAAACGAAGGATTGGATGCGGTCTGTATGGCCTGCATGTCCATGATGATCGTGACTGTGGTCATGCCCACAAGTGCTGTGATCATGGTGGTCATGGCTGTGATCGTGGCCACAAGTAGCGTGGTCATGATCGTCTTGCTCCAAGAAGTGGGGGTCTATGTCGAGCTTAGCATTCAAGTTAAAGCCCTTGAGATCCAAAACAGCGTCCAAAGGAACTACTCCTTTAGAGATACCCTGAATTGGGGCGCGTGGATTCATATGCATTAAGCGATTACGTAAGGCATCCACTTCAGCAGGCGTCACCAAATCGGTCTTGGTAATGAAGATTTGATCAGCAAAGCCTACTTGGCGTTGTGCTTCCTCATGCTCAGTCAGTTGCTGTGGACCGTGCTTGGCATCCACAAGTGTCACTACCGCATCCAATACGTAATGATCCGCAACATCATCATCCATAAAGAATGTTTGCGCCACTGGCCCTGGATTAGCCACACCAGTAGTCTCGATAACTACGCGATCAAAGCTAATCTTTTTATCTTTACGCTGTTCCCACAATGAGTTGAGCGCCTCAACCAGATCGCCACGAATCGTGCAGCAAATACAGCCATTACTCATTTGGACAATGTTCTCTTGATTGTCTTGAACCAAGATGTCGTTATCGATATTCTCTTCGCCGAACTCGTTTTCAATCACGGCAATTTTTTTGCCATGCTCTTCAGTCAAGATGTGTTTGAGCAAAGTCGTTTTGCCGCTACCTAAAAAGCCTGTGAGAATTGTTACCGGAATTAACGCCATCATTGATCCATTCAAAATCTATAAATACATTCCCCAAATGGGAAACCTTCTATCTTACCGAGTTCCTCAGGCTTTGCCAGCCTTTGCACGAGGATGGGCTTTATCGTATGCCTGAGCCAGGTGCTGAAAATCTAAAGAGGTATAAATCTGCGTACTGGCAATGCTGGCATGACCCAGCATCTCCTGCACTGCCCGCAAATCTTGGGATGATTGCAAGACATGGCTAGCGAAGCTATGGCGCATCATGTGCGGATGCACATGGGTCGGCAGCCCAGCCCTCATTGCCAAAGTCCGTAGGCGCGCCTGGACCGTCCGAGGGGATAGGCGCGCACCTGTAGCGGAAATAAATAAAGCCATCGATATATTTGCCTGCTCCAGTTGGTCGCGGACCGTACGCCAGACTTTAAGGGATTGCATTGCAGGTCCACCAATCGGGACTGAGCGGCGCTTGCCACCTTTACCCAAAACCGTTACTTCTGCAGCATCCCAATCCAACCACCCAGCAGACTCCTGTTGGCGATCTTTGCTTTGCATTACATCAATGCCCAGCAGCTCTGATAAACGTAGGCCCGAGGAATACAGCAAATCGATGATTGCTGCATCACGTATCGACTCCAGATCTTTCTTTTCTTCAGCCTCTTTTACGGCTTGATTTACCAAAGAGAGTGCCTGCTCAACTGAAAGTGCTTTAGGCAAAGACTTCAAACGTTTAGGCGCCTTCACATCATCAACAGGATTAGCCACTAGGTTTGCAGTGACTCTTCCCGCCTGGGCATCACGACGTGCATCTTTCTCGGTCAACCAGTCATACCAACCTCGCCACGCAGACAGCGCTCTAGCTATCGTGCGAGATGATTTTCCTTTGGAGTGCAGGCGACCGGCCCAGCGACGTATGTGCGCATTGGTGACTTTTAATAACTCAATGGAATCATCGCTTGCCAATGCTTGCAACTCACCAAGATCCATGCGGTAAGCCTTAAGCGTGTGAGGCGATAGCTGCCTTAATACATGCAGCTCGTGCAAATACTCTTGCACCAAGGGATGAAGATCAGCTGGTGCTTGGCTCATAAGCCTGGATGCGATCCAAAGCTGCAGCAGTGAGTTCAGCAATCTGACGCAAATAGAATGCGCCCATATCCGCAGTAAAGCGAGACTCGTCTTTACTTGCTAGCAAAAGCACGGCTGGTGATTGCACTGTTCCAATACTTTTACCTAGCGGCAAGCCAATAGCCACCATGCTTTGCCACTCAGGATCAATACTCACCTGGGTTGCCAACAAATCTACACTGGCAGCAGCCAGCTCTTTAGCAGAACCACATAGAGGCGTATCAATCCAAGGACCAAACGCCGCATTAGGTGACAGTAGTTGTGCCGACTCCACTTCAAAAACTTCAGCCAATCCAGCAGTCACCGCAGACTCCACATCTGCCTTTGTGTTTGCACGCATCAGACGTAACAACCAAGCAACTAAGCTCTGTTGAGTTTTGTCATTGCGACTACCAAAGTGCAGCATCTCGCTGAGACGGCGATTGAGCTCTTGGTTCTGTGTGCGTAATAAAGTCATCTGACGCTCTTGCAAGGAGATCGCACGATCTTCATGAGGATGCTTCAAGCGAATTTCATTTAAGAGATTAGCGTAGCGCTCAAAAAAACCTGGGGTAGCGCGTAACCACTCCGCCACCAATTCTTCTTGTTCAGCTTGCTTAGGATCAATTGCGCTCATCTATGTCTTTCTTGCTTATTTTCTGATTTAACTTTTTTAGCTCAACTTTTTACGCAGCAGCTCATTCACCTGACCTGGATTAGCCTTGCCTTGTGAAGCTTTCATAATCTGGCCAACCAAAGCATTAAATGCTTTTTCCTTGCCAGAGCGGAACTCTTCAACAGACTTTTCGTTGGCCGCCAGCACCTTATCAATCATGGCTTCAAGCTCACCACTATCACTGATCTGCTTCAGGCCTTTGGCGTCAATTACTTGATCTACAGTGCTAATGACTTTGCCAGCGATAGCCTCTTCCCACAGAATTGCAAAGATATCTTTTGCGATCTTGTTAGAAATAGTCCCATCTGCTACGCGAGTTAATAGTGGCGCCAAATGTTCTGCTTTCAAAGGCGCATCTGCAGTGGCAATACCAGCACGATTCAGTGATGAAGCAAACTCACCCGCAATAAGATTGGCCGCAGCTTTTGCCAAAGACTTGCCAACAATAGCCAACAGCTCTTCAAATACCTTGGCAGTGTCACGATCCTGTGTGAGCAATTGCGTATCGTAAGCGCTCAAACCGAATTCGCTTTGCCATTGCTCGCGAAGCTGTGCTGGTAAAGCTGGCATCTTGCTGCGCACATCGGCAATCCATGCGTCATCAATCACTACTGGCAATAAATCTGGATCTGGGAAATAGCGATAGTCGTTAGCGTCCTCTTTACTACGCATGCTGCGAGTCTCTTGACGATCAGGATCGTATAAGCGGGTTTCTTGAACAACTGTGCCGCCATCTTCAATTAATTCAATTTGACGACGCACCTCATATTGAATAGCCTCTTCCAAAAAGCGGAAGGAGTTTAAGTTCTTAATTTCGCAACGGGTGCCAAACTCTTTTTGACCAACAGGCCGAACAGATACGTTGGCATCACAACGGAAAGAGCCTTCTTGCATATTGCCGTCACACACACCCAACCAAACTACTAGTGTGTGCAGTGCTTTTGCATAAGCTACTGCTTCTGCAGCACTACGCATCACCGGCTCAGTCACAATTTCTAGCAATGGTGTGCCGGCACGATTTAAGTCGATGCCACTGGATGCTTCGCCATGAGGGCCTAAGAAGCCCTCCTCATGAACTGACTTACCTGCATCTTCTTCCATGTGGGCGCGCGTGAGCTCAACCACTTTGACTTGATCGCCAACCAAGATTTCCAGATGGCCACCCACAACTACGGGTAGATCCATCTGACTAATTTGGTATCCCTTGGGTAAGTCGGGATAAAAATAATTCTTACGCGCAAAAATACTTGCAGGCGTAATCTTGGCATTGACCGCTAAACCAAAACGAATGGCGTGTTCAACTGCCTGACGATTCAATACCGGCAAAACGCCCGGTAACGCCAAGTCAACGGCACAGGCTTGTGTATTTGGGCCAGCGCCAAAACGCGTACTCGCCCCGCTGAAAATTTTTGACTGTGTTTGTAACTGTGCGTGGGTCTCTAGACCAATAACGATTTCCCATTGCATCATGCCACCTCGCTTGCTTGACGCAAATGCCAGTCACTATTTTGCTGATATTGGTGCGCCACTTGCAGTAAGCGCGCTTCAGAAAAATAGTTACCAATGAGCTGCATGCCGATAGGTAAATTGCTTGAATTAAATCCGCAAGGAACGCTCATCGCCGGTAGTCCCGCTAAATTAGTTGAGAGCGTGTAAATGTCTTCTAAATACATCTGCACTGGATCTTTTGATTTTTCACCCAAACGCCATGCAACATCGGGGGCAACTGGTCCCAAGATCACATCACACTTCTCAAATGCTGCCTGAAAATCGGCCGCAATGATGCGACGAATTTTTTGAGCCTGCAAGTAATAAGCATCGTAGTAGCCATGACAAAGCACATAGGTACCAACCAAGATCCGACGCTTTACCTCTGCACCAAAACCTTCGGTACGAGACTTCTTATACATGTCGGATAAATCACGATATTCATTTGCTCGGTGCCCATAACGAACGCCATCGAAGCGACTTAAATTACTTGAGGCTTCGGCTGGAGCTAAAACGTAATACACCGGAATGGACAACTTAGTTTTAGGGAGACTTACTTCAAGCAACTCTGCACCTAGATCTTGCAAGGCTTTCGCTGCAGCATTCACGGCATTAGCCACCTCTGGCGCAAGGCCTTCCGCAAAGAATTCTTTTGGCAAGCCAACACGTAAGCCTTCTAGAGGTTTTGCTGGATTTGAGCCACCCTCTTTCCAAGACTGGGCAAGATAGCGACCGTAGTCCTCTCCAGAATCTGCCAAAGAAGTGGAGTCCCGCGGATCATGGGAAGACATTGCTGTGAGCAATAAAGCACAGTCTTCTGCGGTCTTGCCCATTGGGCCAGCCTGATCTAATGAAGAGGCATAAGCAATCATTCCGTAGCGAGATACGCGCCCGTAACTAGGCTTGATGCCAGTCAGCCCACAAAAAGCGGCTGGCTGACGTATTGAGCCACCAGTATCTGTACCTGTCGCAATCGGGGCTAATCCTGCGGCCACTGCTGCTGCAGAACCTCCAGAGGAACCGCCAGCAACATATTCTGAATTCCAAGGGTTTAAGACTGGTCCATAGGCTGAGTTTTCATTGGAGGAGCCCATTGCGAACTCATCCATATTGGTCTTACCAAGACAAACCATGCCGGCACCATTGGGATTCAATTCATCCGGAATTCCGAGGTTCGCGACGACCGTGGCATCAAATGGACTGAGGTAACCCTCGAGCATTTTGGATGCTGCAGTGGACTTCCAACCGCGGGTTACAAAGACATCTTTGTGGGCAACAGGGATACCCGTCAATTTTCCAGCTTTGCCTGAGGCAATAATTTTATCTGCTTTAGATGCTTGCTCTAAACTTAAGTGAGCGCTTACATCAAGATATGCATTCCAGTGTTTTCCGGCCTCAATGCGGTCGAGAAAGTACTTTGTCAGCTCGGTGCTAGAGACCTCTTTAGCAGCCAATGCTTTTGCCATTAATGCGATGGGGGTTTGGTGCCAGCTCATTCGATCACCCGCGGAACTAAGAAGTAGCCTTCCTGCACAGCAGGGGCAGATTGCATGTTTTCAGCGCGATGGTCGGCTTCCGTCACTGCATCACTACGCAGGGGTTGGGCCAAATCACGTAAAAAGAGGATGGGGTGAGCCAAAGGGGCAAGGCCGCTGGTATCGACAGCCTGCATCTCCTCAACCAAGGCAAAAACTGCCTGTAATTGAGGCAAAACTGCCTCGGCTTCTGCCTGACTTAACTCAAGGCTGGAAAGGTGCGCAATGCGCTGGACATCATCAAGTTTCATGGGGCGCTAGAGTATCATTCCTATATATATTTTTTAACACTTACTTATTTTCCCACTACATCATGTTTGGTTTTTTCCGCAGCTACTTTTCTAATGACCTGGCCATCGACCTAGGTACCGCCAACACCTTAATTTACATGCGTGAACGGGGTATTGTGCTTGATGAACCATCAGTCGTGGCAATTCGCACCGAAGGCGGCCCAAATGGCAAAAAGACCATTTTGGCAGTTGGAAAAGAAGCAAAAGCCATGTTGGGTCGTGTTCCTGGAAATATTGAGGCTATTCGCCCTATGAAAGACGGCGTTATTGCCGATTTCACGATTACTGAGCAGATGCTCAAGCAATTTATCAAAATGGTGCACGAGAGCAAGCTTTTAAAGCCAAGCCCACGCATCATCATTTGCGTTCCTTGTGGATCCACTCAAGTTGAGCGTCGCGCAATTCGCGAATCTGCTTTAGGTGCAGGCGCATCACAAGTATTTTTGATTGAAGAGCCAATGGCTGCTGCAATTGGTGCAGGTCTGCCAGTTTCTGAAGCAGCTGGTTCGATGGTTGTTGATATCGGTGGCGGTACAACTGAAGTTGGCGTCATGTCATTAGGCGGAATGGTTTACAAAGGCTCTGTTCGCGTTGGTGGCGATAAGTTTGATGAAGCAATCACTAATTACATCCGTCGTAACTACGGCATGTTGATCGGCGAACAAACTGCTGAGTTAATCAAGAAAACTATTGGCTCTGCATTCCCAGGACAAGAAGTTCGCGAGATGGAAGTAAAAGGTCGCAATCTTTCTGAAGGTATTCCACGTAGCTTCACTGTGACAAGCAATGAAGTACTCGAAGCTTTGACTGACCCGTTGAATCAAATCGTGACTGCAGTAAAAGCGGCCTTAGAACAAATTCCACCAGAGCTTGCCTCTGACATCGCTGAACGTGGCATGATGTTGACCGGTGGTGGCGCGCTATTGCGTGACCTCGATCGCTTGCTACTCGAAGAAACTGGCCTTCCTATTCATGTTGCAGAAGACCCCCTCACTTGCGTCGCTCGTGGTTGCGGTATTGCTTTAGAGCGCATGGATAAGTTGGGTGGCGTGTTCTCTCAAGAGTAATTGACCTAAGCGTCGATTAGGGAATTGCAACATAGCGCTCCTCCTCTTTTCAGACAAGGCGTTCCGGCTTTAGTCAAACTGATTGTCTGTTTATCGATCAGCATCGCATTGATGTTGATCGATTTTCGCTTTAAAGCACTTGATCCGATTCGCAATAACGTCAATTGGATATTGCGCCCGCTTGAATACGTGATGATGATGCCCCGCAATGCGTATGAAGCGACATCAGAATATTTCACTAGTCGCGGAACGCTAGATAAAGAAAATCAAGAAATGAAAGTGCGTCAAGCAGAGCTCTCTTTGCTTGCCAACCAATCTGAATTTCTTCTTGTAGAAAATCAAAACTTACGCCAGCTAATGGATTTGCAAAAGCACGTTCCATTTAAAACATTACCAGTAGAAATTTTATTTAATCCACCCAATCCAATTTCTCAGCGCATTGTGATTAATCGTGGCAGCAACGATGGTCTTAAGCTAGGCAATCCCATTGCGAATGACTCTGGCATCTTAGGCCAAGTAGTGCGTATTTACGATCACTCTGCAGAAGTCTCTTTACTAGAAGATCGTGACTTTGCGGTACCAGTACAGGTAGCTCGCAATGGCTTAAGAGCAGCAGTATTTGGCGCAGGGCGCGGCAACCCACTTGAACTTCGCTACCTTCCCGTGGCTAGCGATTTAGAGGTGGGTGATGTACTCATTACCTCAGGCATTGATGGTATTTACCCACCTGGCTTTGCGGTGGCAGTAATTAGCCGCATTGAACGCAATGCCGACAAAAACTCTTCAAATGTATTTTGCGTACCAGTTGCAGCAGTGAATCGCTACCGCCAGGCTTTAGCCCTGCTTTACGATCCACAGTGGGATGCAAAAGCATCCACCGCCACTAGCAAGCCTGGTGCGCCACTGACCAATACTCCAGGTCGCCGTCAAACTCGTGCGCGAGGCATGCAATGATCGATTTTCAAAGCGGCTACATTCTGCGCCCGGTGAATCCGGTCTTTATTTATTTCAGCTTGTTTTGCGCGCTGCTATTAAATCTTCTGCCAATTGGTAATTACGGCTGGGTGCCAGATTGGTTGATTATTTGTATCGTGTTCTGGAACATCCATCAGCATCGTTATGTTGGCGTCATCATCGCCTTCATTCTTGGCCTCTTAATGGATGTCCATAACTCTGACTTATTAGGCCTTCATGCATTTAGCTACTCACTTGTAGCCTACCTCGCCATTTCTTGGCATCGCCGAATCATCGCCTTAACTGTTTTAACGCAAGCCCTGCATCTTTTGCCCATCTTCTTATTAGTCTCCTTATTCCCGGTGTTGGCTCATTGGTTATTGAGCGGCGAGATACATTGGTGGGCCTTAACTGGCGCCATTCAGGCCCTGATTGAGGCATTGCTGTGGCCCGTGGCAACACGCATCCTGTTGTCACCTCAACGTCGTCCCATTGACGTTGATCACAATCGTCCAATTTAGAGGGCGGCATGGTTTCGTTTAAAAAACCAGATCTCGACTCGTTTCAAGAGCGCATTCATATTGCGACTCTGTTTGTTACCTTCTGCTTTTTATTATTAATTACACGGCTGGTGTGGCTGCAGCTCGTGAGTCACGGCAAATATGCCTTATTGGCCGAAAATAATCGCATTGCTCTCGTGCCCGCTCCAGCTAATCGAGGCCTGATCATAGACCGAAATGGCATTGTGATTGGCAGAAACTATTCGGCGCTGACCTTAGATGTGAATGCCGAAGAAGTTAAGGGTAATGTCGATGAGCTCATCGACGAACTTTCCCAAATTGTGTTGATTTCCGCGCGAGATCGCCGAAATTTCAAGCGCTCGCTGGAAGATTCTCGAAAAATGGGTACTTTTCCGCTCAGATCGATGCTCACCGAGGCTGAAACAGCCCGATTTATGGCCAATCGCTACCGATTCCCAGGGGTGGAGATCCGCGCCCGCAGTTTCCGAGAGTACCCATATAACGAGTTAGCCTCCCATTTAATTGGATATATCGGACGCGTTTCTCAAAGAGATAAAGAGAAGATGCAGGCGGAAATTGAGAACTCCAAAGCAGATGATCCAGATGCATTACAGACTTCTTTCTTGCCGGGTATTCAGTATGTTGGCAAGATTGGCTTAGAGCAAAGTTATGAAGCGGTTCTTCGCGGCGTACCAGGATATGACCAAGTAGAAATTACTGCGGGCGGGAAACCAGTACGCACCCTCTCTAGCTCACCTTCAATACCAGGGAAAAATGTGGTGTTGTCAGTGGACATCAAACTGCAATACTTAGTTGAACAACTCTACGGAAATTTCCGCGGTGCATTTGTGGCGATTGAGCCTGAGACTGGCGACATCTTGGCATTTGTATCCAAACCTAACTTTAATCCAAATGATTTCGTAGAAGGTATTGATTCAGTGACATGGAAAGAGTTGAATGACTCCCCGCAAAAGCCACTATACAACCGCCCACTTAAAGGCATCTACCCACCGGGATCAACATACAAACCATTTATGGCGCTCGCAGCTTTAGAAACTAAAAAGCGCACACCGTCACAAACTATTTCAGATCCAGGTTATTTTGATTTTGGAAACCACACCTTCCGTGATGACAAAAAAGGTGGACACGGTATTGTGGACATGCAAAAGTCCATCGTGGAATCTTGCGATACCTACTATTACTTACTCGCGCGTGACATGGGCGTGAATATGATGCATGACTTCATGAAGCCATTTGGTTTTGGACAAATCACTGGCATTGACCTACAAGGCGAATCCAAAGGCGTACTGCCTTCCACTGAGTGGAAAAAAAATACCTTCAAGAAACCAGAACAACAAAAATGGTACGAGGGCGAAACAATTTCGCTTGGCATTGGACAAGGCTACAACGCCTTTACCATTTTGCAGTTGGCACATGCTATGGCAAATATGGCAAATAACGGCATCGTAATGAAGCCGCACTTAGTGAAGGCAATTGAAGATCCTTTCACAAGGAACCGCACCCTCACAACGCCCAAAGAAAGTTATCGCATTGACCTTGTTCCAGAAAATATTGAAGTCATTAAGAAAGCAATGGTTGAAGTTAACAATTCCGGAACCTCTGCCTCTGTGTTTAAAGGCACCGGCTATCAGGTAGGTGGCAAGACAGGAACTGCGCAAGTATTTAGTTTGAATTCGAAAGAGTACAAGCACGGAGCTACTGCAGAATTTTTACGCGACCACGCTTTATATATTGCTTTTGCTCCCGCTGAAAAACCAACTATCGTGATTGCAATGGTCGTTGAGAATGCAGGATTTGGTGCGCAACATGCCGCACCGATTGCGCGCAAAGCATTAGATTTTTATATTGAAGGTAAATGGCCAAAGGAGATTCCTGAATGGAAAAGAGCGCCATAAGTAAAACCAAGAAAATATTTCTAAGTATTTTTAGCGGGCTTGATCGCCAGCTAGGCCTTATTTTACTTGGCTTAGCGGGAGTTGGATTTATTACCTTTTTGTCCGCAAGTCAAAATACGCCAGTTCGGTTTGAAGATGAATTGCGCAACCTAGCGCTCTCATTTGCAGTGATGTGGATAGTTTCTCGCATTCCACCAAAGTGGTTAGAGATGGCTGCCGTATGGATTTATGGAATTGGAGTTGCACTATTGATAGCAGTCGCGGTATTTGGATTAATTAAAAAAGGTGCGCGACGTTGGCTTAATATTGGTTTCGTAATTCAGCCATCAGAGCTCATGAAAATTGCTATGCCACTAATGTTGGCTTGGTACTTTCAGAAACGTGAGGGCATCCAAAAATCTTGGGACTATGGAGTGGCAGCAATCATCCTCGCCATTCCGGTCTTCCTCATTGCGCGTCAGCCCGACCTTGGCACTGCACTCTTGGTTTTCGCTGCAGGTATGTATGTGATTATTTTGGCGGGACTACCGTGGAAATGGATTCTGCCATTTGTTGGTCTCGGCGCTTTTGGCATCATCTTGATTATTATTTTTGGCAACATGATTTGCGCGCATGATGTTGTTTGGCCACTTGTTCATAACTATCAAAAGCATCGAGTCTGCACTTTGCTCGATCCAAGTAGCGATCCTCTCGGCAAAGGTTTTCATACAATTCAATCTATGATTGCAATTGGCTCAGGTGGATTTTTCGGCAAAGGCTGGTTTCAGGGTACGCAAGCGCATCTTGAATTTATTCCAGAAAAGCATACCGACTTTGTCTTTGCGGTTTTCTCTGAAGAATTTGGTCTTCTAGGCAACTTGGTCTTGCTAGCACTTTTCTTCGCACTAATTAAGAGGGGCCTAGCTATTTCTGCTAGCGCACCCAATCTTTTTACCCGACTACTAGGTGCATCGGTCACGCTGATTTTCTTTACCTACGCATTTGTCAATATCGGCATGGTAAGTGGCCTATTGCCTGTTGTAGGCGTTCCATTGCCATTCATCAGCTACGGAGGCACTGCTTTAGTAACGCTGGGATTTGGTGCTGGGATTTTGATGAGCATTCATCGCCATCGACGTTTAGTACAAAGCTAAAAATTAGATTTAGCAATCACGCAAGATTGCAGCAGTATCTCTAGAAACAAAAAAGCCCGGCATGCCGGGCTTTTTCATCAACAAAGCAAGAATTACTTCTTACGCTTGTTAACTGAATCTTTAAATGCTTTACCAGCAGAAAACTTAACAGTTTTAGCAGCAGCAATTTTGAGTGGCTCGCCAGTTTTTGGGTTACGGCCCATACGTGCAGCGCGCTTACCAGAAGCAAAAGTACCGAAACCGATCAGTTGTACTGAGTCGCCTTTAGTAACAGCTTTAATGATTTGCTCAATAGCAGAATTCAATGCAAATTCAGCTTTGGCTTTTGAGATCTCAGCGTCGTCAGCAATCGCTGCGATTAGTTCTGCTTTGTTCAAGTGAAGCTCCTTATAGATATTGATGTCAGCGCACATTGCGCTTACATGATTTTAACCACAAAAAATTACAAAAATAAAGCTGCGTCACAGCAATTTTTTTTATTGCTGCTTTTTTACTCTTCTATAACTGTCACATCGGACACAAAATACTCGGTATCGCCAAAACAACTTGTAGGCAATCCGATGTGCTGATCATATTTAAGGGCAACTTTTTTACCCAAATTGGCATTAATTTTTTGCGCCACAGCATCTTCCCGCACCGTAAAGAGGAATTTTTCTGACATAGTTCCAGGCATTGAAACCATGGCTAATTCACCTTCCCAGGTTTTACATACATAACCACGGTTAGAAAATTTCTGGACATATCCAGCGCGTTCACCGCTGCCATAGCTCCAATTGAGCATAATCCAGGTATATGCTGCTAAACCGGCCAAGCCAATCAATACAAGGCTTAAAAGCCATTTTACGAATCCATTCATATGGTTTTCCTTAAGAAATCATCTCTGCAGCCCTAATTAGGTGCATTCACAGCGGCCTGTTTTGACCCCAATCAACATTTGAGCATATTCATTACAAAAATAGGGATGAAATAGCGCTCCATACAAATTAAAATACTAGTGTTAACGCTAATTGGTAAATCTCATGGAACTACGTCACATCGTCTTTTTGATCTTTGTTGTTTCGGCTGTTTATGTCTACTTCAGGGGTAAGGTTCGATTTGGCTTAGTGCGCTCACTAACGGACTATCAAGTTCTTTTGGCTCCAGTTAACAGCCTGCTCTACTTATTCTCAAAAACTAAGGCTGGGGCATTTATTCCAGTTGCAGACTTTCCTGAGATGAAACCGCTTCAAGATAATTGGCAGACTATCCGCGATGAAGCACTAGCCTTAAACGCAGATGGCGCAATCGCTGCTGCTACGGGATATAACGATATTGGGTTTAACTCCTTCTTTCGGACGGGCTGGAAGCGCTTTCACCTCTATTGGTATGGCAAAGAAATGCCATCTGCACAACTCCAATGCCCTAAAACTGTCGCCCTCCTCAAATCGATCCCCTCGATCAAAGCCGCGATGTTTGCCTCATTACCCCCTGGAGCAACGCTAGTAAGGCACCGAGACCCCTATGCGGGCTCCTTGCGCTATCACATCGGCCTAGTCACGCCAAACGATCCCAAGTGCTTTATCGATGTAGATGGGGAGCGTTATTTCTGGAAAGATGGCGAACCAGTCATGTTTGATGAAACTTACATTCACTACGCTGCCAATGAGACGGATCATCAGCGCATTGTCTTGTTTTGCGATGTGGAACGGCCAGTTCACACTAAATTGGTGCAATTATTCAATCACTGGTTTGGGCGATACGTGATGAGTGCCGCTTCCTCCCAAAACGTTGAGGGAGAGAAGGTGGGGTTTGTAAACGTCCTCTTCAAGTACTTTTATCACCTAAGAGCTCAGGCAAAAAAGCTTAAGGCAAAACACCGCAGCGTTTATTACATCGGAAAATGGGTTTTGATTTTAGGAATTCTTTGGGCGATTTTTTGGTAAGTCCTTAAGGACTTAAGGCTTCAGCAATCTGCTCTGGGGTGATTGGGCCCCAGATTTCCACCCGCTTTACACGGCTATTTTGCCCCGATAAGAGCTGAATTTGTTTTTGGGGCACCCTTAATTGCTTGGAAAGCCAGGATAACAACATCTCATTCGCCCTGTTTTCTAAGGCCGGAGCCTGTAGGGATATCTTGAGGCAGCCATCATGCAGGCCAACTACCTTAGTCAGCTTTGCGCCTGGTTGGCAATGTAAATTAAGAACAATGCCAGCGGGGGTTTGTTTTAACCAAATAGGCATCATCAAAGTACTTTAAACTCAAAACATGATTATGAAGAACTCCAGCGCCTTAGACCAGCTATTTGCAAATAATCGCGAATGGGCGGAGGCGATGATTGCCAAGGACGCTAATTTTTTTAAGCGGCTAGTTTCACAACAGGCACCAGAATATCTTTGGATTGGCTGCTCAGACAGCCGCGTACCTGCAAACGACATTGTTAACTTGTTGCCAGGTGAACTCTTTGTGCATCGCAATGTTGCCAATGTGGTGGTTCATACCGATCTGAACTGCTTATCCGTTATTCAATTTGCAATTGATCTTTTAAAGGTAAAACACATTTTGGTGGTGGGTCACTATGGTTGCTCTGGTGTGCATGCTGCCCTAACTGATAAACGTGTTGGGCTTGCTGACAATTGGTTGCGCCATGTTAAGGATGTACATCAAAAGCATGAACGCTACCTTGGCGAAGTTATTCCCACCGCAAAACGACAAGATCGCTTGTGCGAACTCAATGTTATCGAGCAAGTAGTGAACGTTTGTGAAACCACCATCGTTCAAGATGCATGGGCGAGAGGGCAAGATCTAACGGTGCATGGCTGGGCTTACCGGCTTGAGACTGGCCTAGTAAATGATTTAGGTATGTCGATTAGCTCTACCGAAGAAATGAATGTACGCTACGCCAAATCCTTATCTCGCTACGACTCCGAATAAATTAAGTTTTGTTTAAAAACTTTTCAAATAATTCCGGAGTAGCGCTACTTCGATTTCTGGTTTCGCTTCCCTACAAGACTCTGGTCTCCATTGGCTATGCCTTGGGCTATCTGGTGGCACACATTCCTAGTGATCGCAATCGTGTGGTTCAAAAAAATTTAGAACTGTGTTTTCCTGAACTAAGCCCAATTGAAATTAACGAACTTAGAAAAGAGCATTGGAAATTACTCGGTCGTAGCCTTGTAGAGAAAAGTATTATTTGGCTCGGCACCAAAAAACAGCTAGACGACATGATCGAAGTTCGGTCGGAGGTCGACCTGAGTGATAGAAAGCCACGCATCTTAGTGAACATGCATTTTATTGGGATTGAGGGCAGCATTATTTTGAGTGCCCTTGCTCACGATAGGGGCTGGCCACGTACCTCGGGATTTTTCCAAAGGATGAAAAGCCCTTTCTTTAATAGAAAGATTATTGAGTGGCGCAATCGCTTTGGTGGAAATTCTATTGACCGGCAAGGAAATTCTCTTGAGCTCATTCGAGAAATTCGCAAAGGGAACTTCATCATCATTGCACCTGATATCGACTTAGGCCTCAAAGATTCGACCTTCGTTCCTTTTTTTAATATTCAAACCAATACGATTACGGCTGTATCGCGTCTTGCAAAAATCACGGGGGCAGAAGTCTGCATGATGATCACGACCCTAAAAAAGAATGGGGCCGGCTATGTTTGCACTATCAGCAAACCGCTTGAGAATTTTCCGACCGAAAGCCCTGAAGCAGATACTGCACGCCTAAACCAAATTTTCGAACAAGAAATCAGACTCAGACCTGCCGAATACTATTGGGTTCATAAGCGCTTTAAAAATAGGCCGTTTAACGAAGTTGGGCCCTATTAACTCTTCTTCTCTAAGCGCTTTTGTCCTATCATTAATGGATGACTGAACGTATTGGGCTATTTGCCGATCTGCATAGTAATTTAGAGGCTTTCGATGCCTGCATGGAGCAGGCCAAAGAACTGGGCGTTACCCGCATGGTTTTTTTAGGGGATCTTGTTGGTTACAACGCGGATCCTGGCGCCCTGATTGATCGCATTGGAGATATGGTTGCCAATAAGAAGGCGATTGCTGTTCTAGGGAATCATGACCAAGCGGTCTTTGAAGACCACAGCCATCAAATGAATGCGAGCGCGAATGCCGCAATTGAATGGACTAAATCTCAACTTAACGCTACTCAAGTGCAATTCTTAAAAGACTTGCCATTAATGGTTCAAGAGGATGCGATGTGTTTTGTTCATGCATCGGCACACAATCCAGCGGACTGGAATTACATCACTGACAGTATGAGCGCTTGGCGTTGCGTACAAAACTCTGGCAAGACATATACGTTTGTTGGCCATGCTCACGAGCAAGCGCTCTTCTATCAAAGTGCGGTTGGTAAGTTAATTCGTTTTGCCCCACATCCTGGTGACGAAGTTCCAGTAATGCGTCATCGTCAATGGGTTGGAGTAGTTGGCTCACTTGGTCAACCGCGAGACGGAAATCCTGAGGCTTGCTTTGCTGTTTTCGAACCAGAGCTAGAAGTACTCACTTTTCATCGCACTCCTTACGATCAATTTACAGCGGCAGATAAAGTACGTCGTGCTGGATTGCCGGAAGACCTTGCCAACCGCCTAATCACAGGCAAATAATTAACTTATGTCGATTAATACTGATATTGAAGCAGTTGATGAGATTTTCCAAGAAGGCAAAGTAGTTGATGGGTTTGTATTGGGAACAGAAGTTCATCGTGGCGGCATGGCTAGCTTGTACTCGGCGACCAAAGAGGGAATTGATGTTCCTATTCTTCTCAAGATTCCTAGGGTAGGTCGCGATCAACCTGTTGAAAGCCTCATTGGTTTTGAGACTGAACTCACCATTCTGCGCTCGCTCAAGAGCCCCTATGTTCCTAAGTATCTTGGCTCCGGCAACATGGCAACGCGCCCCTACATCGCAATGGAGCGTGTCGAAGGAAGGCCGCTTGAAGACTTCATCAAAGAAGGTAAGGTTTTTACGATTGATGAGGTAGTAAAGATTGGCGCCGACTTAGCACAAGCAGTGCAATCCCTACATTCGCAAGACGCCATTCATTTAGATATCAAGCCAGAAAATATTCTGATTGACGATAAGGGCAAGCTCACCTTAATTGACTTTGGCCTATCGCACCATGCGCGCTTCCCCGACTTACTCGCAGAAGAAATGCGTAAGGGAATTGGCTCTGCGCCATACATCTCGCCAGAGCAAGTTACCGGAATTCGCTCTGACTATCGCAGTGATATTTTTTCTATCGGCGTGATTATGTATGAGTTGCTAACGGGTGAACTTCCCTTTGGTAACCCGCAGTCGATGAGTGGCCTGCGAAAAAGAATGTGGGCACAGGCATTTCCTCCGCGAGCCATTCGCAAAGAGATACCACGCTGGTTACAGGAAATTGTTTTGCGCTGCCTAGAGCCGCGCGCAGCAGATCGCTATCAAAGCGCCACACGTCTGCGTCAAGTCTTGCGTGACCATGAAAGCGTCACTCTTACGGAGCGTGCTGACCGAGTTGACCCCCTGAGCTTTTGGGAAAACCTCAAACGCATGTTCCGTGCAGCAGGTTACGAACCCTCACCAAGCCCGCGCCCTAGCATTGGAAATTATGATGCACCGTTAATGATTGCGGCGATCGATACGCGCCAATCTGATGAAGACTTACGCGAACGCATGCAAACAACCGCAAAAAATTTATTGCAGGCTTATCCCGAAAGCCGTCTCGTGTGTCTCAGCACTATTGCAAGCACACCAACTTTTGAAGGCAATCAAGAAAGTGAAACTGCCAGCGGTATTGTGCGAGGGCATCTCGTACAGCTTATGGAATGGGCTAAACCTTTGAAGTTGCCGCCCGAAAGAATTTCATATCACGTACTAGAGGCGCTTGATCCAGCGAGTCGTATTGTGGAATTTGCCAAGGACAATGATGCCTCCCTAATCTTGATTGGGGCATCCCATAAGCTGCCAAACAAAGTAACGCCTTGGCGGACCTCCATGACAAAGATTGTTGAAGAGGCCCCTTGCAGCGTTCATATTGTCAGAACCTAGATCGTTAACCTGATCTAGGTAGTGTTTAGCGCATTTTGTCTTGCTTTTGATCCAAAATCACTTCGGGCTCCTGGGCCTCAATCCAACTATCGCGATTAAGTGCAGCCGTTAGTTGCTGCTGGTTTAACTCTCCGGTCCAGCGCGCCACAACAATGGTTGCTACACCATTGCCAACTAAATTCGTGAGTGCGCGAGCTTCAGACATGAAGCGATCAATGCCCAAGATGATTGCTAGACCCGCAACAGGTACATTTCCTACTGCGGATAAAGTTGCGGCCAAGACAATAAAACCGCTGCCGGTAATTCCTGCGGCACCCTTAGACGTCAGAAGCAAGACTAGTAACAAGGTAACCTGCTGCGTAATCGTCATTGGCGTATCTGTCGCTTGAGCAATAAATACCGCTGCCATGGTTAAGTAAATAGAAGTGCCATCCAGATTGAATGAATATCCAGTTGGAATAACTAAACCGACGCAACTTTTCTTGGCGCCCAGTAACTCCATCTTTTCCATCATTCGCGGTAAAACTGACTCTGATGAAGATGTTCCCAAAACAATCAGTAACTCTTCTTTGATATAGCGCACAAATTTAAAAATGCTAAATCCATTTAAGCGCGCGATGGTTCCAAGAACAATAAATACAAAAAGTAAGCAGGTGATATAAAACGCGCCCATCAATTTGCCTAAAGAAAATAGAGAGCCCACTCCATATTTTCCGATCGTAAATGCCATTGCGCCAAAGGCGCCAATAGGGGCAAATTTCATAACAATGGCAATGATGTCAAAAAGAACATGGGAAGTCTTTTCGATCAAGTCAAACACCATCGTTCCTCTACCGCCAAATTTATGCAATGCAAACCCAAATAGCACCGCAATAAATAGCACCTGAAGAATTTCCCCTTTTGCAAAAGCATCAACCACCGTATTAGGAATGATGTTTAGCAAAAACTCAGTGGTTGTGGCCATCTTGCCTGGACCCGTATAAGCAGCAATTCCCTTGGTATCCAAACTGGCAGGGTCAATATTCATGCCCGCACCTGGCTGGAGCACATTAACCACCACTAGGCCTACGATGAGTGCGATAGTGCTCACAACCTCAAAATAGAGAAGGGCTAAGCCGCCGGTCTTGCCCACCTTCTTCATATCTTCCATGCCCGCGATACCCAGCACCACAGTGCAAAAGATAATCGGGGCAATCAACATCTTGATGCCCTTGATGAAAGCATCGCCAAATGGCTTCATATCTACTGCTAAGGATGGGTATAAATGACCTAGCAATACACCTACTACAACAGCCACAAGCACTTGAAAGTAAAGGATTTTATAAATTGGGGGCTTTTTTAATGTAGTGGTCAATTTAATTTCCTTTGCTAAATTGATGGCATGGGCCAAATATGGCGCTCTAAGCAAATAATAACCCTCGTCAAGCAGACCTTATTCCTAGCTTGCCCGATAATATGTCTATGGAAGAAAAAATACGTGTCTCCAAGCTGCTCTCTGAATTAGGTCTTTGTTCTCGTCGTGAGGCTGACTCCTATATTGAGCAGGGCCTGGTAACCGTCGATGGTGAAGTGGTCAATGAGCTAGGCTCACGGGCCTTTCGTAGCCAAAAGATTGAATTGCAGTCCGGCGCCAAAGCACAACAGGCCTCTCGGATTACGGTCATTCTGAATAAACCTGTGGGCTTTATCTCTCATTACGATGATGAGCAAGAGTACCAACCGGCTGCCTCGCTGATCACTCCAGACAATTACTTTCCCAGCCCACTGGATAAGGGACGCAACCCACGCTTTAATACCCGTGGCTTAGCGCCTGCCGGTCGCCTCGATATCGACTCCACCGGCATGCTGGTGTTAACCCAAGATGGTCGTATTGCCAAACTCCTCATCGGCGAAAACAGTCCGATTGAGAAAGAGTATTTGGTTCGAGTTGAAGGCGCCCTCTCTTTTGAAGATCTAGATCGACTAAAACATGGTCTGGAACTCGATGGCGTTGTTTTAAAGCCAGCTCAAGTCAGCTGGCAGAACGAAGACCAGCTTCGCTTTGTTCTACGCGAGGGTCGCAAGCGTCAAATTCGTCGTATGTGCGAAATGGTTGGCCTAAGAGTTTTAGGTCTAAAACGTGTTCGTATGGGCAGAATTTCTCTGGGCGCTCTGCCCCCTGGAAAATGGCGCTTTGTAAGGCCTGAAGAGCAATTCTAAGAGGCTGTGCACGCTTATAATTCTGTCAATTAGATTAAGCGCAGAATTACCATCGATACCATCACCTCCAGCACTCCCGGCGCAGAAGTTTTAAGACGTCGTAGCTTTGCCATCATCTCTCACCCAGATGCTGGAAAGACCACGCTTACGGAAAAACTATTGTTATACGCGGGGGCCATTCAGATTGCCGGTAGTGTCAAGGCCCGCAAAGCTAGTCGTCACGCGACCTCCGACTGGATGGAAATTGAAAAGCAACGCGGCATTTCTGTTGCGAGCTCGGTAATGCAAATGGAATATCGTGATTGCATTATTAATCTTCTCGATACTCCGGGTCACCAAGATTTCTCTGAAGATACCTATCGTGTATTGACCGCCGTTGACTCTGCGCTCATGGTGATTGATGCGGCAAATGGTGTTGAATCACAGACCTTACGTTTGCTTGAAGTCTGTCGCGCACGCAACACGCCAATCGTGACCTTCATTAATAAGATGGATCGCGAAGTAAAACCTCCCATGGAGCTCATGGATGAGATTGAAACTGCGCTAGGCATTGAAGTAGTTCCTTTTACTTGGCCAGTAGGCATGGGTAAATCATTTGCTGGTGTGATTGATATCGCCAACTCACAAATGCGCATGTTCAAAGCGGGCGAAGATCGCGTAACTGAAGATTCACATGCGATCGTTGACGTTAACGATCCAGCACTGAAAGAGCGCCTAGGCACTGATCTCGAAAATGCACTTGCAGAAGTCGATCTCATTAAAAATGCAATGCCTGCGTTTGACCGAGAAGCCTTTTTGGCTGGCCGTCAATCGCCGGCATTCTTTGGTTCAGCCATTAATAATTTTGGCGTACGGGAGATTCTGAATACTTTAGTAGAGCTCGCACCCTCACCAGGCTCACGCAAAGCTTTGCAACGCGAAGTTAGTCCTGCAGAAAATAAATTCTCTGCAGTGGTGTTTAAGATTCAGGCGAATATGGACCCAGCGCATCGAGATCGCGTTGCCTTCTTGCGTATATGTTCTGGGCATTTCCAGCGCGGCATGAAATTAAAGATTTGTCGAAACGGCAAAGAAGTGCGCACCAATAATGCCCTGTCCTTCTTGTCGCAACGTCGCGACATTTTGGATGAGGCCTTCCCTGGCGACATCATTGGACTACCAAATCACGGCCTTCTGAGACTGGGTGACACGCTCACCGAAGGCGAGCAACTGCAATTCACAGGCTTGCCATTTTTTGCTCCAGAAATTTTCCGCATGGTCGAGTCTGCCGATCCATTGCGCTCTAAGCAATTACGCACAGGCTTAATGCAACTTGGCGAAGAAGGCGCGATTCAAGTATTCCGCCCTATGACTGGCGGCACCATGCTGCTGGGTGCATTTGGACAGTTGCAGTTTGAGGTAGTGAGCCATCGTCTTCAAACTGAATATGGTGCGGAAGTACGTTTACTGCCTGCACGTTATAACCTGGCTCGCTGGGTGAGCTCAGATGATCCTGTAGCACTTAAGAAATTCATACAAGAAAATATTCACCGCATGGCAGAAGATGTTGTCGGCGCTTCAGTATTTTTGGCTAGCCACAAATCTGAACTAGATGTTGCTCAACAGCGCTGGGAATCGATTCAATTCCATGCCCTGAGAGAGCATGCGGGCCTCATCTATCAATCAGACCTCGCCGGCTAAATCTAGCGTGAGCCTGATTGTGGCCAGTTGCAATCAAATACCGCCACTAACTGAGTATCACTCTTCCTGAAAGATGCTGTCTTGCCATATTGTGCGCAATACGCATTGGCTTTTGGTGTCAGAGATGCAATGGATTCACCATCACTATTTAAAAAGGTGACATGGTTTGAATCTGATGCATCGGTATAAACCGCTGCGCAAGCACTCAAAAAGAAAACACCTAGGAACAAAACATATTTGAGATGCCTCATTCAAGCCCCCTTATTTAATAAATGCATTAGCCAATTCATAGCTCAAGCTTCTTCACTAAGCTTGTAGTGAGTTTGCTAGCAAATGGTCGGTAGATCAAAATACAGATAATCGCGACGGGATAGGCAACCGACCAAACTTCAAGCCACACCCAAAAGAAATCGGGCGCAAGGCCTACTCGCACTAAAGTCGTGGCCAATGTAATGCTCAATGACATGAGTCCGCCCATGATGGCGGCAAAATCAGATTGGGGATATTCATCATGATCTAATCATAGCGCCTGGAGTGCTTAACTGTTATTCTGATTTGTGATCACTATTCCGCGCCCTACTTAGGGGAGTCTGCTGAGCAAGCTCAGAGGTTCATCATTCCAAGACTCTAGGAAAAAATATGGCTGTTGGCCAAAATCAAAGAAATAGAAAAAACGATCCCATGGTTAGTAAAACCGGCAAAGCTAAATTGGGCCCACTTACCGTCACTCAACTCAACAAACTACTTGAATCAAGCACCAAGCCTAAAGAAAAGGCAAAGATTCAGAGGGCTCTCAATAAGCGCCCTCCAGCGCCAGCAGCCATCGCTGAGCCTGTCGCAACCTAAGTACTAAGCCCCGAAATTACCGGGGCTTTTTCTTATGTAATATTCTCTCATCATGAAAGCATCTCCTCAAATTCACTCCATCTACATTGCCTCACAAGCAGGCGAATCAATGGCGCAGATTGCTCAAGCCAACATCGTTGCTGGCGAAGGAATTGTGGGTGATCGTTATGCACTGGGTATAGGTGCATTCTCCAAAACTAAAATTAAGATACGCCATATCTCTCTCATCGCTCTAGAATGCATCGAGGATGCTAATCGTCAATTAACAGCTAAGCAGCAAATACCCTTTGGAGAAGGCGAGACTCGTAGAAACGTCATCATCAGCGGCATTTCTGCGGATGAGCTCAACGATTTAGTTGGCAAGATTTTTTATTTAGGCGGTCTCGCATTTAAAGGTACCGAGTTGTGTGAGCCATGCCAACGACCAGCCAAGTTACTAAATAGACCAGACTTTATGAGTGCATTTGAAGATAGAGGCGGACTCAGAGCAGAAGCGCAAGAGTCCGGAACCTTTGGCAATGGCGACCTGCTTACATACTCAATTGGCCAGGAAAAATGATTACCTATACCGAGCACGCCGACATTACTCCAGAACAGGCGATTGACCTCTATACCCGCTCGACCTTAGGGGAGCGTCGCCCGATCCATAGCATTGAAACGTTTACAGCGATGCTTACCAATGCAAATCTCACCGTTTCTGCATGGGATGGTGAAAAACTAGTTGGGATCAGTCGAAGCCTGACAGACTTTGCCTATGTGGCTTATTTGGCCGACCTAGCGGTGGATGAGCAATACCAGCGACAGGGCATAGGAAAACAGCTCATTGAAGAAACAAAAAAACGCCTGGGATCTAATTGCATGATTGTGTTGCTTGCAGCTCCAAAAGCAAACGCCTATTACGAGCATCTTGGTTTCGAGCACAATCCACGTGCTTGGACAATAAAAAATAATTCAATTTAATATTGCAACGTGTCTACAACAAAACTCTGCCTCATTCGCCACGGCGAAACTTCCTGGAATGCCGAAAGGCGTTTGCAAGGTCATACCGATATTCCTCTTAATGCTAGAGGTGTGTTGCAGGCTCGCCAAATGGCACAAGCACTTAAAGATATCAAACTCACATTTGATGTTCTGTACACCAGCGATCTAAAGAGGGCCGCTGATACCGCAAATGCTGTAGTTGAATTATTTGGTATAGATGCACAAGTAGATAGCGAACTGCGAGAACGGCATTTTGGCGCACTTCAAGGACTTTCAATTACCGAGGCGCCATTGAAACGCCCAGATATTTGGCAAGCCCACATTGCTCGTGACTTAGAGCATGATCTTGAGGGCGGTGAAAGCATTCAGCAATTTGCACTGCGCGTACAAAATGCGCTAGACAAAATCCAAGCACGGCATGCTGGTAAAACCATTTTGATTGTTAGTCATGGCGGGACACTCGATATGATGTATCGAATTGCTAGCAAGCAAGCACTAAGCGCCGAACGAACAGCTTCCGTACCAAATGCTTCATTAAATTGGATAACCCACAATCAGGGTGATGGCTGGGCAGTCAAACAATGGGCTGACACTAGACACCTAGAGGGCCCTGCTCTAGAAAACGTTGATCTCTAAATAAAAAAGTCACCCGTAGGTGACTTTTGACTTTTCAGAAAGAGCTTACTTTCTGATGTGTGCGTGACGAGCAGCATCTTGTGACATACCCTCACCTTTTGGCTTGCCTTCAAGCGCTTCTTTTTCAGCAGTAATTTCTTTACGACGCTCTTTGCAAGAACCAGCGATCTCTTGCAATGCTTTACGAGCTCTTGCAGCAGAAGCTTTGATACCTTTGCCATGAAACTTTTCATTCTCTGATTGATACGTTTCAAATGCAGCAATTAACTTGTCATGATGGGACATATTTTTCCTTATGAATAATTGAAATAATCGGCTTAAGGTGCACTTTAACCCAATATATGAAAATCACTTCAATTTATTGTGTCCAGTGATTAATAATTGCCTTTAGCTTCTCTGGGCCCAGCTCAGAAAGATATAAATTAAAGTCATCGCGTAATTTTGAGCCTTTTTTGAAGGCAAATCCCAGATTATCAAATCCGACCACTTGGTAACTACTGCTAACCGGGAGATTTAAAGATTTTTGATAATTCACTAACATGACGTTGTCCACGAATACCAAATCCACATTACCATTTTGCAGCGCAATGAGCGCTTCAGCAGGCGATGGATATAGATTTACTTGGTCTACCGAGTAATAACCTTTTGGCTGCAATACTGTTTTTACATAGTCATCAAATACGCTGCCAGTTGGATAAGCGATATTGTATTTTTTCAACTGGGACAAATCGGTAATTTTGATATGGCGCTTATTTAAACCAATCAACTGCCAAGTGCTGGTGAAATAAGGATTAGAAAAGTCCATTACCTCTTTACGCTTATCGGTAATAGAGATCCCAGAGAATGCAACATCAGCTTGACCACTAGTCACCGCGCCCAACATGCCGAGCCAGTCATAAGCAGTTATTTTGAATGTACAGCCCCGGGACTTACAGTAGCCCTCAAATACCTCCAAGTCTATGCCTGTATATTTGCCATCTTTTTCAAAAAGCATAGGGGGTATCGTTGGAGATACGGCAACCTTAATTACATTAGATTGTTCCTCTTTGGAGCAGGCCCCAAGAACAAATAAAGTTACTAATACTATGGAAATTAGGCGGGCTAGTTTCATGATGTATTCAGAATTAAATTAGATGAACGATCTTATCAAGATTTGAATGTAAAAAAACCACCCGCAGGTGGCTTTTAATTTTGCATGCTTACTTCCTTGCCGTACTTATCCTGTGGTTACTTTTTTGCTTGGCACGTGACTCGCTTTACAGAAATCCACGATGGCGTCTGCAAACTTCAGGTAACGCGAATTCACCCGCCTCAGTTCGCTCAACTCAGAAACGCCTTTTGATACTTCTTGTTTAAACGATGCATCCTCATAACCTGGATGGTATGGTGCTTCTTTGGTGTAGATATTGCTCATATTATTTGCCTGATTCAGTAAGTTTTTGTTAAAGGTCCCGGCGAGGGAAATTTGTCATATGCTCTTACTGAGTTAGCTTGGGGTGGTATTCATGCAGGACTCCTAACATGCGTACGCGCAATGAATGCGTCATCCGCTTGCCGCTCCCCCTGTCCTTGATACCTGAGAGATTCACACTAAGGCCTAGCTTAGTGCTTGCTCCTTCGGTGCACCATTAAGATGGTGACTCTCCAGACGGCTGTTTAGGATAAGCAGTACCTTCCTAGTGGGTACCTGAGCGTTCATGGGAGTTTGCGCCTTCGGTGGAGGCCCAAGGCCTCACTCTCCTGCTTATCGCTAGTATATCTCGTGATGCTATTTATGTAATGCTGGCTTACACCTAGTCGACTACTAATAAGAAATTAATTGACCTTCTTGATTTCTTTAATGGCATTGCCTTCGCCCAGTAAAACAATTTTAGGCACATGCTTTGCAACTTCATCATTGCTGACTTGGCCATAGGTGCAAATAATCAAATGGTCGCCAACATGCGCTTTACGTGCAGCTGCGCCATTCAGAGAAATAATCCCAGAGCCACGCTTTGCTTTAATGATGTAAGTTGAGAAACGTTCGCCGTTATTAATGTTGTAGAGCTCGATCTTTTCAAACTCGCGCATATCAGCAGCATCGAGTAAATCCTCGTCGATTCCACATGAGCCCTCGTAATGCAAATCCGCCTCTGTAACGGTTGCTCTGTGAATTTTTCCCAACAACATAATGCGATTCATTCGATTTCCTCAAAAATTAAAAGCGCGCTTCTCAATGCATTTTTAACGGCTATCCGACTATTTTCTCAAATTTTTTTGAAGTACTGCCGTCAAAAAACCCCGCTTACACGGGGCTTTTTGTGTGGCTATTATCTACTAATTACTTTGCACGGCTTTTTGCTGCCTTAGGGGCTTGGCCAAATTGACCTTGTGCACTCTTCATTGCTGTTTCAACACTTTTCTCAAAGTTTGCAAACGCGTCTTGAGTTGTTGAGCGCACTTGATCAAAATTTTGCATTGCCGTATTGAATGCTGATGTAAAGGCGCTTACATACGCCTCTGAACCAGCAGGTGCTTTTGACGTGGCGGCAGCTACAAAGCTCTTCAAGTCATCTTGTGATTGGTCAATAGCAGCTTCTACAGCCTCAACCAACTCTTGGTTACCGCGACGCAGCACTGCAGCTACTTTTTTCTGATACGCAGCAACTTCAGCAACAGCTTCTTGTACTTCTGGGCTTTGCAGAAGGTCTAGAGCGGCTTTAGCATCTTTGCCCTTCAACAGCTCGGCAGCCTTAGCTTGCGCATTTGCTACGGCTTGTTGCGCAGCCTGGTAATTGATTTCTGCCAATTCTTGAGCATTCTCAAGAGCTGTTTGACCCAATGCACGGGCGCTTTCTACGGATTTGGCTTGATTTTCTGCGAATTGATTTTTGAACATGACATTTCCTTTAAAGGGTTATTTGTTGCACTGCACCATATTAATAGCTTATTTTGGGCTTAGCAAGCAAATATTGCTGCAAAGCAACATATAATCTTGTCAATTCAGGTGGTTTATTGCAAAAACAGCAGTAAGCCTCACTTTAGGGGCCTTTTGCTCTGTTCAGAAATTTTTAGTTATGTGCCGTAGATTCATTGTCCTTTTACTTCTCTGCATGTCATTTGCAGCTCCTCGCGCCGAAACCGTCTCAGAATGGTTCCAGAGTACAACTACGCATCTCGAGTCTATTTGGGACAAAGGGGGTAATGAGCTTTACATTCCCCTATATACCTATCACATGCCTTATGCGTATTCTCAAGACAAGATCAATGAGTACACAGAGTATCCAATGGGGATTGGATTCGGCAGAGGATTAATGAATGAGAGTGGCAATTGGGAGGGCATTTATGGAATGACCTTCAAAGACTCGCACGGAATTTATGAGTACATGGTCGGGTATGGATGGATACCTATGTGGAACATCGGCAATAGCCCAGACTGGAAGTATGGCGTTGGAGCAACTGTCTTCATCATGTCTCGCCAAGACATCATGAACTACGTCCCCTTCCCCGGCGTACTCCCCATCGCCTCAATCAGCTACAAAGATCTCAGCATTCAGACTGCCTACGTACCTGGTGGACAAAACGTCGGGAACGTCTTGTTCACTTGGGCTAAATACAATTTGCCTTAACTTAGGCGGGATTATTTTTTAGATAATCCATTACCCAAGCTGGATCACTATCGCTCGGAAATATTGGGTAGTGCACCGCTTCAATCACGCCATCATTCACAATCAAAGTGATGCGCTTTAATAAAGTCATTCCAGCAGCAACAAAAGTTGGCAAACGCAAAGATTGCTGGAGTTGGTAATCCACATCACTTAACACCGGAAATGGTAAGTGCAATCGCTCCGCCATCTCTTTTTGATATTCGGTAGACTGCACACTCAGGCCAACAACATCTGCACCTAAATCTCTCAGCTCTTGATAGTGATCTCTAAAGGAGCAACTTTGTGGCGTACATCCTCTGGCTCCAGGTATTTGATCCCAACCCTCCGGCAGCGGAACATTGGGCTGGCCTGTCATTGGGTAGCAGTAAATCACCAAACGACCTTTGCTCTCACCAAGATTAAATTGGCCAGCATTAGTCGCGCCCAGTGAGATAGCAGGCAAGCGCATACCCACTAAGTGAGCGGCAGCCCCATCATCCTGAGGAATCGGTAGGTCGGTAGGTAATTGATTGAGATTAGTCATGGTCACATTACTCTAAACCAAAATTAGAAAGGTAGTACTAGAAAGCCATTCCGATAATCAAGATGCCCGAGACCAGCATCACCAACTCCATCAGGAACATAAAACTTTTTTCGGGCAAAGACAGCACAATGCGTTTAGAGAGTATTGAGCCGGCCATAACTGCGCTGCCAATCAATAAACCCTGAAGAATGGCCGTTGAATTTAAGATGCCTAGCTGATGAAAAGTAATTCCTTTAGTAAATAAAATCGAGAGGGTGCTGGCCGCTTCCGTTCCCAAGAAAGCGCCCTTACTTAATCCATAGGCCAAAAAGAATGGCGTATTAATAGCCCCCGTAGTTGCCACAATTCCTGTGAGATAGCCAATAAAGGCGCCGACTAAACTCAACTGCCATAACTTTAAATAGAATTGCTGTCGTTGCATCCATCGACGAATTGGAATGAGGCCAATCAAAAAAATGCCGAGCACTAATTGAATTAAGCGCTCATTTAAGGACACAAGAGTGTGTGCCCCAAGAACCACAGCAGGTATTGCAGTTAGGCTGTAAACCGCACAAGCCTTCCAATCAATGACTCGCCACCATAAAAATATTCTAGAAATGTTTGCAACGGTGGCGGTAATTGCAATTACCGGAATCGTTTGCATGGGCCCATAAAAGTAAACTAGGGGAGGCATCAAAATAATGGTGGTCCCAAATCCCAAGACTCCTCCTAAGACTCCAGCAACAAGGCCTAAGGAGCCAAGTAATGCAGCCTGAAAAATCAGCTCACCCATCACTACTTACACGCCGTCTTTTGGGTAGACTTTCTTTGAGATGCTAGCTCAGCCATCGACTCAAACTGTCGTCGCATAATATTTTTGATAAAAAACTCGATCACCGCTGATGGCACTAGAGAATTTGGCTCAATCTGTGCATCGTATTTAAATGTGGTGAAATCTTTTTCGGGCAAGAGCCGCCAACTTCCCTTGTAATACTTGGTATCCCCGCTTATCTGCTCAAAGAGCAATGCTCTATTCGGAAGCTCTGTGTATTCCAACTCAGAGCGCATCTCGAATGGGATGAATAAAATTCTTTCCTCGAGCAAGCGGGCAACCTTCACTTTATTGCCCGACCTAGAAAGCACTTTTGAATCTACTATTCCGGGCAAGCTTTTAATGCCCTCATAGTCGGTAATAAATGCAAAAGCTTCGCATACTGTAATCGGCACCTCATAGCTTGCATTTACTTGAAAGCGATCACCCGCCCTAGTGACGGCAACTTTTAGGTCATAAGAATTAGATGCTTCTTGCGCAAAGGCAACACCAAACGCTGCAATCAGGAAAAAATATAGAAGTTGCTTCATGCAAGTAGTTTAGTGGCTAATACGGCCGCCTCACCCTCATCAACAAAGAGGGCTCGCCCTCATTCTGCCGCTGTTCTCATTAGCCTTAAAAGCTCGACATCATGCTCAGGCAGTCCATCTAATACGCCGGTGAGGTGAGGCATCTTAGCAATGATTTCTTTTGCCAAGAAGAAGCGCATTGACCAGGCAGGAAAACTTCTTTCCTCGATCTCTTCCATACTCAACAAGCGTACCTGTTGGTGGCGCGGGTCTCGCTGAATTTTTTCCCAGATTTTTGTAAGCTCAGCACGAGGCCCCTCTAATATCTGACCAAAATGTTGGTTTTCATAAAAGAGGACTCCGGATAGGCCCAACTTTTGATTGAGTTGTGCAGCCTGATCGGTAAGGCGCATCAATGCCAAGACGCCCATATCCTGGGTTGCCTTGCTGATGTAACTTACAGAAATCAATGGGGACTGACTCATCTTCTTATCTCGGGGCTAAAGCCTGAATTGCCCTGATGGTAGCTTTTGATGACGGCTTCATCAATGCTGACTTACCCGATAGGATCAAGAACTAAAGAAATCAGCGTCATATTCATGTCGCCCAATCCAATTATCGACTTAATAGATTAATAAGTTCATATTAATTCATTGGACGGATCACATAACAAAGAACAAGATGAATCCAGCACAACACACAACGATGGGAGTTAAAAATGAAAATCCAAAATAGATTGGCCGGAATTGCAGAAGGCTTGTACTTTCTTAAGCATCAATATGAACAGGACTTGCTGACAATTTTGCGCGTGGAGTCCACCAAGGAGGGCGGAAGATGAATATTCTTATCGCATTCATGGCGGGTGAATAAAAAACTGTCAACCATACAGACCGTTTATAGCTTTATCAGTTAGTCTGAATGAGTCAAGCTAACCAAGCAAAAATGATTTACCTACAAGGAGATCTAAATGACATCAAAAGGAATGTGCCCAGTTGCTCACGGGGCCAATACCGAATCTAGCAACACCCCAATGGCATGGTGGCCAAAGTCACTGAACCTAGACATTCTTCATCAGCAAGATACAAAGACAAACCCAATGGGTCCGTCATTCAACTATCGAGATGAATTGAAAAAGCTCGATGTGGGCGCCCTTAAGCAAGATATGAAAGATCTGCTACTCAATAGTCAAGACTGGTGGCCAGCAGATTGGGGTCACTACGGCGGCCTGATGATTCGTATGGCCTGGCACTCTGCGGGCAGCTATCGCATTGCCGATGGACGCGGTGGGGCCGGGACAGGCAATCAACGCTTTGCTCCATTGAACTCTTGGCCAGATAACACCAACCTAGATAAGGCGCGTCGCCTCTTGTGGCCCATCAAAAAGAAATACGGCAACAAAGTAAGTTGGGCTGACCTCATGATCTTGGCTGGCACTATTGCCTACGAATCCATGGGACTCAAAACATTTGGTTTCTCATTTGGCCGCGAAGATATTTGGCATCCAGAAAAAGATATCTATTGGGGCTCTGAAAAAGAATGGCTCCAAAAAAGTGGTGGTGAAGGCAGTCGCTACTCTGGCGAACGAGACTTGGCTAATCCACTTGCCGCTGTCATGATGGGTTTGATCTATGTAAATCCAGAAGGCGTAGATGGCAATCCAGACCCCCTGAAAACCGCTCAAGATATTCGGGTTACTTTTGCTCGCATGGCCATGAACGACGAAGAGACTGTTGCGCTAACTGCTGGTGGGCATACCGTTGGCAAGGCACACGGCAATGGCAACGCAGCCAATCTTGGACCAGCGCCAGAGGGAGCTCCAATTGATGAACAAGGTCTCGGCTGGATGAATCACAAGACTCGTGGCATTGGTAGAGATGCCGTAACTAGTGGAATTGAAGGTGCCTGGACAACACATCCAACACAGTGGGATAACGGCTACTTCCATTTATTGCTGAATTACGAATGGAAGCTCACTAAGAGCCCGGCAGGCGCTTGGCAGTATGAGCCTATCAACATTAAAGAAGAAGATAAGCCTGTCGATGTTGAAAATGCTTCTATTCGTTGCATGCCAATGATGACTGATGCAGACATAGCAATGAAGATGGATCCTGAGTATCGCAAGATCTCAGAGAAGTTCCACAAGGATCAAGCCTATTTCTCCGAAACGTTTGCTAGAGCTTGGTTTAAGTTAACCCATCGAGACATGGGACCTAAAGCAAGATACTTTGGACCTGATGTTCCTAAAGAAGATTTGATCTGGCAGGATCCCGTGCCGGCAGGCCCAAAAGATTATGACACTGAAGCCGTCAAAACGAAAATCAAAGCCAGCGGCTTATCTATTAGCGATCTCGTAAGCACTGCTTGGGATAGCGCGCGCACTTATCGTGGATCAGATAAGCGTGGCGGTGCCAATGGTGCGCGCATTCGTTTGGCACCACAGAAAGACTGGGCAGGTAATGAACCAGAACGATTAGCAAGAGTTTTGTCGGTCTACGAAAAAATCGCAAAAGAATCTGGCATTAGCATTGCCGATACCATCGTACTTGGCGGCAATATCGGTATTGAACAAGCTGCTAAAGCTGGAGGATTTGATATTAAGGTGCCATTTACTCCAGGCCGCGGTGATGCCACTCAAGAAATGACAGATGTAGAGTCATTTGAAGTTCTTGAACCACTAGCAGACGGCTATCGCAACTGGTTAAAAGAAAACTATGTTGTCACTGCAGAAGAGCTACTCTTAGACCGCACGCAGTTGATGGGGCTCACCGCCCAAGAGATGACCGTACTGGTAGGAGGCATGAGAGTAATTGGCGCAAACCATGGTGGAACAAAACATGGGGTGTTCACAGAAAGAGAGGGCGCATTAAGTAATGACTTCTTCGTCAATCTAACTGATATGAATTACCAGTGGATACCCACCGGTCGAAATAGCTACGACATTGTTGAGCGCAGTACAGGCGACACTAAATGGACTGCTACTCGGGTTGATTTGGTATTTGGCTCTAACTCTATTTTGCGCGCCTACGCAGAAGTGTATGCACAAGATGACAACAAAGAAAAGTTTGTGAATGACTTTGTTGCAGCTTGGACTAAAGTCATGAACGCAGACCTGTTTTAATTAATATAGTTGTAAGCTGTTATCAATAAGGGAGGCTTTCGCCTCCCTTATTTTTTATCCTTGTAGTACAGGCTGCATCCTATTTTCTTCCAAATGCGAAAATACTAACTCTTTAATACCACCCTAATGTCTCGATAAATTTGCAAACTTGCTATGAGCACAAGGGAAAGGGAGAGCGGTATCACCGCTATATAGCCGACCGTTTTGAAGCTAAGCGCACCAATGATTCCGCCAATCAAGAACATTCCGAAAATAAATAAGTGGGTTTTTAATTTATCCCTATTCGCCCTGACGTACCCGCTTTCATTGGCCTGCGTAGATTTATTCCAATAAATTAACTTCCCTACCTCTATTCCTATATCGGTAATGACCCCCGTCATATGGGTTGTTCTAATTTCCGCTTTAGAGGCTTTAGTGACAATGGCATTTTGCAAGCCCATCACAAAACACAGGAGAAGGGCGATTGCTGGAACAGTTAAGGGTAGGTATAAATTGAGGTTAGCGCCCACCAAACCAAAGACCAATAACAGGGCGGCCTCAAGGAATAGCGGCAAGGCAAACTCGCTATGAATTTTTCTTCTATGGCCCCAATTAACAATGATGGCTGTTGTAGCTGCGCCAAATAGAAATGAGAGCAAAAGTGAGATGCCGCCTAAAACTGAAATGAAGTCATTCAGAGCAAGGTCATCACCAATTGCGGAAATAATCCCGCTCATATGAGATGTATAGCGAGAAATTGCCAAGAAACCACCAGCATTTACAGCGCCCGCAACAAACGCCATATAGGCGCCCAATTGAATATTGGTTTTGGGGGATCGCTGTACGCTTGTTAGACGCTGAATAAACTCAATTGGCATTAAGCATTCATTTTACGTCTCAAGACTTAAAAGCTCTAAATAACTTCCAAAACTTTGCTTAGCGAGTCGCCTTCATAGTTTGGCTTCTCACCAATTTCTTCGAAGGGGTGTCCAAGCCGATTAACCCAAAATACGTCAAAACCAAACCACTTGGCCGCCAGCGCATCCCAAGCATTGCTCGATACAAAAAGAACTTCTTCTTTTTTAACTGGAAATGCTTTTAAAAGAAGCTCATAGGTCTGAGGGGCAGTCTTAAATAATCGTACATCCTCAACGGTGACGACCTGATCTAAGTAAGCCGTAAGACCATTGCTCTCAACTACTGTCGCCAACATCTCTCTACTACCATTGGACAAAATTGCTGTAGCAATACCTTTATTTTTTATTGTCTTAAGAACGTGCAGGCTATCTTCAAAACCAGTGAGCTTGGCATACTGATCCATTAACCGCTTCTCATAGTCAGGACTGAGATTTAAGTTCATCCGCTTACATACATAACGCAATGAGCGAATTGTTAATTCCCAAAAGGGTAGGTAGTGCTTGCTGCCACTAGGATTAGGATCACTCATGGTGACTAAGCGGGTGTACTCGATTTGGCGATCACGCCACATTAAGGCGAAGGCCTGACCATTGCCGGGAAATAAATCTTCTGCCAACTTCCCCATGGAATAGACATCAAATAATGTTCCGTAAGCATCAAAGGCGATAAGCTTATACATGCAGGCTCCTGGTTATCAGTCTGTATTTGTATTGTCGTTTAAAACAATTTTTCTAGTGCGACGAAATATCTAGCGACACTTAAGCCCAAAAACGCTTCATCTCTGGAAGATCTTGCATTCCTCTTTCATAGCCATACTTGATGGCTGGCTCCATAATTCCAGGATCTACAACGCTCATAGTTTTTCTGCCGGGCAGCATTCCAACAACTACCAGCTTGGTTTTAGTGCCCCTCGCCTCAAGATCCTTGACCTCCTGCAAAATTGTATTGGGCAAATGATTTAATCGAAGCCCTTCTTTTTCTTGTTCAATGGTATCGGCCAAAGCAATAACGAGCGCCCTTCTTGAGCCAGCCACAATATCGCAATGTGTTTCTGTTGAGCCAATACTGCCATCCATGCAGACACGATCCTTAACCCAGGTTGGGCCTGTCACGCCCGGTGCAGAGGCGCTGGCTGCACATGCATCAATTACAGATACACCCGAGTCTGGGGCAATGACTAAACGCTCAGCGGTATAGCAATCAATCGTTGTGATGTACATCTTTGGTGGAATTGTTTTCATGTCGCCCAAGAAAACTTTAATATTGGCTTGAAACTTTTCAGATGGAATCGATTTTGCAGCCATAGCCGCATGACCAATCGCTTGAATCGTGGCAGGGCTTCCATCCTTAGCAGTGAGGCCCATCTTCATTACTCGCTCTTGGCTAGGTGTAAATTTTTTAGTTGGCACTAACTTAGCCATCACTTTTGGATAGTCAGCCAACAAATTGAATTCTGCAGAGAATAGATCCAAGCGACTACCCAGCAAGGCACTACCCAATACAGCACCAGCCGATGTCCCAACCACAATATCAGCCAGTCGCAAGTTGATGCCGTTCGTCAGCATTGCATGAAAATACCCAACTAAGAATGAGCTCATGTATTCAGAGCCGCCGCCCAAAACAATTGCTCTATCTTTGCCAACACCAGGGGGATTTTTATAAGGAATGGGGTGCGCCAAACCATCGCCCCAATTCGAAGTAGTTGCCTGAATCTCTCTTGCCTCTAATGCTCTCACCTCAGCCACCATTTTCTTAGAAGGAGCTTGGCCTTGAGCAAGCGCTTGTGTGCCAGCAAGGGCTGCAGCGCCGATAGCAGAAGTTTTCAAGAAATTACGGCGTGATGCTTGAGTCATATAAGCTCCATTGATTGTTAATCAATTTATAGCAGATCTCCACTAATGAAAAAACCACCCGAAGGTGGTTTTAGTATTTCTTAGTGACTCTAGGCAGAATCGACTATGGCTGCGAATGCATACCCTACTTGATCAAGCCACATGCAATTCTTGGTCCAGAATTTCCAGCTGGCTGAGATTTATAGTCATCAGGATCCCGATGAACAACAACGGATCTTCCCAGTATTCCAACTGGTCCATTATTAACAGCAAATCCACTTAACTTTGCCGAATAAACAGCATTGCCATTCGCATCTGATTTTATATTTGGCATATCGCCAGCATGATTCGAGCCGCTTCCTGGCATACCATGTGATTTTGTATCTGGGTTGAAATGACCACCAGCGCTAGTGGCATCAGGTGCGGAGCAATCTCCTTTTTCGTGAACATGAAACCCTTGTTCAGAATTTGGTTTCAATCCAGAAAAATTTCCGGTAACCAATACATCATGCCCTTGCCATACAAAATTAACCGTTCCTTTGGCATTCGAGCCCGAACGCGAGTCTAGAGTGGCTGATGCTTTTTGACCAGTGCCATGCTCCATTGACTGACAGGCCACCAAAGTCAAAATGGACGCAACACCAATTAACAGAGATACTTTTTTAATCATTATTCGTCTCCTGTGTTTATGTCAGATCAGAATAGATCTTTTATGGATACTCTTCAACGAATATAGAGACCTTTCTCCAAGTAGTCTTATTGGCAAGCCCTGACAACTACGCAGCAAACCCCAAAACCAACAGAAGAGGGGTTCAGTCACTTAGAAGTATTGCTTTGCCCCAAACCTGAAGCGCTCGACTGAAACGGCGGCGTATTGGTCCAGGCTCGGTAAAGCCTACTAAGTTGTTGGTTAACATGGGCATCATGTTGATGCCGAAAAAGAATTAATATTTTTTTATTTCTGGGGTCAATCATAACTTTTTGGCCATAAGCACCCAGCCAGACATAAATACCAGTTTGCTCACGAGGATCAATCCAAGTTTGGTACCCGTAGTGATAATAATTAATAGTTGTACCACCCTCATTTGCTATCTGCTTGGTAGTGGCGCTTCTCATAAACTCTTGAATACATTTTCCCCTGGCGCCACCCCTCATCTCAAGGCTCTCTAAGGCCAGCCTTGCCCAATCTCGCAGAGTCGCACCTAAACCAAAAGAGCCATTTATGACGCCATCCTTATCCACAAGCCAAGTCGCTGATTTTTCAGGGCCTGCACGATTCCAAATTGATTTTGTAAATATATCTTGGAAATTGCCGCCACCATTTACAGCCAAGACTAATGTGTCAGTATCCAAATTCTTGTACGCAAAAACATCTGGATTTTCTGTGCGTGCGCCATATAGATTAATCATGTCGGTAATTGACTTAAATCCCCGCGTAAGATTCATCCATTCATCTTTTTGGGAGCCCATATATTCAGGCGCTCCCGGGGGTGCACCCGAACTCATGGTGAGCAACTGTTTAATTGTTGCCTTTCCATAAGCCGAGTCCTTTATTTCCGGAGCATAAGATTCGGCTTGATCATTTAGGCTTTTCAATTTCCCGGAACACAACGCCTCCCCAACCGTATAAGCAGTAAGACTTTTTGCCATCGACCAAGAGAACATTTTGCTATCTTGGTTCACTCCCTCAGCATATCGCTCATAAACTATCTGTCCATGATCAAGCATGAGCATTGCCAAGTTTTGCCCATCATCTTCAAAGAATTTTTCTGCTCGTTTAGCAAATTCAATATCTCGCCCATCCTGTTTTTTTCCCAGCAGAGCTTTTGGGATGGGAGAAGGGTCAAATTTAACAATGGGATAAAAACCCGAAGACAGCTTGCCGGTCATGTAGTCACTGCGAACTTGATTGCCCATAAAAGCCCTGTCTGAGGCTTGTGCATTAGCCAATAACGGGAAAAGTGCCAGAAGCGAGCAGAGGATCTCTTTGGTTTTCATTCAGAATTAAGTGTATATGAGCGTAGGATTTCATCCAAACTCAAATGAAAAACCACCCGAAGGTGGTTTTGGTATTTCTTGGTGAGGCGGAATGGAATCAAATCAGAGTCTAAGATGTCTGACTCCATCAAACTAGCTTATATAGGGCCCAAACCAAGTTGAGCGCCGCCAATGAGATGAGCGTTCCAAAAGTAAATTTCATACCCAATACACGTTTACTAAAATCAGGTGGCGGCACATTGATTCCTTTGGCATGAATTAACCGGCCAATAATTAAAGTGATGCCAGACATGGCAACCAGCCACCAAGGCGCTCCGTTTAGCTCCAAGCAAGCAATCAAAATGATCCCCAAAGGAACATACTCAGCAAAGTTTCCTTGGGCACGAATTGCCCTCTCAAGATCATCATACCCACCGCTTCCCAAACCAACCTTATTCTTTCTTCTCAAACCAATGACGGCAAAAGAGAGTTTTACAAAGATGGCGGTTAATACAGCGGCAATGATTGAGGTGACTAATAGCATTTAGGGCTCCCGAGAGAATTCCTAGATACTAATCAGAAAAAGAAAAAACCACCCGAAGGTGGTTTTGGTGTTTCTTGGTGGCCCGGGGCGGAATCGAACCACCGACACAAGGATTTTCAATCCTCTGCTCTACCGACTGAGCTACCAGGCCATTTAAGACTGTAGATTATAGCGGAACTGTTTTTACGCTGTCTAAATGTAGATAACTGTAGCTAACTCACCTCGTATTTGCTGAATCCTATAGCAGTGGGGATGTTTAATCCTGTTTGACGGCATCTACTCAGCGACTATTTGAGGCCTATAAGGTTTGCTGTGCTTTTGCCACCCTTTGCCTCTCTCGTTCTACTTTTAGTACTTTGCCAGCATTGTCTTTTTAAGTTTGTAGTGATTTGATGCGGGCTTGTTGTGGAGTGAGTGAAATAGAGAATTGCAATTTTTGAATTTTTAGATAATATTTATAAAAAATATACTTAATTCAGTCCTTATCAACCATATATAACTACCCTATGAAAATCTTTCTATCTGCCTTTGCCTTATTTTTTATTGGAGCCGTATTTGCCCAAAAGCCACCTGACAACAAAAATCCAGGTACATGCCTAGGGCTTATTGTTAGCGGAATGTCAATGCGTGGAATTGCAATACAAGATTTTCCTCAACATACACAGCAGATTTTAGAAAAATATGGGCAAAGCGCAATTGATACAAGCAAAAATTATCAGTCAAATAGAGCATCTAAATGCACAGAAGGCGAGCCCTTAAATAGCTGTGCGACTAAGATATTTAAAAGTAAATATGATGCCGAGCTATTTACAGATTATTTTTCAGCGGCTTTAATAGTTAAGCAAAATAATCTAAGTAAAAATGATGTTTTCCAAAAAGCAGTGCTTAGCTGTGCAGGAATTAAATTATAGGGCGCTATGAAACATTTAAAAATATTTCTTACTATTGCTTGCGTAAGCTTTGCTATGCCAAGTACAGCAGCAAATATTAAACTTGATATGACCCAAGGAAATTGCAAAAAAGTAAATGGCGTAACTCAAGGCTATGAAGATGCAGTTATTAATAATTTAAATACGTCTGATATTCAAATAATAAAAGCAGAATGGGGAACCGGTTATGGGCTCTGCAATATGAAGGTACGGGCAAATGGTCGTCTTTACGACTGCGATATTCCTGATATTTTGTCTAGCGATAATGGAAAAACTGCTTTTGCAGCAGCAAGGACTACATATGGGGCAACACGCTGTACAAAACGATAGCTGTAAATTGCTATACAGAATTAAGATTTAAGAGGGTAATTTGTACTGATGATGGTGCACTACTAGAATTTACTCTCTCGCTCACCGCAATACCGCGAAAATATAAGCAAATCATGGCTAATCAATCCTGGGATTCAGCTTTAATTTTTTATCTTTTGGAATTTTTCTAAAATTGACTTAATCCATCTAGAGCGTTTGGCGTACTCATCCAAGGTTTCAATGTCACCAAACTCCATAAGGCTTTAAAGAATTACTAAGTGTCTCGTAACTAGACGCTGAATCAGTTTGTTCTATTTGGAACAGACAATAACTAATCCTCTACCTATCGAGGCTTTATGTAACAAGGTGCAGAATTACTGTTTAGCAGATGAAATGAGTTAAAGAAAGTGTTACGGGCGAAAGCGGTGGCTTTAGCGATGACACAAGCAGACTACGAAGTAGTTTGCTCAATATTCAACTGATGTAATTAAATTATTTTTTACTTCTATAACTTTTTTAGTGGTGTTGCAAGTCTTACTATTTCCATCGCGGATGCCTGACATACGTATATTCATCATACATTTACCGCTCGATTTATCAAAATATGTCTTTATGTTGAGACTTGAATAAGCATCGTCACGCATCATATCCGAACATACATAAGTTGGATCTGCAAATGAAGCTATAGCCACCATTCGCGAAACCTTGTAACCAGAACACTGACTTTCTGTTGGAGCATATGCTACGTTGGGCTTAGCTGATTGTGCTGACGGCCTCTTGACCTCAGCATCTTTAGTGACTTGTTGATTTAAATTCACATAATCTTTTGTGAGTGCATTAAAAATCCTATTCACCTTACAATCAAGTCCACTAGAACTTCTCATACGACCGGCATACCGCTCACCCGCCTCCCTAGCTGACTCAATGGATGGAAATTCCCCAGACTCAATATTGGGAAGCCAGGGTTTATTGTTGTCTGTACATACCATCTCCGGAATATATCCAGCAATTGAGGGCCCCGAAATGCACGTCAAGAGAAAAATCAAAGCATATTTTTTTAGATAACCACACGATTGAAATTTCACCTTAAAATTCCTCTAAATTGATTCAGCATCTGTAAATTTCTATAGTCATCTGGCAAAATCTTTGAGGCTAAGTCTCCGCCACAGACTAATTCAAGATTTAGCATCAACGAGAATCTTGTTAGGTTTTTTTCACCTGCTATAGAAGCGCCAACAAGACTTGCTTGATTAATTTTTCCATCAACAGAAAATTGCATTTCGATATTTTTATTATTTTTTAAGAGCTTTACATCAACTCCTTTTTGCTGGTTATCAAACGCAATATTTTGTATGTCGAGCGAACCCCCTCCAGCAACACAAGCCATTAAAGCTCTTCCCGAGTCAGTTTTTGCAAACTCATCTTTTGCGCCACCGCAAGCGGAGAGCAAAAGAGATGTCAGAGCAATAGCAAAGATTTTTTTCATAATTTGAATATATGTTTATTTTTTTAAAATATTAATATCTTTATAAAAACTATACTTAAGTGATTACCCTTACACTCAGTGTCCTGTAACTAGACGCCAAATAAATTTGCTCCCTGTAGAACGGACAATTAACTATCCTCTATCTATCGAGGGCTAATAGATAGAGGTGCTTTAGGTTAATAGTCTTTATTGGTGATATCTATATTCCTGAGTTTTGCCACCATAGCCATAGGCCGTAGCTCGTACATCTGCCACATATACATAGCTTTCCTCGTGTAAGTTCCCTAGTATTTTCTCAAATCCTGCAAAGGCTTCTTTGATGTATTGAGCTTTTTCATCTTTGGTATTCGTTTCATCCGTAACCTTGATATCAAAATAAAAACTGTTTTTATTCTGCTCACTTAATAACTTACCGCCAACGATCCAGCAGTCCCTGTCTATATAGTCAATCGCAATAGCAGTAACTTCTCGCTTCTTTTTCAAGATTCGCGTCGTTATGTCTAAGAGCAAATCAGTAACCTGCTTAGTAGTTTCAGCACTCTTTGTTCCGCTTATCTTTACATTCAATATGGGCATTTGTTTCTCCTAATTAGTTAGCTATACAACCATTCATTCAAAAAAATGGGGGCACTACAAAATCTCACTAATTCCCCTTAACTTACCTACGACATCTAAAAACTCATCTGAGCCCAAGAGCTTCTTAAACTTCTTGGTGACCTCGCCGCTGGCCGCATTCAAACCATCTTTCATGGCCTTTGCTTTTTTTGTGGGATGAACTTCAATCTCACGAGCATCGTCAGGCGATGACCTTCTTTCAATTAGTCCTAGCTTCTCAAGTCCATCCAATCCTCTTGAGGCTGTAGGTTTAGTGATATTCATTTCCTTTGCCAAAGCATTTTGGTAGGACTGGGGCTTTTCTAATATCACCCTCAACATAAATGCCTGGGATGGCGTCAAACCAAATGGCTTAAACGCTATAGTCCATTCCCGCTCTAGCTTACGAGCCAATGAAGTGGTGTTGAAATAGAGGCATTGTTCAAACATAGGCTCACTTTAACATGTTTTAGTTAGCTATGCAACTAATACTAAGGATTTATTCCATTTGGAACAGACAATAATTGATCCTCTGTCTAACTAGGCCTGATGAAATGAGGCTGTAGCTCTCTTAGTTATTGAACTCGTTTTACATTCCAGCTGCTGAATTCTTTATTAATATCCACGCTCCAGATTGGCGCATTTCCAGCCTCAATCAAAAGCTGGATAACTCTGTAGCTATACGCGCCATCAATGACTTCTTGCAAACTAACTACCCAAGCGTCCTCAAAATACAAAGGACTCGGTAGTTGCTTTGCCACTTGATTAGGAGTCCAGTGACCTTGCCCACTATCCAAAAATACAACTAGTGACTTGTTAGAAGCATAAGCCTCTCCGCCTTTATTTCGCTTTAAATCTATCGCCCCCAAAATGCGCGAATGAATATCTTTATCCATTTCAACATCGTTTTGAGGTTGCGGAACCATTACATGCTCAGTCTCCCATGCTTGATTGTTTTTTAAATCAACGATTGTTCCATCCCCGCCATCAGGATCGCTAGTGAATGAAAACTGAGTTATGTTGTATTCGAAATTGAGAGCTGCAGATATTAGCCAATTTGCAAGCATCTCCCTAGAACGCAAATCGCCAAATTGTGCAAATGGTTTTCCTGATTTCAAGTGAGCGCCATCTTTGATAAACGGCTCTAATTCTTTAAGTGCAATTTCAAGGCTTTTGAACTTAGTTACAGAGTGTTTCATATAACTGTCGATGCCATTTGGGAAATATTTGAAACCGCTGAGAGCCAATAGATTCGGTGCTTGTAGGGCGGTGGGTCGCAACCAGCTTAGACCCAATGTGCAGAACTGTTTTAGTCCTCTATCCTAGCTTTTCAATCCTCTGCTCTACCGACTGAGCTACCAGGCCAAGAGTTGGAATTATAAATGAAACTCCATTCCAGCCCGAAAAACGGGTCTATCACCGATAAGTCTTGGGTAAACACTGAAAATCTACTGCCAAATACTCTTGCCCTGGCCCTAGCTACCGTTGGCTACAGCCTTTGCCCTCGCAACATGCAGTTTCTTATAGCTATCAATCAGACGATGATGCCTATCGAGACCCTCTAGCTTCATGCTTGTAGGAAGCAAACCGTAGAAACGGACACTTCCCTCAACTGAACCCACAACAGCATCCATTCTCTCGGCACTAAACATTCTACGCAAATTGACTTCGTAGTCCTCAAGATTTAGATCATCGCTTAGGACAATCTCGAGTACCGCACTTAAAGCCTGATAAAACAATTTTCGCTCGACTGTATTGTCGTTATATTGAAGAAAGGCGCCGACAAGCTCATGCGCCTCTTCAAATTGTTTCAAAGCAAGATGGATCAATAGCTTTAGTTCGAGAACTGTTAGCTGACCCCAGGGCGTATTCTCATCGAATTCAATACCAATCAATGTAGCAATATCGCCGTACTCATCTAGCTCATTATTTTCTAAGCGCTCAAGCAGTGCACTTAGGCTTGCATCATCCAAGTTCGATAGATTCAAAATATCATTGCGGAATAACAGCGCTTTATTCGTGTTATCCCAAATCAAATCTTCAATTGGATAAACCTCGGAATAGCCTGGTACCAAGATTCGGCATGCGATCGCGCCCAACTGGTCATAGACCGCAACGTAAGCCTCTTTACCTAGGGATTCAAGAATGCCAAATAAAGCGGCTACTTCTTGGACATTTGAGTTTTCGCCTTTGCCAGAAAAATCCCACTCAACAAAATCGTAATCTGATTTTGCACTGAAGAATCGCCACGACACAATGCCACTTGAATCAATAAAGTGTTCAACAAAATTATTTGGCTCAGTCACCGCCTCACTTGCGAAAGTAGGCGGGGGCAAATCATTCAAGCCCTCTAGACTGCGGCCCTGAAGCAATTCAGTCAAACTCCGCTCGAGCGCCACCTCTAGGTTTGGATGAGCGCCAAAGGATGCAAATACTCCGCCTGTTCGTGGGTTCATCAGAGTAACGCACATGACTGGGTAGACGCCGCCTAATGATGCGTCCTTGACTAATACTGGAAAGCCTTGATCCTCAAGACTCTGAATGCCTTCCAGAATGCCGGGATATTTAGCGAGCACTTCTTGCGGCACATCAGGTAAAGCAATTTCATCTTCAATAATTTCTCGCTTCACTGCCCGCTCGAAAATCTCAGACAAGCATTGCACCTGAGCCTCAGCTAAGGTGTTGCCAGCACTCATACCATTACTGACATAAAGATTTTCAATAAGACTCGATGGAAAATAAACCGTCTCGCCATCGGACTGACGAACATATGGCAAAGAACAAATCCCGCGCTCTAAATTGCCGGAATTCGTATCGATTAAATGTGAGCCACGTAGTTCACCATCAGCATTAAAAATCTTTAGGCAATACTCATCAAGAATTTCTGGGGGGAGCGAATCTTTTGGCCCCGGCTTAAACCAGCGTTCATTCGGATAATGAACAAATGCACTATTAGCAATATCTTCACCCCAGAATGCCCCGGCGTAAAAGTGATTGTTGCTGAGTCGCTCAATATACTCACCCAGCGCTGAGGCCAGAGCACTTTCCTTTGTAGAGCCCTTGCCATTCGTGAAGCACATTGGTGAATGCGCATCACGAATATGCAAAGACCACACATTCGGAATCAGGTTGCGCCATGAGGCGATTTCAATCTTGATTCCTAAGTTTGCCAACACGGTAGACATATTGGCAATGGTTTGCTCTAGCGGTAAATCCTTTCCAGCAATATAGGTGCTCGCATCAGGGGCTGACTTCAGCGTCAACAAAGTCTGCGCATCAGCATCTAAATTCTTAACCTCTTCGATAACAAACTCGGGCCCAGCTTGGACGACTTTTTTTACTGTGCAGCGTTCAATCGAACGCAATATGCCCTGACGATCGTTCGCGGAGATATCTTCTGGCAGTTCAACTTGAATTTTGAAAATCTGTTGATAGCGGTTATCTGGATCGACAATATTATTTTGCGAAAGCCGAATGTTCTCAGTTGAAATATTGCGTGTATCGCAATATAACTTCACAAAATAGGCCGCGCATAAGGCCGATGAAGCTAGAAAGTAATCAAAAGGCCCAGGGGCTGAACCATCACCTTTATATCGAATGGGCTGATCAGCAATCACCGTGAAGTCGTCGAACCTGGCTTCAAGACGCAACTTATCGAGAAAGTTAACCTTTATTTCCATGGGAGTAATTCCGAAATGATATGGGCACCATTATCCGTCGCATCGGCGATGCTGTGTGCCATATCAATTGCCTCAAAGACTGATGGCAGGTGTTTTACTGCTCGGCCTTATTACGCGAAGTATCGATGCCCAAAGCTTTTAACTTGCGATAAAGGTGGGTGCGTTCGAGACCCGTGTATTCAGAAATTTTGGTCATACTACCGCCCATAATGATCATTTGATGCTCAAAGTAGGCTTTTTCGAATAAGTCCCTAGCCTCTCGCAGCGGCAAATCAAAATAGGTTTTTGCTATCCCGCTAATATATTCACCATCCTGAGCCTGAGGCGCCTGTTCGGCGACTACCGCCTTAGGGCTTGGGCTAGATGTAGATGCTGACGTAGCCCGCTCTTCAGCTGGCTCGACGTATTTGGGGGAACTCTCCAGTGCCTTATTGACTGTCTTTAGTAACTTTTGTAGCGCAATCGGCTTTTCTAAAAAATTCAGGGCGCCAATACGGGTAGCTTCAACAGCAGTATCAATCGTGGCATGTCCAGACATCATGACTACCGGCATAGTGAGTTGCCCAGTCTTGGACCACTCTTTTAATAGGGTGATGCCGTCTACATCTGGCATCCAGATATCAAGCAATACAAGATCTGGGCGCATTTGCTCGCGGATTGTGCGAGCCTGCATAGCGCTCTCTGCCGCATAAACGGTGTGGCCTTCATCCGTCAGAATCTCATTGAGAAGCTCTCGGATTCCCATCTCATCATCGACCACCAAAATACTTGCCATTCTTATGCTGCCTCTTTTGCCAGATTCATAAACAAAATTGATACTTGCGCGCCGATCACTTCGTCTCCCTGCATGCGGTTACGGACCTCAATTTTGGCTCCGTGATCATCAACGATTTTCTTCACTACCGCCAGGCCCAATCCGGTGCCCTTACTCTTTGTTGTTACATACGGCTCAAATGCTCTTGCCAATATCTTAGCTGGAAATCCTGAACCGCTATCACTTATTGTTAATCGGACCGCATTCTGTGGCACACCACTAAGCTCTCCGTAAGACACCAATTCTGTTTTTACTTCAACTGGCTCAGCTTGATGCTTGCCCTCAAGAGTAGCATCTTGTGCGTTTTGCAAAAGATTATGAATAATCTGTCTCAGTTGAGTGGGGTCACCCATAATATTTGGGCAACGCGAATCGAGCTGGGTTTTTAACGGGCTTCCTTCATACAAACCCAAGATCTCATGCGTCAAAGTATTAATTGAAACGGATTTCAACTGTGGGCTTGGCGTCTTAGCAAAATCCCTAAAATCATTGACCATTTCCTTCATCGCCTGGACTTGCCCAATGATGGTTTCCGTACTGCGATTCATCATCTCTTCCTGCTCGGGACTTAATTTGCCAGCCAACTTATGCTGCAATCTCTCTGCTGAGAGCTGTATAGGGGTTAGCGGGTTCTTGATCTCATGCGCAAGGCGCCGTGCTACTTCGCTCCAAGCAATGGAGCGCTGGGCGCTCACTACATCGGTAATGTCATCAAAGACTACCATGCGTAAATCTGGGGTTAATTCTGTTCCGCGAATAAATAAAGTGACGCCAGGCTCATTCTCAAACTCGTTTGTACTGTGAAGCTGAATCTGTTTTTGCCATACCGGCGCCGCTTTATTGGCACCCATTTCTGGTTGACCGCTCTCCGCGGCAACCGCTAGCTTCATCGTGGCAAAGCCCTCTTTAATGGCTTGATCAAACTCAACAAGACTTGGACTATCGCTTAAAGGGCGTCCATCCATTTGCGTTAAGTCTTGCCCAAAGATGCGGTCAGCACCTGCATTGCTAGACACCACATTAAAGTTCTTATCAAAGATGCAAACACCAGCAGTTAAATTTCCTAACACCGTTTCTAAAAATGATTTGGATTCTTGGAGAGATGTTCTGGTGTCGGCAAGCTGGCGAGTCATCACATTAAATTGACGCGTGAGCATACCCAACTCATCTCCGGTATCGAGCTCTGGCTTAGGCGACAGGTCTCCCTGAGCAACAGCCTGCGTACCCTTTAATAACATTAGCAAAGGTCTGGCTAGCTGACGCCCCAGAACTAAGGCCAACGTAACCGCCACGAATAGAGCAAAAAATAGCGTTAACGTAAGTGTGCCCACAAACATTTTTCGTAAACCTGTCCTGCCTAATGATTTTTCTTGATAGTCACTGTAGGCAGACTCAACCGCAACGATATTTTTAGCCAAAGGGCCAGGAATGAAGCGCACTAACTGCAGAAAATATTTATCGTCTATATCTTTACCGGAGTCCCCTTTGCTGACAACGTGTTTTTTTCGCACGATTGGCACGATCGCTCGCACACGATAGCTTCGCTGTCCACCATCTACTTCAATTTGCTCTACTGAGGTGAGGCCCTTCTTTTTAAATGCTTCAGCGATGACATCAGGGCTTGGTGCAGGCAGATATTTTTTGGGTCGTGACTCACTAGTTAGAATCAAATTGCGCTGAATATTAAATAGGCTCACCTCTTGAATGCCAAATTGGTTGCGGGCTTTCATCACCATAACGCCAACCTGCTCAGAGGTTGCGCCAGAGGGAACCTGCACAATTTGCTCGGCGATGTAATTGCCCTCAGCCAGAATCTCTTCTTGCGCAATGCGCAGGGTTACGCGACCCAACTCAAGGCCAGCATCTAAGGCAGACTCTACTTGGACATCAAACCAGGTCTCAATACTTCGAGATACGAACTGCAATGAGACGCCATACAAAATTAATCCCGGTACAACACCAACCAAAGCAAAAATCATGGCCAGCTTGGCTACCAGGCGCGTACCAAATCGGCCCTTCCGCCAACGGACAGCAATCACAACCACCAAAGTCAAAATGACCAAGGTTAGACAAATGCCAATGATTACATTGGCCGCATAGAGCCAAATAAAATAGTTATCAAAAAACTCGGTGTTTGATGTTGCGATTGACAACAGCACCAATAGTAAGAGTGCAAAGGCGCCAATCGCCGCCATCGCTATAGGCAAAGCACGCCTCTTCCAGGCATCTTTCTCAAACGCATTAGATCCAATGAAGTCAAAAGATATCTTCATCGTTTAATGACGTTAGGCCCATTTGGCAAAAATGGAAAGCGCAGCCAATCACTGCTGACATTCCAGTCGCGATTATTTAACGCATTTACCTGAAATGGTTTAGGTAGCTTAGCCAAATCCAGGGTCATTCTTAATGCCGCAGTGTAAGACTTACTTGGATCAATTTGATTGCCATCAATTACTCTCCAACCCCCGATGCTACCTACTGCCTGCAAAGCTTCAAACATGGTCTTGGCAGAAAAGGTAAAGCCTTCGGAGGCGATACGATATTGCTGTGTCATCGGCTGATAAGATAAGCGCGTTAGTCGTTGCGCAAGAGCAGGTTTTTCATCAAACCAATACCAACGTGAACGGGTTACATCAAACTCAGTCTGAAAATATAAGACCACACCTTTTTGAACTGCATCTTCTAGGCCTGGAGTTAATTCAATCTGGAATGTGGCATTTAATAGCCAGTCACCATCCACCCGCTCAAGGTCAGCAGATTTAAGTTTGATTCCCTCTGCACTTGCGGCTACTGAAAATAAGCTCAGCGCCATCAAAACACAAAGAATGAATTGTTTAATGCCTTGGCTCATGCACCATTTTTCTTAAACAAAGCGTAATAAAAACCGTCATTTAGCTCAGCGGGCAAAATTTGTCCGGGGGCGCTTAATCGTAACGCATCAGCATGCTCTGCCGCAAACCAAGTTGCCTGCTCTTCGCCCTCCTCCGGAAACACAGAGCAAGTCACGTACAAAAGCGTGCCGCCAGGTTTGAGCATCTTCCAGGCCTGTTCCAATATGCCGCGCTGTCTAATCTGCAGAGCCTTTATATCTGCCTCACGACGCAAGAAGGGAATGTCTGGGTGCCTTGCAACAATGCCAGAGGCTGAGCAGGGTGCATCTAATAGAATTTTGTCGAACAGCTTGCCATCCCACCAAGCTGCCTTTGAAGCATCGCCGCGCACCACTCGAACCGCGTCAGAGTGAAGACGCAAACGATCTAAATTGCCGCCAATTTTTCCAAGGCGCTCGCCATCTAGCTCTAATGCAGTCATCTCACATTGCGCTAGCTCTAATAAATGAGCAGTCTTACCCCCAGGCGCTGCACAAGCATCCAATATGCGTTCACCCGGTTTTGGATCAAGCAAGATGGCTGCAATTTGCGCGCCCGCATCTTGAACAGAAACTGCGCCACTATAAAATCCTGGCAAATCCGAAACCGGCACCGGCTCGCGCAAGAGCAAAGCAGAATCTAGTGTGATCCCAGCAACATTCTCAACAGGCTCAGCAAGTATGCCGGCTTGCTGCAATAGCTCTTGATATTCCTTGCGTGTATGTTGTTTAGCATTCGCCCGCAAAATCAAAGGTGCGCGCTGGGCTTGCTGAATCAACATTGCCTGCCAAGCTTTGGAGTAATTTCGCTTCAGACTCGCCCGCCACCAAGGCGGAAAGAACATTGGAATAGGGTCTGGCGGATAAGGCTTTTCATTCTCAGCCTGAACGGCGAGACTCACCTTACGCAGTACAGCATTCACTAAGCCCTTGGCATACATCGTCGGCTCATACTCGCTGCAAGCTTTGACAGCCTGATCAACGATGGTATGTGCTGCGTAGCCTTTGCCCTCGGTCGCGCCTTGTAAAAATAAAGCAATTGCCACGCTTAATAAATACTCGACTTCTAGCGGTGGCGCCTTTGGAATGAATTGCTTAATGAACTCATGTGACCTCACCCACTTACGCAAAGCATCAAACGTGAGACTTTGCACAATTGGCCGCTCATGAGCATCCAGCTGATCTAACACCTCTGTGAGCGATCGACCCACCATCACCTCGCCAATTGCTTGCGCAGAAATAGTAATCGCCTCTGATAGCGGAAGACTGCGTGGTGTTTTTTGATCGGTCAAATTAATCTTTCTTGAACTGCATTATTTTTTCTTGTGTGCGATAGCTTTGAAGGCAAGCGCTGGCGCTCGTTTTTTTCCCGCCAGGCTTTTGCATTTCTAGGATTTCAATCACGCCATCTCCGCACTGAACATACACTGCATCTCCATCAAACCCCAATACTTGTCCTGGGGCGGTGTTTTGCAATGCTTGCGTTTTGCTAGGCAAGCAAGAGTTCCAAAACTTGAATTGCTCGCCATGAAGGTTGCTAGTAGAGCCAGGAAATGGATTAAAAGCACGTATGCGTTGATCAATTTCAATGGCACTTAAATGCCAATCGATCTCTGCTTCATTCTTTAATATTTTTTCTGCATAGGTAACACCTGCGCTAGGCTGCGGAGTTCTTGCGATGCCAGAGCCTTTATCCAAGTCATTGAGCGTCTTGACCATGAGCTCCGCACCCAAGACTGCCAAACGATCATGGAGTGATGAGCTGGTTTCATGAGGCGTAATTTCTAGATCGCCTACCAAAACGGTATCGCCAGTGTCTAAGCCTGCATCCATCTGCATGATGCTCACGCCTGTAGTGGCATCACCACTCTCAATGGCACGCTGTATCGGCGCTGCACCACGCCACCTTGGCAGTAAAGAGGCATGAATATTGAAGCAGCCATATCTACCGTTGCGGGAAGCAATATCAAGAATGTCTTGGGGAAGAATTAATCCATAGGCAACAACCACCATCACATCAAAATCAATATCAGATAAATATTGATAAGCCTGTTGAGCGGCAATCTTCTTTTGTGGATCTGCATGCTCCCGCTTCAGCGTTTCCGGCTGCAACACAGGAATGTTTTTCTCTTGCGCAAATATTTTTACGGGGCTAGCCTGGAGATGCATGCCGCGACCCGCACGACGATCTGGTTGGGTAAGCGCTAAAACAATTTGATGGCCAGCGCGATCTATTGCACGCATTGCTTGTGCAGCAAACTCTGGGGTGCCAGCAAAAACAATTTTCATTGGGCGCTTAGCGCTCGCCTACTAATTCTTTTGCGCGCTTTTTCATTTTGAGAGAAATGCGGTTGCGCTTCAACATCGAGAGATACTCAACAAATACTTTACCCTGCAAGTGGTCCATCTCATGCTGCAAGCAGACTGATAACAAACCATCTGCCTCCACTTCAAATTCTTTACCGTTGATATCAAGCGCCTTCACTCGGACGACTGCTGGACGATCTACTTCATCGTAATACTCTGGCACAGAGAGACAGCCCTCACGCCACGATTTTTTTTCAGGGCTTGCCCAAACTAATTCTGGGTTGATGAATACCATTAGCTCATCTTGATTGTCTGAGACATCAATCACCACAATCCGCTCATGAATATCTACCTGAGTTGCAGCCAAACCAACGCCAGGAGCTTCGTACATTGTCTCGGCCATATCAGCCACAATTTTTTTGATGCGTGCGTCTACCTGCGCCACGGGTTTTGCAACCTTGTGTAAGCGCGGATCCGGATAACAAAGGACGGTTAATAAAGCCATATGGGAATTATCCAACAGAGTAATCAGACTGTCCCGATAGTTCTCTCTCGCCCCATGCTGAAAATTGCTTCATGCACATTTCAAATAGTCCTCACATCATTCAAATGCACCCGGACAACCCTGGCTACCCAGCTCGCTTGCTAGATTTATGCGACCCACCTCATTCACTCTATATATATGGGGACATTAGCCTGCTAAATTTGCCCATGATTGCCATTGTTGGGTCACGTGCCGCTAGCCCAGAAGGAATCAAAAACGCACACTATTTTGCGCAGGCCCTATCTGCAGAGGGGTATCTGATTGTTTCTGGCCTAGCTAAAGGGATTGATGGTGCTGCTCACCTAGGCGCTCTTGGGCCAAATCAAGACCATCCAACCTTAGCGGTGTGCGGAACAGGGCTGGATATCGTTTATCCAAGAGAGCATCTTCAGCTGGCTAAGGCGATTGCCGGGGTTGGGCTCTTAATCTCTGAGCTGGCCCCAGGATTGGGTCCAAAACCCTGGCACTTCCCACGCAGAAACCGCATCATTGCTGCCCTAGCCCTAGGAATCTTGGTAATTGAGGCTGCTGAGCGCTCTGGCTCGCTGATTACCGCTAGGCTGGGGTGCGAGCTTGGGCGGGAGATTTTTGCGATTCCCGGATCGATTCACCACCCTCTGGCCAGGGGCTGCCACCAACTCCTGCAGCAAGGTGCCAAACTAGTCCAATCCCCAAAAGATATTCTTGAGGAATTGCCAAAATACCAAAAAACCTCATTTAAAGTGCTTTAAAAGCCTATTTTGACTAAATTAGCCCTTCATAAGACCCTCAAGTGGGCTCCAAAAAATGCGGGTTTTGGACTTTTGTTAATTTATCGGTTAATAATAAAAAAGAGGGGTGCGACGGTTTTACCCAGGATCTGGTTTAAATTGGTCGCCCGTTTTCACCCATTAAAAACATCATTTCAAGCTCAAATTTAGGCAAAACGCGTGGCAACTAAAGCAACTACCAAGAAAAGCAGCTCAAAGACCTCAACCGTAGATCATCCTAAGGCGCTGATCATTGCGGAGAAACCTTCCGTTGCGAATGACATTGCCAAGGCTTTGGGTGGCTTCACCAAATACGAGGACTATTTCGAGAGTGATGACTTTGTTATCTCTTCCGCAGTTGGCCATCTATTAGAAATCGCCGCCCCCGAAGAATTTGATGTCAAACGCGGCAAGTGGTCATTCGCGAATCTTCCAGTTGTGCCACCCTATTTTGATTTACGCCCGATTGCTAAAACTGAATCGCGGCTTAAGGTATTGCAAAAGCTCATTAAGCGTAAAGATATTAATGAACTCATTAATGCATGTGACGCGGGACGCGAAGGTGAGTTGATTTTCCGTTTAATTGCTCAGCACGCAAAAGCACCTCAAGCAATCAAGCGACTTTGGTTGCAATCAATGACGCCAGCAGCCATTCGTGATGGCTTTGCCTCACTGCGTAGTGATAGTGATATGCAGCCCCTAGCAGATGCAGCGCGTTGCCGCTCTGAGGCTGATTGGCTCGTGGGAATCAACGGCACTCGCGCCATGACTGCGTTCAACAGTAAGAGCGGTGGATTCTTTCTAACAACGGTTGGTCGAGTACAAACGCCGACGCTATCAATTGTGGTGGAGCGCGAAGAGCTCATCCGTAAATTTATCTCCAAAGATTATTGGGAGGTGAAGGCTGAGTTTATTGCTGCAGCCGGCGTGTATGAAGGCCGTTGGTTTGATCCGAAGTTTAAGAAAGATGCGGCTGCGCCTGATGCGCGTGAAAATCGCCTATGGAGCGAAGCAGCAGCGCAAAGCATTGTTGCAGCCTGCCGCGACAAAAAGGCGAGTGTTAAAGAAGAGGCAAAACCAGCCACTCAACTAGCACCACAACTATTTGACTTAACTAGCTTGCAACGCGAAGCCAATGCACGCTTTGGTTTCTCCGCCAAGAATACTTTGGGTTTAGCCCAGGCGCTTTACGAGCGTCACAAGGTGCTTACCTATCCACGTACCGATGCGAAAGCATTGCCGGAAGATTATCTGGATACCGTGAAGCAGACCATGGAAAACTTGGCTGAAAACTCACAAGAGTATCGCCCCTTCGCCAAACAAATTTTGCAAGGCGATCCCAAGGATCCAAAAGCAAAGACGGGATATGGCTGGATCAAACCGAACAAACGTATTTTTGACAACTCAAAAATATCTGATCACTTTGCAATCATTCCCACCTTAGAGTCTCCAAAGAGCCTGAGTGAGCCTGAGCAAAAGCTGTATGACTTGGTTGTTCGTCGCTTCTTGGCAGTGTTTTATCCCGCAGCTGAATTCCGCGTCACCACTCGCATCACCGAAGCATCAGGACACCACTTTAAAACTGAAGGTCGCGTGCTGGTCACACCAGGTTGGCTAACGGTTTACGGCAGATCCAATCAAGCGGATGATGAGCTAGTTGCAGTCCAAGAAGGTGAGACTGTACAAACTGAATCCATCGCCGCCATTCCCTTAAAAACCAAGCCGCCAGCTCGCTACACCGAGGCAACTTTGTTATCAGCAATGGAAAGCGCCGGTAAGTGGGTAGATGATGATGAGATGCGCGAAGCCATGGCCGAAAAGGGTCTAGGCACACCTGCAACACGTGCGGCCATTATTGAGGGCCTGCTAGCAGAAAAATATATGGTGCGCGAAGCACGCGAACTCATTCCTACAGCCAAAGCATTCCAATTAATGACACTCTTGCGCGGCTTGGATGTTGAAGAATTAACGCGGCCAGATCTCACGGGCAGCTGGGAAAATAAACTCTCCTTGATTGAGCGTGGCGAGATGAATCGCGACACCTTCATGCAAGAAATTGCCCAGATGACCCAACGCATCGTCAAGCGTGCAAAAGAATATGACAGCGATACGATTCCTGGTGACTATGCCACCATGTCTACGCCGTGCCCACACTGTAAAGGTGCGGTTAAAGAAAACTATCGCCGCTTTGCTTGTGAGAAATGTGGCTTTACGATTAGCAAAACCCCGGGTGGTCGTGCGTTTGAATACCCCGAAGTAGAAGAATTACTACGTGAGAAAACTATTGGGCCGTTGCAGGGTTTCCGCAGCAAAATGGGCAGGCCATTTGCGGCAATTATTAAGTTAAGCGAAATCCCCGAAGATGATGCTGACTATCCAAACGCAGGCTTCAAGCTCGAATTTGATTTTGGCAATACTCAAGAAGATGAATCCGAGGCGATCGACTTTACTGGCCGTCAAGCTTTAGGCGTTTGTCCAAAATGTTCTGGTGCAGTGTATGAAGATGGCATGCGCTATTTGTGCGAAAGAAATACCGGGCCAGATAAATCATGTGATTTCAAAACGGGCAAGGTTGTTTTACAACAAGAAATTTCTGCTGAGCAAGTTCAAAAATTGCTTACCGAAGGCAAAACAGATTTGCTAACCAATTTCAAATCAAACCGTACTGGTCGTGGCTTTAAGGCTTATCTCGCCTTGGGCACAGATGGCAAAATAGGTTTTGAGTTTGAAGCAAAAGCACCTAAAGAGGGTGCCGCCACTAAAGCTCCAGCGAAGAAACGTGCCGGCGCCAGCGCAGCCACTAAGTCTGCAGCAAAACCTAAGCGTGCCAGCAAAGCAAAGTCATCTTCAAGCACCTGAGCACTAATGAGTTTGGCCGCTAGAGCCGACCACAGTGCGCCTCTCGACCCCAGGGCTGTTGCCAAAAATATCCCTGGGCGTTGAGTCAGCGCGCCAATAATAGGCAAACGATCGCCAGCAACGCAACGAACACCTACAAAGCTTCCTGACTTTTGAAGTTGGCTAAGGTCACCATGTTCGTAATTCAGCAAGCCTCTTGCCTGTTCACGATTAAAGTCATCACTAGCATCCCAATCCTGAAGATCAGACTCTCCCTCGTCAAAACTAGAGCCCACTATCCATTGGTAGCTGCCATCGGGTAATTTCTTAGCTGGCAAACAATAGCCATCACCTGATATAGCGGTGCGAGGTAGTTTTGGCGCCCAGGAACTATTTTCATCAATAGTAAAAATACTCAGCTGTCCGCGCACTGGCCTCAAAGGAAGTCGTACGTCGATGCTTGCGGCTAACTTTTTAGTTTCGAGCGCTGTCGCAATAATGACTTTGCCAGCAGTCATGATGGGCTTATCTTGAGGGTCGATTAATTGCCAGCCAGCATTTACTTTTTCTAGTCGAGCGACGGGAGTATTCCAACAGCAAGTCATTTTTGGGTGGGGAGCCAACGCATCTTGCGTTGCTTCAAACAAATTTAATGATGCGCCCCGTGAAAGCCAAATGCCATCTTGAGAAATTCCACAAGCTTGCATTGCATCATTCGCATCAAGTGCTTGTGCCATACTCTCATCAAGATTAAGTGACTGCAGATAGCTTGCAACATCATCACGATTAAAAACTTTGTCTTTTTTGTTTGGCTGAAAGATGCCGTGCTGATTCCAGACCTTGCCCCATCGAGCTTCGGCCATCAAAAAGGCAATGCGAGTTAGGCGTAATAAACGGGGAGCTCCACGACCAACATGTGGATGAGCAATGGCGTAAGCGTGACTAGAACATGCTGATGCGGGATGAGGGGCTGAGTCAACAATACAAACCGCTTGACCGCGCTCGAGCAGCTCACTGGCAATGCTAGAGCCTGCAATGCCTGCCCCAATCACCACGATGTCATGGTGTTGGGGTAAGGTCATTAAATAAAGATGTTTTAAAAAAGGCTTCTTAAATTTCTAGGAAATGCCTAGGCGTTTAAGCGCTTCTCAATTTTGCTACGAGCTTCGATTAACTCTTTAGGCAAACGCTCACCCAAATGCTCAAATAATTCTGAATGCAGTTTGAGCTCGTTCTTCCAGTCGTCAACACCAACAGTAATCGCTTTTTCAAACTTATCTGCTGAGTAGTCGAGACCGTTCCATTGCATATCAGCGTGTTCTGGGCAAATACCAAATACAGTCTCTTTACCTTTGGCTGTGCCTTCGGCGCGGCCCAAGACCCAAGAAAGTACGCGCATATTTTCACCAAAACCAGGCCATACAAACTTGCCGTTTTCATCTTTGCGGAACCAGTTCACACAATAGATTTTTGGCAACACAGCACCTTCAGCAGCAAGCTTGCTACCGATGTTTAACCAATGTTGGAAGTAATCGCTCATGTTGTAGCCAGCAAATGCAATCATCGCAAAAGGATCACGACGAACAACGCCAACTTGACCAGTAATAGCTGCGGTTGTTTCGGAGCCCATTGTTGCAGCCATGTAAACACCCTCTACCCAGTCACGCGCCTCGCTTACCAATGGAACCGTGTTTGAGCGACGACCACCAAACAAAAATGCATCAATCGCTACACCCTCAGGATTATCCCAATTAGGATCAACCGCAGGGTTATTAGTAGCAGCTACAGTGAAGCGTGAATTTGGGTGTGCAGCTTTGCGACCAGCAGCGCCATCAGCAGGAGTCCAGTCCTTGCCTTGCCAATCAATTAAATGTGCTGGAGGTGTATCAGTTAAACCTTCCCACCAAACATCACCATCATCGGTTAAGCCAACGTTAGTAAAGATCACGTCTTGGTTTAATGAATCGAGACAGTTTGGATTGGTTTGGCGGTTTGTTCCTGGAGCAACTCCAAAGTAACCCGACTCTGGGTTAATCGCAAACAAACGTGTCTTACCTGTAACAGGGTCTTTGCGTGGCTTGATCCATGCAATGTCATCACCAACTGTAGTGACCTTCCAGCCCTCGAAGCCCTTTGGAGGAATCATCATGGAGAAGTTAGTTTTTCCGCAGGCAGATGGGAACGCAGCAGCGATATGGTATTTCTTGCCTTCCGGTGAAGTCACACCCAAGATCAACATATGCTCAGCCAACCAGCCTTGATCGCGACCCATGTTGGAAGCAATGCGCAATGCAAAACATTTTTTACCTAGCAATGCATTGCCACCGTAACCAGATCCAAAAGACCAAATCTCACGAGTTTCTGGGTAGTGAACGATGTACTTGTTTTTATTGTTAGGCCATGCAACGTCTTTTTCGCCAGCAGCCAAAGGCTTACCAACGGTGTGAATGCAAGGAACGAATTCGCCAGTTGCACCCAGTTGATCAATCACCGCTTTACCCATGCGAGTCATCAAGCGCATGTTAATAGCAACATATGGGCTATCAGAAAGCTCAACGCCAATGTGGGCGATTGGGGAACCAATTGGGCCCATTGAGAATGGCACTACGTACATTGTTCTACCGCGCATGCAACCATCAAACAATGGCTTTAGAGTAGCGCGCATTTCACTTGGCTCTACCCAGTTATTCGTTGGGCCTGCATCTTCTTTTTTTGCAGAGCAAATAAACGTGCGGTCTTCAACACGAGCTACGTCATCTGGATCTGACAATGCCAAGAAAGCGTTTTTGCGTTTAGCTGGGTTGAGACGCTTGAATACGCCTGCATTTACCAGCAGCTCACAAAATTCATCGTACTCAGCCTGAGAACCATCACACCAACGGATTTTGTCTGGTTTAGTTAAGGCGGCTATATCTGCAACCCATTGAATCAGTTTTTGATTTTTTACGTACTCAGGTGCATTGGTATTGATAGTCATGAGAGTCCTATGAAATGTAATATTTTTGATCGCACTATTTTAACATTTTGGCCATATTTTTAGGGTCTGGCCCACCAAGTGCAAACCCTTTACTTGCCGATACAAAATTGGCTAAAAATCTTGCCCAAAAGGTCATCGGGGAGTAGTTTTCCAGTAATGTGCCCAAGCTGATCTTGTGCTAAACGGAGCTCTTCTGCAAATAACTCCAGCGATATGTTGCCATCTGCTGCGAATTGCTGAGATTTATCTATATGAGCAGCAGCTCTGTCTAGACAATCCAAATGCCGTCTACGGGCCACAATGGCACCCTCTTGAGTACCGCCCCAGCCTACAGACCTTAGGATTGTCTGTTTTAGAGCTTCAATACCATTGCCCGTCTTCGCTGAAATTAGCAAACTGGGATTTTCATCATGATTTAACGCAGCTTCACTCAATAAGTCGGATTTATTGCGAACCTCTAAAACAGGGCACTTTGGTGGGAGCGCTTGCAATATTTGAGCCTTCAACTCGGAAGCCTCAGCGCTTTTGCCTTTATCCATAGGGCTTGGATCTTGCAGAAATATCACCAGGTCGGCTGCTCGAATGGCCTCCCAAGACCTTTCAATCCCTTTTGCCTCAACGAGATCGCCGGTCTCACGCAAACCAGCGGTATCAATGATGTGCATAGGCACCCCATTAATGGTGATGCTCTCCTTAACCCGATCTCTTGTAGTTCCAGCGATAGGCGTGACAATGGCCACCTCCTCACCAGCCAGGCGATTCAGAAGAGAGCTTTTTCCAACATTGGGGGCGCCGGCCAAAACCAACTGGATGCCGTCGCGCAAAATTTTTCCTTGCTTTGCACCTTCACGAAGCCCTTGCAACTTTTTCATCACAGTACTGAGGCGCTCGCGAGCCTGAGCATTCTCTAAAAACTCAATCTCTTCTTCAGGAAAGTCTAAGGTGGATTCCACCAAAATACGTAACTGGGTAATTTCTTCAATCAAACTATTGATGTCGTTTGAAAAAGCTCCTTGCAATGAGCGTGCTGCCCCACGAACTGCCGCCTCACTTTGGGCATCAATTAAATCTGCGATAGCCTCTGCTTGGGCTAAATCGATTTTGTTATTTAGATAAGCGCGTAGAGAAAATTCGCCAGGTTCAGCAATTACCAAGCCTTGATCTTTTCCCAGCTCTAGACAACGCTTCATGACCAACTCTAAAAGTTGTGGGCCACCATGACATTGCAGCTCCAAGACATCCTCGCCAGTAAAAGAGGCGGGGGCAGCAAAGTAAATAGCAATGAGCTGGTCTATCGACTCGCCTTGCGCATCACGAAGTGTCAGTAAGTTGGCCTGACGGGGCAGAAGTGCCTTCTGAAATAAAGCTTCTGAGAGCGGTAAAAGCTGAGCTCCACTAATGCGAATGACACCAACACCCGCCTTGCCTGGTGCGGTGGCAACCGCAATGATGGGCAACTTTCGAGTCATCATTGCGGGCACTCCGTATTCATCTTTAGGCAGCTAAAAATTTATTTAGCCGGCTTCTTTCCAAACATTTGATTGATCTGCCATTGTTGAGCAATTGACAGCAAGTTGTTTACTACCCAGTACAGAACCAAGCCTGCAGGGAAGAAGAAGAACATCACTGAGAACACTAGCGGCATATACATCATTACCTTTGCCTGAATTGGATCTGGTGGCGTTGGGTTTAGTTTGGTTTGCACAAACATAGAGGCTGCCATGATGATTGGCAAAATATAATATGGGTCCGGAACTGATAGGTCATGAATCCAACCAATCCATGGTGCGTTACGCATTTCTACAGAGGACAGCAGAACCCAATACAAAGAAATAAACACTGGGATCTGAATGACTACAGGTAAGCAACCACCCAAAGGATTAATTTTTTCCTTGCGATACATCTCCATCATGGCTTGATTGAGTTTTTGTGGCTCGCCCTTGTACTGCTCTTTCATGGCAATCAAACGTGGCTGAACTTCTTTCATGCGCGCCATTGATTTGTAACTAGCAGCAGACAGTGGGAAGAACACCAACTTAATCAAGATGGTCAACAAGATAATTGACCAACCCCAGTTACCAACATAAGCGTGAATATTTTCTAGCAGCCAGAAAATAGGTTTAGCAAGAATGGTGAGGTATCCGTAGTCTTTCAGCAAAGCAAACCCTGGAGCAATCGTTTCTAAAACGCTTTCCTCTTGTGGGCCTACAAACAGCTTTGCTTTTTCAACAACAGTTGTTCCTGGCGCCACTACGCCCAAAGGAGTTTGCATACCAATGCGGTAAAGGTTGTTATCAATTCTTCCGGCGTAAATGTCACGCGCCATCTTGTCGCCAGGAATCCAGGCGCTAGCGAAGTAGTGCTGAACCATGGCGATCCAAGCGGGATCTCCTGCTGGCACCTGTGTAGGAATCGTGATTTTGTTTTTATCAATGGCCGTGAATTCCAGCTTATTGAATTTTTCTTTTTCGGTGTATGCAGCTGGGCCAGTAAAGGTGCTTGCTGAGAATGCGCCATCAAAAGGCCCAATTTTTTGCTCTTGCGAAGCGTCGCGCACGATCTCTGTGTAAAGGACCAAGGGTGCTGCATTCGTATTGCTTTGTGTAACGCGATGTCCAACATCAACAACATAACTGCCGGGACTTAAGATAAATGTCTTCTCTAGTTTTACGCCGTTGCGCTCGCTAGCCAAAACAATAAAAGGTTTTCCTGACCCATCCTTACCGGACTGCACTAACTTAAACGTGCTGGTGTGATTAGGTAGGTCTGCATTACCCAAAGCAATTAAGCCGGAACGTGCAAAATATTTATGGTTTGGTGCGTATTGAAATAACTCGACCGGCTTCTTTTCTGCGGTCAGCTGTTTGGGTAATTTCGCATCAATAATGTTGGCGCCATTAGCGCTGATTTCTAAAATCAATACATCGTTTTGCAATACAAACTTTTCTGCCGTTTCAATTGCGCTAGCAACAATAGCAGGCGCTTGATTCGATGCTGGAATGCTTGGGTTTTGAACGGGCGATGGAATATCTACTTTGCTTGCTTGAGCTTTTTCAGGCACAACAGCAGTGCTTGCAGGGTTTCCACCAAACATCGACGGCTTCCCTTCGTGAACCTGCCAGTTGTTGTAAAGCATTAAGCCTGACATTGAGAAGACTGCCCAAAGAATTGTTTTTTTAAAGTCCATTTGCATTCACTTAATGATGATGAGGTGTTGGTTTTACTGCGGGGTCATATCCCCCTTGTGACCATGGGTTGCAACGCAAAACACGCCACACCATTAGCCTAAAGCTTTTTAAAAATCCGTAATTTGTAAAACAGTCGCAAGCGTACTGAGAGCAAGAAGGCACAAACTTACATTGCATGCCAACAAAAGGACTAAGCGCTATTTGATAAGCTCTCAAAACCTTAACAGCCGCTTTGTTTAGTGGGTGCACGTTAAATCAACCCATCTATTTGAGTGCGCAGAGCTTCTTTTTCTTTATTTCTGAGTCTGCCGCGCGTCTCACGACCAATTGGTTTTTTTAGCTTCACCACAACATCGCTGTTGAGGTGTGTAGCCTGGGCGCCTCTAATCAATTCACGGATCATGCGCTTTAATTGGTTGCGATCTACTGCACGCTTAGCTAATTTTTTAGCGACCGCAATACCTAAGTCTGGTTTAACGCCCTGAACCGGAGATGCCAAATACAAACCCCAATACAAATTTGTCTTGGGGCGTGTTTTTAGTAATTCAGAAATCCTGGCGCTATTCAACTGCTAATTTAAACAGCTAGACGTTTGCGACCTTTAGCGCGACGTGCATTTAAAACTGCGCGTCCACTCTTAGTTTTCATACGAATACGGAATCCGTGAGTGCGTTTACGACGTGTTACTGAGGGTTGGTATGTTCTTTTCATGATTCATCCTGCAAAACCCCGTATTTTCCTTGTTGCGCAGCAAAAGGTCAACCGCCGCGGAAGAATATATAGGTATTTTTCTCTATTTTGTTTGACTGTTTTTATTAAGCCATTGATTTATAGGTATTTTTAGATTTTATACACAAGTTATCCACAGGTTTTCCACGTTTTTCTGGCTTGTGGATAACTTTATGGGATCGCTACAATGGATCCTCCAAAAATATGAGTAACTTACAGAATCCACCCACATTGAATTCACTTAGCCCACTGGGGTTTTGGGATGGCGCCCTAGGCGCCCTTGCTCGCGAGCTCTCCCCCCAACAATTTAAAACTTGGATTGCCCCATTAAGCTTAGTTTCTTATGATGAAAGTGAGCAGTCACTCATCTTGGGAGCGCCAAACAGGTTCAAGCTTGATTGGATAAAAAAGACTTTTTCTGACCGTTTCCAAGAGATGGCGGATCAATATTTTGGCCACCCAATTGCCCTAAGCTTCATTCTTAATGTTGAGGGATCAAGCAGCCAAACAATGCCGGCCAGCACCCCTCAAGAAAAAGCTGAACCTCAAGAGCTTGTAATTAATTCGGATAGCGCCTCGACAGAGGAGCAGGCTTTTGAAATTGAAGATCACTCAAAACTAAACCCGAACCTTACTTTTGAGACTTTTGTAACTGGTAAGGCAAATCAATTGGCGAGGGCCGCCTCAATTCAGGTTGCCCACAATCCAGGCACCTCTTATAACCCCATGTTTTTATATGGTGGGGTAGGTTTAGGTAAAACCCACTTAATCCATGCGATTGGGAACCATCTTTTAAAAGAGAAGCCCAATGCCCGAATTCGATATATCCACGCAGAGCAGTATGTCTCCGACGTGGTCAGGGCTTATCAGCAAAAGGCTTTTGACCGCTTTAAGCGCTATTACCACTCATTGGACCTTCTATTAATTGATGATATTCAGTTTTTTAGTGGGAAATCTCGGACTCAAGAGGAGTTTTTCTACGCTTTTGAGGCGCTTCTGAGCAACAAAGCCCAGGTCATCATCACAAGCGATACCTACCCAAAAGAAATGGCTGGGATAGACGATCGCCTCATTTCACGCTTTGATTCAGGCCTAACGGTAGCAATCGAACCACCCGAACTTGAGATGCGCGTAGCCATTTTGATGAAAAAGGCTTTGAGTGAGGGCATCCCCATGAGTGAGGATGTGGCCTTCTTTGTGGCGAAACACTTAAGATCCAACGTACGAGAGTTGGAGGGGGCGTTAAGGAAGATTTTGGCCTTTGTTCGCTTCCACGGCAAAGAGGTCACTATTGATGTGGCCCGCGTAGCCCTAAAAGACTTACTTTCAATACAGAATCGTCAAATTTCGGTTGAAAACATCCAAAAGGCGGTGGCAGATTTTTACAGCATCAAAGTTGCGGACATGTATTCCAAAAAACGTCCAGCAAACATTGCTCGTCCACGCCAAATTGCCATGTTTATGGCTAAAGAGCTTACCCAGAAAAGCCTCCCAGAGATTGGGGAGTTGTTTGGCGGCCGAGATCACACAACCGTCTTACATGCCGTTCGAAAGATTGGTGAAGAACGCTCCCATGATGGTCAACTCAACCACGAAATCCACGTTATTGAGCAAACCCTAAAGTCGTAGGTTTCTAGCCTGTGGATAAGGTTGTGGATAGGTCAATGGATAAGTTTGGGGACAACATGTGGATAAATTGTGGAAAGCTCACGCTTCATGCAAAAATAGGGTGTTGATTAAAAGTTATCCAATATTTATGCAGTGTTTATACAAAAGTTTTCCACAGGTTTTTTTTGGTTTTAATGGGTTGTTTTATATACGGTTTTTGAGTTATCCACCGAAATAACGAGCCTTATTACTACTACTAATAAGATATATACAAGGATTTAAAAGCAATGCAACTAGTAAACACCTCACGTGACAGTTTGTTAAAACCTCTTCAGGTTGTTAGTGGCATTGTTGAACGTAGACATACCTTACCCATCTTGGCGAATTTATTATTTAAGAAGCAGGGTGACAAGGTTTCTTTTATATCCACTGATATAGAAATTCAAATTACAACCAATGCTAGTTTTGGTGTTGGTTCTGAAGATGTAACCACCACGGTTGCCGCAAGAAAGTTGCTTGACATCTTGCGCGCTCTCCCGGAGGGGCCGGTTGCATTAAATCTTAAAGATAACAAGATGGTTGTTCAAAGCGGTAAGAGCCGCTTCTCTTTGCAAACTTTATCTGCAACTGAGTTTCCGGTAATGCAAAGTGTTGGTGAGGTGATTGCAAGTTGGAAGATGACTCAAAAGAGTTTTCGTCAACTGGTTAGTCAAGTCCATTTTGCAATGGCACAACAAGATATTCGCTACTACCTCAATGGTATGTTGTTAGTTGTTGAGGGCAAACAGGTAATCGCTGTAGCTACTGATGGCCATCGTTTAGCTTATTCCCAGGTTGAATTAGCTGAGGCTCCAGTGGGTTCTGGTCAAAGACAAGAAATTATTATTCCTCGTAAAACCATTCTTGAGTGCCAACACCTCCTTGAGGACTCAGATGAGATGTTGGAGATGAGTCTTACATCAAACCAGGTGAAGTTTACTTTTGGCGATATCGAATTGATCTCAAAATTGGTTGAGGGTAAGTTTCCTGATTTTCAGCGAGTGATTCCAAAAGGCCATAAAAATTCATTGGTAGTTGGGCGCGATGTTTTGCAATCAGCGTTACAGCGAGCTGCAATTTTGACAACCGATAAATTTAAAGGTGTTCGCTTCTCTTTATCACCAAATCGAATCACCGTTCAATCAACGAATGCTGAACAAGAAGAGGCGCAGGAAGAGATTGAGACTGAATATAGTGGTGATGTAGTTGAGATTGGTTTCAACGTAAGTTACCTATTAGATGTTTTATCAAACTTGAAGAATGAAAAAATCCAAATTAGCTTAGGTGACGCCAATAGTAGTGCGGTGATTACCTTACCTGGTTCGGAAGACTTCAAGTATGTTGTGATGCCAATGCGTATTTAATTTAGAAAAAAATGACTGAAGAAAAAAAAGCAGTAGAGCAGTACGGTGCATCATCGATCCAAATCTTAGAAGGTCTTGAGGCAGTTCGTAAGCGTCCGGGCATGTATATCGGAGACACCTCCGATGGCACAGGTTTGCACCACTTAGTTTTCGAGGTTTTAGATAACTCTATTGATGAAGCGTTAGCTGGTTATTGCTCTGAGATTACTGTTGTTATCCAAACCGATAACTCCATTTCTATCGTTGATAACGGTCGTGGCGTTCCAACAGGCATTAAGTACGACGACAAGCATGAGCCGAAAAGAAGTGCAGCTGAAATTGTGATGACGGAGTTACATGCTGGTGGTAAGTTTGACCAAAATAGCTATAAAGTTTCTGGTGGTTTGCATGGTGTTGGTGTAAGTTGCGTTAACGCGCTATCTAAGTGGTTAAAGCTCACTATTCGTCGTGACGGCAAAGCTCACTATATGGAGTTTGCGCGTGGTGTGATTCAGAACCGCAATATTAAAGAAGAAAATGGTGTCGCGGTTTCTCCAATCACAATTACTGGTGATACCACCTTATCTGGTACAGAAGTCCATTTTTTAGCTGATGAAGATATTTTCGGAAATGTCGAGTTTCATTATGAAATTCTTGTTAAGCGTATCCGTGAACTCTCTTTCTTAAACAATGGCGTTCATATCAAACTAATTGATCAGCGCTCTGGTCAAGAAGAGGATTTTGCCTTCTCTGGCGGTGTAAAAGGTTTTGTTGAGTACATCAACCAAACTAAAAATGTTTTACACCCAAATATTTTTTATGCTGAAGGTATTCGCCCATCAGACTTAGGCGGCAACATCACCGCTGAAGTATCTATGCAGTGGAATGATAGTTTTAGTGAGCAAGTACTTTGTTTTACTAACAATATTCCTCAGCGTGATGGTGGTACCCATTTAACCGGTTTGCGTGCCGCTATGACACGTGTCATTAATAAATATATTGATGAACATGAAGTCGCCAAAAAGGCAAAAGTAGAAATCTCTGGTGATGACATGCGCGAAGGCCTTGCCTGTGTGCTGTCGGTTAAGGTGCCTGAACCAAAGTTTTCAAGCCAAACAAAAGATAAATTAGTTTCCAGTGAGGTTCGTGGTCCAGTAGAGGAAATTGTTGCTGAGGCTTTGAGTGCCTATCTTCAAGAGCGCCCTGCCGATGCAAAAATCCTTTGCGGGAAAATTGTAGATGCCGCTCGTGCCCGTGAGGCTGCACGTAAAGCGCGTGATATGACTCGTCGTAAGGGGGTTTTGGATGGTTTAGGCCTCCCCGGCAAGTTGGCAGACTGCCAAGAAAAGGATCCAACCAAATCTGAACTGTTTATTGTCGAGGGAGACTCCGCGGGAGGCTCTGCGAAGCAGGGGCGCGATCGCCGTTTCCAAGCAATTCTTCCGCTCAAGGGAAAAATCTTAAATGTGGAGAAGGCTCGCTTTGACAAAATGCTGGCCAGCCAAGAGGTTGTTACATTAATTACCGTGCTTGGTACGGGTATTGGTGCTGAAGAATACAAAGCCGACAAACTGCGCTATCACCGCATCATCATCATGACCGACGCGGACGTTGATGGTAGCCACATCCGCACACTTCTACTTACTTTCTTCTATAGACAAATGCCTGAGCTGATTGAGCGTGGCCATATCTATATTGCGCAACCACCTTTATATAAGGTGAAGTTTGGTAAGAATGAGCAGTACATCAAAGATGATGCTGAATTAAACCAACTGCTTTTAAAGATCGCTCTAGAGTCAGCATCACTACAAACCCCTGCTGGTGAAATTATTGAAGGCGCTGCATTGGGTGAGTTGGCAAAGCATTATCAAGTCATTCAATCTATTGTTGATCGCCTCTCACGCACTATTGATGAAGATGCCTTGCGTGCAATTGCTTCTGGTACCCAATTAAATTTAGATACTGAACAGTCTGCTCAAGAGTCTGCTGAGCGGTTACGCATTGCACTTGCTGATTCTTTAAATCCTTTGGCCTTGCCACCAGAAATTATTGTGCAAAAGGAAGAGCGCACCGATCGATTTAAGTTGTTGCTCTCTCGCCGCATACACGGCAACCTGAAGTTATCTGCAATTAACTCTGACTTTGTTCATGGTGATGACTATCAAAGCTTGGCAAATGCTGCCGCGGTTTTATCTGGCAAAGTATTGCCTGGCTCGAAAGTGCGTCGTGGCGATCCAGACAAAAACCAAAAAGAACAAGCCATTCAAGATTTCAGGGCGGCCTTTGCTTGGTTGCTTTCTGAGGCAGAGCGTGTGCTTAGTCGTCAGCGCTACAAGGGTCTTGGTGAGATGAACCCATCGCAGTTGTGGGAAACCACAATGGATGCTGGTTCACGCACTTTGCTTCAAGTCAAAATTGAAGATGCCATTGCCGCCGATCAAGTATTCACCACCTTGATGGGTGATGAGGTTGAGCCGCGTCGCGCGTTTATTGAGAAAAATGCATTAATTGCTCGTAACCTGGATGTTTGATTTAGATGGCTAAAAAGAAATTGGCAGTACCAAGTGTGGATAGGTCTTGCATCATCGTTAAGTCTTCACCTATTCACGGCAAAGGGGTGTTTGCTGCAAAACCTATTAAAAAAGGTGCGGCCATCATTGAGTACAAGGGTGAGCGCATTAGCTGGAAGCTGGCTGAGAAGCGCCATCCACATGATCCCAAAGACCCAAATCACACTTTCTATTTTTCTTTAGAAGATGGGCGTTGTATTGATGCTAAATACGGCGGCAACGCCGCACGCTGGATTAATCATTCTTGCAAGCCTAGCTGCGAAACCCGAGAAGATAATTTTGATGGTGAGCCACGGGTGTTTATTTATGCCAAACGTGACCTCAAATTGGGTGAGGAGCTTTTCTATGACTACTCGCTCGATGTCGAGGGTCGCGTTACCAAGAAAATGAAAAAAGACTACGAGTGTCGTTGTGGTGCAAAAAAATGTCGTGGCACCATGCTCTCACTTGACAATAAGTAACCCTCAAAAATGTTGTTTGTCAGCATTCAAGATCTAGAGGCCGCCATTAACTATTGGCGCAGCCAATCACCTGCAGTTGGTGAGGAGTTGCACTTGTGCCCAGAGGCTGCGGCGCTTGCGAAGCCATATGCCCTCATGATTGTTCAGGGCGCCCAAAGGGTTCCCATGGATGTGTTGGATGAGACGGCAAGATTAGCAATTCAAAAATTTTTCAAAAGTACCCACACAAATTAAACAACACGCGCTTTGTGTCTTTAGGGTTATCGCTATATTAGTAAGCACTCTCTTAGGGTATTCTCAAACTCTTGCCCATAAAAGGGTGTGAGGATCTGAGTTTGCAAGAAACAATATTAAAAACAATTGGCCTTGGAAAAACTTTTAAAGGTTTTTCTGCGGTGAGTGATGTCAATTTAGATGTCACTCGGGGAACTATTCACGCCTTGATTGGGCCCAATGGAGCGGGCAAGACAACTTGTTTTAACCTCCTTACTAAATTCTTAGAGCCTAGCAGCGGCCAAATTCTATTTAATGGTTTTGACATCACTAAAGAAAAGCCGGCACAAATTGCGCGGCGCGGCGTTGTTCGATCCTTTCAAATTTCTGCCGTTTTTCCGCATTTAACTGTTTTAGAAAATGTTCGTGTTGCACTGCAGCGAGGCTTGGGTACCGAATTTCATTTCTGGAAGTCCGGAGACTCGCTTAACGTGCTTAATGAGCGCGCTGAGGCACTCTTGTGTGAAGTTGGTTTGGCTGATTTTGCTCACGAAGAGACTTTAAACCTGGCCTATGGGCGTAAAAGAGCTTTAGAGATTGCCACCACCATGGCCATGGAGCCCGAATTAATGCTGTTGGACGAGCCAACACAGGGAATGGGGCATGAAGACGTAGAGCGTGTTACCGAGTTAATTGATCGGGTTGCTAAGGGCCGCACGATTTTGATGGTTGAGCACAATATGAAGGTGGTGTCATCTATTGCCGACCGCATTACGGTATTGCAGCGAGGCTCGGTTTTGGCTGAGGGCTCTTATCAGGAGGTTTCAAGCAACCCGCTGGTTGTTGAGGCTTACATGGGTAGTCATGGGGGCGACAGCATATGAGCAATATGGCCCTAGAGGTTAAAAACCTTGAGTCTTGGTATGGCGAGTCCCACATCCTTCATGGTGTGAATTTTGCAGTGCGTGATGGTGAGGTGGTCACCCTTTTGGGTCGCAACGGCGCTGGTCGCAGCACTATTTTAAAAACCATTTTGGGTTTAACCAGCAAAAGAACGGGCTCAGTAGAGATTTATGGCAACCAAACTATTGCGATGCCAACTTACAGGATTGCCCGTCTCGGGGTTGGCTTCTGCCCAGAAGAGCGCGGCATCTTCGCCAGCCTAAGTACTGAAGAAAATCTAATGCTGTTGCCAGAGATTGCCCCTGGTGGCATGGGTCTGGATGAGATTTATGAGATGTTCCCCAACCTTTATGAGCGACGCAATAGCCCTGGCACAAGGTTGTCGGGTGGTGAGCAGCAAATGCTCGCAATGGCACGTATTCTGAGAACGGGCGCAAAACTACTATTGTTAGATGAGATTACTGAGGGCTTGGCGCCGGTGATTGTTCAAAAGCTGGGCGAGGTGGTGACGAGTTTGCGCAACAAAGGCTTCACAATTGTGTTGGTGGAGCAAAACTTCCGCTTTGCAGCGCCCTTGGCTGATCGTCATTATGTGGTTGAGCACGGCAATGTGGTGGAAGTTGTGAATCAAAACGAGCTTGCTGAGAAGGCAAGCTTATTGAATGAGTATCTTGGTGTTTAGTGGTTATCTATAGGAGATAAAAATGAAGCTAAAGCAAATTACCGCATGTCTGGTGGCGGCAACCTTTTTTGGTTCAAACCCAGCGTTTGCACAAACAGCTAAAGTTAGTGGTGATGTAATCAAGATTGGTGTTTTAACCGACCTGTCTTCAACGTATTCAGACTTAGCTGGTCCTGGCGCTGTGATTGCGGCAAAAATGGCGATCGCCGACTTTTCAAAAGATGGCACTGTTATTGGTAAAAAGATTGAATTGGTTAGCGCTGATCATCAAAACAAAGCAGATATTGCCGCAAATAAAGCACGTGAGTGGTACGACAAAGACGGCGTTGATGTGATTGTTGAGTTGGTATCTACCAACGTTGCGCTCGCCGTGATGGAAGTGGCAGAACAAAAAAATAAAATCACATTAGTTTCTGGCGCGGCCTCTTTGCCAATTACCAATGAAAAATGTACCGCTAATAACGTACATTGGACTTACGATACCTACGCGCTTTCAAACGGAACGGCTAAGGCTGTTGTAAAGCAGGGCAAAAAGAATTGGTACTTCCTAACGGCTGACTACGCTTTCGGCGCTGCTTTGGAAAAAGACTCAACCAACGTTGTTAATGCAAACGGCGGTAAGGTATTGGGAACAAGTAAGCACCCATTCCCTAACAGCGACTTTTCTTCTTATCTCTTAAAGGCGCAAGCTAGTGGAGCAGATGTTGTGGCATTGGCGAACGCAGGTCAAGACACCATTAACTCGGTGAAGCAAGCTTCAGAGTTTGGCATCAATAAAAAACAAACTGTAGTTCCTTTGCTCATGTTTATCTCCGATGTTCACTCTTTGGGTTTGAATGCTGCACAAGGTATGTACTTAACCGAAGGCTTCTACTGGGATAAAGACGATAAGACACGCGCATTCTCTAAGCGCTTCATCTTGCAACATAAGCGTATGCCTACCAGTGTTCAAGCTGGTGTTTACTCATCTGTTCTTGCTTACTTAACTGCAGTACAAAAAGCTGGTACTGACGATACACAAGCGGTAATGAAAGCCTTGAAATCTACCAACATTGATGATGGATTATTCAAAGGAAAAATCCGCGCTGATGGTAAGTTTGAGCACGACATGTATTTGCTTGAAGTGAAGAAGCCGGCTGACTCTAAGAGCCCATGGGATTATTACAACGTCAAGGCGGTGATTCCTGCTGCTGAGGCAACACAACCACTTTCATTGTCGCGATGCAAGCTGGTTACTAACAAGTAATTCATTTCTAGCTAAGTATGTTTGAACTTCTTGGAATTACCCCACAAGGGCTGGTTGCTCAGCTCTTAGTGGGGCTTATTAATGGCTCCTTCTATGCCATTTTGAGTTTGGGTCTGGCCATTATTTTTGGCCTACTCAATATCATCAATTTTTCGCATGGCGCCCAGTACACAATGGGTGCATTTGTTGCATGGATTGGCCTCACTCAAGTTGGCCAATGGTTTGGTTTTCCTGAGTTCTCAATTAATTATTGGTTTGCATTAATTTTGGTGCCCTTGGTTATGGCGGGCTTTGGTTTGATCCTTGAGCGCACGATGCTCAAGCGCCTTTATCACCTGGATCACTTGTATGGCCTGTTATTAACTTTTGGTTTGGCGCTCATCATCGAAGGCATGTTCCGTCATTGGTATGGAATTTCTGGTGAAAGCTATCCAGCCCCTGAGTTATTGCAAGGCGCAATCCCCTTGGAGTCGATTGGCATTATTTTGCCTAAGTACCGTTTGTGGGTAGTCGTTGCTTCCTTGGTGGTGTGTTTCTCTACTTGGTATGTGATCGAGCGAACCAAGCTGGGCGCTTATCTTCGCGCTGGTACTGAAAACCCAAAACTTCTTCAGGCGTTTGGCATCAATGTGCCGCTAATGATTTCTTTGGCTTATGCCTATGGCGTGGGTCTTGCCGGTTTTGCTGGTGTTCTAGCTGCACCAATTTTTCAAGTTAACCCATTGATGGGTTCAAATCTCATTATTGTGGTTTTCGCGGTTGTTGTGATTGGCGGCATGGGCTCCATCATGGGCTCTATATTGACCGGCCTAGCCTTAGGTTTGATCGAAGGCTTAACTAAAGTTTTTTATCCAGAAGCTTCTGGCGTAGTTATTTTTGTGATCATGGCAATCGTGTTGCTCATTCGTCCTGCTGGACTTTTCGGCCGGGAGAAATAAGTGAACTCAAAAACAAAACTGCTTTACGGCATTCTGGTTTTAATTGCCCTATTGCTTCCATTTCAAGACTTTATTTATTTAGTTTTTGCAATGAAGGTCTTGTGCTTCGCACTCTTCGCTTGCGCTTTTAATTTATTGTTGGGATTCACTGGACTTCTTTCTTTTGGGCACGCAGCATTCTTTGGAACCTCTGCTTACATCACCGCTTATCTTTGTAAAGAGGCTGGCCTATCTCCAGAGTTCGGAATCGTGTTGGGTGTTTTGGGTTCCGGTATCTTAGGTTTTCTGATTGGCTCCTTAGCTATTCGTCGACAAGGTATTTATTTTGCGATGGTGACGCTTGCGCTTTCCCAGATGGTTTACTTCTTAGCGGTTCAACTCCCCTTCACTGGTGGTGAGGACGGAATTCAGGGTGTGCCGCGTGGAATGTTATTTGGCCTGATCGATTTAAAGGATGACGTCAGCATGTATTACTTTGTGTTGGCCGTTTTCTTGCTTGGATTTGCGTTGATCGTTCGCACTGTGGACTCTCCTTTCGGCCAAGTCTTAAAAGCTATTCGTGAAAACGAGCCGCGTGCAGTTTCTTTGGGTTATGACGTTGATCGTTTTAAGCTGATCTCTTTCGTGATTTCAGCTGCGCTTGCGGGCCTTGCTGGCTCTTTGAAAACCCTCGTCTTCCAGTTGGCAACATTGACCGATGTTCATTGGCACATGTCTGGCGAAGTTGTTCTCATGACTTTGCTTGGCGGAATGGGAACTATCCTCGGTCCAGTTGTTGGTGCGGGAATTGTGGTTGGTTTGCAAAACTATCTAGCTAACATTGGTTCTTGGAGCACCATTGCAACCGGATTCATTTTTGTAATCTGTGTCTTGGCATTCCGTCGCGGGGTTGTCGGCGAAATTACTCACTTCTTTAAGAAGAAAAACTGATTTAGGTTTTTTCTTATTCGCTTTTAGTACGGCGCTTCGGCGCCGTACTCATTTAAAACCTCCCGCCATTCGTTCAATATGTGTCGCCCCTTCTCGGCGGCGAGAATTGCGGGGTTGTTTAGTATCAATAATTCCCAACTATTTTTAAAAACTCCAATTAAATCAACGACTTATATATTAAACATCAAATTTATTGTTATTTGAGTGAGTATTTGTTTCACGTGAAACCTACAAAATGCTATGATCATCGCCCTATCTGAGGCAAATCATGCGTTATTCAAAGAACTTCGATGTCATTGTGGTTGGTGGCGGTCACGCTGGGACCGAGGCTGCCCTCGCTTCTGCTCGCATGGGATGCGACACCCTTCTTATTACCCACAGCATTGAGAATTTAGGTGCCATGAGTTGCAATCCTTCAATTGGTGGGATTGGCAAAGGCCATTTAGTAAAAGAAATTGATGCTATGGGTGGCGCCATGGCCGCAGCTACAGATGAGGCTGGCATTCAGTTTCGGATATTGAATTCAAGCAAAGGCCCCGCTGTTCGTGCGACGCGCGCACAGGGTGATCGAGTTTTATATAAAGCAGCGATTCGCCGACGCCTTGAGAACCAAGAAAATCTCACCCTTTTTCAGGCTGCTGTAGATGATCTTCTGGTTCAGGGTGATGAGGTCCAGGGCGTAGTTACGCAAATGGGCCTGAAGTTTATGTCTAAGAAGGTGGTTCTGACTGCCGGCACCTTCTTGGATGGCAAGATTCATGTGGGCTTAAATAATTACGCGGGTGGTAGAGCTGGTGATCCAGCTGCTGTTTCTTTGTCGGCCAGGTTAAAAGAGTTGAAACTTCCTCAGGGAAGATTAAAGACGGGTACACCGCCGCGGATTGATGGTCGTACGATTGATTTTTCGGTCATGCTGGAGCAGCCAGGAGATTTAGATCCTGTGCCTGTTTTCTCGTATTTGGGCCGACCTGAGCAACACCCAAAGCAAGTTCCTTGCTGGATTTCCCATACAAATGAGCAAACACACGACATTATTCGGGGTGGTTTAGACCGCTCGCCAATGTATACGGGTGTAATTGAGGGGGTTGGCCCACGCTATTGCCCTTCTATTGAGGATAAGATTCATCGTTTTGCCTCCAGAAATAGTCACCAGATCTTTTTAGAGCCTGAGGGCTTAACAACAAACGAGTTTTATCCCAACGGCATTTCTACCAGTCTTCCATTTGATGTTCAGTGGAGTTTGGTGCGAAGTATCCGCGGCTTAGAGTCTGCGGTGATTGTGCGTCCTGGATATGCCATTGAGTACGATTTCTTTGATCCGCGCCATTTACGCCATAGTTTGGAGACTAAGGCGATTGCCGGCCTTTACTTTGCCGGCCAGATTAATGGCACTACGGGTTATGAAGAGGCTGCAGCACAGGGCATGCTTGCAGGCATTAATGCCGGTTTAGCCGCACAGGGCAAGGAGCCTTGGCTGCCCAAGCGCAGTGAGTCTTACATTGGTGTTTTGGTGGACGACCTGATTACTTTGGGTGTTCAAGAGCCTTACCGCATGTTTACCAGCCGTGCCGAGTACCGCCTGAGCCTGCGTGAAGACAATGCAGATTTGCGCCTAACTACTATTGGCCGTGAGCTTGGTTTAGTGGACGACTACCGCTGGAATACGTTCTGTAGAAAACAAGAGGCTGTTTCACGTGAAACATCCCGCTTACAAGATATTTGGATTGGACCAAAGCACGGGTCCGCAAAGGCAGTTTCTGAACTCCTAGGCCAAGATTTATCCCACGAGTGCAGCTTGGCAGACCTTTTGCGGCGCCCAGGCATTACTTATGAGGCTGTCACGAGTTTGGCTGAGGGTCTTTGGTCGCCAGGAACGCTGGATGATGACTTGGGTTTGGCGCAGCAAATTAGCGATCAGGTTGAAATTTCCATTAAATATCAAGGCTATATAGACAGGCAGGCAGTTGAGATTGCTCGCCAAGAGCATAACGAGAGCTTTCCTTTGCCCGAGTCTTTGGACTACACCCAGGTTCTTGGTTTGTCGAAAGAAGTGCAGCAAAAACTGAATTTGCATAAGCCTGGCACCCTCGGTCAAGCTGGCAGGATCTCTGGTGTGACGCCGGCAGCTCTCTCGTTGCTATTGGTTCACCTTAAAAAGGGTCTAGGCCGCACCCAAGAAGAAGCGCATGAGCAGTGATTTGGTTTCTTTGGGGATTGAGGGCTTGGGTCTCAACCTTAGTTCCGCGAATATTGGAGATTTAGAGCTCTTTTTGCAGGAAATGGGCCGCTGGAATCAGGTCCATAATTTGACTGCAATTGAGGGTGAAAAGAACTCAGTACGATTGCATCTCATTGATTCTATTACAGTTTTACCAGTGATGCGTCAATTTCTTGCCCAAGAATCCTCCAAAATCGCAGACCTTGGTTCGGGCGGTGGTTTGCCAGCCATCCCTATCGCCATCTTGCAGCCTGAGTGGCATGTGACCTTGATTGAGGCTATCCGCAAAAAAACGGCGTTCTTGCAACATGTACGTGGCAAGCTGGGTCTAAAAAATATTCAGGTTCTGAGTGAGCGCGTCGAGGCGGTTGGTAGAGCACAGCCCGGACAGTTTGATGCGGTGATTTCTAGGGCATTTACTAATCTTGCCCACTTTCTAGAGCTTTCCCTCCCCCTTCTGAAGCCTGATGGCTTAGTGTTTGCAATGAAAGCTAAGCGGGCAGACGAAGAGCTGCAAGATGTTTGCATGGATGATTGGCGCTTGGTTGCCGATGAGCCCTTACAGATCCCAAATTTGGCGGTGGAACGCAGGCTTTTAGTCTTATCCCCCGTGAGAAAATTACCCCTTTAAAGCACGACATTTTTAAGAAAAATTATGGCCAAAATATTTTGTATTGCAAATCAAAAAGGCGGGGTTGGCAAAACCACCACTGCTGTGAATTTGGCCGCTGGTTTAGCTGGACATCAGCAACGTGTTTTGTTGGTAGATTTAGATCCACAAGGTAATGCCACGATGGGATCTGGAATTGAAAAAGCAGATCTCAATAACACTGTGTATCAAGTCTTAATTGGCCTGTCATCGGTGAAAGAATCCGCGGTGCGTTGCGAAAGTTCTGGTTACGATGTGCTGCCAGCAAATCGTGACTTAGCTGGGGCAGAAATTGAATTGGTGGATTTGGATTCTCGTGAACAACGATTGAAAGATGCGCTTGCACTCGTAGCAAATGATTACGATTTTATTTTGATTGACTGTCCCCCTGCGTTATCTCTGCTAACGCTGAATGGATTGTGTGCGGCGAACGGTGTGATCGTGCCAATGCAATGTGAATATTTTGCATTGGAAGGATTGTCGGATTTAGTTAATACCATCAAACAAGTACATGCAAACTTAAATCCTGATTTGGTGATCATTGGATTGTTGCGCGTGATGTTTGATGCGCGCATGACATTGCAACAACAAGTTTCTGATCAATTGCTTGAGCACTTTGGTGACAAAGTATTCAAGAGCATTATTCCCCGCAACGTCCGCCTGGCCGAAGCCCCGTCCTATGGGCTTCCTGGGGTGGCGTTTGATAAGTCATCGCGTGGCGCTAAAGCTTACTTAGAGTTTGGTGCCGAGATGATTGAGCGCATTAAGCAAATGTAAAACCTAGGAACAAGAAAAATATTATGGTTGCAATAAAGAAAAAAGGTTTGGGTCGTGGCTTAGAGGCGTTGCTCGGCGATAAGGCGCAGAAAGAAACTACAGCTGAAATTAATCGCTTGCCATTAACCGCATTGCAGGCTGGTAAATATCAGCCGCGTCAAAAAATGGAAGCGGGAGCATTGCAAGAGTTAGCCGAAAGTATTCGCGAACAAGGCGTGATGCAGCCATTATTAGTGCGCTTGGTTGCTCCTGGTAAGTATGAAATTATTGCGGGTGAGCGTCGCTTCCGTGCAGCAACATTGGCCGGTTTAAAAGAGGTGCCCGTTTTAGTTTCTGGTGCTAACGATCAAGCTGCCGCTGCAATGGCTTTGGTTGAGAATATGCAGCGAGAGGATTTGAATCCGCTCGAAGAATCTCAGGGCCTCGCAAGGTTAATTGAGGAGTTTGGTTTCACGCATGAGCAAGCTGCAAAAGCGGTGGGAAAATCACGCAGCGCCGTAACTAATTTATTGCGCTTAAATCAGTTGGCAAAACCGGTGCAAGCCATGCTCTTGGCTGGTGATATTGATATGGGGCACGCCCGCGCTTTGTTGCCTTTGCCGGGTGCAAGTCAAATCGCTTTGGCGCAAAGAATTGCAGCCCAAGGTCTTTCTGTTCGAGAGGCCGAAAGAATGTCTACCGCCCTAGCACTTGCTGGTGGACAGATTGGGGATAAAAAAGCCAAAACTCAGTCTGAGGGTGGTTTACCAAGCCGTGACCCAGATATGCGCCGTTTAACTCAAGAAATAGCTGATTTAATAGGCTTAAATGCAGAATTTAAGTTCAAAGGCAAAGGCGGCGAGCTCCGAATTCGCTTCAGCCAATTTGATGAGCTGGATTCTTTGTTAAAAAAGCTGGGCGTCGAGGCTTAAAAGTCATCAAAAATGGCCCTAAAACATTTGACCTATTGCAGTGCACACATTAAACTCACGGGGCTAAATTGATTCCTCAAAAAAATCGATTTTCTGAGGTAAATGACTGGGATGAGCCCGAAGAAGAGGTCTTTCGGGTTTTAAGTAAAGAGGAAATGACCGCGTTGCAAGCTAGCAATGCTGTCAAACACCCCCCACTGTCGCCCTGGAAGATTTTGGCTGCGCAAGCAGCCGTTACGGTGCTCAGCATGGTGATTTGGTCAATTTTTGGGGAGCCGATAGGGGTAAGCCTTTATACTCAGTCGGCCTTTTTAGGTGGTTTAATTAGCGTCTTGCCGTCAGCCTTGTTTTTGATCAGGCTGGAGTTGGCAAAAAATACGCAGATATTGAATCCAGGGAATTATTTGGCAGCATTAGTTTCGGGCGAATTTATCAAAATCGTCGTTACTTTGATGCTGTTTTTAGGGGTTGCATATTTGATCCCGGGCGTGCTTTGGGTCCCATTGTTGGTGACCTATGTGCTTGCCCTTAAGTGTGTGTGGCTGGCGTGGTTGTGGCGCTAAGAGTAATAAATGAGATTGAACCAAAGGACTAGTTAAGAGATGTCTAGCGAAGTAAACCAAGCCCACGCGGCAGCCGAGCAAATGACGCCAACAGCGTACATTTCTGAGCATTTACAAAACCTCAACAATTCAGGTGGACCACAGACGTCCATTATTGATTTCAGCATTATCAATTTAGACACCATTTTTTGGGCATCCCTCATGGGCTTGCTCACTGTATTCATTTTGTTGATTGCAGCGCGTCGAGCAACTCCAGGTGTACCAGGCCGCTTTCAGTGCTTTATCGAAATGATTGTTGAGATGGCTGAGACACAATCTAAGAGCATTGTTCATGGCGACCGCTCTTACATCGCCCCACTCGCACTATTCGTATTCTTTTGGATCATCCTTTTAAATACCCTCGACTTGATTCCAGTTGATTGGGTTTTGGGCGTCAATCATTTCATTGAAAGTTTTGGTGTTCATGTGCCGCACCATAAGGTTGTTCCTACAACCGATTTAAATGCGACCATGGGCATGTCCATGTCTGTTTTGCTTTTGGTTTTCTTTTACAGCTTCAAAGTAAAAGGTTTTGGTGGCTTCTTGCACGAGCTCGTTTCTGCCCCGTTTGGTGCGAAGTGGTACTTGGCTCCATTCAACCTCGCTTTGAACATCATCGAATATCTTGCTAAAGGTGTTTCATTGGGAATGCGACTGTTCGGCAACATGTATGCCGGCGAGTTGGTTTTCTTGTTGATCGCATTGCTAGGTAGTGTGTGGACATTTAATTTAGATTTATCCCTGTTCGGATTGGTGGGCCATGTTATTGCTGGATCAGCTTGGGCCATCTTCCACATTTTGGTTATTTTGTTGCAAGCCTTTATTTTCATGATGTTGACTTTGGTCTACATCGGGCAAGCGCATAGCCATCACTAAGATTTTTATTTTTAACTTATCTCTTTAACTTCAGGAGTCAGCAACATGCAACAATTTCTCGCAAACATTCAAGGTTTCACAGCAATCGCTATCGGCATCATCATCGGCCTCGGCGCGATCGGCGCTTGTTTAGGTATTGCATTGATGGGTGGTAAGTACATCGAAGCTTGTGCACGTCAACCAGAATTGATGGAGCCACTCCAAACTAAGATGTTCCTTTTGGCTGGTTTGATCGACGCTGCGTTCTTGATCGGCGTTGGTGTTGCAATGTTGTTTGCTTTCGCAAACCCACTGCTCGCAGTTATTAAGTAATTGTTTTGGCGTGGATGACCACCGGGTCATCCAACCGTTCTCAACAATACTGAAAGGAATATCGTGAATCTGAACGCGACCCTATTCGCGCAAATGATCGTTTTCTTCGTCTTATGGTGGGTTGTTGCACGCTTTGTGTGGCCACCGCTAGTTAAGGCGTTAGATGAGCGTTCAAGCAAAATTGCCGACGGCTTAGCTGCTGCCGAGCGTGGTAAAGAAGCACTCGCATTAGCAAGCAATGAAGCAGAGCAAGAATTAAATAAAGCACGCCAAGAAGGTGTGCAGCGTGTTGCAGAAGCAGAAAAACGTGCGCAAATGTCCGCTGAAGAAATTCGCGTAAATGCACAAGCTGAAGCAGCCCGCATCATTTCTCAAGCTAAGCAAGATGCAGATCAACAAGTAACTCGTGCTCGCGAAGTGTTGCGTGCTGAAGTTGCCGTGTTGGCTGTTAAAGGTGCAGAGCAAATTTTGCGTCGTGAAGTTGATGCAAAAGCCCACGGCACATTGCTTGATCAACTAAAGGCAGAACTTTGATATGGCTGAATTAGCCACTATTGCACGCCCTTATGCTGAAGCGCTTTTTCAAAGTGCTAAGCCTGCTGAGCTTGCTACTTGTTTAGAGCAGTTAAATGAATTGGCGCAGCTAGCTGCATTGCCAGAAGTTGCTGCTTTATCAAACAATCCAAAAGTATCTGCAGATGATTTAAGCAAATTGCTTTCCGGCATGGTGAAGACAAAGCTGGACGGCAAAATCGCAAGCTTTTTAAGTCTTGTAAATCAAAACCATCGCTTATCTGCCATTCCTGAAATTGCACGTCAATTTGAGGCAATGAAGAATCAGAGCGAAGGCGCAGCAGAAGTAATGATTACTAGCGCATTCCCATTAGAGGGTTCCGCGTTAAATGATTTGTTGTCAAGTTTGAAGAAGCGCTTTGGGGGTAAAGAATTGCGCCCAACTATTCAAGTAGATCCTGCGTTGATTGGCGGAGTTCGCATTCAAGTTGGAGATGAAGTATTGGATAGTTCAGTTAAAGCACAGTTAGCTCAAATGCAAGCAAGTCTTGGCGCATAAGTTATCCCTATTAAGAACATACGAAATAAGACCCAGGAGTAAGTAATGCAACTCAACCCTTCCGAGATCAGTGAACTGATCAAAAGCCGAATTAGCGAAATGGGTGTTGATTCCCAACTTCGCAACGAAGGCACTGTAATTTCAGTGACCGACGGTATTTGCCGCGTACATGGCTTGTCTGGTGTTATGCAGGGCGAAATGTTGGAATTCCCTAACAACACAATCGGCCTCGCGTTGAACCTTGAGCGTGATTCAGTTGGTGCTGTGGTGTTGGGTGAGTACACCCACATTAAAGAAGGCGACCCAGTTAAATGTACTGGCCGTATTTTGGAAGTTCCAGTCGGCCCAGAGTTGCTCGGTCGTGTTGTGAACGCACTCGGTCAACCGATTGACGGCAAAGGCCCAATCAATACCAAGTTGACTGACTTTATCGAAAAAGTTGCTCCAGGCGTTATCGCTCGTCAATCCGTTAGTCAGCCAGTTCAAACTGGTTTGAAGGCGATTGATGCAATGGTTCCAATCGGCCGCGGTCAGCGCGAGTTGATCATTGGTGACCGTCAAACAGGTAAGACAGCAGTTGCGGTTGACGCGATCATTAACCAAAAAGGTAAAGGCGTTTATTGCGTTTACGTTGCGATCGGTCAAAAAGCTTCTACTATTGCTAACGTTGTTCGCAAGCTTACAGAGCTAGGCGCAATGGAATACACCGTTGTTGTTGCTGCAAGTGCTTCTGAGTCTGCAGCGATGCAGTACCTCTCAGCATATGCTGGTTGCACAATGGGTGAATACTTCCGCGACCGTGGCGAAGACGCATTGATCGTTTATGACGATTTAACAAAACAAGCTGTTGCATACCGTCAGATTTCTTTGCTCTTGCGTCGCCCACCAGGCCGCGAAGCTTACCCTGGCGATGTGTTCTACCTCCACTCACGTTTGTTAGAGCGTGCTGCTCGTGTAAACGCTGAATACGTAGAGAAATTTACAAATGGTTCAGTAAAAGGTAAGACAGGTTCTTTGACCGCATTGCCAATTATTGAAACTCAAGCTGGTGACGTTTCTGCATTCGTTCCAACCAACGTAATTTCGATTACCGACGGCCAGATCTTCTTGGAAACTGACTTGTTTAACGCTGGTGTACGTCCTGCGATTAACGCCGGTATTTCTGTGTCACGTGTTGGTGGTGCAGCTCAAACTAAAGTCATTAAGAAATTGTCTGGCGGTATTCGTACCGACTTAGCGCAGTATCGTGAATTGGCAGCGTTTGCTCAGTTCGCTTCTGACCTTGACGAAGCAACTCGTAAGCAGTTAGAGCGTGGTCGTCGCGTTACAGAATTGTGTAAGCAAGCCCAGTACAAGCCTTTGCAAGTTTGGGAAATGGCTGCTTCACTCTACGCTGTGAATAACGGCTACTTTGATGACCTCGAAGTAAAGAACGTATTGCCATTCGAAAAAGGTTTGCAAGATCATTTGAAATCTAAATACGCTGATTTAGTTGGCCGTATCGAAGATACAAAAGATTTGAGCAAAGATGACGAAGCTGCTTTGCGTGCTGCAATTGAGGATTACAAGCGTTCAGCCTCTTTCTAAGAGGGCTCGTATAAATCATGGCAAGCACAAAAGAGATACGATCTAAGATCAAGAGCGTGCAAAACACGCGCAAGATCACGAAGGCAATGGAAATGGTCGCCGCATCTAAGATGCGTCGCGCCCAAGAGCGTATGCGTAATGCGCGTCCATATGCTGAAAAAATTCGTGAGATTGTTGCCAATCTTTCTAAAGCAAATCCTGAGTTCCGCCCTGCATACATGGCGACTCGTGAAGTGAAGAAGATTGGCACGATCTTGGTTACAACAGACAAAGGTTTGTGCGGTGGTTTGAATACCAACGTATTGCGTCTGATTGCAAACCAAGTGCGCGATATGGAAGGCAGCAATGTTGGCATTGAATACACTGCCATCGGTTCAAAAGGCCTCCAGTTTTTAAATCGCTCAAAAGCAAAACTCATTTCTCAAACAATTCAGATTGGCGATACGCCACATATGGATGTTTTGATTGGTGCAATTACCGCCCAATTGGAAGCGTTTGAGCGCGGCGAGATTGATGCTGTTTATTTGGCATACACCCGCTTTGTAAACGCAATGAAACAAGAGCCTGTTTTAGAAAAACTCTTGCCACTGGAGCCAGCAGCATTAACTCCAGAAGAGAAAGCAGGAAATTCTTGGGATTACATCTACGAACCAGATGCAGAGTCCATTTTGAATGGCTTGCTCAAGCGTTATGTAGAGGCAATGATTTATCAAGCTGTTGCTGAGAATATGGCTTCAGAACAATCTGCGCGTATGGTCTCTATGAAAGCCGCTTCAGATAATGCGAAGAATGTAATCGGCGAATTGCAATTGGAATACAACAAGACACGACAGGCTGCTATTACTAAAGAGTTGTCAGAAATTGTTGGCGGAGCGGCTGCTGTTTAAGCGGTCAGCGTTTAGGAATACGAAAGAATTCAGGAATTAAAAGCGGAGAAATGCGATGAGTAACGGAAATATCGTGCAGTGTATCGGTCCAGTGGTGGACATTCAGTTCCCACGCGACAAAATGCCAAACATTTATGATGCGTTGACATTAGTTGATAGCGGCGAAAAATCATTTGCTGAAAAAGGTTTGACCTTTGAGGTACAACAACAGATCGGTGACGGCGTAGTTCGCGCGATTGCCATGGGTGCAAGCGATGGTTTGCGTCGCGGTATGGAAGTGAAATCTACTGGCGGTCCAATTTCTGTTCCTGTTGGCCCAGCAACATTGGGACGCATCATGGACGTTTTAGGTCGCCCAATTGATGATGCAGGCCCGATTGCTACTGAAGAGCGTCGCGCTATTCACCAGCCAGCACCAAAGTTTGATGAACTATCTCCTTCCGTTGACTTGTTAGAAACCGGTATTAAGGTTATTGACTTAGTTTGCCCGTTTGCTAAAGGCGGTAAGGTTGGCTTGTTCGGTGGCGCTGGTGTTGGTAAGACCGTGAACATGATGGAATTGATTAACAACATCGCTAAGCAGCACTCAGGTTTGTCTGTGTTTGCCGGTGTTGGTGAGCGTACTCGTGAAGGTAATGACTTCTACCACGAGATGAAAGAATCTAACGTTATCGACAAAGTGGCGATGGTGTTCGGTCAGATGAACGAGCCTCCTGGCAACCGTTTGCGCGTAGCGTTGACTGGTTTGACAATGGCTGAAGCGTTCCGTGATGAAGGCCGTGACATTTTGTTCTTCGTTGACAACATCTACCGTTACACACTCGCAGGTACTGAGGTATCAGCGTTGTTAGGTCGTATGCCTTCAGCTGTGGGTTATCAACCTACTTTGGCCGAAGAAATGGGTAAGTTGCAAGAGCGTATTACTTCAACTAAGACTGGTTCTGTTACATCTATTCAGGCCGTTTACGTTCCTGCGGATGACTTGACCGATCCATCACCAGCAACAACCTTCTTACACTTAGACTCCACAGTTGTGTTGTCACGTGATATTGCTGCTTTGGGTATCTACCCAGCGGTTGATCCATTGGATTCAACTAGCCGTCAGCTTGACCCACAAGTGGTTGGTCAAGAGCACTATGAAGTTGCTCGTGAAGTTCAAATGACATTGCAACGCTACAAAGAGTTGCGCGACATTATTGCTATTTTGGGTATGGACGAGTTGTCACCAGAAGACAAATTAGCTGTGTCACGTGCACGTAAGATTCAACGTTTCTTGTCCCAGCCTTTCCACGTTGCTGAAGTGTTTACTGGTTCACCAGGCAAATACGTTCCATTGAAAGAAACTATCCGTGGTTTCAAAATGATTTGCAGCGGCGAATTGGATCACTTGCCTGAGCAAGCGTTCTACATGGTGGGTTCAATTGATGAAGCCATCGAGAAAGCTAAGAAGCTTTAATCGAACTCATCTAGGGAAATTATGTCAACCATACGCGTCGATGTAGTAAGTGCTGAGCAATCTATTTTCAGCGGTGAAGCCAAGTTTGTTGCGCTTCCTGGTGAGAATGGTGAGCTCGGTATTTTGCGCGGCCACACTCCTTTGATTACACGTATTCGTCCAGGTTCAGTTCGTATTGAAAAAGCTGACGGTGATGAAGAGTTTGTATTCGTTGCGGGTGGCTATTTAGAAGTTCAGCCTGATCATGTCACTGTATTAGCAGACACTGCAATTCGCGGTCATGATTTAGATGAAGCAAAAGCTAACGAAGCGAAGAAGCGCGCTGAAGAAGCAATGCAAAATCGTGGCACTGACTTTGATTTGGCATTGGCTCAGTCAGAGTTTGCAATGGCAGCAGCACAGCTTGCAGCAATTGCTCGTTTCCGTCGTAAAAAGTAAGAGCCGGTCATCTCCTTGTTGTTAAATGATCGGTTTTTAAAAGCCTGCTTGGGCGAAGCGGTTGATCAAACACCGCTTTGGCTCATGCGCCAAGCGGGCCGCTATCTACCTGAGTACAACGCTACTCGCGCAAGAGCTGGAAGTTTTCTCGGCCTCGCTAAAAATCCTGCATACGCAACTGAAGTAACGCTCCAGCCATTGGATCGCTACCCATTGGATGCGGCAATTTTGTTCTCCGATATTTTGACCATTCCAGATGCAATGGGATTGGGCTTGAAATTTACAGCAGGTGAAGGTCCTAGCTTTGATCATCCACTTCGCACAGAAGAGGCTGTTAAGAAATTACGTGTTGCAGATATGGATCAGCTCAAATATGTTTTTGATGCCGTATCTGAAATTCGTAAAGCTTTGATTCAGGATGGCAAGCAGCGCGTCCCGTTAATTGGTTTCTCTGGAAGCCCATGGACATTAGCTTGTTACATGATTGATGGTTCGGGCTCTGATGATTTCCGTCATGCTAAGACGATGATGTTTAGTCGTCCCGATTTGCTTGAACATATTCTTGAAATTAATGTGCAGTCGGTTGCCGCATATTTAATTGAGCAGGTAAAGGCTGGTGCACAAGCGCTAATGATTTTTGATACTTGGGGGGGGTTGCTTCCTGACGGTTGGTATCAGCGCATGTCTTTGGCAGCTATGCAAAAAGTGATTGCACTATTGCCGCGCGAACATGAGGGCCGCAAGATCCCAATCATCATGTTTACTAAAGGTGGTGGAATTTGGTTGAATGATATGGCTCAGGTCGGCGCAGATGTTATTGCGATTGACTGGACTATGCGCTTAAGTCGAGCCCGCAAGCAGCTATTGGAAATTAACAAGCCGCTAGCGTTGCAGGGTAATTTAGACCCACTTATTTTGTTCTCGGAGCCCAAGCAGATTGCAGCCGCGGCTTCAGCGCTTTTGGATGATTTAGCTGGCGCCCCAGCTTTAAAGCCGGGCTTACATCCGCTGGATGGCCACATCTTTAATCTTGGTCATGGTATTAATCAGTTCACCCCACCCGAGAGCGTAGCGGCGCTATCTGAGGCTGTGATCGCGAAGTCAAAAGCCCTGCGGGCATCGAAATAAGCACAAGTAATCGCTAACTTTGGCCGAAATTTTGGCAAAAGTTATGCACAGAAATGTGCAGAATCATAAATACAGTGAGATTCGTGATAATTTTGAACTTTCACCTTTAGTAATCTCTGTAAGTTATTGATTTATATATAAATTAAACATAATATTGATTTTCTAAGAAAAACAGCATTCCTATAAAATGACTATAGAAATGTAAAGCAGCGAATGATATCCACAGACTTATCCACAGGATAAGGCGGAAAAATTAAGTAAATGATGCCCAAGCCCATCGTTGTCCAGGTAGTGATAGATAAGCCTTTGGCTCAGGGGTTTGACTATCTGTGGGATGCTGAAAAATTAGGTAAATTACCTAAGATTGGCAATGTAGTAGAGGTATCCTTTGCCAGATCAAAGGCGGTTGGGCTTGTTATAAAAGTGAGTGATCACTCCGAATTTGATTTGGCAAAACTCAAATCTGTAGATCGCCTTGCCCCGCTCCCTGTATTTGACCCAGCCTTATTGCGCTTGATGAATTTTGCAAGCCAATATTACGTCCATGCCTTGGGAGAAACCATATTGCCCGTTATTCCACAGATGTGGAAAAAGGCTGATGATTGGGAAAAGATTCCGGAGAAATTGGAATCAGCAGAAAAGAAAAGCAAAAAAAGGATCGAAGTAATACCAGAAGGATTAATCACGCTCGATCAGTTGAACGAGGGGCAAAAGAAAGCATTGCAAGAATTATTAGCAGGCGGTGCAAAAGAAAATCAATTTAGAGCAATCTTATTGCAGGGCCAAACAGGTAGCGGTAAGACCGCAGTCTTTTTGAATTGGCTAGCAAGCATTCTCAAAGATGAAATCGCCCAAGTGTTATTGCTGGTACCAGAAATAAATTTAACGCCACAATTAGAAAGGCGCGTGAAAGCCTATTTCCCAGATAAAAAAATGGCCGTGCTGCACAGTGGCGTTAGTGAAAAGAAAAGGGGCATTGCTTGGTATGAAGCAATGACAGGCAAAGCACAAATTATTCTAGGAACTAGGTTGGCAGCTTTAACGCCAATGCCAAACTTACGTGCCATCGTAGTAGATGAAGAGCATGACACGTCGTATAAACAACAAGACGGGACGCGTTACTCTGCAAGGGATTTAGCAATCTGGCGCGCCCACGATCAGAAAATTCCTATTCTCTTATCTTCGGCTACGCCATCGTTAGAGACTTGGCTGGCGGCTAAATCTGGTCGCTATGAATATATTCGGCTGGATCAACGAGCGCAGGGCGCAAGCTTGCCAAGTGTGCATCTAATTAATACGCGAGATCCACAAAATCAATTTAGTCCAGGTGATGTAGGCGTGCCAAAGGAAAAAAGCCTAATCACCAAAACACTTGCAAATGCCATTAGTAAATCACTGGCAGAAAAAAAGCAGTGTCTGATTTTAATTAATCGACGCGGCTATGCTCCTGTGCTTAATTGCTCGGCATGCAATTGGTTGTCAAAATGTACCCAGTGCTCTACCTATACCGTAATGCATAAAGCTGGTGCATTAGGCAAGCGATCGGTGTTGAGCTGCCATCACTGTGGCTTGGTAAAACCAATTCCTCAGTTTTGCCCAGAATGTGGCAATGCTGATTTAAAAACTTTAGGCCATGGCACACAAAAGCTAGAAGATGCTATTGAAGAAATGTGGCCACAAGCAAGGGTGCTGCGGGTTGATACAGACTCAAGCAGAAAGAGCAAGGGAGCGGAAGCGCTCTTTCAGGAAATACATGATGGCAATGTAGATATTGTCGTTGGCACTCAAATGATTGCTAAAGGCCACGACTATCAAAACATTGGATTGGTTGCAGTCTTAGATGCAGATAGTCGACTTTACTCCGCCGACTTCAGGGCGGCTGAAAGATTATTTGCCCAGTTAGTGCAGGTTGCTGGACGCGCAGGAAGGTCTGGCACTAATGGTGAAGCTGGTGGTGATATTTATATTGAGACTCAGTATCCAGAGTCACCGGTATTTCAGTATTTGCTTAGACATGACGTGGATGGCTTTTTGGCATTCACCGCGAGTGAGCGTGAGGAGGCAAAATTGCCGCCCTACTCTTATCAAGCCCTTATTCATGCAGAAGGTAAAAGCCTAGATAAGGCAATTCAGTTTTTGAATGGGCTAAAAGCACGCATGAAAAGCAGAGGCATGATTGCTAAAGAATTGAAGGTCTATGACCCTGTGCCTAAGCCAGTCATGCGGGTGGCGGGCTCAGAGCGCGCCCAATTACTTATTGAGTCAGGTAATCGTAAGACCTTACAAGAAGCGCTTGAAATGATTGACCAGGAATTACGTCAAGATTCAACTGGAAGAATTAGTAAAACATCACGCATTCGTTGGCTGGTCGAGCGGGACCCAATTTCTATTTAAGCGCCTGGTCCAGATTCATACTGCGCAAGAGACATTAAAGCATTGAGATCTGCAGCTAGAGATGCGGATGATGTCGGTTTAATTTTAAAAAGCCAAACTGCATAGGGATTTGCATTTACCGCCTCAGGACTTGCATCCATCTCTTCATTGAGGGCAACGATCTCACCATTAATGGGCGCATGAATATCGCTTGCCGCTTTAACGGACTCAATTGCAGCAATAGCCTCACCCTGCTTTACTAGCTGGCCAACTTTCGGCGCCTGAAAAAACATCACATCACCCAAAGCTTCTTGCGCGTGATTGCTAATGCCGACCCACACTAGCCCATCATCTTCGATGCTGGCCCACTCATGTGATTCTGCGAATTTAAATGTGTCTTGAGTTTTCATTGTGTATCCTGTGAGATATATTCTAGCGTCTTTGCCATAAACTAGTGGCCAATCAATTTAAGTATTTTTATTTATGCCGATCAAATTAGGAATTGTTCCCGTTACTCCATTCGAGCAAAATTGCTCTATCTTGGTTTGCCAAGAAACTAGTGATGCGGCTGTGGTTGATCCAGGTGGAGATATCGACAAGATCTTGGATGCCGTTAAACAAATGGGCGGTACCGTTAAAAAGATTTTATTAACTCATGGCCACCTTGATCATTGTGCTGCAGCCAAGGACTTATCCGATCAATTAGGCGTACCTATTGAAGGTCCACAAATTGATGAACAGTTTTGGTTGGATCAATTGCCTGAGCAAACTGTACGCTTTGGGTTTGGTCATGCAAAAGCATTTGTGCCTACACGCTGGCTAGAGGATGGCGATCACGTACAAGTTGGCAATGTTGATTTAGAGGTTTTGCATTGCCCCGGCCATACACCAGGACATGTTGTCTTCTTTGATAAAGAAGATCGTTTGGCTTTAGTGGGCGATGTACTTTTTGCCGGGTCAATAGGAAGAACAGATTTTCCGCGCGGTAATCATGCCGATTTAATTAATGCCATTAAGACAAAATTATGGCCGCTAGGTGATGACGTGCAATTTGTTCCGGGACACGGGCCTATGTCGACTTTTGGCAAAGAGCGCCAAACAAATCCCTACGTAGGGGATTGATCAAACTTGAAGTGGAAAAGCCTAATTAATAATTAGGCTTTTGCTGAGCCAGTGCGATGTGTGCGGTTATACAAACAGCTAGCGCAAATCCAGCGTTGCTTACGATTACTTGTCGGAATCCATGTGCCGCCTTCCAAGCGCTTTTCGCGACTGCATGAAGAGCAAAACTTAAGGCTCTGTGAGGTTTCTTGGGTAGCAGCTGGAGTCGAGGTAGTCATGGGCAATCCGGGTAAGCCAAATCTTGTACAGAAGATCTATTTTACCCGTTTTGTCCCGCTGGGGCTGGGCTTAGGACGACTCTAACGGAATCAGCCGTTTTATTGCCATCAAAATCCAACCAAGCCTTGTTTTCGAAGTCATAGAGCTTGCATTTGCGCGCTGTATCGAAATACCATGCCCAAGAGAACTTTTGCACAAAAATACGCTCTGGAAGGATGGTTTCGAGGGTATTTTGGGCTTCTTGCAGGCGATATAGGGGTACGCTCATATCCACGTGATGGGCTGTGTGCTCCATGATGTGGTGCATTAAAGAGCCCCAAATCCAGTTAAAGGTCAAATGAACCGTGGTTGAAACAAAAGGCTGGGCGCGTAACCACTCAGACTTCTTGTCGTACCAAGAAACTTTTGGATGGGTATGGTGAACATAGACTACAAAGCCAATCATGCCGTTCCAGAATAGGAATGGGACGGCGAAGCCAGTAATTAAGCCAAGCCAAATAGATTGTCCGGTAGCAATTGCACCAGCAATCAGGCAGCCAATCCAAATAATGGCAAAGCCAGTCACTAATAAATTGTCTTTTAGGAAGATTGGACGATCGCCAGGTTTGTTCTTCGCATTCGGGAAATACTCGCGTCTCCACCAGATTTCAATAAGGTAGTAGAAAACTGGACCCCAGCCACTGCGATAAAGGCGCTCTAAGGCTTTGCGCCATGCTGGTAAAGCATCAAATTCCGCTTTGGATAAAGGAGCCCAAACAAAATCAAAGCCCTTGAGGTTGGTTTGGCCATGGTGCACTACGTTATGACCTACATCCCATAGGCTATATGGGGTTAAAGATGGCAAGAATGCGATGCGACCCAGTACTTTATTGAGTTCGCGGTGAGGCGTATAGCTTTGATGGCAAGCGTCATGGCCCAAAATAAAGATACGGCCAGTAACAAAACCAGCAACCAAGCCCAAGATGATCTTGATGAGGATGCTTTCGACAAAAATTGTCCCAGCAATACAGGCAAGCCACAAAACGGCATCTAATGCTAGAAGCGCGATTGCTTTTACGGTTTCTCCTTGAGCCATTGGAATCAGCCAGCTGCGAATGACTTTTCGATGCGGCAATGGAAGATCAGGAGCCAAAGGATTGGCAATGGATGGCTCAGAGAGTGCGGGATTTAGATGATTTGACATGATAAGAATCAATAAGTTAGGTGCAAATGATAGCCTTTTTCACGAATTTACGCATGATGTAGGTCAAAAAACCCCCTGTTTTGGTGCGCCCGGCAGGAATCGAACCTGCGACCCTTGGCTTCGGAGGCCAATACTCTATCCACTGAGCTACGGGCGCCAGTAGGAAATTCGCTAACTACGCTATTGTAAGTGCCTATATCCCCACAGCCTCGTTATAATCTCGGTAAAGTAACCCTTAAACCCGTCAAACGATAAAAGTCCTATGAGCGAAGCGCACGGCAGCCTAATTAAGTCCCCAAAACAACTCATCATCATGGTGTTTCTCAGCTTTTTTGTACCCTTGATTGTTATTTTGTTGTTAATGGTGTTTGTAAACAATGGCAAGCGCGCAGATTCTGAAGCCTCTGCCGAGCAACTAATTAAGCCGGTGGCTCAATTGAATGTTCAAGAGACTCCTGCGCCCAGCGATGCGCAAGCAGCCAAGTAAATATTTGGCATAACTTTAAAAGCTGGCTATACGCCAGCTTTTTTATTGCTCTTTGTTTTGCCCTTTTGCATCAAGCGCTGCTTGATAGGCATCTTTTTTGCTGAGTCCAAGTGTCTGAGCAAGCACGGCAGCAATTTCTTTGCTTCCCAGATATGGACTTAATGCATTGGCCCAAATCAAGAGTGTTGAATGCTCTGGAGCCTCGTCAGCATTAGCTTGGCGACCTGCAATCAAAATAATAAATTCACCTTTGAGGCTCTCCGCATTCTCAAGCCACTCTGGAATATCAACTGCTGTCAGTGTCACCAGTTGTTCAAATTTTTTAGTGAGCTCCCTACCAACCAGAACTTGTCTCTCAGGCTCTAGCTCTTTGCTTAGTGTAGTCAGCGTCTCGCGTATCTGATGGGGTGATTCAAAAAAGATGCTCGTTTTTGAATTACTTCGAATATCTTGTATTAGTGCAGAACGTTCTTTAGCCTTATTGGGCCAAAAGCCAAGAAACTGAAAGCGCCCTTCTGACGGCAACATAACCGAGCCACTTGCAGAAATAGCAGACGACACTGCGCTAGGACCGGGGATGGGAATAATTCGAAAGCCTGCTTTTTGAACGGCATTCACCAGGCGTGCACCTGGATCAGAAACGCCAGGTGTGCCCGCATCTGAGATATAGGCCCAGCGTTCGTTTTGGGAGAGATGTTGAATGATGTTTTGTGCGCCTGCAATTTCATTGTGCTCATGCAAGGCGACACATTTCTTGTGAATGCCAAAGTGTTGAAGCAGGGGCGCGCTATGCCTAGTGTCTTCACAGGCAATCCCGTCAACGATGTTAAGGACATGTAGCGCACGCAAGGTAATGTCTCCCATATTGCCAATTGGGGTGGCAACCATATACAGGGCTCCAGTAGGCAGATCCTGCTGTTTTAAAAAATCAAAGGAGCTTAATTCCATGGGGACAATCTTTTGCGAAAGAGATATTAATAAGTAAGAGAATACGTCCCTTTTGAATTCATGGGCAGCGCCGACATTCTGTCTGTAGTTTGGCGCATAATAATGTGATGGATAAAGATACCCTCGAACGTTTGCGCGCTCGCGCATCCCAACATTTCTTAGACAGCATTGCCGTAAAGCAAGAGGCTGAAAAAATACTGCCTGAACAAGTTGCTCGTGGCATCGTTGCGATGACCGATTGTTTGCGCTCAGGTGGAAAGGTAATGGCCTGCGGTAATGGTGGGTCTGCTGCTGACGCACAACATTTTGCCGCTGAGCTCATTGGCCGTTTTGAAAGAGAGCGCCAAGAATTGGCTGCAATTGCTCTGACTACAGACACATCTATTTTGACGGCGGTAGGAAATGACTACAGCTATGACGAGATCTTTAGCAAACAAGTACGCGGCCTTGGAAAGAAAGGCGATATTTTGATTGGCATCTCTACTTCAGGAAATTCAAAAAACGTAGTGAAGGCCATTGAGGCTGCAAAAAAAATGGGTATCAAAATTATTGCCCTAACTGGTAATGGCGGTGGAAAAATTGCCAGCTTATTAGATGCGGACGACATTCATCTATGCGCACCCTCTACTCGCACTGCTCGCATTCAAGAAACACATTTAGTTTTGCTCCACGCCCTATGTGATGGCGTAGATCATCTTTTGCTTGATTAATAGCTTCACTAATTAGAAAGTTCGTATATGAGAAATGCGCTCACCATCAAAATATTTTCTGCGATTTTGATTTCATCATCCCTATCAGGTTGTGGAGTGTTGGCTGTTGGTGGTGTTGTGGCAGGCGCAAGCGTCATGGCTGATCGTCGGACACCTGCCGTGCAGTCGATCGATAAGGGTGTTGAACTTGAGGCTGGAAATGCTCTCGCTAAGCGCTATGGTGATGATGCACATATTAACGTGACATCCTTTAATCAAAAAGTATTGCTGACTGGCGAAGTTAAGGATGCAAGCATTAAAGAGCAAGCCGGCGCTTATGCAAAAGCAAATAAGAATGTTCGCTCTGTGTTTAATGAATTAGTTATTGGACCAAACAGCACATACACCGCTCGTGCTAATGATTCTTATCTTGAATCCAAAATCAAAACACAAATGATCTTCACGGATAAGTTGCCATCGAATTCAATGGCGATTGTTGCTGAAGGCAGCAGTGTTTATTTAATGGGAATTTTGACGCAGAATGAAGCGGCGATTGCTAAGAAAGTTGCGAGCAATGCTGACGGTGTAAAAGACGTCTATGCCTACTTCGATATTATTTCTGAAGCAGAAAAAGCGCGTTTAGAGAAACAAGGCAAGGCAGACGAATCGCAACCCAACTCAATGCCTAAGCAGTAAAGTTAATGGGAAGTAAGCAATGAATCTCTTGGGACAAGAACCGAAATATTTTTTGCTTGCCGCCCTCTTCTCGCTTTGCTCTTTAAGCCTACAAGCCGCTACCGATGATGCGAGGGCTGCTGCACTTGCAAAACAAAACGCTTGCTTGGGGTGCCATGCCGTTGATAAAAAAGTCGTGGGCCCCAGCTTTCAAGCTGTTGCAAAAAAATATGCAACGGATCCTACTGCAAGTGCATTTCTAAAAAATAAAATTCTTAAAGGCGGCTCCGGATCATGGGGGGTGGTGCCAATGCCAGCGAATGCGAAGTTAAGTGACGCTGATGTGTCTTTACTTACAAGCTGGATTTTGCGCGGAGCGCCCGTAACAAATTAAGTTGGACGTACAACTGGTTTGCCAAACAACCAAGACCACGCATCGCTTGAACGCTTAAAGTTTTCTTTAACAGCATAGTCAAAGTCAGCCCATTGCTCATTGGCTGCTTCCTCCACAATCGTGGCAGAATTTGCAGGCGGTAATTTTAAGTACGCATCAGCATCCCCATAAGCGTATTCAACTCGCATGCCAGCCTTTTGAGCCAGGTGCATCATGGCTCTATTGTTTGCCAGGCAATGAACGAATAAGGTTTCAATGCGCGTATTGCGTGAGTGCACGGCAGCACGTGCCAATAAAGCCGTGCCAATGCCCTGTCCACGACCATCAGGACGTACAGAAACCCCAAACTCAGCAGCCTGTGGCTGACCTTTAGTTTTTGGCAAATACGCCAAATGCGCCATGCCAATGAGGTTTAGCTGGGAGTCAAAGCTGCCAAACACCTTATCCCTATTGAAATCTAGGCCTTCTACATAGTGATGAATAACCTCATCAGGTGTTTGTGTGCCAAAACGCAGACGACGATCTTCTTCATTTAAGAGTAAAAGATGGCGCAGGATCTCATTCCTATGGCCGGCATGTAATTCGCGTACAGGAACTGCTAAGCCCGCCATATGTGGCTTGCTAGGTAAGTGACCGTTTGCTAATTTATTGTGCATAGCAATATATTAGCAGAAATTAGAAGAATTTACAGGGTTTTCCCTAGGTTTATAAATAGGGCGGAAGAAAAGCAACACATACGGGCTAAAAGGACAAATGTATCGCCTAAATTTCCGTCCTATCCATAAAAACCCCTAGAATTTGAAAAAAAGTTGAAAATATTTTCAAACTACATCTTCTTGTTTTTAAAGAGTTTATTTCGAGCGTAAGAAAAAAATTAGCTTTTTTAGAGAAAAAGACTACGAAAGGTGTTGACAGACCCAAATGAGTAGGATAAAGTCTCATCTCTCTGCTGAATGTTTTTAAGAAATACGAAACAAGTCAGCCCTCTTTAAAAATTAGTCAACCGATAATTGTGGGTACTAAGTGAAAGCATCAAGTCCTTCGGGACAGATGTAAATAAATAGTACTCATAGACAGTAAAAAGATTTGGTTTTATTACCAAGTCAATTTCTTGAATGAGTGCGACGATCCGCAAGGATCACAGGAATTGAACTGAAGAGTTTGATCCTGGCTCAGATTGAACGCTGGCGGCATGCCTTACACATGCAAGTCGAACGGCAGCACGGGTGCTTGCACCTGGTGGCGAGTGGCGAACGGGTGAGTAATACATCGGAACGTACCTTATCGTGGGGGATAACGCAGCGAAAGCTGTGCTAATACCGCATACGCCCTGAGGGGGAAAGCGGGGGATCGAAAGACCTCGCGCGATTAGAGCGGCCGATGCCTGATTAGCTTGTTGGTGGGGTAAAAGCCCACCAAGGCGACGATCAGTAGCTGGTCTGAGAGGACGATCAGCCACACTGGGACTGAGACACGGCCCAGACTCCTACGGGAGGCAGCAGTGGGGAATTTTGGACAATGGGGGAAACCCTGATCCAGCAATGCCGCGTGAGTGAAGAAGGCCTTCGGGTTGTAAAGCTCTTTTGTCAGGGAAGAAACACCGGCTCTAACACAGTCCGGGAATGACGGTACCTGAAGAATAAGCACCGGCTAACTACGTGCCAGCAGCCGCGGTAATACGTAGGGTGCGAGCGTTAATCGGAATTACTGGGCGTAAAGCGTGCGCAGGCGGTTATACAAGACAGGCGTGAAATCCCCGGGCTTAACCTGGGAATGGCGCCTGTGACTGTATAGCTAGAGTGTGTCAGAGGGGGGTAGAATTCCACGTGTAGCAGTGAAATGCGTAGATATGTGGAGGAATACCAATGGCGAAGGCAGCCCCCTGGGATAACACTGACGCTCATGCACGAAAGCGTGGGGAGCAAACAGGATTAGATACCCTGGTAGTCCACGCCCTAAACGATGCTGACTAGTTGTTCGGGATTTACATCCTGAGTAACGTAGCTAACGCGTGAAGTCAGCCGCCTGGGGAGTACGGTCGCAAGATTAAAACTCAAAGGAATTGACGGGGACCCGCACAAGCGGTGGATGATGTGGATTAATTCGATGCAACGCGAAAAACCTTACCTACCCTTGACATGTCACTAACGAAGTAGAGATACATTAGGTGCTCGTAAGAGAAAGTGAACACAGGTGCTGCATGGCTGTCGTCAGCTCGTGTCGTGAGATGTTGGGTTAAGTCCCGCAACGAGCGCAACCCTTGTCTTTAGTTGCTACGCAAGAGCACTCTAAAGAGACTGCCGGTGACAAACCGGAGGAAGGTGGGGATGACGTCAAGTCCTCATGGCCCTTATGGGTAGGGCTTCACACGTCATACAATGGTGCATACAGAGGGTTGCCAACCCGCGAGGGGGAGCTAATCTCAGAAAATGCATCGTAGTCCGGATCGTAGTCTGCAACTCGACTACGTGAAGCTGGAATCGCTAGTAATCGCGGATCAGAATGTCGCGGTGAATACGTTCCCGGGTCTTGTACACACCGCCCGTCATACCATGGGAGTGGGTTTTGCCAGAAGCCGTTAGCCTAACCGCAAGGAGGGCGACTGCCACGGCAGGGTTCATGACTGGGGTAAAGTCGTAACAAGGTAGCCGTATCGGAAGGTGCGGCTGGATCACCTCCTTTCTAGAGAAAGATGCTGAATCCTAGTGCCCACACTTATCGGTTGACAATAAAAGCCACGGGTCTGTAGCTCAGCTGGTTAGAGCACTGTGTTGATAACGCAGGGGTCGTAGGTTCAAGTCCTACCAGACCCACCACCAGCCAGAAACAAGACTTAGTGGGACGTTGGGGGATTAGCTCAGCTGGGAGAGCACCTGCTTTGCAAGCAGGGGGTCGTCGGTTCGATCCCGTCATCCTCCACCATCATCTAAATGTCAAAACTAAGCGAAGACTTAATCGTTTAGTTTTGCCATTTATGGCTGTTCTTTAAAAATTTGAGTAAGCAAAGTGTCAAATGTTTCTTTGAGAGGACATTTGACAATGTAATAAGGGTAAAGATTGAATCATCAATCAGTAATACAAACGAGTTTTACCAAGTTCTTAACAAAGTACTTACAGTTTGGATTACGGCAAACATGTCAGAAGTAGAAGTAAACCTGTAACAGGTACTAGCAATGGTGCTCGTTATAGGATCAAGTGAATAAGTGCACATGATGGATGCCTTGGCGATTACAGGCGACGAAAGACGTTATAACCTGCGATAAGCCCCGGGGAGCTGGTAAATAAGCTTTGATCCGGGGATTTCTGAATGGGGAAACCCACCACTTTTGTGGTATCCATACCTGAATACATAGGGTATGAGAAGCGAACCTTGTGAACTGAAACATCTAAGTAGCAAGAGGAAAAGACATCAACCGAGATTCCCAGAGTAGTGGCGAGCGAAATGGGAACAGCCTTCTAGTGATATCTCAGTAATTAACAGAACGGAATGGAAAGTCCGACAATAAAGGGTGATAGTCCCGTATGTGAAAATTATTGGGTGGTACTAGGCTAGAGACAAGTAGGGCGGGACACGTGAAATCCTGTCTGAATATGGGGGGACCATCCTCCAAGGCTAAATACTCGTAATCGACCGATAGTGAACAAGTACCGTGAGGGAAAGGCGAAAAGAACCCCGGGAGGGGAGTGAAATAGATCCTGAAATTGTGTGCATACAAACAGTAGGAGCCTCGTAAGGGGTGACTGCGTACCTTTTGTATAATGGGTCAGCGACTTACATTCAGTAGCAAGCTTAACCGAATAGGGAAGGCGTAGCGAAAGCGAGTCCGAATAGGGCGCTAGTTGCTGGGTGTAGACCCGAAACCAGTTGATCTATCCATGGCCAGGTTGAAGGTGCGGTAACACGTACTGGAGGACCGAACCCACTAACGTTGAAAAGTTAGGGGATGAGCTGTGGATAGGGGTGAAAGGCTAAACAAAACTGGAAATAGCTGGTTCTCTCCGAAAACTATTTAGGTAGTGCCTCGTGTATCACTGTAGGGGGTAGAGCACTGTCATGGTAGTGGGGTCCATTGCGGATTACTGCGCCATAGCAAACTCCGAATACCTACAAGTGCAAGCACGGGAGACAGACATCGGGTGCTAACGTCCGGTGTCAAGAGGGAAACAACCCAGACCGCCAGCTAAGGTCCCTAATATATGCTAAGTGGGAAACGAAGTGGGAAGGCTAAAACAGTCAGGAGGTTGGCTTAGAAGCAGCCATCCTTTAAAGAAAGCGTAATAGCTCACTGATCGAGTCGTCCTGCGCGGAAGATGTAACGGGGCTAAGCATATAACCGAAGCTGCGGATCACAGTAATGTGATGGTAGGAGAGCGTTCTGTAAGCCTGTGAAGGTGTCTTGTAAAGGATGCTGGAGGTATCAGAAGTGCGAATGCTGACATGAGTAGCGATAAAGGGGGTGAAAAGCCCCCTCGCCGTAAGCCCAAGGTTTCCTGTTCAACGTTCATCGGAACAGGGTGAGTCGGCCCCTAAGGCGAGGCAGAGATGCGTAGCTGATGGGAACAAGGTTAATATTCCTTGACCATTGTTAGATGCGATGGGGGGACGGATCGCGGAAAGTTGTCCGGGTGTTGGAAGTCCCGGTTCTTGCGTTGGAGATGGCTATTAGGTAAATCCGGTAGCGTAATTCAAGGGCGTGAGACGAGCGAATTTATTCGCGAAGCAATTGGAAGTGGTTCCAAGAAAAGCCTCTAAGCTTCAGTCTAACAAGACCGTACCGCAAACCGACACAGGTGGGCGAGATGAGTATTCTAAGGCGCTTGAGAGAACTCAGGAGAAGGAACTCGGCAAATTTGCACCGTAACTTCGGGATAAGGTGCGCCCTGGTAGTTTGACCGTGAACAACGGGAGGACGAAAGGGTTGCAATAAAAAGGTGGCTGCGACTGTTTAATAAAAACACAGCACTCTGCAAACACGAAAGTGGACGTATAGGGTGTGACGCCTGCCCGGTGCTGGAAGATTAAATGATGGGGTGCAAGCTCTTGATTGAAGTCCCAGTAAACGGCGGCCGTAACTATAACGGTCCTAAGGTAGCGAAATTCCTTGTCGGGTAAGTTCCGACCTGCACGAATGGCGTAACGATGGCCACACTGTCTCCTCCTGAGACTCAGCGAAGTTGAAATGTTTGTGATGATGCAATCTACCCGTGGCTAGACGGAAAGACCCCATGAACCTTTACTGTAGCTTTGCATTGGACTTTGAACCGGTCTGTGTAGGATAGGTGGGAGGCGTTGAAAGCGGGATGCTAGTTCCGCTGGAGCCAACCTTGAAATACCACCCTGGTTTGTTTGAGGTTCTAACCTTGGCCCATTATCTGGGTCGGGAACAGTGCATGGTAGGCAGTTTGACTGGGGCGGTCTCCTCCCAAAGTGTAACGGAGGAGTACGAAGGTACGCTTGGTACGGTCGGACATCGTACCTAAAGTGCAATGGCAAAAGCGTGCTTAACTGCGAGACCGACAAGTCGAGCAGGTGCGAAAGCAGGTCATAGTGATCCGGTGGTTCTGTATGGAAGGGCCATCGCTCAACGGATAAAAGGTACTCTGGGGATAACAGGCTGATACCGCCCAAGAGTTCATATCGACGGCGGTGTTTGGCACCTCGATGTCGGCTCATCTCATCCTGGGGCTGTAGCCGGTCCCAAGGGTATGGCTGTTCGCCATTTAAAGAGGTACGTGAGCTGGGTTTAAAACGTCGTGAGACAGTTTGGTCCCTATCTGCCATGGGCGTTGGAGATTTGACGGGGGCTGCTCCTAGTACGAGAGGACCGGAGTGGACGTACCGCTGGTGTACCTGTTGTTTCGCCAGAAGCATCGCAGGGTAGCTATGTACGGAAGAGATAACCGCTGAAAGCATCTAAGCGGGAAACTTGCCTGAAGATGAGATCTCCCGTAGGTTTAACCTACATAAAGGGTCGTTGAAGACCACAACGTTGATAGGTCAGGTGTGGAAGCGCAGTAATGCGTTAAGCTAACTGATACTAATTGCCCGTTAGGCTTGATCCTATAACCAGCACTATTGTGTTGGATGTTTGCCAGATTTAATCTGCATCCTTATTACATGCTTACTCAAATAGAGTTGTTGATAAACTATCAGCAACTCGACCCTCTACGCCCGGTGACCATAGCAAGTTGGAACCACTCCTTCCCATCCCGAACAGGACAGTGAAACGACTTTACGCCGATGATAGTGCGGATTACCCGTGTGAAAGTAGGTAACTGCCGGGCACCAATGCGACGCCCAGACCCTCTTAGGTCTGGGCGTTTTTACTTGTGCAAAGCGTTTTTGAGGTTTAAGAGATTGACATAAACTCCATTTGGAGTCAGAATATTGGGTTCGCGGAGGGGTGTCCGAGCGGCTAAAGGAGGCAGACTGTAAATCTGTTGGCTATGCCTACGTAGGTTCGAATCCTACCCCCTCCACCAGATGTGCGGGATTAGTTTAATGGTAAAACAGCAGATTTCCAATCTTCGGTCAAGAGTTCGATTCTCTTATCCCGCTCCAGTATTAATAGCATTTGTATTTGCCCATGTGGCTCAGTGGTAGAGCACTCCCTTGGTAAGGGAGAGGTCGGCAGTTCGATCCTGCCCATGGGCACCATGGCTTAGTAGTAAAAATTTTAATTTCGTGTGTTGGTTTAAGAGTTAACTAAGGGCAGACAAAAAAATGGCAAAAGAAAAGTTTGAGCGGACAAAACCGCACGTAAACGTAGGCACAATCGGTCACGTTGACCACGGTAAAACCACATTGACAGCAGCTATTGCAACTGTGCTTTCAAAAGCATTCGGTGGCGAAGCAAAAGCATACGATCAGATCGATGCTGCTCCAGAAGAAAAAGCACGCGGTATTACTATTAATACAGCACACGTTGAGTATGAGACAGCGAATCGTCACTACGCTCACGTTGATTGCCCAGGACATGCTGACTACGTTAAGAACATGATTACTGGTGCTGCTCAGATGGACGGCGCTATTTTGGTTTGCTCTGCAGCTGACGGCCCAATGCCACAAACTCGTGAGCACATCCTCTTGGCACGCCAAGTTGGTGTTCCATACATCATCGTATTTTTGAACAAGTGCGACATGGTTGATGACGCTGAGTTGTTAGAACTCGTAGAAATGGAAGTTCGTGAGCTTCTATCTAAGTACGACTTCCCAGGCGATGACACACCAATCGTTCAAGGTTCTGCTAAGTTAGCTCTTGAAGGCGACGAAGGCCCATTGGGTAAAGAAGCCATCATGAAGTTGGCTGAAGCACTTGACTCATACATCCCAACCCCAGAGCGTGCTGTTGACGGTGCGTTCTTGATGCCAGTAGAGGACGTGTTCTCTATCTCCGGTCGCGGTACTGTTGTTACAGGCCGTATCGAGCGCGGTATCGTTAAAGTTGGTGAAGAGATTGAAATTATCGGTATCAAACCAACACTCAAGACAACTTGTACTGGTGTTGAAATGTTCCGCAAATTGCTCGACCAAGGTCAAGCAGGCGATAACGTTGGTATCTTGTTACGCGGTACAAAACGTGAAGAAGTTGAGCGCGGCCAAGTATTGGCTAAGCCAGGTTCAATCACCCCACATACTCACTTTACAGCCGAGGTTTACATCTTGGGTAAAGATGAAGGTGGTCGTCATACTCCATTCTTTAACAACTATCGTCCACAGTTCTACTTCCGTACAACGGACGTAACTGGTTCAATCGAGTTGCCAAAAGACAAAGAAATGGTTATGCCTGGTGATAACGTCACGATTACCGTAAAACTCATCGCTCCTATCGCGATGGAAGAAGGTTTACGTTTTGCGATCCGTGAAGGTGGCCGTACTGTTGGCGCCGGTGTGGTTGCAAAGATTTTGGCTTAATAGTTTTAATAAAGGGGTGTAGCTCAATTGGCAGAGCGTTGGTCTCCAAAACCAAAGGTTGGGGGTTCGATGCCCTCCGCCCCTGCCACGATTTGAACTGAAAGTAATATGTCTCAACATACAGTAGGTCACTCTGAAGAAAAGAGCAGCTGGGTCTCCGGACTCGGTGCTTTAATCGTCGTTGCAGCGTTAGTTCTTTACTACACGTTGGCGGATCAATCTTTATTGATTCGTTTAGCCGTTTTGTTGGGCGGTATTGCTCTTGCAGTTTTAATTGTGGCAATGTCGCCTGATGGGCGTCGTTTTATCGCTTACGCAAAAGATTCTTGGTATGAAGTAAAAAAGGTTGTTTGGCCGACTCGTAAAGAGACGACTCAAATGACTCTAGTCGTATTTGGCTTTGTTCTGATCATGTCCTTGTTTTTGTGGATTGCAGACAAATTAATTGAATGGCTAGTTTTTTCAGTCTTCCTAGGCTGGAAGTGAGTAAAAAATGATTGATACTGAATTGGTCTCAAATCCACAGGCTACTGGCAATATGCGCTGGTACGTCATTCATGCGTATTCAGGCATGGAAAAAAGCGTTAAAAGAGGTCTAGAAGAGCGTATTGCACGCTCTGGAATGCCAGAAAAATTTGGCCGTATCCTGGTTCCATCCGAAGAGGTTGTAGAAATCAAGTCCGGTACTAAATCTGTATCTGAGCGCCGTTTTTTCCCAGGATATGTCCTGATTGAGATGGAAATGACCGATGAAAGCTGGCATTTGGTGAAAAACACTCCAAAAGTCACTGGATTCGTTGGTGGTGTTCGTAACCGCCCAAGCCCGATTTCAACAGCAGAAGTATCCAAAATCATGGACCAAATGCAGGCTGGGGTTGATAAGCCTAAGCCTAAGACCTTATTTGAGGTTGGTGAGATTGTGCGCGTTAAAGAAGGCCCATTTGTTGATTTCAACGGCAATATCGAAGAAGTCAATTATGAGAAGTCAAGATTGCGCGTTTCTGTTACAATTTTTGGCCGCGGTACCCCAGTTGAGCTGGAGTTCGGCCAGGTAGAAAAGATGTAAAAAACACCCAATTTAAGGGGGTTTTGTAGCAAAAAGTAGTATTTTTAAGTGGTTAGCAATAACCGAGGAGCGGATCTAGAAAGCCAAAAACTAGTGAAGCGTTTACTCAACAGCGGTCTTACCTAATGAGGTTAGGCGCGCTTTTAGGAGCAATCAATGGCAAAGAAGATCATTGGCTTTATCAAGCTGCAGATCCCTGCAGGTAAAGCAAATCCATCACCTCCCGTAGGTCCAGCATTGGGTCAACGCGGCCTCAATATTATGGAATTCTGTAAGGCGTTTAATGCTCAAACTCAGAGCATGGAACCTGGCCTTCCAATTCCAGTCGTGATTACAGCGTTTGCTGATAAGAGCTTCACTTTCATCATGAAGACTCCTCCAGCAACCATCATGATTAAGAAGGCTGCAAAGATCGAAAAAGGATCACCACGTCCACATACCGATAAGGTAGGAAAAATTACACGTGCTCAAGCAGAAGAAATTGCTAAAGCAAAAATGCCAGATTTGACAGCTGCTGATATGGATGCTGCTGTAAGAACAATCGCTGGTAGCGCCCGCTCAATGGGCATCACAGTGGAAGGTCTCTAATCATGACTAAGTTATCTAAGCGTTTAAAAGCAATCGAATCTAAGGTAGATCGCAATAAGTTTTATGCATTAGAAGATGCATTGAACCTCGTTAAAGAGTGTGCAACTGCTAAGTTTGATGAGTCTATCGACGTTGCAGTTCAGTTGGGTATTGATGCTAAGAAATCTGACCAAGTTGTGCGTGGAGCAGTTGTGCTCCCAGCTGGTACAGGTAAGCATGTTCGTGTAGCGGTATTTGCACAAGGCGAAAAAGCTGAACAAGCTAAAGCTGCTGGTGCTGAGATCGTTGGCATGGAAGACCTTGCTGACCAAATTAAAGGCGGCAAAATCGATTTCGATATTTTGATCGCATCCCCAGACACAATGAAGATCGTTGGTACTTTAGGTCAAGTATTGGGCCCACGTGGTTTGATGCCGAATCCAAAAGTTGGAACTGTTACTCCTGACGTTGCTACTGCAGTTAAGAATGCAAAAGCAGGTCAAGTGCAATTCCGTGTGGACAAAGCCGGTATCGTGCACGCAAGCATTGGCCGTCGTTCATTCGAGCCAGCTGCATTGAAATCAAACTTGCTCGCATTGCTTGAGGCTTTGAACAAAGCTAAGCCACCTGCATCTAAGGGCGTTTATTTAAAGAAGGTTGCCGTAAGCAGCACCATGGGTGCAGGCGTACGTGTTGACCAGGCATCGATACAAGCTGCTCAGTAATTAGCTTGTAGCAAAAAGAACTTTGGGTCGACTCCTACTCTTAGAGTGAGAGTCGAACATCAAAGACCGTTGGTGAATTATTTGCTTACTCAGAACTAATTCTTAATCGTTACGAAAGTAATAGCCAGCGCAGATGGCGACCCTGAAAAGATTTCACAAGATTCCCTTGTGACAAATGATCAGACGCTGGTGTGTAACCCCAACTGGAAACAGTTGGTTTTTTAGGAGTTAAACCGTGCCTTTGAATGTACAAGACAAAAAAGCGATTGTTGCTGATGTCGGCGCTCAATTGGCTGGAGCTCAAACAGTCGTGCTCGCTGAATACCGTGGTATTCCAGTAGAGCAGTTGACAAAGCTACGTGCTAGCGCACGTGACCAAGGTGTATATCTTCGCGTTTTGAAGAACACATTGGCACGCCGTGCTGCACAAGGCACACAGTTTGAGCCTCTTGCTGATTCGATGGTTGGCCCCTTGATCTACGGCATCTCTGCTGATCCGATTGCTTCGGCAAAAGTATTGCAGAACTTTGCTAAGACTCAAGACAAGCTAATCATTACTGCTGGCTTATATAACGGCAAGTTGTTAGATGTTGCGGGCGTTAAAGCTCTTGCAACAATTCCAAGCCGCGACGAGTTGTTATCTCAGTTGTTAGGTGTGATGTTGGCACCGGTATCTGCGATGGCTCGCGTATTGGGCGCAGTAGCAGCGCAAAAATCAGCCGGAGCACCTGCTCCAGTTGCAGCACCTGTAGTTGAAGCAGCAGCACCAGCAGCAGTAGTTGCTGAAGCCGCCGCTCCAGAAGCAAGTGCTGAGCCTGCAGCCGCAGCTCCAGAAGCTGGAACAGAAACACCTGAAACCCCTGCCGCTGAATAAGCGCAGATTAACTATTAAGTATTAGGAGCTAAAAATGGCGATTACCAAAGAAGAAATCATTGATGCAGTAGGTAGCATGTCCGTAATGGATTTGAACGACTTGGTTAAGGCGTTCGAAGAGAAGTTTGGCGTTTCAGCTGCAGCGATGGCTGTTGCTGGTCCTGCTGGCGCTGCTGGCGGTGCTGCTGCTGAAGAGCAAACAGAATTCACTGTTAACTTGCTCGAAGCTGGTGCAAACAAAGTTTCAGTAATTAAGGCTGTTCGCGAAATCACTGGCCTTGGCTTGAAAGAAGCTAAAGACTTAGTTGATGGCGCACCAAAGCCAATCAAAGAAGCTGTTGATAAGAAGACAGCTGAAGAAGCTAAGAAGAAGCTTGAAGAAGCTGGCGCTAAAGCAGAACTCAAGTAATACAAACTCAGTTAGTGCCCCTCAAAAAGGGGTGCTAGCCCTGTTGGGTTTGACCATTAGTGGTCAAACCCGATTTCATTTCTGATTGAAATCGGGTTTGCCTTCTGATACGACTGCAGAATGCAAGTTTGGTCGGACACTGGATCTTTCGATTTAGTGTTGTCCGCCAGTGATTGGTAGTGGCCAATCGCCAAATCTTTGTACAGTCGCTGAATTCGGAGATGAAATGAACTACAGCTTCACCGAACGCAAGCGAGTCCGTAAAAGCTTTGCTAAGCGAGTAAATAATCATCAGGTTCCATACCTGATCGCAACGCAGCTGGAATCCTACGCTAAATTTTTACAGGCTGAAAAGCCAGCAATGTCTCGTCTTACAGAGGGACTTCAAGCTGCCTTTACATCAGCATTCCCAATTGTGTCCAACAATGGTTACGCACGTATGGAATACGTGTCATACCAGTTGTCACAGCCACCGTTTGACGTTAAAGAATGTCAACAACGTGGTTACACATACCACTCAGCCTTACGTGCAAAAGTTCGCTTGATTATTTATGATCGCGAAGCACCTACTAAGGTTAAAGAGGTAAAAGAGAGCGAAGTCTACATGGGTGAAATTCCACTCATGACTGATAACGGCTCTTTTGTTATCAACGGTACTGAGCGCGTTATCGTTTCTCAGTTGCACCGTTCCCCAGGGGTGTTCTTTGAACACGATAAGGGCAAGACACATAGCTCAGGTAAGTTGCTGTTCTCAGCACGTATCATTCCTTACCGTGGTTCATGGCTCGATTTCGAGTTTGATCCAAAAGATATTCTGTACTTCCGCGTTGACCGTCGTCGTAAGATGCCTGTCACTATTTTGCTCAAAGCAATTGGTTTAAACAACGAACAGATTCTTGCAAACTTCTTTAACTTTGATCATTTCTCATTGAGCGCAAATGGCGCATCAATGGAATTTGTTCCAGAGCGTTTGCGTGGTCAGTTAGCTAGCTTTGATGTGCTCGACAAGAATGGCGTTGTAGTCATTCAAAAAGATAAGCGTATCAATGCAAAACATATTCGTGAACTCGAAGCCGCTAAAACTAAAAACATCGTAGTTCCAGATGACTACTTAGTTGGCCGCGTAGTTGCACGTAACATCATTGATCCAGACTCTGGCGAAATCTTGGCTTACGCTAATGATGAAATCACTGAAGAGTTGTTGGCTACATTGCGCGATGCAGGCATCAAACAATTGGAAACCATTTACACCAATGATTTAGATTCTGGTGCGTATATTTCTCAGACATTGCGTACTGATGAAACTGCGGATCAAATGGCTGCTCGTATCGCCATCTATCGCATGATGCGTCCTGGTGAGCCTCCAACAGAAGATGCTGTTGAAGCTTTGTTCCAGCGTTTGTTCTACAACGAAGATAGTTACGATTTATCACGCGTTGGCCGTATGAAAGTTAACAGCCGTCTCGGTCGTTCAGAGATGGAAGGCAAAATGGTTTTGTCGGATGAAGATATCCTCGACACCATTAAGTCTTTGGTTGACTTGCGTAACGGTAAAGGCGAAGTCGATGACATCGATCACTTAGGTAATCGTCGCGTACGTTGCGTAGGTGAGTTGGCAGAGAATCAATTCCGTGCAGGTTTGTCACGTGTTGAGCGTGCGGTTAAAGAACGTCTCGGCCAAGCCGAAACTGAAAACCTCATGCCGCATGATTTGATTAACAGCAAGCCAATCTCTTCAGCAATTCGTGAGTTCTTCGGTTCTTCACAGTTGTCCCAGTTTATGGACCAAACAAACCCATTGTCAGAGATCACGCACAAGCGTCGTATTTCTGCATTGGGACCTGGTGGTTTGACACGTGAGCGCGCAGGTTTCGAAGTGCGTGACGTACATCCAACCCACTATGGACGTGTTTGCCCAATTGAAACTCCAGAAGGACCAAACATTGGTCTGATCAACTCACTCGCCTTATTTGCGCGTTTGAATGAGCATGGTTTCTTAGAGACTCCATATCGTAAAGTTTCCAATAGCAAAGTAAGCGACGAAGTTGTTTACCTCTCTGCGATTGAAGAAGCGAAATACGTTATTGCTCAGGCAAATGCAACGATCGACAAGAGCGGTAAGTTAGCCGATGAATTGGTTTCAGCGCGTCAAGCTGGTGAGACCATGATGGTTAGCCCAGAGCGCATCGATTTCATCGACGTTGCTCCAAGCCAGATCGTTTCTGCTGCTGCTTCATTGGTTCCATTCTTGGAGCATGATGATGCGAACCGTGCGTTGATGGGTGCGAATATGCAACGTCAAGCGGTTCCCTGCTTGCGTCCAGATAAGCCATTGGTTGGTACAGGTTTAGAGCGCATTGTTGCGGTTGACTCAGGTACAGTTATTTTGGCTTCCCGTGGCGGTATCGTTGACTATGTTGACGCAAACCGTGTAGTTATTCGTGTAAACGATGACGAGACAGCGGCTGGTGAAGTTGGTGTGGATATTTATAACCTCATCAAGTACACCCGTTCAAACCAAAATACCAACATCAACCAACGTCCAATCGTTCAGGCTGGTGATCGTGTAGCCCGTGGCGACGTAGTTGCTGATGGTGCATCTACCGACTTAGGTGAGTTGGCTTTGGGTCAAAACATGACTGTGGCATTTATGCCATGGAACGGTTACAACTTCGAAGATTCAATCTTGATCTCTGAGAAAGTTGTTGCTGATGACCGTTACACCTCTATTCATATTGAAGAGTTGTCGGTTGTTGCTCGTGATACTAAGCTTGGTTCAGAAGAAATTACACGCGATATCTCCAACTTGGCTGAGTCACAACTCTCCCGTTTGGATGAGAGCGGTATTGTTTACATCGGTGCTGAAGTTGAAGCTGGTGACGTATTGGTTGGTAAGGTAACTCCAAAGGGCGAGACTACTCTCACTCCGGAAGAGAAGCTCCTCCGTGCGATCTTCGGTGAAAAAGCATCTGATGTTAAAGATACTTCTTTGCGCGTTCCATCTGGAATGATCGGTACTGTTATTGATGTTCAAGTCTTTACCCGTGAAGGTATTGAGCGCGATGCACGTGCACAGTCAATTATTCAAGAAGAATTACAACGCTATCGTTTGGACTTAAACGACCAGTTGCGTATTGTTGAAGGCGATGCCTTCATGCGTTTAGAAAAGCTGTTGATTGGCAAAGTTGCCAATGGCGGTCCACAGAAGTTGGCTAAAGGCACTAAGATCGACAAGGAATACCTTGCTAGCTTAGATAAATACCATTGGTTTGATGTTCGTCCAGCAGATGATGAGGTTGCCACACAAGTTGAGGCAATCAAATCTTCTATCGAAGCAAAGCGTAAGCAATTTGATGAAGCTTTTGAAGAAAAGCGCACCAAACTTACCCAAGGCGATGATTTGCAGCCTGGCGTAACGAAGATGGTTAAGGTGTACTTGGCAGTTAAGCGTCGCTTACAGCCTGGTGACAAGATGGCCGGTCGTCACGGTAACAAAGGCGTGGTTTCTAAAATCGCCCCTGCAGAAGACATGCCATTTATGGCTGACGGACGCCCTGTTGACATCGTCTTGAACCCATTGGGTGTTCCTTCCCGTATGAACGTAGGTCAGATCTTGGAAACCCACTTAGGTTGGGCAGCTCAAGGTATTGGTAAGCGTATTGATGAGATGGTTCGTCAACAAGCTAAACAAGCTGAACTCCGTAAGTTCATGAAGCAGCTTTACAACGAAACCGGTCGTATCGAAGATATCGATAACTTCACTGATGAGCAGATTACTGTTTTGGCCGAGAATTTACGCCAAGGCTTACCATTCGCTACTCCAGTGTTTGACGGTGCAACTGAAGCTGAAATCGGACGCATGCTCGAGTTGGCCTATCCAGAAGAAGTAGCTACTTCTTTGAAGATGACGCCTTCACGTCAGCAAATGATTTTGTGTGACGGCCGTACTGGCGATCAGTTTGAGCGTCCTGTAACTGTTGGTGTAATGCACGTATTGAAACTCCACCATTTGGTCGATGACAAGATGCATGCACGTTCAACCGGACCTTACTCGTTAGTAACGCAACAGCCACTGGGCGGTAAAGCTCAGTTTGGTGGTCAGCGCTTTGGTGAGATGGAAGTTTGGGCCCTCGAAGCATACGGTGCTTCATATGTCTTGCAGGAAATGCTGACAGTGAAGTCCGATGACGTCGCAGGCCGTACCAAGGTTTACGAAAACATCGTCAAGGGCGAGCACACAATTGATGCTGGCATGCCCGAATCCTTCAACGTGTTGGTAAAAGAAATCCGCTCGTTGGGTATTGACATTGACATGGAGCGCAACTGATATGAAAGCATTGCTCGATTTATTTAAGCAAACGCAGGGTGATGAGCAGTTTGATGTCATCAAGATTGGTCTTGCATCCCCTGAGAAAATTCGCTCATGGTCTTTTGGTGAAGTACGCAAACCAGAAACCATCAACTACCGGACTTTTAAGCCCGAGCGTGATGGTTTGTTCTGCGCCAAGATTTTTGGGCCAACCAAAGACTACGAGTGCTTATGCGGTAAGTACAAGCGTTTAAAGTTCCGTGGCGTTATCTGTGAGAAGTGTGGCGTTGAAGTTACGCTTGCTAAGGTACGTCGTGAGCGCATGGGCCACATTGAGTTGGCAGCCCCTGTAGCGCACATCTGGTTCTTGAAGTCATTGCCATCCCGTTTGGGTATGGTTCTCGATATGACATTGCGTGATATCGAGCGCGTTCTTTACTTTGAAGCATATGTAGTTGTTGATCCTGGCATGACTCCTGAAGGCGCGATGAAGCGCGGTCAGATCATGTCTGAGGACGAGTACATTGCCAAGACTGAAGAGTATGGTGACGGTGCATTTACCGCCATCATGGGCGCTGAAGGTATTCGTGATCTCCTGCGTTCGATTGATATCGACCGCGAAGTTGAGACCATTCGTGCTGACTTGAAAGCTACTGGTAGCGATGCCAAGATCAAGAAATACGCTAAGCGCTTAAAAGTGCTCGAGGCGTTCCAGACTTCAGGTATCAAGCCTGACTGGATGATCATGGAAGTATTGCCAGTATTGCCACCTGAATTGCGCCCATTGGTGCCATTGGATGGCGGTCGCTTTGCTACTTCAGATTTGAACGACCTCTATCGTCGCGTGATTAACCGTAACAACCGTCTCAAGCGTTTGTTAGAGTTGCGCGCACCAGAGATCATCGTTCGTAACGAAAAACGTATGTTGCAAGAAGCGGTTGACTCATTGCTCGACAACGGTCGTCGCGGTAAGGCTATGACTGGCGCTAACAAGCGTCCTCTCAAGTCCTTGGCTGAGATGATTAAAGGTAAGAGCGGTCGTTTCCGTCAAAACTTGTTGGGTAAACGTGTTGACTACTCAGGTCGTTCAGTCATCGTGGTTGGCCCTACATTGAAATTGCATCAGTGCGGCTTACCAAAATTGATGGCCTTGGAATTGTTCAAGCCATTTATTTTCAACAAGCTTGAGACTTTGGGAATTGCAACCACTATTAAGGCTGCGAAGAAAGAAGTTGAAAGTCAGACTCCAATCGTTTGGGACATTCTCGAAGAAGTGATTCGTGAACATCCAATCATGTTGAACCGTGCGCCTACATTGCACCGTCTCGGTATCCAGGCTTTCGAGCCAATGCTGATTGAAGGTAAAGCAATCCAATTGCACCCATTAGTCTGCGCGGCATTTAACGCCGACTTTGACGGTGACCAAATGGCGGTTCACGTTCCTTTGTCGCTCGAAGCGCAAATGGAAGCACGTACATTGATGTTGGCTTCGAACAACGTGTTGTTCCCAGCTAACGGCGAGCCATCCATCGTTCCTTCACAGGACGTGGTGTTGGGTCTGTACTACGCTACTCGTGACAAGATTAACGGTAAAGGCGAAGGCATGGTCTTCGCAAATATCACTGAAGTAATTCGTGCATACGAGGCCGGCCAGGTTGAATTGGCTTCACGCGTTGCTGTACGTATTACTGAGTTCGAGATTGTGGACAAGAAGGCAGAGGGCGAAGCGCGTTTTGCTGAAAAGACCAAGATCTATCAAACTTCAGTTGGCCGTGCAATCTTGTCAGAAATTTTGCCTAAAGGCATGTCTTTCGAGGAAATCAATAAGCCTCTGAAGAAAAAAGAAATCTCACGCTTGATCAACACTTCATTCCGTAAGTGCGGTCTTCGTGAAACAGTTATTTTTGCTGACCGTCTCTTGCAGTCTGGTTTCCGCTTGGCGACTAACGCCGGTATCTCGGTTGCGATCGACGATATGCTAATTCCAACTTCTAAAGAGCGCATCATCACTGAAGCATCTACCAAGGTTAAGGAATATGACAAGCAGTTCATGTCAGGTCTCGTAACCAATCAAGAGCGTTATAACAACGTGGTTGATATTTGGGGTGCCGCTGGTGACCAAGTTGGTAAGGCGATGATGGATGAGTTGTCACACGTTGACGTACTCGACCGTAACGGTAAAACTGTGCGTCAAGAATCTTTCAATTCCATCTACATGATGGCGGATTCTGGTGCGCGTGGATCTGCAGCGCAGATTCGTCAGTTGGCTGGTATGCGTGGTTTGATGGCGAAGCCTGATGGCTCCATTATTGAAACTCCAATTACTGCGAACTTCCGTGAAGGTTTGAACGTGTTGCAGTACTTCATCTCAACCCACGGTGCTCGTAAAGGTCTGGCCGATACAGCGTTGAAGACAGCAAACTCTGGTTACTTGACACGTCGTTTATGCGACGTAACTCAAGACCTCGTGGTTATTGAAGAAGATTGCGGCGCAACTTCTGGCGTAACGATGAAGGCGCTTGTTGAAGGCGGTGAAATTATCGAAGCATTGCGTGACCGTATTTTGGGTCGTGTATGTATCGGTGACATCGTTCACCCTGACACACAAGAAGTCATTGTTCCTAACGACACATTGCTCGACGAAGATCATGTTGATCAAATCGTTGCATTGGGTATCGACGAAGTTAAAGTTCGCACAGTATTGTCATGCTTAACTCGCTTTGGCTTGTGCGCTAAGTGCTACGGCCGTGATTTAGGTCGCGGTGGTTTGGTGAACGTTGGTGAGGCAGTTGGCGTTATCGCTGCTCAGTCAATCGGTGAGCCAGGCACACAGTTAACTATGCGTACCTTCCACATTGGTGGCGCAGCGTCACGTGCACTAGTTGCAAGCAACATCGAAGCTAAGTCTAATGGCGCTTTGAAGTTCTCAGGCACGATGCGCGTTGTTAAGAATGCAAAAGGTGAGCAGATCGTGATTTCACGTTCAGGCGAAGCTTTGATCATTGACGACAACGGTCGTGAGCGCGAGCGTCATAAAGTGCCTTACGGCGCAACTCTCTTGTTAAAAGAGGATGCTGCAGTCAAGGCTGGCGCAAGCTTAGCAACTTGGGATCCGTTAACACGTCCAATCATTTCTGAGTACGCCGGTATTGCTCGCTTCGACAACGTTGAAGAAGGCGTTACTGTAGCTAAGCAGGTTGACGAAGTAACCGGCCTCTCCACTTTGGTGGTGATTGACGGTAAGCGTCGTAGTGCTGCTAGCAAAGGCGTTCGTCCAATGATCAACTTGGTTGATGACAAGGGCGGCGAAGTGATGATTGCGGGTACAGATCACCCAGTAAACATCGGTTTGCAAGTTGGCGCTTTGATCACTGTTAAAGATGGTCAAAAAGTTGAAGTTGGTGAAGTATTGGCACGTATTCCAATCGAATCACAGAAGACTCGCGACATTACCGGTGGTTTGCCACGCGTTGCTGAATTGTTCGAAGCACGTTCACCAAAAGATGCTGCTGTATTGGCTAAAGTAACTGGAACAGTTTCCTTCGGTAAAGAAACCAAAGGTAAGCAACGTTTAGTTATTACTGATATGGATGGCGAAGCTAATGAATTCTTGATTCCTAAAGAGAAACAAGTTCTCGTTCATGACGGTCAAGTTGTGAACAAGGGCGAGATGATTGTGGAAGGCCCTGCCGATCCGCATGACATCTTGACACTCAGAGGTATTGAAGAGTTGGCGATCTACATCGTGGACGAAGTTCAAGACGTTTACCGTTTGCAAGGCGTGAAGATTAATGACAAGCACATTGAAGTCATCGTGCGTCAAATGTTGCGTCGTGTGCAAATTACTGATGGTGGCGATACTGCCTACATCACTGGTGAGCAAGTTGAGCGTTCTAAGTTGTATGACGCAAACGATGCTGTGATTGCACAAGGTAAGCGCCCAGCTCAGTTCGAGAATGTGTTGCTCGGTATTACTAAGGCATCCTTGTCGACAGACAGCTTCATTTCAGCGGCTTCTTTCCAAGAAACCACCCGAGTATTGACCGAAGCCGCAATTATGGGCAAGACCGATACACTCCGTGGCCTCAAGGAAAACGTCATTATTGGTCGCCTGATCCCTGCTGGTACCGGCTTGTCTTACCGCCGTGCACGCAAGGTCAGAGAGCAATTCGAGCGTGATCGCGCTCAAATGATTGCCGCCGAAGAGGAAGCAATGGCTGATATGCCTGTAGAAATAGAGGCTGAAGTGATTGCTCCTGCTGGGGAGGCTGATCCAAGCTAATTTGGTATTCCTGGCCAGAAATGGCCAGTTTTTTCCCTCGAGGTTGACGGAAAGGGCTGGCCAGGCTAGAATGCTGAGTTCTACTGATTCAGAAGAGGGTCGTTTTGACCTAGGCTTTCTCTAAGTCATTGATTTTCTTGAAGAAAGCAACAAAGAAGTACTAACCGAGCTATTTTATGCCAACAATTAATCAATTATTACGTAAGCCAAGAACCCGGCTGACCGTTAAAAGCAAGAGCCCTGCGCTGCAAAACAGCCCGCAGCGCCGTGGTGTATGTACACGTGTGTACACAACCACTCCTAAGAAGCCTAACTCTGCGCTACGTAAAGTAGCTAAAGTTCGCTTAACCAATGGTTTTGAAGTGATTTCATACATTGGTGGTGAAGGCCATAACCTCCAGGAACACTCAGTAGTGTTGATTCGTGGTGGTCGTGTAAAGGATTTGCCAGGTGTTCGTTACCACATCGTTCGTGGCTCACTTGACTTGCAAGGTGTTAAAGACCGTAAGCAGTCACGTTCCAAGTACGGTGCTAAGCGCGCTAAGAAAGCTGCTTAATAGCAACTTAAAGTATTTGCAGTAAGTCTTCGTTTGTCAGACTTTAAAGACAAGTAAGTGGCCGTTCCGTCTAGGGATTCTCTGGATAGTAGGACGGCCGGAGCGGGTGATCCATGTGGGCCACCCCTAACTGAACTGAAGGAGTAGTTATGCCACGTCGTCGTGAAGTTCCCAAACGGGAAATCTTGCCTGATCCAAAATTCGGCAATGTAGAAGTAGCAAAATTCATGAACGTCCTGATGTTGGACGGCAAGAAATCGGTTGCAGAGCGTATCGTTTACGGTGCCTTTGATCACATCGAGAAAAAAGCAAACAAAGAACCACTCGAAGTTTTCTCAACAGCTATGGGCAACGTTAAGCCAATGGTTGAGGTGAAGAGCCGTCGTGTTGGTGGCGCTAACTACCAGGTACCTGTTGAAGTTCGCCCATCACGCCGTTCTGCTTTGGCAATGCGCTGGGTGCGCGAAGCCGCTAAAAAGCGCGGTGAAAAATCTATGGCTCAACGTTTGGCCAACGAATTATTAGAAGCTGCAGAAGGTCGCGGCGGAGCAATGAAGAAGCGCGAAGAAGTTCACCGTATGGCAGAAGCTAACAAAGCTTTCTCACATTTCCGCTTCTAATCGCACAGTAAAGAAAAGGTACCAACAGTGGCACGTAAAACCCCTATCGACAAATACCGCAATATCGGTATTTCTGCGCACATTGACGCAGGTAAGACAACAACAACAGAGCGCGTTTTGTTCTACACCGGTGTTAATCACAAAATTGGTGAAGTACATGATGGTGCTGCAACCATGGACTGGATGGAGCAAGAGCAAGAGCGTGGTATCACGATTACTTCTGCTGCTACTACAACGTTCTGGAAGGGCATGGCTGGTAATTTCCCAGAGCACCGTATCAACATTATTGATACCCCAGGACACGTAGATTTCACTATTGAAGTTGAGCGTTCAATGCGCGTTTTGGATGGCGCTTGCATGGTTTACTGTGCAGTAGGTGGTGTACAGCCACAATCCGAAACTGTTTGGCGTCAGGCTAACAAGTATCAAGTTCCACGTTTAGCTTTCGTAAACAAGATGGACCGTACTGGTGCGAACTTCTTCAAGGTCTACGACCAAATGAAGATGCGTCTCAAAGCAAATCCTATCTTGATCCAAATTCCAATCGGCGCTGAAGAAAACTTCAAAGGCGTTGTGGACTTGGTGAAGATGAAGGCCATCTATTGGGATGAGGCTTCACAAGGTACAAAATTTACTTACGAAGATATCCCTGCTGAATTGCAAGCTTCTGCTGAAGAGTGGCGCGAGAAAATGCTCGAAGCTGCTGCAGAGAGTTCAGAAGAGTTGATGGAAAAGTATCTTGGCGGCGAAGGCTTGACCGAAGAAGAAATTAAAGCAGCATTGCGTCAACGTACTATCGCCAATGAAATCGTTCCAATGTTGTGCGGAACAGCTTTCAAAAACAAAGGTGTTCAGGCGATGTTGGATGCGGTTGTTGAATTGTTGCCTTCACCATTGGACGTTCCACCAGTTCCATGTGAATTGGAAGATGGCACACCAACAACACGTGAAGCTTCTGACAATGCGAAGTTTTCAGCATTGGCATTTAAGATCATGACTGACCCATTTGTTGGCCAGCTCATCTTCTTCCGTGTTTACTCAGGTATAATGAAATCTGGCGACACAATCTACAACCCAATCAAGGGTAAAAAAGAGCGTGTTGGTCGTTTGTTGCAAATGCATGCAAACGAACGTGAAGAAATTAAAGAAGTGTTCGCTGGCGATATCGCTGCTGCAGTTGGTCTAAAAGACGCAACTACTGGCGAAACATTATGTGATCCAGATAGCATTGTTATTTTGGAGCGCATGGTATTCCCAGAGCCAGTGATCTCTCAAGCTGTAGAGCCAAAGACAAAAGCTGACCAAGAAAAAATGGGTCTTGCTTTGAATCGCTTGGCACAAGAAGATCCTTCTTTCCGCGTGAAGACAGACGAAGAGTCTGGCCAAACAATTATTTCCGGTATGGGCGAGCTCCACTTGGAAATTTTGGTTGACCGTATGAAGCGTGAATTCGGTGTTGAAGCAACTGTTGGTAAGCCACAAGTTGCATACCGTGAAACGATTCGTAAGGTTTGCGAAGAGATCGAAGGTAAATTCGTTAAGCAGTCTGGTGGTCGTGGTCAATACGGTCACGTGGTATTGAAGTTAGAGCCACAGGCACCAGGAAAAGGTTTTGAATTCGTTGACGCTATTAAGGGCGGTGTTGTTCCACGTGAATACATCCCTGCAGTAGAAAAAGGAATTATCGAAACATTGAACTCCGGTATTTTGGCTGGCTATCCAGTTGTAGATATCAAAGCAACATTGTTCTTCGGTTCATACCATGACGTTGACTCTAACGAAAACGCATTTAAGATGGCGGGCTCGATGGCATTCAAAGACGGTATGCGCAAAGCATCACCAGTGTTGCTTGAACCAATGATGGCTGTTGAAGTTGAAACACCAGAAGATTTCATGGGTAACGTAATGGGTGACCTCTCATCACGTCGCGGTATTTTGCAAGGTATGGATGACATTCCAGGGGGCGGTAAGATCGTTCGCGCTGAAGTGCCATTGGCAGAGATGTTTGGTTACTCAACTGGCTTGCGCTCGTTGACCCAAGGTCGCGCTACCTACACCATGGAATTTAAGCATTATTCCGAAGCACCTAAGAACGTTGCTGAAGCAGTTATGGCTGCTAAAGCGAAGTAATTTATCCACATTATTTTGAATATTGACTAGCTAAGAAGGCAGACAAAAAAATGGCAAAAGAAAAGTTTGAGCGGACAAAACCGCACGTAAACGTAGGCACAATCGGTCACGTTGACCACGGTAAAACCACATTGACAGCAGCTATTGCAACTGTGCTTTCAAAAGCATTCGGTGGCGAAGCAAAAGCATACGATCAGATCGATGCTGCTCCAGAAGAAAAAGCACGCGGTATTACTATTAATACAGCACACGTTGAGTATGAGACAGCGAATCGTCACTACGCTCACGTTGATTGCCCAGGACATGCTGACTACGTTAAGAACATGATTACTGGTGCTGCTCAGATGGACGGCGCTATTTTGGTTTGCTCTGCAGCTGACGGCCCAATGCCACAAACTCGTGAGCACATCCTCTTGGCACGCCAAGTTGGTGTTCCATACATCATCGTATTTTTGAACAAGTGCGACATGGTTGATGACGCTGAGTTGTTAGAACTCGTAGAAATGGAAGTTCGTGAGCTTCTATCTAAGTACGACTTCCCAGGCGATGACACACCAATCGTTCAAGGTTCTGCTAAGTTAGCTCTTGAAGGCGACGAAGGCCCATTGGGTAAAGAAGCCATCATGAAGTTGGCTGAAGCACTTGACTCATACATCCCAACCCCAGAGCGTGCTGTTGACGGTGCGTTCTTGATGCCAGTAGAGGACGTGTTCTCTATCTCCGGTCGCGGTACTGTTGTTACAGGCCGTATCGAGCGCGGTATCGTTAAAGTTGGTGAAGAGATTGAAATTATCGGTATCAAACCAACACTCAAGACAACTTGTACTGGTGTTGAAATGTTCCGCAAATTGCTCGACCAAGGTCAAGCAGGCGATAACGTTGGTATCTTGTTACGCGGTACAAAACGTGAAGAAGTTGAGCGCGGCCAAGTATTGGCTAAGCCAGGTTCAATCACCCCACATACTCACTTTACAGCCGAGGTTTACATCTTGGGTAAAGATGAAGGTGGTCGTCATACTCCATTCTTTAACAACTATCGTCCACAGTTCTACTTCCGTACAACGGACGTAACTGGTTCAATCGAGTTGCCAAAAGACAAAGAAATGGTTATGCCTGGTGATAACGTCACGATTACCGTAAAACTCATCGCTCCAATCGCGATGGAAGAAGGTTTACGTTTTGCGATCCGTGAAGGTGGCCGTACTGTTGGCGCCGGCGTGGTTGCAAAGATTTTGGCTTAATAGCAGTAAATATTTAGCGGTTTGCTAACCGGTGACGTCCGTGCTGCGGATGTCACCGAGCTCTTTAGAAATATAACGTGGCAGCACCACAACGCTCTTTGGAATTAATATGCAAAACCAAAAAATTCGTATTCGTCTTAAAGCATTTGATTACCGTTTGATCGACCAGTCTGCAGCTGAAATCGTTGATACAGCTAAGCGTACTGGTGCAGTTGTTAAGGGTCCAGTACCTTTGCCAACACGTATCGAGCGCTTTGACATTCTCCGTTCACCACACGTAAACAAGACATCACGTGACCAGTTAGAGATTCGTACCCATTTGCGTTTGATGGATATCGTTGATCCTACAGAGAAAACAGTAGATGCCTTGATGAAATTAGACCTCCCAGCAGGTGTGGACGTCGAAATTAAGTTGCAGTAATTCAGTATTTCCAGTCTTAGCGCTTGCCAAGACTGGCCTTTCGGGATAGAATCTAAGGCTTCGCTCAATTATTTGGGCGAATTTAAAGGTTTTATCAGCATTAAAAACGTCGTAACTTATTGATTTAGAAGTACTTTTACTTGTAAATCACTTAAATTAATTTTGCCGACCAATCGAAGTCGGCGTGGAGCATGAATATGAGCTTAGGCTTAATCGGTCGCAAGATCGGCATGACCCGTCTATTTACGGACGAAGGGGAAGCAATTCCTGTCACCGTAATTGACGTGAGCGACAACAGAATCGCTCAAATCAAGACCCAGGCAACTGATGGCTATGATGCTATCCAGTTGGCACATGGCACACGTAGAGCTACACGCGTTACCAAAGCAATGGCTGGTCACTTCGCTAAAGCGGGTGTGATGGCTGGTAACGGTCTCAACGAATTTCATTTAGATGCAGCAAAAATCGCAGAAATGACACCAGGACAAGTAATTCCTGCTGACACTGCATTTGCTGCCGGCCAAAAAGTGGACGTACAAGGTGTAACGATTGGTAAAGGCTATGCCGGTACCATCAAGCGCCATCACTTCGCTTCAGGTCGCGCGTCACACGGTAACTCACGTTCACATAACGTGCCGGGTTCTATCGGTATGGCGCAAGATCCAGGTCGTGTTTTCCCAGGTAAGCGCATGACAGGCCACCTTGGTGACGAAACACGCACTGTACAAAATTTAGTCATCGCACGCATTGATGCAGAACGCAATCTCATCATGGTTAAAGGCGCTATTCCAGGTGCCCCAGGCGGTAAAGTTATTGTTACTCCAGCGGTGAAGACACCGTTGAAGAAGAAATAAGGAGAGCGAATATGGAACTTAAGCTTCTCCAAGACAACGGAACTTTGGGCGCAGGCGTTCAAGCCTCACCAGAAGTATTCGAGCGCGAATATAACGAAGCATTGGTACACCAAGTTGTTGTGGCTTACCAAGCAAATGCACGTAGTGGTAACCGTGCACAAAAAGACCGTGAGCAAGTTAAGCACACAACCAAAAAACCTTGGCGTCAAAAAGGTACTGGTCGTGCACGTGCTGGTATGAGCTCTTCCCCGCTGTGGCGTGGAGGTGGTCGTATATTCCCGAATTCACCTGAAGAAAATTTCAGCCAAAAAGTAAACAAGAAAATGTACCGCGCTGGTATGAGATCAATTTTGTCTCAATTAGCACGCGAAGGTCGTTTGAATGTTGTTGACCAATTTAATCTTGATGCTCCAAAGACTAAAGTTTTAGCTGACAAAGTTAAAGCAATGGGCTTGGATTCAGTCTTGATCATCGTTGATCAGGTTAGCGAGAATTTGTACTTGGCATCACGCAACTTGCATAAGGTTGCTGTATGTGAGCCACAGCACGCTGATCCATTAGCTTTAGTTCAATACAAAAAAGTATTGGTAAGCAAAGCAGCGATCGCAAAAATTGAGGAGTTGCTGAAATGAGCCAAGTCCGTAAAAACGATCACAGCTTGATGAAGGTTCTGCTTGGACCGGTTATCTCTGAAAAAGCAACTATGGTTGCAGAGAAAAACGAACAAGTGGTATTCCAAGTTACACGCGACGCTAATAAGAGCGATGTGAAACAAGCGGTTGAGTTGCTCTTCAAAGTGCAAGTTGACTCTGTTCAAATCGTAAATCAAAAAGGTAAGCCAAAGCGCTATGGCCGTTTTGAAGGTCGTCGTGACCACACTAAGAAGGCCTACGTTAGCTTGAAGCCAGGTCAAGAAATTAACTTTGAAGCGGAGGCGAATTAATCATGCCTTTGATGAAGACAAAACCGACCTCACCAGGTCGTCGCTCAATGGTCAAGGTGGTCAATCCTGACCTCCATAAAGGTAAACCTTTTGCACCATTGCTCGAGCCACAGTTTCAAAAAGCGGGCCGTAACAACAACGGTCACATCACTACCCGTCATAAAGGTGGTGGTCATAAGCATCACTATCGTGTTGTTGATTTCAAACGCAATGACAAAGATGGTATTCCAGCAAAAGTTGAACGCTTGGAATACGATCCAAACCGCAGTGCAAATATTGCATTGATCGTGTTTGCTGATGGTGAGCGTCGCTATATTCTTGCTGCAAAAGGCATGACTGTTGGTCAGGCATTGATGAGTGGCTCTGAAGCCCCAATCAAGTCTGGTAACAACTTGCCAATCCGCAACATTCCAGTTGGTAGCACGATTCACTGTGTAGAAATGTTGCCAGGTAAAGGTGCTCAAATCGCACGTTCTGCTGGCGGCTCCGCCGTGTTATTGGCTCGTGAAGGTGTATACGCTCAGGTGCGCTTGCGCTCAGGTGAAGTACGTCGTATTTTGATCGATTGCCGTGCCACTATTGGTGAAGTTGGTAATGAAGAGCATAGCTTGCGCGTTATCGGTAAAGCTGGTGCAAATCGCTGGCGTGGTATTCGCCCAACCGTTCGCGGTGTGGCAATGAACCCAGTAGATCACCCACACGGTGGTGGTGAAGGTAGAACTGGCGAAGGCCGTGTACCTGTCTCCCCATGGGGCACACCAACCAAAGGTTATCGTACACGTCGCAATAAGCGTACAACTTCGATGATCGTTCAACGTCGTCAAAAACGTTAAGCGATAAGGATAAATAGATATGACACGTTCAGCTAAAAAAGGCCCATTTTGCGACGCCAGCTTAGTAAAAAAAGTTGAAGTTGCACAAGCCAACAAAGACAAAAAGCCGATCAAAACTTGGTCACGCCGTTCAACAATCCTCCCAGACTTTATTGGTCTGACGATTGCTGTGCATAACGGTCGTCAACACGTTCCGGTATATGTATCAGAAAACATGGTGGGTCATAAGTTAGGCGAATTTGCCTTGACCCGTACTTTCAAAGGTCACGCTGCTGACAAGAAAGTAACGAAGAAGTAAGGGGATGATGATGGAAGTTAAAGCTATTCACAAGGGCGCCCGCATTTCTGCGCAAAAGACACGTTTGGTCGCTGATCAAATCCGTGGTTTGCCAATTGCTCGCGCTATGAACATTTTGAATTTCAGCCCCAAGAAAGCTGCCTTCATTGTGAAGAAAGTTGTTGAGTCCGCAATGGCCAACGCTGAACACAATAAGGGTGCTGATATTGATGAGCTCAAGGTTTCAACAATTATTGTTGATAAAGGTACTTCCTTGAAGCGCTTCACAGCACGTGCTAAGGGTCGCGGTAATCAAATCGAAAAACAAACATGTCACATCACCGTGACCTTGAGTAACTAAGGGAAGATATGGGACAAAAGATAAACCCAACCGGATTCCGACTCTCGGTAACGAAGAACTGGACATCAAAGTGGTATGCAAACAATACTGATTTTGCGAAGATGCTTAAAGAGGACGTAGATGTCCGCATCTATCTCAAGAAGAAGTTGAAGAATGCATCAGTAAGTAAAGTTATTATCGAGCGTCCTGCAAAGAACGCGCGTATCACTATTTACAGCTCACGCCCAGGTGTTGTGATCGGTAAAAAAGGTGAAGATATTGAAGTTCTCCGTCGTGAACTCCAGAAGCGTATGGGCGTTCCAGTCCATGTGAACATCGAAGAAATTCGTAAGCCTGAAGTTGATGCTCAATTGATCGCTGACTCTATTACTCAACAGTTAGAGAAGCGCATCATGTTCCGCCGTGCAATGAAGCGTGCAATGCAAAATGCAATGCGCCTAGGTGCACAAGGAATCAAGATCATGTCTTCTGGTCGTTTGAATGGCGCTGAAATTGCACGTCGCGAATGGTACCGTGAAGGTCGTGTTCCACTTCATACACTGAAGGCTGATATTGATTACGCAACTTCAGAAGCGGAAACAACATACGGCATCATCGGTGTAAAAGTTTGGGTATACAAAGGCGATACATTAGGCCGCGGTGCTGATGCTGTAGCAGTAACAGCAGAGCCAGCAGCTGAAGAGAAAAAGCCACGTCGCGCACCAGCTAAAACAACCGCACGCAAACCAGCAGCTGACAGCAAGCCTTTAGTTGCTGCTAAGCCAGCGGTAAAGCGTGCACCGAAAGCCGCTGAAGCCCCAAGTGCTGAAGCGCAGAAGTCAGGAGAGTAAGCATGCTACAACCAAAGCGTCGTAAGTATCGCAAGGAACAAAAGGGACGTAACACTGGCGTGGCAACACGCGGTAGTTCAGTAGCCTTTGGTGACTTTGGATTGAAAGCTATTGGCCGTGGTCGTTTGACTGCACGTCAGATTGAATCTGCACGTCGCGCAATGACACGTCACATTAAGCGTGGTGGTCGTATCTGGATTCGTATTTTCCCAGACAAGCCAATTTCACAAAAGCCAGCTGAAGTACGTATGGGTAACGGTAAAGGTAATCCAGAGTACTACGTAGCAGAAATTCAACCAGGCAAGATTTTGTACGAGATGGATGGTGTGGATGAAGGTTTGGCGCGCGAGGCTTTCAAGCTTGCTGCTGCTAAGTTGCCATTGCAAACCACTTTCGTGATTCGCCACTTAGGTTGATCGGGATAGAGATTATGAAAAAGACAGAATTAGCATCCAAAGATCTGGTTGCCTTGAACGCAGAATTAACAGAGCTCTTGAAGACTAGCTTCAAGCTCCGTATGCAAAAGGGTACTCAGCAACTCACAAATACCAGCCAATTGGGTAAAACTAAGCGTGAAATTGCTCGCGTAAAGACTTTTATTACTCAAAAAACTGCACAGAAATAAGGAAAAAGGGATATGACAGAATTATCTAAACCCTTGCGCCGCACCCTTGTGGGTCGTGTCGTTAGCGATAAAATGCAAAAAACTGTGACTGTGCTAGTTGAGCGCCAAGTAAAACATGCGCTTTATGGCAAATATGTTGGACAGTCCAAAAAATACCATGCTCATGACGAAGCTGGCCAATACAAGATGGGTGATACCGTTGAAATTGCTGAATCTAAGCCAATTTCACGCACTAAATCTTGGGTTGTGACCCGTTTAGTTCAAGAATCCAAAGGTATTTAAAGAAATATTAGGGATTTTGGCGAACTTTCTTGCCAAATCCCTGTTTTGCGTAGTATGATAGAAAGCTTCTCTGGTTTTATTGGGAGAAGCAGTGTTTTTTCATTAATTCCGGGTTTTAACTTTCGTTAAAGCCCATAGACGGAACCAAGACTGTTTGCCTTTGGCTAACAAGTTGGGGATTAAAAAATGATTCAGACCGAAAGTAGATTACAGGTCGCCGATAACACAGGCGCCAGTGAAGTTTTGTGCATCAAGGTATTGGGCGGCTCTAAGCGTCGTTACGCCAGTATCGGTGATGTCATTAAAGTGACTGTAAAGTCCGCTGCTCCACGTGGCCGTGTAAAAAAAGGTGATATTTATAACGCCGTAGTAGTGAGAACTGCTAAGGGTGTTCGCCGTCCAGACGGCTCATTGATTAAGTTCGATGGAAACGCTGCGGTATTGCTCAACGCTAAGTTAGAGCCAATCGGCACACGTATCTTTGGACCAGTTACGCGCGAATTGCGTACTGAGAAGTTCATGAAGATCGTTTCTCTCGCCCCCGAAGTTATTTAAGAGGCTGATATGAAAAAGATTCGTAAAGGTGATTCAGTAGTTCTGTTGACTGGCCGCGATAAGGGCAAGCAAGGAACAGTTACAGCCGTTCTCGAGAACAAATTAGTAATCGAAGGCGTAAATATTTACAAAAAGAGCGTTAAGCCAAATCCAGCAGCCGGTGTTACTGGCGGCATGATTGACAAGACGATGCCTGTTCACATTTCTAATGTGGCTGTGGTTGACGGTAACGGCAAACCATCACGTGTTGGTATCAAACTCGTGGACGGTAAAAAGCAACGTTTCCTCAAAACCACTGGCGCAACTTTAAGCGCATAAGGGGCACGGAGAAATTATGAGCACACGTTTTCAAGAACACTATCAAGCTAAAGTTGTTGCTGATTTGATCGCCAAGTTTGGTTACAAGTCAGTAATGGAAGTTCCACGTATCACTAAGGTAACCCTGAACATGGGCTTGGGCGATGCAGTGAACGACAAGAAAATTATCGAAAATGCAGTTGGTGATTTGACTAAAGTAGCAGGTCAAAAGCCAGTTGTGACAAAAGCGAAAAAAGCGATTGCTGGTTTCAAAATTCGTCAAGGTTACCCAATCGGTGCCATGGTGACATTGCGCGGTCAGCGCATGTATGAATTTTTAGATCGTTTCGTAACTGTTGCTTTGCCACGCGTACGTGACTTCCGCGGAATTTCCGGTAAGGCATTTGACGGCCGTGGTAACTACAACATCGGCGTTAAAGAGCAAATCATTTTCCCTGAAATCGAATACGACAAAATTGACGCCCTCCGTGGTCTCAATATCAGTATTACGACGACCGCTAAGACTGACGAAGAAGCAAAAGCTTTGTTAGCAGCGTTCAAATTCCCATTCCGCAATTAAGAGGCTAACGTGGCAAAACTATCCCTAATTGAGCGCGAGAATAAGCGCGCTAAAACTGTAGAGAAGTACGCTGTAAAGCGTGCTGAACTCAAGGCAATCATTGCTGATCAATCACGCAGTGATGAAGAGCGCTATGAAGCTCGCTTGAAGCTACAGGCACTTCCACGTAACGCAAGCCCGATTCGTCAAAGAAATCGTTGTTCATTAACCGGTCGTCCACGCGGTGTATTCAGTAAGTTTGGTTTAGCGCGTAGCAAGATTCGTGAAATCGCCTTCCGTGGCGAAATCCCCGGTTTAACCAAGGCCAGCTGGTAAGCGGCGAAAGAATTAGGAGAACTCATGAGTATCAGCGATCCAATCGCCGACATGTTGACAAGGATCCGCAATGCGCAAGCAGTGCAGAAACCCGTAGTCTTGATGCCGTCGTCAAAAGTTAAAGTAGCTATTGCAAAAGTCTTGCAGGATGAAGGTTATATCGATAGTTTTGAAATCAAAGGTGAAGCAGCTAAGCCAGTGCTACACATTGAACTCAAATACTACGCAGGCCGCCCTGTTATTGAGCGTATTGACCGTGTTTCTACACCAAGTCTACGCATCTACAAAGGCCGCCACGACATTCCTGAAGTGATGAATGGCTTGGGCATTGCAATTATTTCAACCCCACAAGGCGTAATGACAGACCGCAAAGCTCGTGCAAACGGCGTTGGTGGCGAAGTTATTTGCTACGTCGCGTAAGGAGAGAAATATGTCCCGCGTTGGTAAATCACCTATTCCAGTCCCTAAGGGCGCTGAAATCAGCATCAACGGTGCAAACATTACTGTTAAAGGCCCATTGGGAACTTTGACACATAACTTGCATCCTTCTGTTGGTTTGAAACAAGAAGATGGCGTATTGACAGTTGTTTTAAATAACGACACACCAGAAGCTGGTGCACAGTCAGGTACAGCCCGCGCTTTAGTAAACAACATGGTTGTTGGCGTAACTACTGGCTTTGAGCGCAAGCTCAGCTTGGTAGGCGTTGGTTACCGTGCTGCTGCTCAGGGCGAAACATTGAAGTTGCAGTTAGGTTTCTCACACGACATTATTTACAACCTGCCAAAGGGTGTAAAAGCTGAGACTCCAACTCAAACTGAAATCATTATTAAAGGTTCCAACAAGCAGCAAGTTGGCCAGGTTGCTGCTGAAGTTCGCGCATACCGTTCACCAGAGCCATACAAAGGCAAGGGCGTTCGCTACGTGGATGAGGTTGTACACCTGAAAGAAACTAAGAAGAAGTAAGCGAGATTAAAAAATGAATAAAGACGAATCCAGACAAAGACGCGCTAGGCAGACTCGTATTCGCATTGCCGAAGCATTGGCAAATCGCTTAACAGTTATCCGTAGCAACTCACACATTTCTGCACAGGTATACAGCCCATGTGGAACCAAAGTTGTAGCAGCTGCTTCAACAATGGAAAAAGATTTGCGCCAAGCGATCAAAAACGGCGGCAACGCTGATGCGGCTAAACAAATCGGCAAATTAGTTGCTGAGCGTGCTGTTAAAGCAGGCGTTAGTGATGTTGCTTTTGATCGTTCCGGTCATCGTTACCACGGCCGTATTAAGGCCTTAGCTGAAGCTGCGCGTGAAGCCGGCCTGAAGTTCTAATAGGGTTTAGGAAAAAACATGGCAAAAATGCAAAACAAGATGCAAAACGAAGAGCGTGATGACGGTCTTCGCGAGAAGATGATTGCTGTTAATCGTGTAACTAAAGTGGTTAAGGGTGGTCGTATTCTCGGCTTCGCTGCACTCACTGTAGTTGGCGATGGCGATGGTCGTATCGGCATGGGCAAAGGCAAATCAAAAGAAGTTCCAGTTGCTGTTCAAAAGGCAATGGACGAAGCACGTCGCAAGATGATCAAAGTTTCCTTACGTAAAGGTACTTTGCAACACACTGTGATTGGTAAGCATGGCGCGTCACGCGTGATGATTTCTCCAGCTAAAGACGGTACTGGCGTTATCGCTGGTGGCCCAATGCGCGCAATTTTCGATGTAATGGGTGTAACTAACGTTGTTGCTAAGTCACTTGGCTCAACAAACCCTTACAACATGGTTCGTGCAACGATTGATGGCTTGAGCAAGATGAGCACTCCTTCTGAAATTGCTGCCAAGCGCGGTAAGTCAGTTGAAGAGATTCTCGGCTAAGACCAAAAGATTAGGAATCTATAAATGACAACATCTAACTCCAAAGTCAAACTGCAATTAGTACGCAGCTTGATCGGCACACGCGAAAGCCACCGTGCAACTGTTCGTGGTTTAGGCCTCGGACGCATCAATTCTGTTTCAGAATTGGAAGACACTCCAGCTGTTCGCGGAATGATTAATAAAGTTTCTTATCTAGTTAAAGTCATTGGCTAATAACTAGCAAGTAAATAGGCGAAGAATATGCAACTCAATACACTCAAACCCGCAGAGGGATCCAAGAAAAATCGTCGTCGCGTAGGTCGCGGCATCGGTTCAGGTCTTGGTAAAACTGCAGGCCGCGGTCACAAAGGTCAAAAATCACGTTCCGGCGGATTCCACAAGGTTGGATTCGAGGGCGGTCAGATGCCTATGTATCGTCGTTTGCCAAAACGCGGTTTCGTGTCTTTGACACGTCGTCACGTTGGTCAAATCACTTTGAATGATTTAGCAAAAATCAACTTGCCAGAAGTGGACTTGTTGGTTTTGAGAGCTCACGGTTTTGCTGGCGAGCAAATCAATGCAGTCAAAGTAATTAAGACTGGCGAACTGTCAATTGCTGTGACCCTCAAAGGTATTACAGCAACTGCAGGTGCAAAAGCGGCTATTGAAGCAGCTGGCGGCAAATTGGTTGACTTGGTTTAATTAGTTTTTAGTAAACGATGGCACTCGCTCCTACCAACACAGCAAATATTGCTCAATCAGGAAACAAGTTTGGCGAATTACGCCAACGCTTGATATTCCTAGTTTTGGCATTGCTCGTGTTCCGTTTGGGCGCACACATTCCTGTTCCAGGTATTGACCCTGACCAATTGGCTCAATTGTTCTCCGGTCAAAAAGATGGCATCTTGGGAATGTTCAATCTGTTCTCAGGTGGTGCTTTATCGCGCTTTACAGTTTTTGCTTTAGGAATCATGCCGTACATCTCTGCATCGATCATCATGCAGTTAATGACGATTGTTGTTCCTTCTTTGGAGTCTTTGAAAAAAGAAGGTCAAGCAGGACAGCGCAAAATTACTCAGTACACCCGTTACGGTACTGTGTTCTTGGCAACATTCCAGGCATTAGGCATCTCAGTAGCACTGCAGGCTCAACCAGGTTTGGTTATTAATCCTGGCTTGATGTTTGAACTCAACACAGTAGTTACTTTAGTTACTGGCACGATGTTCCTGATGTGGCTCGGCGAGCAGATCACTGAGCGCGGTCTCGGCAACGGTATCTCTATTATTATTTTCGGCGGCATTGTTTCTGGCTTGCCAACTGCAATCGGTAGCTTGCTTGAATTAGTTCGTACCGGTTCCATGAATATCCTATCCGCATTACTCATCGTGGTGATTTGTATTGCAGTGACTTATTTTGTTGTATTTGTAGAGCGTGGTCAGCGCCGTATTTTGGTCAACTACGCTAAACGTCAAGTTGGTAACAAGGTATATGGCGGTCAGTCTTCATACTTCCCATTGAAGTTGAACATGGCTGGTGTTATCCCTCCAATTTTTGCTTCATCTATTATTTTGTTCCCTGCAACGATTGCTGGCTGGTTTACATCAGGCGAGCCTACCAATATGTTCAGCAGAGTTATTAAAGACTTGGCAGCAACATTAGCCCCAGGCCAACCTGTTTACACAATTTTGTATGCAGCAGCAATTATTTTCTTCTGCTTCTTCTACACAGCTTTAGTTTTCAATAGCCGTGAAACAGCAGATAACTTGAAGAAGAGCGGTGCCTTTGTTCCGGGTATTCGTCCTGGTGATCAGACCGGTCGTTATATCGACAAGATCTTAGTTCGTTTGACATTGGCTGGTGCAATTTATATGGTTTTGGTTTGCTTGTTACCAGAATTCTTAGTGTTGAAGTACAACGTGCCATTCTATTTTGGCGGTACTTCATTGTTGATTATTGTCGTTGTTGCAATGGATTTCATGGCTCAAGTTCAGTCATTCGTAATGCAACAACAATATGGTTCTTTGATGAAAAAAGCTAACTTTAAGATGGGCGCTTAACTGAATGTCTAAAGACGATGTAATTCAGATGGCGGGAGAAATTATTGAGAATTTGCCGAACGCAATGTTTCGCGTGAAGCTAGAGAACGGACATGTGGTTCTGGGGCACATTTCTGGAAAGATGAGGATGCATTACATCCGCATTCTGCCAGGAGATAAGGTGACGGTGGAGATGACTCCTTACGACCTTACGCGCGCAAGAATCATTTTCCGAGCGAAGTAAAGATTAAGTAGTACATATTTTTTTAGAGGTGAGTTATGAAAGTTTTGGCATCCGTTAAGTGTATTTGCAGAAATTGCAAGATCATTAAGCGCAAACGCGTTGTGCGCGTGATCTGTTCTTCAGACGCACGTCATAAGCAGCGTCAAGGCTGATCTGGTTAATTAAGAGGAAATCTCATGGCACGTATCGCTGGGGTAAATATCCCAAATCATCAACATACTGTTATCGGTTTAACAGCAATTTTTGGCATCGGCACAACACGTGCTCGCAAAATTTGTGAAACCACGGGTGTTGCTATCGACAAAAAAGTTAAAGATCTTACTGACGGTGACTTGGAAAAGTTGCGTGATGAAGTAGGTAAGTTCATCACTGAAGGTGACCTTCGTCGTGAAGTAACGATGAGCATCAAGCGTTTGATGGACTTAGGCTGCTATCGTGGCGTTCGTCATCGTAAGGGCTTGCCTGTACGTGGTCAACGTACTAAGACTAACGCGCGTACCCGCAAGGGCCCACGTAAGTCTGGTGTGCAACTCAAGAAATAATCAAGAAAGTTTATTGACATGGCAAAACAACAATCCGCTTCTGCAGCTTCACAGCGCGCACGCAAGAAGGTTAAAAAGAACGTTGCTGACGGTATTGCACACGTTCACGCTTCTTTTAATAACACCATCATTACGATCACTGATCGCCAAGGTAATGCGCTTTCATGGGCAACATCTGGTGGCCAGGGCTTCAAGGGCTCACGTAAATCAACACCTTTTGCTGCTCAGGTAGCTGCTGAAGTTGCTGGTAAGACAGCTATTGAATGCGGTATCAAGAATTTGGAAGTTCAGATCAAAGGCCCAGGCCCAGGTCGTGAATCAGCAGTTCGTGCATTGAACTCATTGGGCATCAAAATCACTGAGATTCAAGACGTAACTCCAGTTCCACACAATGGTTGCCGTCCTCCTAAGCGTCGTCGTATCTAAGCTTGGAAGTTGGCAGTACAACAGTTTTAGTAGTTTTTTATTAAAGCCCACTGTTCGCCTGATTTAAAAGGCGAACTCACCGCCGGTCGTAAGACTGCGGCAAAGAAAGGAAAGCATCGTGGCACGTTACTTAGGGCCTAAGGCCAAATTAGCACGTCGGGAAGGTACCGACTTATTTTTAAAGAGCGCACGTCGCGCCCTGTCAGACAAGTGCAAGTTAGATACTAAGCCTGGTCAACATGGTCGTACATCTGGCTCAAGAACATCTGATTACGGTAATCAATTGCGTGAAAAGCAAAAGGTTAAGCGTATCTATGGCGTATTAGAGCGTCAATTCCGTCGTTACTTCGCAGAAGCTGAACGTCGTAAGGGCAACACTGGTGAAACATTGCTTCAGTTGCTTGAGTCACGATTAGATAACGTGGTTTATCGCATGGGCTTTGGTTCTACTCGTGCTGAAGCGCGTCAGTTGGTTTCTCATTGCGCAATTTTGCTCAATGGTAGCCCAGTAAACATTCCATCAATTCAGGTTAAGCCTGGTGATGTAGTGGCAATTCGTGAAAAAGCGAAGAAGCAAGCGCGTATTACAGAATCACTCAATTTGGTTGGACAAATGGCAGTTGTTACTTGGGTTTCAGTTGACGCAGCCAAGCTCGAGGGAACGTTTAAGCAAGTGCCTGACCGTGAAGATATTAGCGGTGAAATTAATGAAAGTTTGATCGTCGAATTGTATTCACGCTAATTAGGCACTCTCAAGGAAAAAATATGCAAACAAATTTGCTCAAGCCAAAAATTATTTCTGTTGAAGCGCTTACCGCCAACCAAGCTAAGGTTGTTATGGAGCCGTTCGAGCGTGGCTATGGCCACACACTCGGCAATGCATTACGTCGTGTTTTGTTGTCCTCGATGGTTGGTTATGCGCCAACTGAAGTAGCAATTGCTGGTGTTGTTCATGAATACTCCACATTAGATGGCGTTCAAGAGGATGTAGTTAACCTTTTGTTGAACCTCAAAGGTATCGTATTTAAGTTGCAGTCACGTGACGAAGTTACTATCAATTTGCGTAAAGAAGGTCCGGGCGTTGTTACTGCAAAAGATATCGACTTGCCACATGACGTAGAAATCATTAACCCTGATCACGTTATCGCTCATTTGTCAGCTGGTGGCAAATTGGATATGCAGATCAAGGTTGAAAAAGGCCGTGGCTATGTACCAGGCAATATGCGTCAATACCATGACGAAGCTACCAAGATCATTGGTCGCATCGTATTGGATGCCTCATTTAGCCCAGTAAGCCGTGTTAGTTACGCTGTTGAGTCTGCTCGTGTTGAGCAACGTACCGACCTTGATCGTCTCGTAATGACAATCGAAACAAACGGTGTGTTGTCTCCTGAAGAGGCGATTCGTCAAGCAGCTACCATTTTGGTTGATCAGTTAGTTGTATTCGCAGCCCTCGAAAGCAGCGAAGTTTCTGGTGATCTCGCACCAAGCCGCTCTTCAATGGTTGATCCAATGTTGATGCGTCCGGTTGATGATCTCGAACTCACAGTGCGCTCTGCAAACTGCTTGAAGGCTGAGAACATTTACTACATCGGTGACTTGATTCAACGTACAGAGAATGAATTGTTGAAGACGCCTAATTTAGGTCGTAAGTCTTTGAATGAAATCAAAGATGTATTGGCGGCTCGTGGCTTAAGTCTTGGCATGAAACTCGAAAGCTGGCCTCCAGCTAACCTCGAGAAATAATTAGAAAGGAAGCATCATGCGTCACGGAAACGGCTTACGCAAACTAAACAGAACATCATCACATCGCTTGGCGATGCTGCGCAACATGTCCAATTCTCTTTTGGAACACGAAGTGATTAAAACCACTTTGCCAAAAGCAAAAGAATTGCGCATGGTTGTTGAGCCTTTAATTACCTTGGGTAAAAAAGATAACTTAGCAAACCGTCGCTTAGCATTCAATCGCACACGCGATCGCGATATCGTGACCAAACTCTTCACAGAGCTCGGCCCACGTTACGCAACTCGTCCAGGTGGCTACCTTCGTATTTTGAAGTTTGGCTTCCGTCATGGTGATAATGCACCTATGGCTTTGGTTGAGTTAGTTGATCGCCCAGAAGTTGAAGAAACAGCAGTAGCTGAAGAGGCTTAAGCCCTTTAGCAAGATTAAAAGCCAGGCTTCGGTCTGGCTTTTTTCATTTATACGGTTATAAATACACCATGACCAAAGACCAATCAGCCGAACTATTGATTATTACCACCAGTTTTGAATCCCTTGAAGATGCAAAGAAAATGGCGCATCAGTTGCTTGAAGCTCATCTGGCTGCCTGCGTGCAAATTCAGGACGGCGTGCATTCCATCTACCGATGGGAAGGCAAGATTTGCGAGGCAAATGAAGTTATGTTGTCAGCAAAAACAGTTGCAGATAAATGGGTGGATGTTTCTAATTTCATCAAAAGTCATCACCCTTATGATTTGCCAGAGGTGATTGCCTACGTGCCTGAAAAATATGAAGTGCTATATGGCAAGTGGGTGCAGGCCGAGGTAAAGTGAGTCACATGAGATTGATTAATAAATTCATCCCGGTTCTAGCGGCATTCTTATTCTTTGTTGCTAATGCTTTTGCAGCCCCAGAATTTCTTCCTCCTGAGAAAGCCTTTCAGGCTGAAGCAACGTGGGCGGTAAATACGAATGACATCGAGTTGGAGATTTTTCCGGCTAAGGGTTATTACATCTATCAAGAATCCCTGCATTTCAAAATGGGTTCCCAGCCCAGTAAATTAGGACTTGTAAGGGCATCACTCCCTTCTGGGATTGAAAAATATGACGAGACTTTTCAGAAGAAAATGCAGGTGTATAAGCAGGCATTTCTGCTCACGCTAGATAAAAAAGCGGAAGCCGGAAAGCCTCTATATCTAGAGTTGGAATTACAAGGCTGCGCTGAAGCGGGAATTTGTTATCCACCAATGACTCTCAAGTTCCTGCTCGCGGGCCCTGGTGTAAAGGCCGGGCCGATACCAGAATTATTGGATGGGGTAGAAGCAGGTAATTCACCAAAAAAAGAATTGAGTCTAATAGATGTATGGCGTGAGCGTGATGACGTTAATGCCATTAGTCGCTTTTTAGAAAGCACCCCCACTGGATATCTTTTCCTTGCTTTCTTTATTCTAGGCCTAGCTCTGGCATTCACCCCCTGTGTTTTACCGATGCTACCGATTCTCTCGAGCGTGGTATTTGGAACACAGGGCAAGAAATCGATTAGCAAAAGCCGGGCAAGCCTCTTGGCTGTGGCTTATGTGCTTGGTATGGCTTGCGTCTACGCCTTGGCTGGAGTCTTGATGGCTGCCTTAGGAGGAAGCGTCCAACGAGCTCTACAGAGCCCTATAGCGCTGATTTCGTTTGCTTTGCTGCTATTGGCCTTATCGGGAAGTCTATTTGGCCTATATGAGCTCAGAATGCCCCAGTCTTGGCAGCAAAAGGTGGATCAATTAGCAGGGCGCCACAAAGGAGGCAGTTTTGCGGGTGCCTTTGCTCTGGGTGGAATTTCTACATTAGTTGCTAGCCCATGTATTACCGCACCTTTAGCTGGAGTACTCGCTTTCATTGCCCAAACGGGCTCAATGAGTTTGGGGGCAGGCCTCCTCTTTGTAATGGCTTTGGGTATGGGCTTGCCACTACTCTTTATTGCTATTGAAGCGCGAATCCTCATTCCATCAACTGGTATTTGGATGGTTTGGTTGCAAAGAACATTGGGTGTTTTATTGGTTGCTACTGCGGCATGGATCGCTTCACCGCTATTCCAGAATAGCAGCAGCGGCGCAACGACAACAGTTGCCAATGGCCAACGCCAACATCAGATTGGAAATGCAAGTTTTGCTGTGATTGAGTCTAGCGCGCAGTTAGATCAATTCTTGGCTCAAGCAAAAGAACAAAAGAAATTAGTGCTCTTAGATTTTTATGCAGATTGGTGCATTTCTTGCAAGGAGATGGAAGTTAATACTTTCGCAAATCCTGAAGTGAATCAAGAGCTGCAGAAATTTGTTTTACTGCAAGCTAATGTTACAAAGAATAGTCCTGAGAATCAAACTCTATTGAAGCGCTTTGGATTATTTGGCCCGCCCGGAATTTTGATCTTTGATCTTAATTCAGAAGAATTAAAAGATCAGCGTGTAATTGGATATATGCCACCACAACGCTTTACCGAGCGCTTGAAAAAAGCACTAGGAAATTAAATTAATTGAGACTGAATAAGTTTTTACTTATTCAGTCTTCGCTAGTGAAGTTATTTACTTGCCTTGATAAGGCGCGCAGCCTCGAGCGCGAAGTAAGTCAAGATGCCATCAGCGCCAGCACGTTTAAATGCTAGTAAAGATTCCATCATCACAGCGTCGTGATCTAGCCAACCATTTTGCGCGGCAGCTTTGAGCATGGCGTACTCGCCACTTACCTGATAGGCATAAGTCGGGTAATTAAATTCATCACGGACTCTGCGTACGATATCGAGGTAAGGCATGCCAGGTTTGACCATCACCATATCAGCACCTTCACTGATATCGAGAGCAACCTCCCGCAAAGCCTCATCAGTATTGGCACAATCCATTTGATAAGTTTTCTTATCAGCTTTACCTAAATTTTTTGCTGAACCTACTGCATCACGAAATGGACCATAAAAAGCTGATGCGTATTTGGCTGAGTAAGCCATGATGCGAGTGTGAATAAGTTTCTTCTGCTCTAGCGCTTCACGAATTTTTCCGATACGACCATCCATCATGTCTGATGGCGCAACAATATCAACACCAGCTTCCGCTTGAGCAATAGCTTGTTGTACCAAGATTGCTGTGGTTTCATCATTCAGAATACGACCTTGCTCATCTAAGACGCCGTCTTGACCATGGCTTGTATAAGGGTCAAGTGCGACATCCGTCATGATGCCCAAATTAGGAAAGCGTTTCTTGAGTTCACGCACTGCAGTCGGAATTAATCCATTGGGATTAAAAGCTTCTTTGCCATCAGGTGTTTTCAGGGATGCATCAATCACCGGAAATAGTGCAATGACAGGAATGCCTAATGAAACACATTCTTCAGCAACGCCAAACAATAAATCGAGTGATACGCGATTAACTCCGGGCATAGAAGCAACGGCTTGAGATTGGTTGTTACCCTCAAGCAAGAAGACTGGATAGATTAGATCGCTTGAGCTGAGATGATTTTCTTGCATTAGGCGACGCGACCAATCATCGCGACGCATGCGACGTGGGCGGTGAGCCGGAAAGTTCAACAAAGAGTTAGCTTGTGATTTCATCTTCTTGAGTCTCTGCTTCAAATAACCATTTAATAACAATATTGTCGGCCTCTTCAAGACCAATGCGCTTGGTGCTTGAGAATAATTGTGCCGTAAGTTTCTTAGATTCACCATTGCCATCAGGCAGTGCTGGATCATATTGTTGCAACTGTTTACGCACAGCTTCTAAAGCATGCTTGCACTCACTTTTATTGAGCTTGTCGCACTTGCTGAGCAAAATATGGATTGGTTTGCCGGTTGGCACAAACCATTGAATCATTTGTTCATCCAGATCGGTGATGCCGCGTCTAGAGTCCACAATCAGGACCATGCCTACCAGTTGCTCCCGCTCCTGCAGGTAATCGCTTAGAAGGGCATTCCAGTGGTATTTGGTCTCATGATTGACAGCTGCATAGCCATATCCCGGTAAATCCACTAAATAGGCTAAAAGATCATCTTTTGCAAAAAGACCAAAATAGTTAATGTGCTGGGTGCGCCCTGGCGTTTTACTGGCAAAAGCGAGGCGTTTTTGGTTACAAAGTACGTTAATTGCACTAGATTTGCCCGCATTTGAGCGCCCAGCAAAGGCCACCTCTCGGAGTGGAGTGGCAGGCAGGCAATGGGTGTCATTGACTGTGGTCGCAAATCGGGCTTGAAAGAGTTTAGACATGTCCAGAAGCTATTGTAAAATCACGCAAAATCATGAAATATCTCATGGTGTTGGGTAAAAGGTTGTAAAAGTAGGGCCCAAACACTTTTAGGAATTTTTGCCAAGGTAAACATAATGCGTCAAACCTCTCAAATCTCCAAATTAACTAGCGTAAGCGCTAGCCTAGCCGCTGGCTTATTACTGGCAATGACCAGCTACTCCGGCATGGTTAGCGCCGCAGATCCTGCGCCTGCTGCTGCCCCGATGGCGGAAGCTGCTGCTAAGCCAGTTGTTCCAGGCAAGCCTAAAGTCGATCCTGCTGCAGGTGAAGCGCTTTACTCTAATGGCGATGCTAGCCGTGGCGTTACTGCCTGCTTGACTTGCCATGGCCCTAAAGGTCAAAGCGCAACCGCTACTTGGCCTAAGTTGTCTGCTCAGCATGCAGCATACACAGCTAAGCAGTTAAAGAACTTCAAAGATGGCACTCGTGCTAATCCCGTCATGATGGGAATGGCCGCTACCTTAACTGAGCAAGATATGAATAATATTGCCGCTTACTTGGTAACTCAGCCAGTTTCACAAGGCGTTGCTCAAAATAAAGACACTATTGCATTAGGTCAAAGCATCTACCGTGGCGGTATCGCTGCTAAAGGTGTTCCAGCATGTGCAGCATGTCATGGCCCAACTGGTGCTGGCATCCCATCACAGTACCCACGCATGGGCGGTCAGTGGGCTGAGTACAACACAGCACAGTTACTAGCCTTCCGCGAAGGTACTCGTAAAAATAGCACTCAGATGACAACGATCGCGACTAAGCTTTCTGATCAAGAAATGAAGGCTGTTGCTGATTACATGGCTGGCTTGCATTAATAGCTAGTTTCAGTAGAAAACAAAAACCCCGCTACTTCAGCGGGGTTTTTTATTGCCTAGAAATTTACCAAGCTAAATGCGTTATTAATTAAATTTAGTTTGGCAGGGTAGTTTCACTGGCAAAGAGATCGGCAATATTTTCACGCGCACGAATGACATATGCATTTTTACCGTCAACCATAATCTCAGCAGGTTTTGGTCTGGTGTTGTAATTGGATGCCATTACAAAACCATAAGCACCGGCAGACAGAATAGCCAGCAGATCACCTTCTTCAACTGCAAGCTTGCGATCTCTTCCGAGCCAGTCACCAGATTCACATACAGGCCCAACGATGTCATAAGTAGAGCTTGCAACTTGTTTAGTTTGGACTGGAACGATGCCGTGATAAGCCTCATAGAGGGCTGGACGCATTAACTCTGTCATTGCTGCATCCACAATACAAAAGTTTTTCTCGGCACCAGGCTTGAGATATTCCACTTGAGTCAGCAGCACGCCAGCATTGCCCACCAAGGATCTACCGGGCTCTAAGACGATATCGAGATGCGCAAAGCCACGCTCAGCAACGCGATTGAGCAAGGTGTTCGTGAACTCGGTAATGTCAGGTGGGTTGTCATCGCCATACGAAATACCAAGACCTCCACCTAAATCAAGATGATGAATCTCAATACCTTCTTTTTTCAATTGAGCAACTAGCTCGAGTACCTTATCAAGGGCATCAAGGTAGGGTGCAGTTGTGGTGATTTGTGAGCCAATATGGCAATCAATACCAACCACATCAATTTGTGAAAGCAATGCGGCTTCACGATATGTCTTTAAAACCTCGTGATAGGCGATGCCAAATTTATTCCCTTTTAATCCAGTAGAAATATAAGGATGCGTTTGTGCATCCACATCGGGATTCACGCGCAAAGAAATTGGGGCGCGGCAATTGAGTTTTGTAGCAACGCGATTAATTTGGTGTAGCTCGGCAATCGATTCCACATTGATGCATTTAACACCTGCTTGCAATGCTTGAGCGATTTCATGGGCGGACTTACCAACACCCGCAAATACCAAACTTTTTGGATCTGCACCAACTGCTAGTGCACGAGCTAATTCACCACCGCTGACTAAGTCAAAGCCAGAGCCTAATTTTTTAAAGCAATCAATCACAGCTAAGTTGCTATTCGCTTTCATTGCATAGTGGACGCGAGCGCGTCGCTTACCAGAGGAGTCTACACAAGCTTTGTCATAGGCTTGATAAGCCTCGGTTAACGCTTTTTTGCTATAGACATATAAAGGCGTGCCAAACTCTTTTGCCAAATCTGACAGAGGAATTTCTTCTGCATACCAATTGCCATTGCGTTCTGTAAATCCAGCTAGGTCAGGGAGTGGAATTGCTTTACTTGTCATTGCTTGGCCGGTGATGGGTTAGTTGCAGCGGGGCTTTGGGGTGGATAGAGTTTGCCTTTGGGTTCTGGCTCAGAAGGAGGGCTAGGCGCCGGCGGCACATTTGGCAAATATAATGGCCCTCTTACCCCACACCCAACAAGGGATATTAGAAGGCTAATGCCAAGAGTTCTTTTAAGAATCGCTATCATGAATGTCTCTAAAACGAATGATTGAATATAGCATGCAGGACTCTAATATGAAGCCAGGCAATTTGACTGTGGAAACCATTGACGATAAGCAATTCCATCAGTTGGGTAGCAATTTATTGCAGTCGATAGAGGTGGCCCTAGAGGCTGCAGACGATGCGCTGGATTTAGACCTCGATGTAGAGCGCCAGGGCGGGAACGTGATCAATATTCGATTTAGGGATCGCAGCGTAATTGTGGTCAATACACAGCCACCTTTACATGAAATCTGGGTAGCGGCTAAATCTGGCGGTTATCACTATCGCTGGGCCGGAACTTTGGCTACGCCCCTATGGTTAGATACCAAAACAGGGCGCGAGCTTCTCACTGATTTATCTGAATTTGCTAGTGCTCAAGCTGGTCAGGCAATCACTATTAGCCTGCTTCAGAAATAAGCAAGCTAGAAAATTAAACTGCCCCAGTTGCTGTTAGGGTCTCGATAACCTGGGCATCGGGAACACTCTTAATTTGCGCTTTGCCAATCTTTTCTAAAACGACGTAACGGATTTGACCGCCTTCAGTCTTTTTGTCTACCTGCATTAATTCCATATAACGCTGGGCGCCAAACTTGGGAGGCGCAATCGGCAGATTCATAGACTGAATAATTTGAGTTAAGCGATTGACCTCATCTTGGGTGATGAAGTTCAGGCGTCGCGAGAGATCTGCGCCCATGACCATGCCGCAGCCCACAGCCTCACCGTGTAACCACTCGCCATAACCCATGCCAGCCTCAATCGCGTGACCAAAGGTATGTCCAAAATTAAGAGTGGCACGGATCCCGCCTTCTCTCTCATCTGCTGAAACAACGGCCGATTTAATTTCGCAAGAGCGTAATACTGCATGCGCCATTGCTGCGGTATCGCACGCTAGTAATGCTTTTGCATTTGCCTCTATCCAGCTCAAAAATTCAGCGTCTGCAATTGCACCATGCTTAACTACTTCAGCTAAGCCTGCAGAGAGTTCGCGTGCAGGCAATGTCTTCAGGGTATTGAGGTCGGCAATGACCGCTGCTGGCTGATGAAACGCCCCAATCATATTTTTTCCGAGTGGGTGGTTAATGCCTGTCTTGCCACCGACAGAGGAGTCCACCTGAGCCAGTAAGGTTGTCGGCACTTGAATGAAGCGGATGCCGCGCATAAAGCTGGCAGCAGCAAAGCCGGTCATGTCACCAATAACACCACCACCTAAAGCTACCAACATGGTTTGGCGATCAGCGCCAAATTTAAGGAGGTCATCAAAAATCAATTGAAGATTTTTCCAGTCCTTATAAGACTCTCCATCAGGCAGCACAATCGTTTGGACGGGCTTACCGAGTTTCTCTAAAGTTTTGGTGAGACGCTCTGCATATAAAGGCGCAACTGTCGTATTGGTAACGATATAAATCGATGTCGCTTTTTCGCAAGCGTTAAATAATTCTGGCTGATCTATTAAATCCGTACCGATATGAATGGGGTAGCTACGATTGCCTAGATCAACTTCTAATGTTTTCATGGATAAATTTATGCGGAGAGTTCGAGTTGCATGATGAGAGTGTTGACTAGTTGATTGACGCTGGGCTTCCCAGTCTCAATTACATAGTCGGCGATTTCGCGATACAGAGGATCACGAATGGCGTATAAGTTTTCCAAAATCTTTTTTGCATCGCCATTTTTAAGAAGCGGCCTACCTTCACCACCTTTAGTGCGATGCCAAAGCTCCATCGGATTTGCGTGGAGATAAATTACCGTTCCTCTTTCGCTGAGGAATTGGCGATTCTCAGGCAGGAGTACGGCGCCACCACCTGTTGCCAAAATGACATCATGTTCGGCGGTGATGTCCTTGATAGCTTGAGCCTCACGTTTGCGAAATCCATCCTCACCTTCCATTTCAAAGATGACGGGAATTTTGACTCCACAACGATCTTCAATCACATGGTCGGCATCCAAAAATCGACGACCCAATTTCTTAGCCAGCAATTTACCGACGGTCGACTTCCCGGCGCCCATAAGGCCAATCAGAAAGATATTGTTGGATGAAGAGTTCACCCTCCGATTTTATTAGTGTTTGTCCAGCACGGTGGGGGTTAAGAAGACTAATAGTTCGGTTTTATCTGCTAATTTGGATTTGTGGCGAAATAAATGCCCAATCAAGGGAATGTCGCCGAGAAGTGGAACCTTGATTTCATCATCTCGTTCGGTGGTTTGAAAGATGCCCCCAATAATGGCTGTGCCCCCATTTTCAACAGTGACCTCAGAGCTGAGGTTTTTGGTGTCGATGGCATAGCCCTGCTCGGTTTTCATGCCAATAGTGTCTTTATTGATCCCCACCAGCATCGAGATCTTCCCGTCAGGATGAATCTTGGGTAAGACCTCTAGGCGTAAATTGGCTTTGCGGAACTGTAATTTGCTCCCGCTTTGAGAGCTCACTTGATAAGGGAGCTCAGTTCCCTGCTCAATTGTGGCTTTAACTTGATCGCCAGTCATGATTCGGGGATTGGAGAGAATCTTGCCCTGACCATCAGATTCGAGGGCTGAAAGCTCTATCTGCAATAGTCTGGCTGCATTCTTGGAAACTAGAGTTGCAGCCAGGGTGGCTGGGTTAAAGCCGGCCAAACCAGTCCCTCCTAGATCAAGATTGGCGCTGGCATTTTGGTCTGGCTGATTGCCAATGCCATTGGCCTGGTATCCCAACTTCATTCCTAGTTCGCGGGCAAAGCGCTGATCGGCCTCGACGATGCGAGCCTCAATCAGGATCTGGCGAGGGCTATTAATGTGATCGCCCCCAAAAGGCAGAGCGGCATCCTCCCGTCGAAACTTTTGAAAACTCTGAATTTCGGCATGAGGACCAATCCAGTAAATATCCCCATTTCGGACAAGCCTTAATCCCCGACTAGCAAGAATGGAATGGAGGGCAGTTTGCCAAGGGGTGTCCTTAAGATCGACCGAGATCTTGCCCTGAATAGATTCGCTTAGAAGGAAGTTGGTATTCCCCATTTTTGCCAAAACCTGCAAAAGCTCAGTCATTTCAATTTGGCTAAATTGCAGGCTAATGCGACTATCTTTGAGGGTGGTTGAAGAGCTTCCTTCTGGAGCATTTCCTGAGGCTGGGTTGATCAAAAAAAGCACTACTGAGGCGAGTAGGGCGGCATGAGATTTTTGTAAGATCTTCAATAAAGTTACTCTGATTGGGTTGACTTAAAAGTGATGGATTTGCCTTTGGGGTGGGTCAAGATAGCCAGCTCTTTTTCAGCTTGGGTCAGGCGCCATTCGCCCAAAGTTAGATCCTGTTTGATCACCATCCTTGTGGACTTGCCGGTATGAAAAAAAGCTTGCTCCGCCGCCCCCATACGGGTGATACCTAAATACCTCCAGCGACGAAGATCAGCTTCGTACGGAATGACTACTGACTTGTTTCGAGGTGCCTGTATTGGCGCTTTTATCTCTAATGAGTGAATACTCACTTCCATATCTTCTATTGCCTGATATAGATCATCCCTCTCAAGTTCCCATTCGCCTTGAGATAACTCAAAGTCTTCTTTGAGGGCTAATAGCTGATTCTGTAGGTTACTTATTTCCCCTTCGGCACCAGATTTATTGCGGTCAAAATAGAAGAAGAGGCTGCCCCCGCAGATTAATAAGAGGGCGCCAAGGATCCAAATCGGGCCAAAATTAAGCCTATTTAGCTCAAGGGATTTGGTCAGAATAGAGGGCTTTAGAGTCTTTGTTTGAGGTGCAAAATCTTCCCTGGGAGGAGAGGATGATTTCCGAATTCCGTGGGGATCTGGAATTGCAGGGTCATCCCCTAACTCACTCAGAATGTCATCAAAAGACTGGGGGGAAATGTGGCGTGGAGGCATGCCATATTGTTTGCCCCGGGGATAGTAAAAACGATCAGGGAAAGCAGAATTGGGCGTCAGAAAAATCCAACCCAAAATCTTTCAAACAAGGGTTTTGGAGCTTTCGGGAAAATTGCGTAAGCACCCTATAATTTGAATCTATGGCTCTACCCCCAAAAGACAAGCCGCCCTTAAATCGGCGGTTTAACCGACAGCCTGATAGACGTCCTGGTCAGCCGAGAGCGGAGCATGCCTCATCCAGAAAATCAGGAAGCAATCCCCTGATTAAGGCACTGCTAATTCTCAGCATGGTCTTTGCAGTGGTGATTACGTTGCTGTTGGGATATGCCTTCTTAATAGCAAAGCCAAATTTGCCGAAGATCTCGGCACTGGTTGATTACAACCCTAAAACACCATTACGCATCTATACGGCTGATAAGGTTCTGATCGGTGAGTTTGGGGAGGAGCGCCGTAAGGTGATTCCTTTGAATGAAATCCCCATGAGTATGCGTAATGCCGTCTTGGCTATTGAAGATGATCGCTTTTACTCCCACGGTGGGGTGGACTACGTTGGTATTCTTAGGGCGGCGCTCACCAATTTACGTGGCAACCTTTCTCAAGGCGCCTCAACCATCACGATGCAGGTGGCTCGGAACTTCTTCCTAAGTAATGAAAAGACCTTTAGCCGCAAGATTTACGAAGTTCTCCTGTCTTGGGAAATTGAGTCTCAATTAAGTAAAGACAAGATTCTTGAGATTTATATGAATCAGATCTTTTTGGGCCAAAGGGCTTATGGATTCTCTAGTGCAGCCCAAATCTATTTCGGTAAAGAATTAAAAGACATCACGATTGCGGAGTCGGCGATGTTAGCTGGTTTGCCAAAAGCACCATCTGCATATAACCCGGTAAGTAACTTCCGTCGTGCCAAGATTCGCCAGGAATACATTTTGCAGCGGATGCGTGATTTGTCGTACATCACTCCCGAGCAGTATCAAGTTGCTATGGCAGAGGAGTTGCATATTCGTGGTCTTGGAAATGAATTTAGTACCCGCGCTGATTTTGCTTCTGAGATGGTGCGTCAACTACTGTTTACGCAATACGGTGAAGCAATTTATTCCCAGGGTATCGATGTCTACACCACGATCTTGAAGGCGGATCAAGATGCGGCATATAAGGCAGTGCGTCGCGGTATTTTTGAATATGACTTACGTCACGCTTACCGTGGTCCAGAAGGATTTATTGATTTGCCAGAAGATCACGTCAAGCGTCAGCGCGCGATTGATGAGGCCTTATTGGCATACCCCCAGCTAGATGATTTGCAGTCAGGTGTTGTGCTCGATGTCAGGCCAAAAGAAATGCAAGTGATGATTTCAACAGGGGATACGATCACACTAAAAGGCGAGGGCATGAAGCTTGCTGCCGCTTCTTTAACGGATAGCACTCAACCCAAAAAGCGTTTGCGTCCTGGAGCCATCATTAGATTACTTTCGGATGGTGGCGTTTGGAAGTTAGCGCAATTACCGCAAGTTGAAGCAGCCTTTGTCTCTATGAATGCCGAGACGGGCGCGATACTTTCCTTGGTAGGTGGTTTTGATTTCCGTCGCAATCAATTTAACCACGTCACTCAGGCTCAGCGCCAACCAGGATCTTCATTTAAACCATTTATTTATGCTGCTGGAATTGAAAAAGGTTTCTCTCCAAGCACGATGGTGAACGATGCGCCGCTATCTATTGGCAGTATGGAAACTGGTAGCCAAGCTTGGGAGCCAAAGAACTACGATGGCAAATATGAAGGCATGATGCGCTTGCGTACTGCTTTAGCTAAATCGAAGAACTTGGTATCTGTGCGACTCATTCGCGCCATCGGTCCATCCTATGCACAAGAATATATTCAGCGCTTTGGTTTTGAGAAGGAGAAGCATCCGCCTTACTTAACTATGGCTTTGGGTGCGGGCTCTGTAACTCCGCTGCAAATGGCTTCTGCTTACAGCGTGTTTGCTAACGGCGGCTATCGTGTAGATCCATTCTTAATTAATAAGATGATAGATTCAAAAGGAACAGTTTTATTTGAAGCCAAGCCTACCCATGCTCGAGAAGATGCACCTCGCGTATTAGACGCAAGAACTGCATTTGTGATGGATAGTATGTTGCAAGAGGTTACCAAGACTGGAACCGCGGGAAGTGCGAGAGCGAAATTGGGTCGCAGTGATGTCGCGGGTAAAACAGGTACAACCAATGATTCTCATGATGCTTGGTTTGCGGGATACAACCCGAAGGTAGTAGCTATTGCCTGGATTGGATTTGACAAGCCAGCTAGCTTAGGTGATCGTGAGACTGGTGGCGGTCTTGCTTTGCCAATGTGGATTTCTTATATGAGTACTGCGCTGAAGGATGAGCCACAACAAGGTCGTGAAGTACCTGCAGGCGTCACCCAAGTTGATGGCGATTGGTTTATCCCGGAGTTTTCTAATAACGGTGGTGTGCGCGAACTGCAGTAGTTCGTTTTAGCAATGGCAAGGCAAGCGCGCACCATTATTCCCGGCCAAGCAATGCATGTCATGGTTCGCGGCAATAATCGAGAAGTTCTTTTTTTTAACGATGCGGACCGCCGTATTTATTTAGATTGGTTGCGAGAAGCTGCAAAGCAATTTGGGAGTGCAGTCCACGCTTTTGCTTTGATGCCCAATCATGTTCATCTCTTGATGACTCCCCAAAACGCAGATTCGCTTGCTAAGACGATGCAATCTCTAGGCAGGCGTTATGCCCAGTATTTCAACCAACAGCACCATCGCTCAGGAACTATTTGGGAGGGCCGCTATCGCTCCTCACTAATAGACCCAGACTATTTTTTACGCTGCCAACGCTATATTGAGTTAAATCCTGTGAGGGCTGGTTTTGAATCTAGCCCCCAAGATTCGACCTGGACCAGTTTTGCTTCCCACATTGGCGGCAATGCAGAGCCTTGGCTGGTTGATCACCAGCACTTTTGGAAATTGGGTAATACCCCTTTTGAAAGACAAATGACTTGGGCGGCATTTGTGAAGGAAGGCGCCCCACATTGGGAGGATCGTCAAATTACTGAGGCATTAGTGAGATCTAAACCTTGGGTAAGCGACATTTACGCTAAAAAGCTATTTAAAGATAACCCCGATCAAACCTTAATTCGATATCGTGGCCGTCCTAAGAAATTAATATCAATTAATTCAACAACTTAGATAATTCTCTAAGGATTGGGTGGTTAACTGTTTGGCCATGAAGTGACGACTCTGTCCCTTTTATGTCAATTCATTTTGGTGCTGACCCAATTTAAATGGGACAGACTCATTTTATTTCTATTGCATCAGCATGGGTATTCACCTATATTTGATCCTCCAAAAGTAATCAGGCCCCAAGGGCACACGGAAATACCATGACTAGACAAATGAATACAGACCTTCGTCCAATCGCACAGGGTCTCTACGATCCACAAAATGAGCACGATGCTTGTGGCGTTGGATTCGTCGCTCACATCAAGGGCAAGAAGTCACATGAGATTGTTGCTCAAGGATTGAAAATTCTTGAGAACTTAGACCACCGGGGCGCAGTTGGTGCTGACCCATTGATGGGTGATGGTGCTGGAATTTTGATTCAGGTTCCCGATACTTTGTATCGCGAAGAAATGGCTAAGCAAGGTATCGAATTGCCACCATTCGGTGAGTACGGCGTCGGCATGATTTTCTTGCCTAAGGAGCATGCCTCTCGTTTGGCTTGCGAGCAAGAGTTAGAGCGCACTGTTCGTCTAGAAGGTCAGGTTGTATTGGGTTGGAGAGATGTACCCATTGATGTGAAATTGCCAATGTCTCCAACTGTACAAATGACAGAGCCATTTATCCGTCAAATTTTTATTGGACGTGGCCGCGACATCATGACGACTGATGCGCTTGAGCGTAAGTTATATGTGATTCGTAAAACTGCAAGTCATGCAATTCAAGATTTACATTTAAAGCATGGCAAAGAATATTTTGTTGCATCAATGTCCGCTCGCACCATTGTTTACAAGGGTTTGCTGTTAGCCAACCAAGTGGGCGCGTATTACAAAGATTTGCAAGATCCACGTACTGTATCTGCATTGGCATTAGTGCATCAACGCTTCTCAACAAATACTTTCCCAGCATGGGAATTGGCTCACCCATATCGCATGATTGCGCACAATGGTGAGATCAACACTGTTAAAGGTAACGTCAATTGGGTGAATGCACGCGAAGGTGCTATCAGCTCTCCAGTGTTGGGCGATGATCTTAAAAAATTATGGCCACTGATTTATCCAGGTCAATCTGACACAGCTTGTTTTGATAACTGCTTAGAGTTGTTGGTGATGTCCGGTTATCCATTGGCACAAGCCATGATGATGATGATTCCAGAAGCGTGGGAACAACATGCATTGATGGATGAAAACCGCCGTGCATTCTACGAATACCATGCAGCAATGATGGAGCCATGGGATGGCCCTGCTGCGATGGCATTTACAGATGGCCGCCAGATTGGCGCCACCCTTGACCGTAATGGTTTGCGTCCAGCGCGCTACTACGTAACTGATGATGACTTGGTCATCATGGGTTCAGAAGCTGGCGTATTGCCAATTCCAGAAAGCAAGATTGTTCAAAAATGGCGCTTGCAACCAGGCAAGATGTTCATGATTGATATGGAGCAGGGCCGCATTATTGATGACGTTGAATTAAAAGATGCTGTCTCTAAAGCGAAGCCATATAAGAGCTGGATCGATGCAGTGCGCGTGAAGCTCGATGAAGTTGATGCAAGCAAAGATGACTTAGTGGATGAAAAAACCACGATTCGTCCAGCAGCTAAATTATTGGATCGCCAGCAGGCTTTTGGTTACACCCAAGAAGATATTAAGTACCTCATGGCGCCAATGGCCATGAATGGCGAAGAGGCAATTGGATCAATGGGTAACGATAGCCCATTAGCCGTGCTCTCCAATAAGAACAAGCCACTCTATAACTACTTCAAACAATTGTTTGCGCAGGTGACCAATCCTCCGATTGACTCTATCCGCGAAAACATGGTGATGTCTTTAGTGTCTTTCATTGGACCTAAGCCGAATTTGTTGGATACCAACAATATCAACCCACCAATGCGCTTGGAAGTAAGTCAGCCGATTTTAGATTTTGACGACATGACTAAGATTCGTCACATTGGTCATTACACCAATGGCAAGTTCCGCTCATATGAGTTGGATATTTGCTACCCAGCTTCTTGGGGCAAAGCAGGTATCGAAGCTCGCTTGGCATCTTTGTGTGCCGAAGCGGCTGATGCAGTCCGCTCTGGTTACAACATCTTGATCGTGAGCGATCGTCAGGTTGATGAGCAGCATGTGGCAATCCCTGCGTTGTTGGCAACTTCAGCGATTCATCAGCACTTAGTAGAAAAAGGTTTGCGTACTAGCGTTGGCCTCGTTGTTGAAACTGGCAGCGCGCGTGAGACACATCACTTCGCACTCCTGGCTGGATATGGCGCTGAAGCAGTTCATCCGTACTTAGCAATGGAAACTTTGGCTGAAATGGCTAAAGGTCTATCTGGCGATTTGTCAGCAGAAAAAGCTGTAAAGAATTTTGTCAAAGCGGTTGGTAAGGGCTTGCAAAAAGTGATGTCCAAAATGGGTATCTCTACTTACATGTCTTACACCGGCTCACAGATTTTTGAAGCGATTGGTTTAAATAAAGACGTTATTGACCATTACTTCAAAGGCACTCCATCTAATGTGGGCGGTATTGGTGTATTCGAAGTGGCTGAAGAAGCATTGCGTATGCATCAGTCTGCTTTTGGTAATGATCCAGTTCTCACTAATATGCTTGAAGCTGGTGGTGAGTATGCTTTCCGTATTCGTGGTGAGAACCATATGTGGACTCCAGATACGATTGCGAAGTTGCAGCACTCCACTCGTATTGGTATCGATAAGGGCTATCAAACCTATAAAGAGTACGCCAACATCATCAATGACCAAACTAAGCGTCAGATGACATTGCGCGGCTTGTTTGAGTTCAAGATTGATCCAGCAAAAGCGATTCCATTGGATGAAGTCGAATCCGCAAAAGAAATCGTCAAACGTTTTGCAACGGGCGCGATGTCTTTAGGTTCGATCTCTACTGAAGCGCATGCTACTTTGGCAATTGCCATGAACCGTATTGGCGGCAAGTCCAATACTGGTGAAGGTGGTGAAGATCCAAATCGTTATGTGAATGAGCTCAAAGGCATTCCTATTAAGAAGGGTGAGACCTTAGCCAGCATTTTGGGTGATGATGTTGTTGAAGCAAACATTCCTTTGCTTGATGGCGATTCATTGCGCTCCAGAATTAAGCAGGTTGCTTCAGGTCGTTTTGGTGTAACTACTGAATACCTCCGCTCTGCTGATCAGATTCAGATCAAGATGGCTCAAGGTGCTAAGCCGGGTGAAGGCGGTCAGTTGCCAGGCGGCAAAGTGTCCGATTACATCGGTAAGCTACGTTTCTCTGTGCCAGGCGTTGGTTTAATTTCTCCTCCTCCGCACCACGATATTTACTCCATTGAAGATATTGCCCAGTTAATTCATGATCTGAAGAACGTGAACCCAGCTGCTGATGTATCTGTGAAGTTGGTTTCTGAAGTCGGTGTTGGCACGATTGCTGCCGGTGTTGCCAAAGCGAAAGCGGATCACGTCGTGATCGCTGGACATGACGGCGGTACCGGCGCATCACCACTATCTTCTATTAAGCATGCTGGTTCCCCATGGGAATTGGGCTTGGCTGAAACTCAACAAACATTAGTACTCAATGGTTTGCGTAGCCGTATTCGCGTGCAAGCCGACGGTCAAATGAAAACTGGTCGTGACGTCGTGATCGGCGCCTTATTGGGCGCGGACGAGTTTGGTTTTGCAACAGCACCATTGGTTGTTGAGGGTTGCATCATGATGCGTAAGTGTCATTTGAATACCTGCCCAGTTGGCGTTGCAACACAAGATCCAGAATTGCGTAAAAAGTTTTCTGGTAAACCAGAGCACGTTGTGAACTTCTTCTTCTTTATTGCGGAAGAAGTGCGCGAGATCATGGCTCAACTTGGTATTCGTAAGTTTGATGATTTGATCGGACGCGTTGACTTCTTGGATACCCGCAAAGGTATTGAGAATTGGAAAGTGCATGGCTTGGATTTCAGTAAGATTTTTGCTGAGCCGAATGTTGGTCAAGATGTGCCTCGCTACCAGGTTTTGACACAAGAGCATGGTTTGGGCAGTGCGCTCGACAATGTTCTGATCGAGAAGAGTGAGCCTGCGCTACAACGTGGCGAAAAAGTTTCTTTCATCGTTCCAGTGAAGAACGTGAACCGTACTGTTGGCGCAATGCTCTCCGGAGAAATTGCTCAACGTTATGGCCATGCCGGCTTGCCTGATGACACCATCCACATTCAATTGAACGGCACTGCTGGTCAAAGTTTCGCAGCCTTCTTGGCGCGCGGCATCACCTTGGACTTGGTTGGTGACGGTAATGACTACGTTGGTAAGGGCTTATCTGGTGGGCGTGTGATTGTGCGTGCGCCTCATGAGTTCCGTGGAGATACAGCCAAGAACATCATTGTTGGTAACACTGTTCTCTACGGTGCAATCGGCGGCGAAGCATTCTTCAACGGCGTTGCTGGTGAGCGTTTTGCAGTTCGTAACTCTGGCGCCACAACAGTAGTTGAAGGTACCGGTGATCACGGTTGTGAATACATGACTGGCGGTACTGTGGTTGTGTTGGGTGCAACTGGCCGTAACTTTGCGGCAGGTATGAGCGGCGGAATTGCTTATGTTTACGACGAAGATGGCCTCTTTGAGAAGCGTTGCAATACCAGCATGGCGACTTTGGAAAAAGTATTGCCATCTGCTGAACAGATTGCCAAGATGCCTCAGTCACAGTGGCATGCCCCTGTTGATGTGAAGGACGGTGGCGAGCGTATGACCGATGAGCAAATTCTGAAGGGCTTGATCGAGCGTCATTTCCGCCACACCGGTTCAGAGCGTGCAAAAGCACTCCTGGCCGATTGGGAAAATGCCCGCGGTCGTTTTGTGAAAGTGCTGCCTACTGAGTACAAGCGTGCTCTAGGTGAGTTGTGGGAAAAAGCGCAAAACAAAACTGTTGCAGCTTAATCAATATAGATATTAAGAAAAGATACTAAGGATTCGATATGGGTAAGGTCACTGGATTTATGGAGTTTGAGCGCGTAGATGAAACCTACGAAGCTCCCGTTAAACGCCTCCATCACTACAAAGAGTTCGTTGCGGCATTAACGGATGAAGAAGCTAAAGTACAGGGCGCACGCTGTATGGATTGCGGCATTCCGTTTTGCAATAACGGTTGCCCTGTGAATAACATCATTCCTGATTTCAATGACTTGGTATTTCACAGTGATTGGAAGAATGCATTAGATGTTTTGCAATCAACTAATAACTTCCCTGAATTCACTGGCCGCATCTGCCCAGCACCTTGCGAAGCTGCATGTACTTTAGGAATCAATAGTGACGCGGTTGGTATTAAGTCAATCGAGCACGCCATTATTGATAAGGGTTGGGAAAATGGTTGGGTTAAGCCGCAGCCATCCAAAACCAAGACCGGTAAGAAAGTAGCTGTTGTTGGCGGTGGTCCTGCTGGTATGGCAACTGCTCAGCAATTAGCGCGCGTGGGTCACGACGTTACCGTATTTGAAAAGAATGATCGTGTTGGCGGATTGTTACGCTACGGCATTCCTGATTTCAAGATGGAAAAATGGTTGATCGATCGTCGTGTTGAACAGATGCAGGCTGAAGGCGTGAAGTTTGAGACTGGCGTATTCGTGGGTAAAGAGGCGATTGGTGCTGAAGTTAAAAACTATTCCAAAAAAACCGTTTCACCTGATCAGTTGATGAAAGATTTTGACGCTGTTGTGATTAGCGGTGGATCTGAGCAGCCACGTGACTTGCCAGTCCCTGGTCGCGAGTTGAAGGGCGTTCATTACGCTTTGGAATTCTTGATTCCGCAGAACAAAGAAAACGCAGGCGATTTCAAAAATGAAATTTCTGCAGCTGGTAAGCATGTAGTAGTAATTGGTGGTGGTGATACTGGATCTGATTGCGTGGGAACATCCAATCGTCATGGTGCCGCCAAGATTACTCAGTTTGAATTGTTGCCACAGCCACCAGAAACTGAAAACAAGCCTTTGGTATGGCCTTACTGGCCAACCAAGTTGCGTACATCTTCCTCTCACGAAGAAGGTTGTGAACGTGATTGGTCTGTTGCTACAAAGCGTTTTGAAGGTAAAGACGGTAAATTAGAGAAATTAATCTGTGTGCGCTTGGAGTGGAAAGACGGCAAGATGTCAGAAATGCCAAATTCTGAATTTGAGATCAAGGCAGATTTAGTGTTCTTGGCCATGGGCTTTGTATCACCTGCAGCACAAGTTCTGAATGCCTTTGGTGTGGAAAAAGACGCTCGCGGCAATGCAAAAGCCACAGTTGACGGCCAAAATGCCTATCAAACCAACGTTCCAAAGGTATTTGCTGCTGGCGATATGCGTCGCGGACAATCTTTGGTAGTTTGGGCGATTCGTGAAGGTCGTCAAGCCGCTCAGGCAGTAGACGAGTATTTAATGGGGTCTTCTGTTCTACCGCGATAATATCGAGGATATGAACAGTAGCCACTCCAACTCGGTGGAAGTGAAGCAAAAAACCTCTAGCGGTGGCCATGGCGAAGTTGTAGTTCAAATTAAGGACGTCAACTTTTCCTACGCCCCTGGTGAGCGGCAGATTTTATCGGGACTCAATATGGAGTTCCGTCGCGGCCAAGTTGTTGCAGTGATGGGCGGCTCCGGTTGTGGCAAGACGACTATTCTGAGACTCATTGGTGGCCAGTTCGCCGCGCAGTCTGGTCAAGTTTTATTCGAAGGCCATGACATTGGAAAAATGAACGGCAGTGAATTAATGGCGGCCCGTCGTCGCATGGGAATGCTCTTTCAGTTCGGCGCACTCTTTACTGACCTCAGTGTTTTTGAAAACGTTGCCTTTCCTCTGCGTGAGCACACCGATTTAAGCGAAGAGCTATTACGCTCTTTGGTCCTTATGAAGCTCAATGCAGTTGGCTTACGTGGCGCACGCGATTTAATGCCTGCACAGATTTCTGGTGGTATGGCACGCCGTGTTGCTCTAGCAAGAGCGATTGCGCTTGATCCACCCTTGATCATGTACGACGAGCCCTTCGCAGGCTTGGATCCTATTTCTTTAGGAATTACTGCACGCTTGATTCGGGATCTGAATCAAGCTCTAGGTGCAACGAGCCTATTGGTCACACATGATGTTGAAGAAACATTTGAAATTGCCGATTACGTTTATTTCATTGCTAATGGTCGCATTGGTGCTGAGGGCACTCCAGAAGAGTTGAGTCGTTCGAGCGATCCTTTTGTGCGCCAATTCCTGGATGCTTCACCGGATGGCCCTGTACCTTTTCACTATCCAGGTCAAAGCCTTGCAGAAGATTTTGGGGTGAGCTTGAAATGAGCATCCTGAATAAAGCCGTAGATCTTTTCGGCGACCTCGGTTTTTTTGTTCGTCGCAACTTAACTAGTCTTGGTCTAGCTGCACGCATGTTCGCTGCAGTGATTTGGCGTTCCGGATTTTTATTAAAAAGACCCCGCTTAGTTTCTGATCAGATCCTTTTTGTCGGTAATCACTCATTTGTAATCATTGCGGTATCTGGTTTATTTGTTGGATTTGTTTTGGGATTGCAGGGTTATTACACTCTCAATCGTTATGGTTCTGAACAGGCCCTAGGTTTATTGGTTGCGCTATCACTCACTCGTGAATTAGGGCCAGTAATTACTGCACTTCTATTTGCGGGTCGTGCCGGCACATCCCTTACTGCAGAGATTGGCTTGATGAAAGCCGGTGAGCAGCTCAGTGCTATGGAAATGATGGCGGTAGATCCATTGAGTCGGGTGATTGCGCCGCGCTTGTGGGCGGGCATTATTGCGATGCCGATTTTGGCTACGATCTTTACGGCGGTTGGTGTGATGGGCGGCTACTTTGTTGGGGTTCCCTTAATTGGGGTTGATTCAGGCGCCTTCTGGTCCCAGATGCAGGGCGGGGTAGATCTCTTCTCTGATATTGGCAATGGCCTGATTAAAAGTTTGGTGTTTGGTGTAGCGGTGACCTTCATAGCGCTGTATCAAGGCTATGAGGCAAAACCTACGCCTGAGGGCGTATCGCAAGCCACCACTAGAACAGTGGTGATTTCCTCCTTATCGGTTTTAGCGCTGGACTTCTTGCTTACCGCAATGATGTTCTCGAATTAGAAAGAATAAACTGGAACTCTTATGAGAAAAAGTGCAATTGATGTTTGGGTCGGAATCTTTGTAGCTATTGGCTTACTAGCTGCTTTGTTTCTAGCATTGAAGGTCGGCAATATGAATGCCGTTTCCTTTGCGCCTACTTACAAAATTTCTGCGCGCTTTGACAATATCGGTGGATTAAAGCCGCGTGCACCAGTCAAAAGCGCTGGGGTAGTTGTTGGCCGTATTGCTAATATTTCTTTTGATGACAAGACTTATCAGGCAACCGTCACTATGACCATCGAAGATACCTATAAGTTCCCTAAAGATTCTTCTGCAAAGATTTTGACCTCTGGTTTGTTGGGTGAGCAATACATTGGACTTGAGGCTGGTGGTTCTGATGATATGTTGTCTGCTGGAGATAAGATTACCCAGACTCAGTCTGCCGTGGTTTTAGAAAACCTCATTAGTCAGTTCTTATATAACAAGGCGGCCGATAGCGGTAAAGATAAGGGTGCTGAAAAGTAATGCAGTGGCTAATCAAACTCAAACGTCTTGTGCTGCTTGGCTTGGTGGCTAGCATGGTAGGTTGCGCTTCTATTCCTGCTGGAGTGGAGCCTTCCCCACATGATCCTTGGGAGCCGTTTAACCGCTCCGTTTTTGAATTCAATGAAGGTTTAGATGCCTACCTGCTAAAGCCAGTTGTTGCCGGCTACCGCTTTGTCTTGCCAGAATTTGTGCGTGATGGTATTTACAACTTCTTTAGCAACTACAGCGATATCTACACAGCACTGCAAAACCTATTGCAAGGTAAGCCAGGTGATGCCTTTAGTGATCTGATGCGGGTGGTAGTCAATACCACCTTTGGTTTGGGTGGTTTGATTGATATGGCTACGCCTGGCGGACTTCCAAAACATAAGGAAGATTGGGGTCAAACCTTTGGTGTGTGGGGTATTCCTTCTGGCCCATATGTCGTTTTGCCATTTTTTGGACCAAGTAGTGTGCGCGATACCTTTGGTACGGTGGCTGATTTGGAGTCTGACTACCTATTTGGCTATGTCAAAGATATTGGTCTGCGAAATAGTATTACTGGCTTGCGAGTCGTTAATGCCCGCAATACTTATTACGAAGCTGGCGACCTATTGGATGGGGCGGCAATCGATAAATATAGCTTTATGAGAGATGCCTATATTCAGCGACGTGAGTATCAGATTAATGAAGGGCGTGAAGACGAGGAGGTATTAATGCCCCCTTATCAGAATCCCTACGAATAAAGGCGCTCAAGCCTGGCTTAGTTTCCTTAAAGAGCTAAAATGAGCTCCAATGACCAGTCGTAATCGAGGACACATGAAAAGCCATAAAACTATTCAAAAATACTGCACAGCATTGCTATCAAGCCTGATTTTGTTTGCGGGCGGTGTTTTTGCTCAAGCAGTTGATCAGTCCACGCCGGATGGTTTGATTAAGACTGTAGTTTCTGATGTGATGGCTTCTGTGAAGTCTGATCCTGAAATTCAAAAAGGGAATATTCCACGCATTGTAGATCTGGTGGATAAGAAAATCGTTCCCTATACCGACATGCGCCGCACCACTGAAATGGCGATGGGTCCTAATTGGAAAAAAGCGACCCCAGAACAACAGGCTCAATTGGTTGGCGAGTTTAAGAATTTATTAATTCGTACTTACTCAGGTGCTTTAAGCCAACTGCGCGATCAAACTATTCAATTCAAGCCTTTGCGTGCAGCCCCAGACGATAAAGAGGTTGTTGTAAAGACTGTAGTGATTGGTCGCGGTGATCCCATTCCGCTTGACTATCGCCTAGAAAAAACCGCCAATGGCTGGAAAGTCTATGACATGAACATCATGGGTGTTTGGTTGGTCGAGGCCTATCGCAATCAATTTGCAAACCAAATCAGCCAGAATGGTGTTGAGGGCTTAGTGAAGTTCTTGCAAGATCGCAACAAACAGCTTGCTGCTGCAAAGCCAGCAAACTAAAGATCGTACAGATTTAGTAAAGATAAATAGCAAATGCCATTTTTATTGCCCGCTTCAGTGACACAAGACAATGTGTTGCAGTTAGAAAAAGATGGCTTACTGAATTTAGCTGCGCTAAGAACGGTTGACTGCGGCAATCTCAAAGACTTTGATTCCACGGTACTCACTGTTTTATTGGCATGGCAAAAAAAATTACAAGCTGATGGTCAGCAGATTTCTGTGCAAAATGCACCTGAAAAATTAACTGTGTTGGCTGGCGTATATGGTGTTGCCGAGTTGCTAGGTTTGTCATAGCATGCACGCCGCAATATCGATTAAAAACATATCAAAAAATTATGGCGCCTTACAAGCGCTAGATGATGTCTCTTTATCAATTGAGCAAGGTGAATTCTTTGGCCTACTTGGCCCTAATGGCGCAGGTAAGACAACGCTGATTTCCATTCTTGCTGGCTTGGTTACTGCGGATAGTGGCCATGCTGCAATCATGGGTGCTGATGTGCAGAGTCAGTTTCGTGAAGCTCGCCGGATGCTCGGAGTAGTTCCACAGGAGTTGGTATTTGATCCCTTCTTTACTGTAAGAGAGACACTGCAATTTCAGTCGGGTTATTTTGGCATTCGTCATAACGATGCGTGGATCGACGAGATCATGTCCAACTTGGATCTCACTGGTAAGGCTGATAGCAATATGCGTTCCCTTTCTGGCGGTATGAAACGCCGGGTATTAGTGGCACAAGCCTTGGTTCATAGACCACCAGTCATTATTTTGGATGAGCCTACAGCTGGCGTTGATGTGGAGTTGCGTCAATCTCTCTGGCAATTTATTAGTCGCTTAAATCAAGATGGGCACACCATTGTTCTAACAACCCATTACCTTGAAGAGGCTGAGGCGCTGTGTCAGCGCATCGCCATGCTCAAGCAAGGAAAGATTGTTGCCTTGGATACAACGGCAAATTTACTGAGTCAATATGGTTCAGTGAAAAAAGATGGCGAAGGCAAGACCGATCTCGAGGATGTGTTTGTCAACATCATGTCGGGGGGTGCTCGATGAAACCTATTTTGAATAAGCAACCGATCTCTTATGGCAGCGGCTTTCCAACCCTATTGCGAAAAGAAATTAAGCGCTTTTATAAAGTAGCTTTTCAGACGGTTGCGGCACCAGTACTCACCGCTGTTTTATATTTAATGATTTTCGGTCATGTCCTTGAGGGCAAAGAAGTTTATGGTCGCCTCAACTACACAGCTTTCTTGATTCCTGGCTTAGTCATGATGAGTGTGCTGCAAAACGCCTTCGCAAACACTTCTTCATCACTTATTCAATCGAAGGTGACTGGGAATCTCGTTTTTGTCCTGCTAGCCCCTTTTAGTCATTTAGAGTTTTATGCTGCCTATGTCTTGGCCGCAGTGTTTCGTGGAATCGTTGTTGGCTCAGGCGTTTTGCTGATTACCGCTTGGTTCGCTATGCCATCCTTTGAATATCCTTTATGGATCATGACATTCGCTCTTTTGGGTGCTGCAATTTTAGGAAGCATGGGTTTAATTGCTGGTATCTGGGCTGATAAATACGATCAATTGGCTGCCTTCCAGAATTTCATCATCATGCCTGCCACTATGTTGTCAGGCGTGTTTTATTCCATTCATTCTTTGCCTGCAGCATGGCAGGTGGTATCTCACTTCAATCCATTCTTCTACATGATTGATGGTTTCCGTTATGGCTTCTTTGGAGTGTCAGATATTTCCCCTTGGGACAGTTTGGCAATTGTTGCCTGCTTCTTTGTTGTGGTCTCTGCTATCGCTTTGCGTTTACTGCAAAAAGGCTACAAGCTCAGGAACTAAGTGCCATTGAAATTGCCTCAAACTTTGTATTAGAGAATCGTTAAGAAATTAGAAATCAGGAGATTGTGATGTTGCCAACCCCAGAACAAATTGAAGGCTATATTCAGCAAGGCCTCGCATGTACTCATGTGAAAGTTGAAGGTGATGGGCAGCACTTCTTTGCGACGATTGTGAGCTCAGAGTTTGAAGGCAAGCGTTTGATTCAGCGTCATCAATTGGTGTATGGCGCAATGGGAGACCGCATGAAGGCTGAAGTTCATGCTTTATCAATCAAAGCGTTTACTCCTGAAGAGTTTGCTCAAAATTCCTCAACATAAAATACGACACTAGATTTTTACTGGAATAGATTCATGGATAAATTACGAATGGTTGGCGGCACTCCGCTTAAGGGCGAAGTAGCGATTGCTGGCGCAAAGAATGCGGCGCTACCAATTTTGTGTGCCTGCTTGCTAACGGATCAACCGATTACTTTGCGTAATGTCCCTGACTTGCAAGATGTGCGGACCATGCTCAAGCTCCTTCAAGAGATTGGCGTGACTGTTGCATTTCCAGATGTAAATGATCGCAATCACGTGGTGCTCAATGCGGCTAATATTAAGAGCTCTGAAGCAACGTACGAGATGGTGAAAACCATGCGTGCCTCTATTCTGGTTTTGGGCCCCTTGCTCGCCAGAATGCATAGTGCCAAGGTTTCTCTGCCAGGCGGTTGCGCTATTGGTGCACGCCCCGTAGATCAGCACATCAAGGGTCTAAAGGCCATGGGTGCAACGATCAAGATTAAGAGTGGCTACATTCAGGCAGAAACTAAATCTGCGTCGGGTCGTCTGCAAGGCGCTTCTATCTTGACTGACATGATCACCGTAACCGGTACAGAGAATTTATTGATGGCCGCCACATTGGCATCAGGCACAACGATTTTGGAGAATGCAGCGCGCGAGCCTGAAGTAGGGGACTTGGCTGAGTTGCTCGTCAAAATGGGTGCAAAGATTACAGGCATCGGTACAGATCGCTTAGTGATTGAGGGTGTTGAAAAACTCCACAGTGCAGAACATGCCGTCATTGCTGACCGTATTGAGGCGGGTACATTCTTGTGCGCAGTTGCTGCTGCTGGTGGTGAGGTGCTGGTGAAGCACTGTCGCCCAGATACATTAGATGCTGTGATCGTCAAACTCAAAGAAGCTGGCTTAGAAATGGAAGTGGGTCCCGATTGGATTAAAGCTTCCATGAATGGTCGTCCTAAGGCGGTTAGTTTCCGGACTTCTGAATATCCAGCCTTCCCAACAGACATGCAGGCGCAACTCATGGCAGTCAATGCGATTGCCCAGGGCAATGCCACCATTACTGAAACCATCTTTGAAAACCGCTTTATGCACGTTCAGGAGATGAATCGTCTTGGGGCTGATATTGCAATTGAAGGCAATACCGCGATTGCCCAGGGCGTAGAAAAGCTTTCAGGAGCCGTTGTGATGGCGACCGATTTGCGTGCTTCTGCCAGTTTGGTGATTGCTGGTTTGGCTGCCCAGGGCGAAACCCAGGTAGACCGGATTTATCACCTAGATCGTGGATATGACCGCATGGAGCAAAAGTTGACCCTCTTAGGCGCCAACATTCAGCGAATCAAGTAAGCCTGATGGATAATTAGTCCATGAAGTTAACTTTAGCCCTCTCGAAGGGGCGCATCTTCGAAGAAACCGCTGAGATCTTATCTAAGATCGGTATTCGTCCGCTTGAGGATCCAGAAAAGTCACGCAAACTCATTATTGAGACCTCCAATCCTGATGTGCGCCTGATTATTGTGCGCGCATCGGATGTGCCTACCTATGTTCAGTTTGGCGGGGCTGATTTTGGAGTTGCTGGCCTGGATGTTTTGATGGAAAACGGCACTGATGGCCTATATGTTCCGTTTGATCTGAACATCGCTAAATGCCGTATGTCAGTGGCTGTCAAAGAAGGTTTTGATTACGCAGCCGCTGTAAAACAGGGCTCTCGTTTAAAAGTTGCCACCAAGTATGTCAATTGCGCACGTGAACACTTTGCTAATAAGGGCGTGCACATCGATACGATTCATTTGTATGGTTCCATGGAGCTGGCTCCATTAGTTGGCTTAGCGGATGCAATTGTGGATTTAGTTTCCACAGGTAACACCTTGCGTGCGAATGGCTTGGTTGAAGTTGAGCCTATCGCCGACATCAGCGCTCGCCTGGTTGTTAATCAGGCTTCTTATAAGCGTAAGCGCACACAGCTCCAGCCATTCTTTGAATTGTTGAAGTAAAGAACATTCACATGTCAGCGCAAGTCAAAGTCAAACGCCTTAATAGTAAAGATGCTGGGTTTAAAGAAACTCTGCTCTCTAGCCTTTCTTTGCCAATGGCTGATGATGAGGCGATTGATGCTGCGGTAGTTAAAATTTTGGCGCAAGTTAAAGCGCATGGCGATGCTGCGGTACTAGATTTCACAAAGCAGTTTGATCGTTTAAATGTGGCTAGTGTTACTGAGTTAGAGATTACTCATGAAGAGTTAAAAAAAGCCTACGAAGGTTTGTCGGCTGAACAAAAAAATGCTTTGGATATTGCCGCACAAAGAGTTCGCGCATATCACGAGAAGCAAAAGATCGAGGCGGGTTGCCACTCTTGGGAATATGAAGAGGCTGATGGCACGCGCTTAGGTCAAAAAGTCACAGCTTTAGACCGCGTGGGTATTTATGTTCCGGGCGGTAAGGCAGCATATCCATCTTCTGTACTGATGAATGCGATTCCTGCAAAAGTGGCTGGCGTCAAAGAAGTCATCATGGTGGTGCCCACCCCCGATGGCGCTCGTAATCCTTTGGTCTTGGCTGCCGCTTACTTATCCGGCGTTGATCGCGTCTTCACGATTGGTGGTGCGCAAGCTGTTGGCGCTTTAGCTTATGGCACCAAGACTATTCCGCCAGTAGATAAGATTGTTGGTCCTGGTAATGCCTATGTAGCAGCCGCTAAGCGTAGAGTTTTCGGTACTGTCGGTATTGACATGATTGCTGGCCCATCAGAAATTTTGGTTCTTTGTGATGGTTCTAGCAATCCTGATTGGATTGCGATGGATTTATTTTCTCAAGCGGAGCACGATGAGTTAGCGCAATCTATTTTGCTTTGCCCGGATGAGAAATTTATTGAGCAAGTGCAAGCAAGCATTAACAAGTTATTGCCTGAGATGCCAAGAAAGAAAGTGATTGAAGCATCACTCACCAATCGTGCTTTGTTGATACAAGTAAAAGATATGAGTGAGGCTTGTGAGATTGCCAATGCAATCGCTGCTGAGCATTTAGAAATTTGTGCAACTGAGCCACGCAAGTGGGCTGAGTTAATTCGTCATGCTGGCGCTATCTTTATGGGTAACTACACCAGCGAATCTCTTGGCGATTATTGTGCAGGTCCAAACCATGTTTTACCAACAGCACGCACTGCACGCTTCTCATCTCCACTAGGTGTGTATGACTTTATCAAGCGCTCGAGCATGATTGAAGTTAGTGAAGCGGGTGCTCAAACGCTGGGCGCTGTGGCCAGTACTCTCGCCCATGGCGAAGGCCTGACTGCTCACGCTCGTGCAGCTGAGATGCGTCTTAAAAATTAGACGCTAGCCAGAATTTCTTTAAGAGCTGCAATCAATTCATTAGTTTGATCATCGGTGCCGATAGTGATGCGCAAAAATTCTTCAATGCGCGGTGACTTGAAGTGGCGCACAATAATTCCACGATCGCGTAAAGCTTGATACAACTTTACGCCGGCATGCTTTGGGTGACGTGTAAAAATAAAGTTTGCGGTTGATGGCAAAGTATCAAAGCCCAGTGAGGCCAACTCAGAAACTAGGCGTTCACGAGTTTGAATTACTTTTTTACTTGTGGATTCCAGGTGGGCTTGATCTTGTATTGCAGCAATAGCCCCAGCTTGAGCCAGGCGACCCAGCGGGTAGGAGTTAAAGCTATTTTTGACTCGCTCCAGACCTTCAATGAGAGTTGGATGCCCTACTGCAAATCCAACCCGTAATCCTGCTAGGGCGCGTGACTTGGATAGCGTATGAACAACCAGTAGATTCTCTGGGCAAGCACTTCCGCGTAGAAGTGGAATGCAAGACTCGGTTCCATAATCCACATAGGCTTCATCGATAACTACTACTGAATCTGTATTTCTGTTGAGTAGGGCCTCGATATCTGAGCGTGGAATAGCGCGACCAGTTGGGGCATTGGGATTGGGGAAAATGATCCCGCCATTTGGGGTTTTGAAATCCTCCGCCTGAATCTCAAAATGAGGGCCCAGGGCTACTGTTTGATAGTCGATGCCAAATAGCCTGCAATAGACTGGATAGAAGCTATAGGTGATGTCTGGAAACTGGACGGCCTTAGCTTGCTTGAGTAGGCCTAAAAATACGTGAGCCAGGACTTCGTCGGAGCCATTTCCCAAAAACACCTGTTTAGGGTCTAGGCCGTGTAAATCCGCAATTGCTTTCTTAAGGGCTGACCCTTCAGGATCTGGATAAAGCCTTAAATCATCCGTATTTTGCTGATTTATGGCGGCTAGGGCCTTAGGGGATGGGCCATAGGGGCTCTCATTCGTATTGAGCTTAACCAGTCGCTGCATTTGCGGCTGCTCCCCGGGAACATAGGGGGTGAGGGTCTGAACAACGGGGCTCCAAAAACGGCTCATGAGGGACTCTAGTCAAAAATCAGCAAAAGTTAATAAACACCAGCAATCAAAATCGGCATTTATATCGGTATTAGGAATGATATTATGAGGCTTCAATCAACACTTCGCCTCGCGGCGCACTGAAGCATGCGGCAAGCCGACGTTACCCGAAACACTTCGGAAACCAAAATTCAAATTGCCATCAATTTAGATGGCACAGGTAAAGCCGAGCTAGCCTCTGGCGTGCCCTTCCTAGACCATATGTTGGATCAAATCGCCCGTCACGGCATGATCGACCTTAAGGTGGTTGCAACAGGAGATACCCATATTGATGATCACCATACCGTTGAGGATGTGGGCATCACTCTGGGTCAGGCCTTTGCAAAGGCAGTTGGTGATAAAGCGGGCATTACTCGCTATGGCCACTCCTATGTTCCTTTGGATGAGACCCTTTCCCGTGTAGTGATCGATTTTTCTGGCCGCCCAGGCTTAGAGTTCAACGTTCCATTTACCCGTGCACGCGTGGGTGACTTTGACGTGGATCTGAGCATCGAGTTCTTCCGTGGTTTTGTAAATCACGCCGGAGTGACTTTGCACATCGATAACTTACGTGGCATTAATGCTCACCACCAGATTGAGACCGTGTTCAAGGCTTTCGGTCGTGCATTGCGCATGGCTTTGGAGCTCGATCCACGCGCTTCCGGTGTTGTTCCTTCTACTAAAGGCAGCCTCTAATCTAGAAAATTTCTAGTGTTGAGTAGAAGACTGTCAACAAACTACAGAACATAGGCTAACAATTGGCGCAAACCATTGCGATCGTGGATTACGGAATGGGCAATCTCCGTTCTGTATATCAAGCCTTTCATCATGTGGCTCCTGATGCCAATGTAGTGATTGCGCACACTCCTGAAGAAATCATCTCCGCAGCGCGCGTAGTGCTGCCAGGGCAAGGGGCGATGCCTGATTGCATGAAGCATCTCGAGGAGTCTGGCTTATTAGAGGCCCTGCTCGATGCCGCTAAAAATAAACCGTTACTAGGTGTTTGTGTGGGTGAGCAAATGCTGTTTGATCAAAGTGCTGAAGTGCGGGCAAATTCCAATACCGCTTGGACGCCTTGTTTGGGATTGATTCCTGGTGAGGTTCGGCGTTTTGAATTGGCTGGAAAACTACAGCCAGATGGTTCTGCGTACAAAGTGCCGCATATGGGTTGGAATCAAGTTCGTCAAGATCGTCAGCACCCAATATGGGATGGCATTCCAGATTTGGCTAGTTTTTATTTTGTACATAGCTACTATGTTGTGCCGCAGCGCAAAGAAGATATTGCAGGCTCAACTGAGTATGGTGACTGGTTTACTTCTGCTGTTGCAAGGGATAATATTTTTGCAACGCAATTTCATCCAGAAAAAAGTGCAGAATACGGATTAAAGCTCTACAAAAATTTTGTTTCTTGGCAACCTTAATACTTTTCTAACCTACCGCTATGCTGCTGATTCCCGCGATTGACTTAAAAGATGGCCACTGTGTTCGACTCGAACAAGGTGATATGGATAAAGCCACTGTTTTTTCTGAAGATCCTGGCGCGATGGCGGCACATTGGATTAATAAGGGTGCGCGTCGTTTACATCTCGTGGATTTGAATGGGGCGTTTGCCGGAAAACTTAAAAATGAATCTGCAATCAAATCTATTTTGAAAGCAGTGGGCGATGAGATTCCAGTTCAGTTAGGTGGCGGTATTCGCGATCTCGAAACGATTGAACGTTTATTGGATGATGGTATTAGTACTGTGATTATTGGTACAGCCGCCGTAAAGAGCCCTGGCTTTGTACAAGACGCTTGCACTGCTTTCCCTGGCCACATCATGGTGGGCTTAGATGCGCGTGATGGCAAGGTAGCAACCGATGGTTGGAGCAAGATTACTGGTCATGAAGTGATCGACCTTGCCAAGAAATTTGAAGACTACGGCGTTGAAGCAATCATCTATACCGACATTGGTCGTGATGGCATGATGAAGGGTATCAATATGGATGCCACAGTTAAATTGGCACAAGCTATTCGGATACCAGTGATTGCCAGTGGCGGCCTATCTAACAATCAAGATATTGAGGCCTTGTGTGAAGCTGAGGCTGAGGGTGTCATGGGTGTGATTGCGGGGCGCTCAATTTATGCCGGTGATTTAGATTTAACTACGGCACAAAAATATGCCGATGAGTTAACTCTGAAGTACGCCAAGAAAATTATCTAGAGTAACTATCAGTGCTAACTAAGAGAATCATTCCCTGCCTTGATGTCACGGCAGGGCGCGTTGTCAAAGGTGTTAATTTTATTGGACTGCGTGATGCAGGCGATCCAGTAGAGATTGCTAAACGCTATGATACCCAAGGCGCTGATGAACTTACTTTCTTGGATATCACTGCGACCTCTGATGGGCGCGATCTCATATTGCACATCATTGAAGATGTTGCCTCCCAAGTATTTATTCCTTTGACAGTTGGTGGCGGTGTGCGTGCAGTAGCAGATGTGCGTCGCTTACTCAATGCCGGTGCCGATAAGGTCAGCATGAATTCCTCTGCTGTAGCAAATCCAGATTTAGTTTCTGATGCGGCAGCGTATTACGGCTCACAGTGCATCGTGGTTGCCATTGATGCAAAAAAAACTGAAGCTGGCAATTGGGAAGTATTTACGCATGGCGGACGGACTGCGACTGGCATGGATGTAGTGGCATGGGCTTCTGAAGTGGCTAAGCGTGGCGCTGGAGAAATTCTTCTCACGAGCATGAATCGTGATGGCAGTAAGGATGGCTTTGATCTTGAGTTAACTGCCGCTGTGAGTGATGCTGTGAGTGTGCCGGTGATTGCTTCTGGTGGTGTTGGTAATTTGCAGCACTTGGTAGATGGTATTACCAAGGGCCATGCTGATGCAGTTCTCGCAGCTAGTATTTTTCATTATGGTGAATACACTGTTGGCCAAGCAAAAGAATATATGGCAAGCCAAGGCATTCCGGTTCGTATTTGAGTGTAGATAGAACTAATAAGAGAATCATACGAATGACCATGAAAAATACCTTCACTCCAATTGAGTCTTTAGAAGCTGGCGCATGGCTTGATGCCGTTACTTGGAATGAGCAAGGTCTAGTTCCGGTGATCGCTCAAGAAGTAGGAAGTAAAGATATTCTGATGATGGCCTGGATGAATCGTGATGCGCTATTGGCGACCTTGCGTTTGGGCGAAGCGGTGTATTGGACTCGTTCAAGACAAAAGCTATGGCATAAAGGTGAAGAGTCCGGCCACACTCAAAAAGTAAAAGAAATCCGCCTTGACTGTGACGGCGATACGATTTTGCTCATGGTTGAGCAAAAAGACGGTATTGCTTGTCACACTGGCGAACACAGTTGCTTCTTTTTATGCTGGGATTCCGGTAAATCTACCTGGGTAGATGAGTCTAAGACTCATAAATAAGACCCTCTTAGTCTTCCCGGCAATAAAAGACATAAAATCACTTTATGACTAGTCCAGTACAAAACCCTTCTAATTTAGACTCCGCCCTGGCTCATTTGGCTGATGTAGTGGATCAGCGACGTGATGCGTTTAAGGCTGGTGACGTTGATCCAAAGACCTCATATACCGCCTTGCTTTTCTCTAAGGGCGATGATGGGATCCTCAAGAAGATTGGCGAAGAGGCCACTGAGGCGGTGATGGCAGCTAAGGATGCGCGTAATTCCAATCTGGCCCCTGAGCAGCAAAAGCTCCTAGTGGGCGAGATGGCCGACCTTTGGTTTCATTGCCTGATTGCCTTGTCACAGTTTGGTTTGCGACCAGAAGATGTGGTGGCTGAGCTCAATCGCCGCTTAGGTACCTCTGGTATCGAAGAGAGGGCGGCTAGAAAAGCTGCTGGCAAAGAGTAAATTCAGAAAACCCCAATCAAAACTAGAGGCGAAAGCGTGAGCCACGATCCTAATTGCTTGTTTTGTAAGATTTCTAAAGGCGAAATCCCCTCCCAGAAGGTGTACGAGGATGAGGAGATTTACGCTTTTAAAGATATCAATCCAGCCGCGCCCATCCATTTTTTGATGATTCCTAAAAAACATATCCCCATGCTGGAGTCTGTAGAAGTGGCAGATGCGCCATTGCTAGGTAGAATGATGGAATTAGCACCGCGTCTCGCCAAAGAGCAGGGTTGCCGTCCTGGAAAAGATGGTGGCTTTAGATTGGTGGTGAACAATGGTGCAGATGGTGGGCAAGAGGTTTATCACTTGCACTTGCATGTGATGGGCGGTCCGCGCCCCTGGAAAAAATAGTCCAAGGAGATAAAAATGGGTTCATTTAGCATTTGGCATTGGTTAATTGTTTTGGTAATCGTGATGTTGGTATTTGGTACCAAAAAATTGCGCAATATCGGTACGGATTTAGGTGGCGCTGTTAAGGGCTTCAAAGATGGAATGAAGACGCCTGAAGAGTCACAAGATAAAACTGCTGATCAAATTCAGAGTACTGCTGCATCAACAGAAAAAACTGTGGATGTTCAAGCAAAAGACATCAATAAATAATTATTGATGGAAATAATGCGCGGCTGCAATGATTGATCTCGGAGTTTCAAAGCTTGCACTCATTGCAGTAGTTGCATTGGTGGTAGTTGGTCCCGAGCGCCTTCCTAAGGTTGCTCGTATGGCGGGTAATTTATTCGGACGTGCCCAGCGCTACATGGCGGATGTGAAGTCTGAAGTTAGTCGTCAGATGGAAGTAGAAGAGTTCAAGAAGCTGCGCGAAGAGAGCGCTTCAGTTTTCAAGGAAGTAGAAAGTAGTATTCAATCTACTGTCAACGAAGCGAATGCAAACCTCAGCGATCAAGCCGACATCTTTGAGAATAATTTCACGAGAGCTCCTCTCGATGAAAAAGAAGTATTTCGTAAGTCTATGCGTCAGGGTCGTAAGAGTTGGGGTGTCAGACGCGCAGCAAGACCTGTATGGTTTAAACATTCCACTGGTATGCGCACAAGAGTTCAGTCTGGCGCTGCACGTATGAAGCGTTTTCATCATAGCGCTGGTAAGTAAGCCCAAAGAAAAGTAAAAAACCCTAACAATGACTCAAAATAATTCAACTGAAGATTCAGGTTTGCAAGAATCTTTCTTGTCTCACTTATTTGAGTTGCGCGACCGTATTATCAAAGCTGCTTTAGCCATTATTGTTGTCTTTGTTTGCCTCGTATATTGGGCGCCAGATATTTTTCATTTGTTTGCGCAACCGCTTCTTCAGGCTTTGCCCGCAGGTGGCAAGATGATCGTCACTGATGTGACGGGTTCATTTTTTGTACCCATGAAAGTTACTATGCTGGTTGCTTTCTTAATTGCTCTGCCGGTGGTGATGTATCAGTTATGGGCATTCATTGCCCCGGGCCTTTATCAACATGAGCGTAAGTTGATAGTGCCTTTGGTTGTCAGTAGCTATAGCCTCTTTATTTTTGGTATGGCTTTTGCCTACTTCTTAGTTTTCCCGACAGTATTTCAATTTATGGCTAGTTATAACGCACCATTAGGCGCGGAGATGTCTACGGATATTGATAACTATCTTAGTTTTGCGATGACCACCTTCTTGGCCTTTGGTATTACCTTTGAGGTGCCAGTAGTTGTAGTAGTGTTGGTTCGCATGGGAATGGTTCCTCTAGCCAAGCTCAGAGAGATTCGCCCTTATGTGATCGTTGGTGCTTTTGTTATTTCAGCTATCGTTACGCCACCCGATGTCTTATCTCAACTTTTGTTAGCTGTACCAATGAGCTTGCTCTATGAGTTGGGATTGTTGATAGCGCGCTTTTATGTGCCCCAACCTGCTGCTGAGGATGAAGCGTCAGATACAAACGGAACTGACAAGACTTAACTCCTATATAGACTATGCAGCGCCTAAAGTTGCTGCATTCTTGGCAAAGTTGCTGCATTCTTGGCAAAGTTGCTGGCAAGCCAAGCTGTAACACGATCAAATCGATAACGTCTTTGCCTTAGATTCCCCTCTATCTCAGATTCTGCACCTGCAAATGCTTTGCCGGCAGCCAATAATGTGCGTCTCTGTTGAATCGTGTCGATCTGAATCAGTCTTGGCAGAATCTTTGGTAGCTCCCAACGAATATCCACTACAACACAGTGCTCATGTTGCAGTTGCCCTACTTCACAAAGAAGCAATTCTGCTTTACTGAGATTAAATTGATTGGCAATGATCAGGCGATGGCACATTAAGAGCCACTCTTCATCGAGTTTGTATTCGGCGTGGTGATCAAGAGCCTTTTCCGCATAGAGGGCCAATTCATACCAATCATTTTTTTTGGGATCAGGCGTACTTTCTAAAATTTTGCCCAATAACTCTTTTGCTTCAGCAATCCCTTGTTGGTGTGCTTGCCAAACCCAATAGGAGGCTTGCAGGCCACGCACTTTCTCTTCGATCTTTTCCCGTTTTCGCCACAAGTTTGCGCCCTTGCGAAGCTGCGCTTGGGCATGCCCTAAATCAGCGGCCCTATCAAAGCAGCGATCACTCTCTGCAGCGTTATAGCCAGAGAACTGGGGTCGACGATAAATTTCACCCAGCGCAAACCAGGCATCTCGATCACCATCTTTGGCGGCAAGCTCTATCCAGTAGGCTGCTTTCTTGAGCGAGGCATTCGACTTATTGGTTCCACTGCTCACTCCATCAAACTGGGCAAGCCGTAAACCAAGGGTGAGTTTGGCAACTGTGAGACCTAACTCCGCCGCCTGCAGCAGTGCATCTTCATTATTGTTGGTGAGCCAAGAATCCCAGAGCGAGGAAAGTGCTTCATTCTTTGGTTGTAATTTAATTAAAAGTTCTTTGGCTGGAGCGCTAAATGAGGATTCAGATTCAGCAAGCTCTATTAAGTAACTTTTAACCTTCGACTCTAGTGAAGAAAAATCTGCACTGATATCTTGTTTAGTAATCCATTCAGCCAGGGCGGTGTGGAGTTCAGCTTTAGCTGGATTTAATAAGAGATCAATTAGCTGCCATCTAGCGGCATGACTTGTTTCTGTCTTTGCTTCGGCAATGCGCCAAAAGGATTCCCAGCCAAACTTAAATGCGGGTGAGTTGAAGGTTTCTGCCAAGGGAATTGTGGAGATTTGCTCGAGAACTTCAAAAAGTTCAGGTGCCCCCATGAAATCAGCTGATATTTCAGCCTCACTTGAGGTATTGATGCTAAGCAACTGATTTGTAATAGAAAAATAAGATTTTTCTAGCCAAATCAAGGCGTTAGAGGGCTGAATTGGGGTATTAAACGAGCCATTTAAATATGCGGAGGCCAATTGTTGTTGCGCAGAAACATCACCCAAACGGGCGGAACGAAGGATTTTTAAGAATTCACGACTTGCCATATGACAATTTTGACATCTCGGGCCTTAAAACGCTCAAAAAGTATGCCCTTGTTGCCGTGATACAACAAAGAAAGCCAAAAAACTGCCTTTTGACAAGCAAAAATAACTCCTAAATGCCCTGACCCCGAGTCTGGCAGGGCAAAAGAAGCAAAATTCATTGGTCCCAGTTTTATTTGGGCATTACTTTCAATTTATGGAGATTTAAAGAATGAAAAAATCGCTATTCGCAATCGCTGCAGTAACAGCATTTGCTGGTGCAGCTCAAGCTCAGTCAAGCGTAACTGTTTACGGTATCTTGGATGCTGGTTATGTTGGTGGTAACGAACGTGCTGCTTCAAGCACAGCTGTAAACAAGGGTACATGGAGCGCGCTCCAAACTTCCGGTGCTGAATCTTCTAACCGCCTTGGCTTTAAAGGTGTTGAAGATTTGGGCGGCGGTAATTCTGCTATTTTCACTATTGAAACAAGCTTGAATGCAAGTACAGACGCTTGGGCGCCAACTTTCCGTCAAGCATTTGGTGGTTTGAAAAAGAATGGCGTAGGTCAAGTACGTCTTGGTACACAAAACTCTTTGATCTGGCAAGCTGCTGCAGCTACAACTACAGGTCAGTTGAATAACATCACTGGTTCTGTGTTGAATCCAACTACTGTTGTAGGTAACTCAGCTTCTCCTTCAGCTCAAACTAACAGTGGTAACGGTACAAACATCGCCTTTACAAACCGTACACAAAGAACTTTGCAACTTGAGTCAGAGCGTTTCGCTGGCTTCGTTGGTAAAGCAATGGTAGTTTTGAACAATGCTAATACAACACAAACTAACCTTACTGGCGTTTCTCAAGGTTACACCGGTGGTGAAAACAACCAAAATGGTTGGGGCTTAGGTGCTGACTATGTATGGCAAAAGTTGAACGTTCAAGCTGCATACCAGTCATTTAACGCTGCTAACCCTTACAACGCTACCCAAGCTCAAGTTAATGCTGGTGCTGGTTACACATCTGGTACTCCAGCTGCTTTCGGTGCAAACGGTCTGTCAGTTGGCGCAGCAAGCAACGTTAGAGATAACCAGGCATACATCGCCGCTACTTATGACTTCGGTATTTTGAAGGCATACGCTGGTTGGACAAGCCGCTCAGTAACATCACAACAAACTTCAGCTGTTCAGTTGAAGCGTCAAGCACAAGAGATTGGTGTACGTAGCTTTATTACTCCAACTATTGAGGCATGGGCAAGCGTTGGTAATGGTCGTTACACAGCATTTGGTGCTGGCGAGCCAACAGCTAACATCACTGGTTACCAAATCGGTGGTAACTATTTGTTGAGCAAGCGTACTAACTTGTATGCAATTTTTGGTGCTGCAGGTACATCAAACGCATCTACAACTGCTGTAGCTGCTGACAGCTCAAACGTAAATAACTATGCGATTGGTATGCGTCACTCTTTCTAATTTGATGCTAGCGTAAGCTAGTAGATAGTTAGTAAGTAGTACACAGAAGTAAATTAACCCACCGTGGTAACACGGTGGGTTTTTTCTTTTGTAGGGCGCTAGATTTATAGACGCGTATTAACGAAGTGAGATAGACGAAATATGTAATTACACTTTCAATATGCGTTTTTTCTTGCTGTGAGTTTATTGTTTTTATCCACTGCCTTTCAGTGGATCTTCGAGGACAGCTAGATCCAAGAGCATCGCTTAGGACGATGCTCTATGGTGCAGTGGTGATTACTTCTTTAGGCTATCTCGAATCTCGCGAAGCAAAATAGTGTCCTCTGGCTCTGGAGGTGCGGGTGGAGCATCTATTAGGCGAACCTTATTAACCACCTTGACCATTTGAAAAATTACAAAGGCCAAGAGGATGAAATTGATAGAGATGGTAATAAAGTTCCCGTAAGCAAATATTGGTACTCCGGCCTTTTTTAGGGCGTCAAAAGTATGCGGAATATTTTCTGGCGCCTTGCCAAGCACGATAAATAAGTTGGTGAAGTCAATATGGCCACCCAAAATAGTAGAAATCACCGGCATGACAATGTCATTCACCAGGGAATCGACGATTTTCCCGAAAGCCCCACCAATGATCACACCTACCGCTAAATCGATCACATTGCCTTTAACTGCAAAGTCCCGAAACTCCTTTAAAACGCTCATAAATGCTTTCCTTTTTGATTTAGATGTAGATTATCCCGAGATTAACCCCATAACTTACTTGCATACCCCACTTTTTACTTTAAAATCTTACCTTTAAGCAATTTCCACCCATAAATGCTCTTCCGAGGAATTTTGTAAATGAGTGACAAGCCCTGTATGGACAAGGATCGTCGTAATTGGTTGATCGCTACTTCAGCGGTTGGCGGCGTTGGTGCAGCTGCAGCCCTTTACCCTTTTGTGGACAGTTTTGAGCCTTCTGAGCGCGCTAAGGCCGCTGGGGCAGCTGTTGAGATCGATATCTCTGGCATGCAGCCAGATGAAATGCGCATGGTTGAGTGGCGCGGTAAGCCTGTTTGGGTGGTGCGTCGCACGCCTGAGCAAGTTGCTGAGCTCTCAAAAATCGATTCTGAGCTCGCAGACCCTGATTCTTTAAGGGATCCAGCTCAATTTACTCCTCCTTATGCCCAGAACCAATGGCGTTCAATTAAGCCAGAATACCTAGTGGTAGTGGGTATTTGTACGCATTTAGGCTGCTCCCCAACAGCGAAGTTTGAGTCAGGCCCACAACCATCTTTGCCAAATACTTGGCCAGGTGGTTTCCTTTGCCCGTGCCATGGCTCTACATTCGATATGGCAGGCCGTGTATTTAAAAATAAACCAGCCCCAGACAATATGGAAGTACCGCCACATATGTATTTGAGCGATACCAAGATTCTGGTTGGCGAAGATAAGAAGGCCTAAGGAGAGATAAATGGCATTTCACGAAAAAGAAGTCCCTGCGGACGCTCCTGTAGCACAGAAGGTAATGGCATGGGTTGACTCACGTTTACCTGTTACAGAGGCCTTTAAAAGGCATATGAGCGAGTATTACGCTCCTAAAAACCTGAACTTTTTCTACATCTTTGGTGCGTTAGCTATTGTTGTTTTAGCTATTCAGATCATTACAGGTATTTTCTTGGTGATGAACTATAAGCCTGATGCTGCAAAGGCTTTTGAATCCGTTGAGTACATCATGCGCGAAGTGCCGTGGGGTTGGTTAATCCGCTACATGCATTCCACTGGCGCCTCAATGTTCTTCGTAGTGGTTTACATGCACATGTTCCGCGGCTTGATCTATGGCTCATACCGCAAGCCACGTGAGTTAATTTGGGTTTTCGGTTGCGCAATTTTCTTGTGCCTAATGGGTGAAGCCTTCTTTGGCTACTTGCTCCCATGGGGGCAAATGTCCTACTGGGGTGCACAAGTTATTGTTAACTTATTCTCCGCAATTCCATTGATTGGCCCAGACCTATCATTGTGGTTGCGTGGTGATTATGTGGTCGGTGATGCAACGCTAAATCGTTTCTTTGCATTCCATGTAATTGCTATTCCGTTGGTATTAATTGGTTTAGTTGCCGCGCACATTCTTGCATTGCATGAAGTGGGTTCAAACAATCCTGATGGCGTAGAAATTAAAGATACGCTTGATGCAAATGGACATCCTGTGGATGGTATTCCATTCCACCCTTATTACAGCGTTCATGACGTAATGTACTTGGGTGGATTCTTGATGGTATTTGCCTGCATCGTATTCTTTGCTCCAGAAATGGGCGGATACTTTTTAGAAGCGAATAACTTCATTCCAGCGAATCCATTTGTGACGCCAACGCATATTGCACCGGTTTGGTATTTCACGCCGTTCTACTCTATGTTGCGTGCAACTACCTCAAACTTCTTGCTGCCATTGTGGATTTTCTTGGCAGTGATTTTGGGAATGTTTGCTCTCAAATCTAACAACATTAAAGTTAAGGGCGCATGTGCTGCAATTGCCTTGATTTTGGCTGCCGGCTTCTACGCGTTTGATGCTAAGTTCTGGGGTGTTGTGATCATGGGCGGTTCTGTAGTGATCATGTTCTTTTTGCCTTGGTTGGATCATTCTCCAGTGAAATCCATTCGCTATCGCCCTCAGTTCCATAAATATATCTATGGTGTGTTTGTGGTGAGCTTCGTGATTCTGGGTTACTTGGGTATTGAGCCACCATCACCAGTATTTGAAAAGATTTCTCAGATTTGCACTATTTATTATCTGGGCTTCTTCTTGGCAATGCCGTTCTGGAGCAAGCTTGGCACCTTCAAGCCAGTTCCAACACGCGTTACTTTTAAGTCCCATTAATTCAGACACCCGAGAAATTAGGAACTAGTATGAAACGAATTCTGCAAACTTTGATGGGCGTCTGCCAAGCAACAGTTTTAGTTGCTGCCCTAGGTTTTGGTATTAGCGCCAATGCAAATGAAGGCGGCTTCCCATTGGACGCAGCGCCTAATCGCGTTAGCAATAACGCTTCACTGCAAAACGGTGCGAAGTTATTTGTGAACTATTGCTTGAACTGCCATGCAGCCTCAAGCATGCGATACAACCGCTTGCGTGACATTGGTTTGACCGATCAACAGATCAAAGATAACTTGATTTTGACTGACGCTAAAGTCGGCGATCTCATGACAATCTCGATGACTCCAAAAGAAGGTAAGGCATTCTTTGGAAAGACGCCTCCTGACTTATCTGTTGAGGCGCGTGCACGTGGAACGGATTGGCTCTATACCTATTTCCGTACTTTCTACAAGGACGACACTACTCAAACGGGTTGGAATAACTTGGTCTACCCAAACGTTGGTATGCCGCATGTTCTCTGGCAGTTACAGGGTGAGCGTGCTGCAAAGTTTGAAGAGCGCAAAGATCCGCATGACGAGAGTCGCACAGAAAAAGTATTCGTAGGTTTTGAGCAGTTGACGCCAGGCACTATGAAATCACAAGAGTACGACGACAACATTGCTGACTTAGTTGCATTCATGTCTTGGATGGCTGAACCAGTCCAGCTTGAGCGCAAGCGTCTCGGTGTTGTAGTGTTGATCTTCTTGGCAATCTTCACATTGCTGGCATGGCGCTTGAACAAGGCTTACTGGAAAGATATCCACTAAGCCAAAGAAGTTAGATATTTAAAGTCGCAGTTGTTTGTGCGTTTGTTGTATTGAAGTAGATATTTAAGGAAATAAATTTATGATGGTGTTGTACTCGGGCACAAACTGCCCATTCTCGCAACGCTGCCGTTTGGTGCTTTTCGAAAAAGGCATGGACTTTGAAATCCGTGATGTGGACTTGTTTAACAAGCCTGAAGATATCTCGGTGATGAACCCTTATGGCCAAGTTCCAATCTTGGTTGAGCGCGACTTGATTTTGTATGAGTCAAACATCATCAATGAATACATTGATGAGCGTTTTCCTCATCCGCAATTGATGCCACCTGATCCTGTGGCACGTGCACGTGCACGTCTCTTCCTCTTCAATTTTGAGAAAGAGTTGTTTGTACACGTTGCAGCGTTGGAAAATGAAAAAGGTAAAGCAGCAGAGAAGGTTCATGAAAAAGCGCGTTTAGCTATTCGCGATCGCTTGACTCAGTTGGCACCAATTTTCGTGAAGAATAAGTACATGTTGGGCGAAGAGTTCTCCATGCTTGATGTTGCTATCGCTCCTTTATTGTGGCGTTTAGAGCACTATGGTATCGATCTTTCTCGTAATGCAGCGGCACTGTTGAAGTACGCCGAGCGCATTTTCAGCAGACCTGCTTATATTGAGGCTTTGACCCCTTCTGAAAAGGTAATGCGCCGCTAAGCGGTTCATTACTCAGGCGGCTTACAGCATGTCTGGCATTCCAAGTAATAAACCTTACCTAATCCGTGCTCTACATCAGTGGTGCACGGATTTTGGTTTTACCCCCTTTATTGCCGTTTTCGTAGATGAAAACGTAGAGGTACCCATGGAGTTTGTTAAGAACGATGAAATCGTCCTTAACCTGTCCCTAGAAGCCTGCCATCAGCTGAATTTGGAGAATGAATGGATTAGCTTTCAGGCTAGATTTGGCGGTGTTCCCAGGAAAATTATGGTCCCTGTAAGTCATGTTTTAGCAATTTATGCCCGAGAAAATGGGCAAGGCATGTCATTTCCATTTGATCCAAGTCAGGCAAATAAGTCCAAAGATTTAGGCCAGGACTCGGCCGAAAAGCCAAAAGTCAATAGACCTTCCTTAACGATTGTGAAATAGGATAAAATATCACTCGTTGCCCCTTTAGCTCATCTGGTAGAGCAACTGATTTGTAATCAGTAGGTGGTCTGTTCGAGTCGGACAAGGGGCACCAAAAACACTAAAAGGATTTACAGCGAAAGTCTGTGAATCCTTTTTATTTGGAAGTTACTAGAATGTTCTTATGAATCCTCAAATCATTTTTTTCATCAAAATGGCTCATAAGTATATTCAAGAGGGGCATTTAGAAAGTGCTGAACGCACTTTGCGCCAAATACAAAAAATGCAGGCCAAGAATTTTGAGGTCTCCAGATTATTGGGCGTAATAGCTGCGCACAGGGGTGAGTATGAAGAGGCCATCCAGAGATTTGATGAATCAATACGTCTAGATAGTAAAAATCCAATTACATATAGCAATAAGGCGAATGCTCTTAAGGCGTTAAATTATCTCGACCTTGCATTAGAGTCCTATGATAAGTCTATAGCCTTAGATGGTAATTATGCTGAGGCACACAACAATAAAGGAAATGGACTGTTCTTATTGGAGCGCTATCAGGAGGCAGTCGATAGTTATGACAGGGCTATCGCATTAAATCCAAACTATGCGGATGCATTCAATGGTCGCGGAAATTCTCTTAGTGCACTAGACAATTTTTCCGAAGCTTTAGAAAGTTTTGAGATTGCCAGAAGTATCAGTTTCAAAGCCCCCCATATACTTGCATCTAGCATGAATATTCGCATGAAAATGTGCCACTGGGATGATTTACAAGAGATTACTAATCAGCTTTGTTCAGTTGCCATATGTCCGGGAAGCAAAACCCATCCATTTGATTTTCTAGCCCTTTTGGACGATCCATATCAAATCTCTGCATTAACCAAACAATATATGTTGGACATGTTTCCCGAGCGCAAAGATTTGGGTGTAATTGAAGGAAGGGCTCCAAATAAGAAGATAAAAATTGCTTATTTCTCTGGCGACTTCCTAAATCACCCTGTTGCATATTTGATGGCCGGCGTTCTTGAAGAGCATGATCGCAGTAAGTTTGAGATTTATGGATTTTCCTACAGGGATAGCCCTAAAGATGAAATGCAAATTCGCGTCAAAAATGCATGCGATATCTTTCTTGATGTGAATAAGAAAACTGATAAAGAGGTGGCATTGTTAGCTAGGGATTTGCAAATTGACATTGCAGTTGATTTGGGTGGTCTTACAGCCCACAATAGACCGAGAATATTTTCTTATCGTGCGGCGCCAATTCAGATTGGCTACATCGGTTTTTTGGGTAGCATGGCTGCACCTTATTATGACTATTTGGTTGCCGATGAGACCATCATTCCGGCTGAATTTCAAAGCGCATATTCAGAAAAATTAATTTACTTGCCCACTTATCAAGCGAATGACCCAAAACGAAAAATTTCAGATAAGGTTTTTACGCGCGAGCAGGTGGGTCTTCCGGATAAAGGTTTTGTTTACTGTTGTTTCAATAATAATTTCAAGATTACTCCTAGCATATTGGGTAGTTGGTCGCGAATCCTTAATAAGGTGGAGGGAAGCGTACTGTGGGTTTATGCAAATAATGAGACTATTAAACAGAATTTGAGAAATGAAATTGAAAGTCGAGGGATAAGTGGCGATAGAATTATTTTTGGTGGGCGCCTGCCTCAAGATGAGTACTTATCGCGGTATCGTGTAGCAGATTTATTTCTCGACACATCACCATATAATGCAGGCACAACTGCTAGTGATGCATTGTGGGCTGGGCTACCTGTTCTCACCTTTATGGGGCAGACATTCTCGGGAAGAATGGGCGCGAGTATTTTGCGCGGCATTGGACTACCGGAGTTAATTGCGACCACTCAAAATGAATATGAAGATATGGCAATTTATCTGGGTCAAAATCCAGATGAGCTCAAGAATATAAAGAATAAGTTAGCAGAGAATCGATTAACAGCCCCTTTGTTCGATGCAAAAAACTTTACACTGCATCTTGAGACGTCGTATAGGAAGATTTATGATAGACAGCAAGCTGGATTGCCTCCTGAGCATATCGCATGTCAAAGTTAGGCAGAACCCCTTTTTTCTTTTATAGGTGAAGTCATACAAGTTCAATTTATCGTTGCCACTAGAGAGACTGCAGAAAATTTTTGGCAAAACACTGCCACAGGACGGTCGCTCGCTTTGTATGCAGCCCCCTATTTAACAGTTCATCTCTTTCCGGAGAATACCAAGGGGCTGTCAGAGATATATAACAGCGTCATTGAAAAATCTATAGGTAATGCACCATCCATGATGGTTTTTGCACACGACGATATCCATATCCTAGATTTTTGTTGGATGCAGGCAATCTTTAATGGATTAAATATTTATGGAATTGTTGGTGTGGTTGGAAATAAGAGGAGGGTTCCACTTCAAGCATCCTGGGCTTTCATTGACTCCCAATTAAATTGGGATGAGAGCGCTAATTTAAGCGGCATCATTGGTCATGGATCTGGATTTCCGCCCGAAAACTTCAGTTTTTTTGGCCCCCCTTTTCAGGAGGTTAAGTTGTTGGACGGGGTTCTCTTAGCGGCCTTTAGTGAAACGCTAATTAGCAAGAGCCTTCGCTTTGATGAGAATTTTAAATTTCATTTTTACGACATGGATTTTTGCCGGCAAGCTGAGTTAAGGGGTGTAAGTATGGGAACTATTCCTCTATCCCTTGTCCATGAGAGCGGCGGTAATTTTGGCTCAGAATCCTGGAGCGCTGCTTACAATGATTACGTTAAAAAGTGGGGGGAGTGATGGAACAAACACCAATTCATGATTTTCATAATCCAGATTTGCTCAGAATGATCCCGGAAAATGCAAAAAAACTGATTGAGGTGGGGTGCAGTTCTGGTGCTTTAGCTAGAGAATTTAAAAAGATTTCGCCAAATGCAGATTATTTTGGAATCGAAATTGACCCCGATTATGCCGACCTTGCAAGGCGTTTTTGTAGTTCAGTATCAGTATTAAACATTGAAAGTGCGGATGCTGATTTTTGGGAATCCAATAGCGATAGGGATTGTTGGATTTTTGGAGACACTCTTGAGCACCTTCAGAACCCCTGGCTTCTTCTTAAGAGAATTTATGAAGTGATTCCGAGTGGTGGCACAGTTGTAGCCTGCATTCCTAATGCTCAACACTGGTCTATACAAGCCAAGCTAAGTATTGGCGACTTTCGCTATGAGGATAGGGGTCTTATGGATAAGACCCATTTGCGATGGTTTACAAGACAAACAATCATTGAAATGTTTGATCAGGCTGGGTTTGTAATTGAAGAGGGTGCACCTAGAATCTTTGATGAGCCACAAAGAGATTCATTTTTACCTGCAATTGGCGAAATGGCTAGATTGTCTGGCGCCGACCCGCAACTTGCAATCTCAGACTCACTCGCCTATCAATATGTGGTGAAGGCTGTTAAAAACTAAATCTATCCTTGGCGTTACTTGCTAAGCTCTACTGCTTTGGTTTCTGGTAGAAATGCAATAGCTACTATTGCACCCCCGCCCAAAAAAATAGTCGGGTACCAGAGTCCAGCAATATCGCTGGCCCATTGTTGATTCAGCCAGGTAACAATCAAAGGTAAGAGACCGCCTATCCAGCCGGCCGCTAAATTGTGTGGAAGTGTAGCTGCACTGTTTCTGGTTTTTGCTGGGAATAGCTCTGCAAGTAAGGCTGTTTGTGGACCTACTACTAAGGCGAGAATTCCTGATAAGCAGATTAACACTAGAGCAACCAAAATTGTTGAATTGCTATTTTCTTGCAAAAGATGAAATGCCGGCAAAATCAATGTGGCTCCAAGGATCAAGCCACTGACAACCACGGGTTTTCTGCCAATCTTGTCTGATAGCCATCCCGCAAAAACTGTTAGCGGTAATAAGGCAATCGTTGCATAAACACTCAATTGGTCTACTAGTTGTGGCGATAGTTTTACTGAGGTCTTTAAAAAGATTGATGTATAGACTTGAACACAGAAAAAAAGCACTGCTCCGCCAGCGGAGATGCAGAAAAATAGAAGAAACATTCTCTTTCTAGTTTCAGGGTCCTTGAGATTGTCACGTAGTGGATTTTTAGATTGAGTTTCTGCTTTACTTAATTGTAAGTAGATGGGCGTTTCCTCTAGGGCCATCCGTGCTTTAAAGGCGAGCAGTAGCAGAATGAGTGAAATCCAAAATGGCACACGCCAACCCCATGACAAAAATTGCTCTTGAGTGAGATAGTTTTGGAGTAATGCAATTTGTAACGTGGAGACTAAGATGCCAAGCGGCCCCATCAGCTGCAAGAAGCTTGTCTTAAAGCCACGATTTACTTCGCCAGCATGTTCGGTAAGATAGACGGCGCTACCGCCAATCTCACCACCAGCTGAGAGACCCTGCAGCAGTCTTAAGCCAACCAAAAGAATGGGCGCCCAGATACCGGCTTGGCTATAGGTTGGCAAAAAGCCAACAGATACTGTTGCGATACCCATTAGGGCGATGGTGATCATAAAGACTGGGCGTCGGCCAATCCTATCGCCGATGCTACCAAAAATAGCTGCCCCAATTGGCCTCACTACCATTCCAACCCCGAATGTTGCTAGGCTAGCCAATAGAGCTGTGCTGGGATCACTCGTGGGAAAGAAAAGGGGGGCAAAGACAACTGCCAAAGTGGCAAATGTTAGAAAGTCATACCACTCTAAAAAGGTGCCAAAACATGCTGCAATAGCAACTCGTTTGTAGGAATGGGATGAAGCTTGCATTGCTGACGCGCTGATAGTAGTCAACTTCTATTCTGTATCTGAGGAGGATTCAATCAGGGGTGCAGATAAATTTTTGCTCGGCTTAACACCGAGTTCACGTACTTTCTCTGCTGTGCGAATGAGATTGCCTTTTCCCGACTTAAGTTTATTAAAGGCATCGTGATAACTAGTTTGAGCTTGATCTAGGCGTTGACCCAGTTTTTCCAAATCATCCACAAAGCCAACAAACTTATCGTAGAGCGTGCCACATTGCTTAGCAATCTCAAGCGCATTACGGTTTTGTGAATCTTGACGCCAGAGATGTGCAACAGTTCTCAAGGTTGCCATCAATGTGCTCGGGCATACCAGCACAATATTTTTAGCAAGAGCCTCTTGGTAGAGGTTTGGTGCCGTCTTCAGCGCCAATAAGAAAGCGGGCTCAATGGGAACAAACATTAATACAAAGTCTACTGAGCCAATGCCATACAGGGAGCTATAGTTCTTACTGGATAGCCCTTGAATATGTTGCCTAAGCGATTGAATATGGGCTGCCAACTCTTGCTCGGCAATAACCGGATCTGTTGCCCCGGCATGGCGTGAATATGCTGTGATGGAAACTTTACTATCAACTACTAAGCTTCTGCCTTCGGGTAGTTTCACAACAACGTCTGGCTGCAGGCGTGACCCATCAGTCTGGGTGTGACTATCCTGAACTAGGTACTCTTCACCCTTACGTAGGCCTGAAGATTCTAAGATGGACTCGAGCACCAGCTCACCCCAATTACCCTGTACTTTGGAGTCACCTTTGAGGGCTTGGGTTAGTGAGCGCGTCTCATCTGACATACGCAGATTCAGATTAGCAAGGCGCTCAATCTCACTCCTTAGGGCAAAGCGTTCACGAGCCTCATTGCCGTAAGAGAGGTTTACTTGCTCTTTGAATTCGGAGAGCTTGGTTTGCAGTGGTTTTAGAAGTGCATCCAGATTAGCAACATTCTGCTCGGTAAAGCGCTTGGACTTATCTTCCAAAATCTCATTGGCGAGATTTTTGAATTGGCTAGTTAGCGCCTCTTTAGCCTCATTAAGAGATTCAATTCTCCCGAGACCTTGCTTACGCTCAGATTCCAGGGCTGCCTCTAGGCGAATGGCATTTTGTACTGCTTGATCACGCTCTGTACGTAAGCTAATGGCTAAGGCAGCTTCAGCTTGATTTTGCTGTTCAGCGCGATTGAGGGCTGAACGTAAATTAAGCGCATAGACTAAAAGGCCTGCGCATAAACCGAATGGCAGGCCAAATAGAAGAAGAGAGCTTAAATCAAAAGTCACTGATGATTACTTGTTGGTTTGCTGGCTAAGCGATTAAGCTTTTACTAGGGTTTGTAATTCACCGCTTTGATACATTTCGGTCATGATGTCTGAGCCACCAATGAATTCACCATTGATGTATAGCTGAGGAATAGTTGGCCAGTTTGAAAATTCTTTAATTCCCTGACGAATTTCCGCATCTTCCAATACATTCACAGTGTGCAGTTTTTCTACACCACATGAGCGCAGGATGTTGACTGCATTTCCGGAGAAGCCGCATTGTGGAAACTGGGCATTACCCTTCATAAACAATACAACAGGATTGCTAGAAACGATTTCTTGAATTCTTGCTTGGGTGTCCATAATTTTTTCCTAAATTAACGCTGTAAGGTGATCTTGCTTTGTAACTAACAATAGGTGTAATTTTAAGGCTATCTGAAGAAAAGGGTTAATTCCCTCTGGGGGTTTTAAGGCCGTTTTCTACCAGAAGCTACGCGGCAGTGTCCTGCTAAATCGAGATGAGCCTGAACATCAATTAAACCCGTAATTTTCATCAGATCGACGACTGATTCAGATTGATCAAACCCATGTTCAACGGCAATCAGCCCCCCAGGCTTTAAGAACTTATCTGCACCTGAAATAATTGCTTGAAGACAGCTAAGGCCGCTACCGTAATCGGTGAGGGCAGAAGATGGCTCAAACCGCAGGTCACCTTGAGAAAGATGGGGGTCTTGATTGGGAATATAAGGCGGATTACTCACAATCACGTCAAACTGGCTTTGCTGAATTAGTGCTTCATACCAGCTACCTTGCAAAAACTGGGCTTGCTTTGTCAAATTTAACGATTTAGCGTTTTTTATTGCAATTGCCAAAGCCTCTGCGGATTGATCTGTTGCAACAACTGAGGCTAATGGCGATGCGTTTGCAATAGAGAGTGCAATGGCGCCAGAACCTGTACCCAAGTCCAATACTCTTGGGGGTTTGTTGAGTTTGGCGATTTCATTCAGTGCAATGTCTACCAAGAGTTCAGTTTCAGGGCGAGGGATGAGTACCCCGGGACCCACTTGCAATTCAATGTTGTGAAAGCCCTTCTTGCCTAATATGTAGGCAATGGGCTCACCATTTACCCTTCTTGTGACTAGATTCTCCCATTCCTGAAAAGCCTGCTCATTCAGACTCATATCATCGCGCGATAGGAGGGCGGAGCGTGGTAGCTGGTAGTGTTTCTCTAGTAGGTGTGCCAGTAATATGCGCGCTTCATTGGCTGGCAACGAGCAGTTGCTAATTAATTCACGTAAAGGCTGGCTGACACTCATCCTTGGTGGAATTAATTATCACCAAGAGCTGCAAGAAGTTCAGCTTGATGTTCTGATGCCAAAGCATTGCATAGATCATCTAAATCACCATCCATCATGGCATCGATCTTATAGAGTGTGAGGTTAATACGGTGATCAGTGATACGACCTTGAGGAAAGTTATAGGTTCGAATGCGATCGCTGCGATCACCGGAACCAATGAGAGATTTTCGGGTTTGCGCTTCTAGCTGGTGCTTTTCACGTTCGCGTGCATCCATGATGCGTGAGACAAGCACCTTCATTGCTTGCTCACGATTGCGATGCTGACTACGATCATCTTGGCACTCCACTACAGTACCAGTCGGTAAGTGCGTGATACGTACTGCGGAATCTGTTTTATTAATATGCTGACCACCAGCACCTGAAGCTCTAAAGGTATCAATACGCAGCTCGGCGGGATTAATCTTTACAGCTTCCAGCTCATCGGCTTCCGGCATTACTGCCACAGTGCAGGCAGAAGTATGAATGCGTCCTTGAGTCTCTGTTTGGGGCACGCGTTGTACGCGGTGTCCACCGGATTCAAATTTGAGACGCGAGTAAACGGATTGGCCTACAAGACGTAGGACAACTTCTTTGTAGCCACCTAGATCAGACTCAGCAGCATTTACTACTTCTACTTTCCAACCCTGGCGCTCTGCAAAGCGCGTATACATACGAAGTAGGTCGCCGGCAAAGAGTGCGCTCTCATCACCACCGGTACCCGCACGAATTTCCAAAAAGACATTGCGCTCGTCATTGACATCTTTTGGCAGAAGGAGCTTTTGAAGAACACCTTCGAGCTCTTCCATGGTGGCTTGAGCTTGTTTTTGTTCTTCATCAGCAAAGTCTTTCATCTCAGGATCTTTGCGCATCTCTTCTGCAGCTTGTGCGTCAGCCTCGGCTTGTTTGTATAAGCCAAATTGCTCCACTACCATCGCAATATCGGAGTGCTCGCGAGTAAGTTTCCGATAGTTGTCCATGTCTTTCGTGGACTCTTCGGTAGTTAACAGGGAATTGAGTTCGGCTAAGCGCGTGTCTAGGTGGTCTAGCTTAGCCCGCATGCTGGGCTTCATCTAATGGTCTTCTGGCTTGGAGTGCGAGGCGAATAATTTAGGAAGCAACTTAATCAGGGCGTCACGCTCAGCGCCATTAGAGTGTTGTAAAGCATGCAATGAGCCGTGTAAGAATTTGTTGGTTAAGCCCTGCGCCATTGCGTTGAGTACCTCTTGGGGATCTTCACCGCGCATTAATCTTTTCATAGCGCGATCAAGTTCAAGTTGTCTAAGGTGTTCACCTTGTTGCTGGATATCTTGAATGAGTGGAACAGTTTTCCGGCCCTGCATCCAGTGCATGAAATTACCAACACGATCTTCAATGATCGCTTCAGCTTGACTCACAGCGGCTTGACGCAAAGAGGCGCCTGTCTGAATCATTACGCCTAAATCATCGACTGTATAAAGATAGATGTCATTTAAGCGAGCAATCTCTGGCTCAAAGTCACGAGGTACTGCTAAATCAATCATCACCATCGGTTTATGGCGGCGCTGCTTTAGTGCGCTCTCCACCATGCCTAGGCCGATGATCGGCAGTGAGGATGCAGTGCTTGAAACAATAATGTCAAATTCATGAAGACGTGAGGGCAGCTCAGACAACTTAAAGGATTCTGCTTCAACATCCTGAATCGAAATCGAGTCAGCCAATTCTTGTCCACGCTCGATGGTGCGATTGGCAATGGCAACAGCCTTGGGCTTACGTGCAACGAAATGGGTTGCGCACAAAGTGATCATGTCGCCAGCGCCGATAAACAGAACACGTTGCTCGGCAATACTTTCAAAAATACGTTCAGCCAAACGAACTGAGGCGGCTGCCATCGAAATCGAATGAGCGCCAATCTCTGTGGAGCCACGAACTTCTTTTGCAACAGCAAAGGTTTTCTGAAAGAGTTGGTTGAGGTAAGTGCCCAAGACGCCCGCATCATTTGCAGTGCGAACAGCATCTTTCATCTGACCCAAAATTTGGGTTTCACCAATCACCATGGAATCTAATCCACAGGCAACTCTAAAAGCATGACGTACCGCATCCGATTGCGGTAGTGAATATATATGTGGCTCCAAACTACTGGGAGCAACTTGTTGAGTTTTTGCTAACCAATCAAAAGTGGCTTCATGCAAAAGACTGGCTGCATCTGCATCGTTAGCAGCGCAATACACTTCTGTGCGATTGCAGGTAGACAAAATTGTGGCTTCCGGCAGGCCGGCCTGATTCGCGCCAACGAGATGTTGGCGAAGATCGTGCAACGCTTCTTGAAGAAATTCAGGGTCAAAGGCGACCTTTTCCCGAATGGCGACCGGCGCTGTGTGATGATTGATGCCGAGTGTCAACAACTTCATAATGGTGATTATAGATTTGATGGCATCAACAATGGGGGCGGTAATGGGGTTTTTAGCTTTTCTAGTGATTGGTGGTTTAACTAGCGTATTCGCCTTGGCTTTTTACCCAAGAGAGCGTAAAGCTAAGCCCAAAGCCAAGAAATTCCTCATAGCAGCCTTGATTGGCTTCATGACTGCCCTTGCTAGCTCTTATATAGGACAATTTTTGGGTTTATTTCAGTCTGGACAGATGCTTGAGTGGCTAAGTGCCATAGTGACCTCTTGCCTTGTAGGCTGCCTCTATGCGGCCGCAAATAACTAATTAAATAGCGTGGCTTGAGGGGTAGCGTTGGTGTTTTGTCCGCTTGGGATGGCCCAGCGAATAGGGGTTTCGTGGTGCTCCACCAGCCATTCATTGGCCTTAGTGAAATGCCCGCAACTTGCCATCCCACCTGGCACTAGAAAGGGCTGATCCGTTTTGTAGACCCCAAGCCCAGAAGGGTGTGAGGATTTCAGGATCAATTGGTCTGGAGCCATCTCGATCAGGGGAAGCTTGGATTGGGCATGGCCACCCCATAGCATCCACACTAAATAGGGTTTTTGCTGTGCCAAGGCACTTATTAATCTATCAATCAGGGGTTTCCAGCCCAAACCGGCATGACTACCTGCCTCGCCCAATTGGACGCTCAGGGCGGTATTGATAAGCAGGACGCCTTGCTCAGCCCAAGCATGAAGATCACCCTTAGGAAGGGCGCCAAACCCCTCCAGGGCTAGTGCTTTACTGATATTGCGTAAGGAGCTAGGGAATTGCCGAGAATTGCTTGGGATATTGCCAGGAATCGAAAAAGCTAAGCCTTGAGCAAGCCCCGGGGAGTGGTAGGGATCTTGGCCCAAGATAACGACCTTGACCTTGGAAGGTGGGGTTAGGTTCAGTGCTTTGAAGAAATTCTGGGGATCAGGGCAAATTTTTCCTGGGTTCTTATTCAACTCAGCCCTGAGATTGGTCTGTAGTTGTTGCCACTCGGGGGATTCAAAATAATCGCCGAGTAGGGCGCGCCAGTCCTCAGGAATATCGGCAGCAGAAAACGAATGCATCACTCAGCTGGGGTTAGCGTGTACTGGACTGGAATTTGATCATCCTCAAGAACAGTCATGCACTCATGCTCTAGATCATCTCGGTAAAAGCAAATCTGAATTACTTGTCCCGATATCAAGCTAGATAAGACCTTATCCCATCGAGCAGCAGTAATTCGTTCGCCGTTAATGCTGGCCAAAATATCCCCAGTGGCTAGGCCTGTTAATTGCGCAGCTCCACCATCCAGTACGTGCGTTACTTTTAACCAGCCATTCGCATCGCTAGTACGCAATCCTAATTGCAATTTAATTTGCTCAAGCTTTGAGTGAGTTTTTTGCTTTACTGAAATGATCTTCGAATGAATCCATTTCTCAATAGGAATATCTTCAACACCAAAAATATAGCGAGACTTAAATTCATTCCAAGTTTTATTAAATCCTGCGCCCAGAAGCGTTTGCATTAAGTCATCAAGACCATCTTCAGCAATTCCATCAAACGTGACTCCATGCGTTTGCCAGATGAGACGCATCAAATCATCTAGAGATTGACGGTTGTTAGTGAATGCGCGAATCTTGAGATCTAAACCTAGGGCGAGCAATGCACCTTTCCCGTAATAGCTGACTACTGCGTTCGGAGTGTTCTCGTCCGCTTGGTAATACTTAGTCCAGGCATCAAAAGAACTATCTGCCAGGCTTTGCTTAAGCCTACCTGGTCCACGCAAAATACCATTCCAATTATTGGCGACTAGCTTGAGGTAGGTTTTGAGGTCGATACGTTTGCTGCGGAATAATTGCAGATCATCGTAGTAGCTCGTAAAGCCTTCAAATAGCCACAGTAAGCGGGTATGGTTTCTGCGGTCGAGTTGATAAGGTTGAAAGGCTTTTGGCTGAATCTGTTTGACTAGCCAAGCATGAAAATACTCATGGCTACAAAGACCTAAAAACTCACGATAGGATGCTTCATCCAAAGGAGTATTTACTTGGGGAATCTGATCCCGACGGCATAGCAGGGCGGTGCTATTGCGATGCTCAAGTCCGCCATAGCCAGAGAGAACGGCATTGACTAGAAACAAATAATTTTGGAAAGGGGGTTTCTTGGTCTTGGGTTCAAAGAGATTGATTGTGGAAGCGCAGATAGCCTGAAGATCGGTTGCTAATCTCTCGAGATCAATTTCATGAATACAACCCTGAATCGCCATGCTGTGTGACACGCCATTAGATTTCCAATGGGCAATCTGAAACTCGCCCATAGCAATCGGATGGTCAAGGAGGTCATCATAGTTTTTGGCTAAATAAAAGCCGTAACCTTGACTATCTACTTTGGCTGCTTGCAGGCCTGTCTGAACAGTCCAAGAATTTGCGCAAGTGTCTTTAGGTGGAATTAATGCTAAAGCGCAGGGTAAAGATTCTTGACCTTTGACCGCCAAACATAAACTACTTGGATTGATAAACGCACGCTCTGTATCGAGATAAGCTGCACGCACGGAAGTATCAAATCCATATACCGTTGTCAGAATCTCTACTGGGCCAGCAACTATTGGAAGGCGCCACTGATCGTTGTCGATGCGCTCTAGCAGTAAAGATTCGCTGGGGTTACTGACTGCAAACGCTTCAATCGTTTCAATTTGCTTGCTGAAGTCCCTTATTAAATAACTCCCTGGAATCCATGCGGGCATTTGCAGAATCTGCCCATTCGGCAATGGGTTCTCAATACGCAATTTCACATGAAAGCGGTGACCATGCAGATCTGCCGCCCAAATGGTGTATTGGATTGCTGGTAGATCAGAGGTATTTAACTCGTTCATAAGCTTGACCTATTACTTCAGACTATTAAATTTCTTTTCAATGTCGGTGATTTGAACTGCGCCCGGGAAGCGGCTGCCATCAATAAAGAAAATAGTAGGGGTGCCAGTAATGCCATAGGTTTTGGCAAAGGCCATATTCTTGTCTAAAGGAGTGGCGCAGTCGCTTTTGCCGCTCGGCGAAATGCCATTGATCATCCAATCAATATATGCTTTTTGTGGATCAGCAGAGCACCAGATTTGTTTAGACTTCTGCGCGGAGTCTGGCGACAAAATCGGAATGAGATAGGTGTAGATAGTGACGTTGTCTAATTGTTGGAGTGATTTCTCAAGACGCTTGCAGTAACCACAATTAGGGTCAGAGAATATTGCCAGCTGTCGACTGCCATTGCCGCGCACTGCTTTTAAAGCATTTGATGGGGTTAGCTCTGACCATTTAATGCGATTCAGGTCCGCTTGTTTTTGTTCGGTAATATTTTTTCCTGTAGCGATCTCAATGATTTCACCTTGGATTAAATATTTGCTGCTTGCATCGGTGTAAAACACATCATTGCCTACCAACACCTCGTAAATGCCAGGAATGGGTGATGGGGAAACACTTTTAATTTTGGCATTGGCGCCAATCTTCTTTTGCAATTCAGTGCGGACCTGTTGTTCCGATTGTGCGTTGACTGTTCCCACTAGAAGGGTGAAGGAGCAAGCTAAAGCAATAATAGAAAATAATTTATTCAAAATCTGCATCTCCAAGGGCGCGCTCAATAAGGCGCCGTTTAATAAAGTGACTACGATTGACCAGGCCTAAACCCCAATTGCGCAATTGCTTCTCGGTACCACTACTGGCTGAGAATAACTTCTTGAGCTTGTCTGTCACCCACAGCAGAGCGCTGGTATCGCCTTGACGCTGACGCTCATAACGACGCAACAATACTTTGTCGTTTGGTAGGCGGAAAGATTCTCGCTTGCTCAAAATATGTAGCAGTGTTGCTACATCCCTGAGCCCCAAGTTCAAGCCTTGCCCAGCCAAAGGATGCATGACGTGGGCGGCATCTCCAATGAGGGCTACTTTGGGATTGTCATCTGGTCCGATAAAACGACTCGCACGAACTCTTCTGAGCGGAAAGGCAGCTGGCGTTGAATTGAGTGTGAGTGATCCAAGTTGCTTCACTATTTCCCCGTTGGCAATTGAGGAAAACTTTTCCGTCCATGCTGCTTGATCTAGCTTTAAAAGTTCCGCAGCATTTTCTGGTGAAGTTGACCACACCATCGAGACTTGTTTATTTGGTAATGGCAGCATTGCTACGATATCGCCGCCTGGCAAAAACCACTGGTAGGCGGTTTCTAAATGTGCGTTAGTACAAATCCAATTCGCCACCACAGCACTTTGTAAATAACTTTCTTCTGTTGTGGAAATGCCTAGCTCAGAACGTAAGGGTGAATTAGCTCCGTCAGCAGCAACGACGAGTAGGGCACGTAAGGTAGATCCATTTGCAAGATGGAGTGTTGCTCCATCTGAATCCACTTGAATATTTTCTACAGCGTCATTGATGCGCTCTAATTTATTTTGGAAGCGTAAGGCTTGATCTAGGGTATGTTCAATGACATTCGATTCGCCAATCCAAGCTAACTGAGGTGTGCCCGCCTCGAAAGCAGATAGGTGCAACTGGTCATGCTTTTCTCCGCGATCGCCAAAAATTCGCATGTCTCGAACGGGCTGCATACGACTGTGATCAACGGCATCCCAAATCTGAAGATGGGCTAATAGCTTTTGGGTGCTGGGAGAGAAAGCGTAAATGCGTTGCCCCCATTGCTCCCCCTGAGGAGCAGGAACGGTTTGCCCTAAGTCAGGTGCGATTTGAATGGTTTGCAGACCAAGCTGCGCTAGACCTAAGGCGCAAGCCTTACCCGCTATACCTCCGCCCACTACAGCGACATCGATTGTCCGCATTTGGGGGGTATTTTTGGGCAATTTAGCCGAGTTATTTTGGAGAACTTCTGACATATCTCGATGATATCGAAACTAGCCCTTTACAATACGGCTATGTCTTTGAAATGTGGCATCGTCGGCCTGCCTAACGTCGGCAAATCTACCCTCTTTAACGCGCTTACCAAAGCTGGAATCGCGGCGGAAAACTATCCTTTCTGCACGATCGAGCCTAATGTGGGCGTGGTCGAGGTTCCTGACCCCCGTCTAGCCGCTTTGGCTGAGATCGTAAAGCCTGAGCGCATCTTGCCTGCAGCTGTCGAATTTGTCGATATTGCAGGTTTGGTAGCTGGAGCATCTAAAGGCGAGGGTCTGGGAAATCAATTTTTAGCCAATATTCGTGAAACTGATGCCATTACTCATGTGGTGCGCTGTTTTGAGGATGCGAACGTGATTCACGTAGCGGGCAAGATTGACCCGATCTCCGATATCGCAGTGATCGACACTGAGCTAGCCTTATCTGACTTAACCACCGTAGAAAAAACTTTGCAGCGTTCCAGTAAAGCCGCTAAGTCAGGAAATGACAAAGAGGCGGCTGCTTTGGTGGCTGTACTAACTAAGGTACAGGCCCATTTAGATCAAGCTCAGCCAGTTCGTAGCTTGAAACTGACTGACGAAGAAAATCTACTTTTGAAGCCGCTCTGCTTGATCACAGCAAAGCCGGCGATGTATATCGCCAACGTCAAAGAAGATGGCTTTGAAAATAATCCGCATTTAGAGGCAGTGATTCATCATGCAGCTAAAGAGGGTGCTCCAGTAGTAGCTGTTTGCGCAGCAATCGAGGCAGAAATCGCTGATTTAGATGATGCTGACAAGGTTGAGTTCTTGGCAGATCTCGGCATGGAAGAGTCTGGATTAGACCGCGTGATTCGTGCGGGCTATAAGTTATTGGGCTTGCAGACCTACTTTACGGCTGGCGTTAAAGAAGTTCGTGCCTGGACAATTCATCAGGGCGATACTGCTCCTCAAGCTGCGGGAGTGATTCATACAGACTTTGAACGCGGCTTTATTCGTGCCCAAACTATTGCATTTGAAGACTTCATTCAATTTAAGGGTGAGTCTGGCGCCAAAGAGGCTGGGAAAATGCGCGCTGAAGGCAAGGAGTATGTTGTTAAAGATGGCGACGTCTTGAATTTCCTCTTTAACGTCTAAAGCAATGCTGCTAAATAAAAAAGCCCTTACTAGCTAAGGGCTTTTTTATTGGATTGAGATTAAATCAACTTGCTTTGACAGCTTTTTCTAAGCACTTAGAAATTTCTTCATAGCGCTTGATAGCGATCTTGCTGGGGACCACTTCTTTTTTGCGCCCATCTTCATTCGCTGCCATCTTGATATATCCCATGGCACTGAGATTCTTGAGTCGCCCATGAAGGGTCGCCTGTGAGCCAAGCTCTGAAAGCGAAATCAAATCTCCCACCAAAACGGACTGTTTGGCATGAAAGCTCAAAATGATTTTATCTAGAAGGCTTTCTTCAATAGAGTCGAGCTTTTTGCCAGGATTGATGCGATCTAGAACATCAATCAGGTTTAAAAAACGAATGTAGCAAGAAGACTTAATGGTGGACATGGCTTTGTATTGGTGTTGTTGGGGGCTATTAGCCTCAGGGTTAATCTCAGTATATTCCCTAATTCATGGGCTGGTAGTATGAGGGAAATTTACATAAATAACCATGCTGACAGTCATGAAAAGAATATTCTCGGAATCGACGACAGGCTTTCTGGTTAGCATCTTCTTTTATACGACCCTGTTTTACCTAAATGATTGGCTTACAAGTCACCTGACATTTGGGTTGGGGGTGAGCTGGATCTATCTACCCGCTGGACTTCGTTTATTTCTTACTCTCATATTTGGTTTGCCGGGAGCTTTAGGGATAGCATTCGCATCCTTTTTTATTAGTTATTTGGGGCCATTCCCCCACGAACTCACCACTTGTGTTGGTGTGGGGCTGATATCAGGCTTTGCTCCGTATTTAGCTACGATCTTTGTATTGAGTAATCTAAAAATCTCACCGAATCTGAATAACTTAAGTTTGCCGAAATTGGCAATCTGCACTTTGATCTACGCAGCTCTAAGTGCTGGCTTACATCAGTGGTGGTTTGCGATCCGAGGACTTGATGAGACTGGAAGCTTTAATCACTTCTTGGTGATGCTAATTGGTGATGTGCTTGGCACAATAGTGCTCGTTGGGTTGATTAAAGTAGGGCTCGATTTGCTGAAGCCCTCTAGGCCTGCCTAGTTAAACAGTTCGCCTAAGGCCGCGCCCGGATCGCTCGCACGCATAAATGCCTCGCCCACCAAGAATGCATTGATTTGGTGATCACGCATCAATTGCACATCGGCGCGACTCATGATGCCCGATTCGGTAACCAAGGTTTTTCCTGCTGGCACCATCGATAACAAAGATAGGGTGGTTTGAAGGGTAACTTCAAAAGTCTTCAAATTACGATTGTTAATTCCGAGCAGTGGAGTTTTTAATTCAAGGGCTTGCTCTAGCTCGGGAGCGTTATGAACCTCAACCAGAACATCTAAGCCCAGCTCATGCGCACAAGCTTCTAACTCTTTCATTTGATTGAGTTCTAAACAAGCCACAATGAGCAAAATAGCATCGGCACCGATTGCTCTAGCTTCATAGACTTGATAAGGATCGATCGTAAAGTCTTTGCGTAAAACTGGAATGCCACACGCCGCTCTTGCAGCTTGAAGGTAAGCATTCGCCCCCTGGAAATAATCTTTATCCGTGAGAACGGACAAGCAGGCTGCGCCATTTTTTTCATAAGTCTGAGCAATCTCGGCCGGCTGAAAATTTTCTCGCAAGATTCCTTTGCTGGGACTCGCTTTTTTAATCTCAGTAATCACACCAGCCTTACCTGCCGCAATCTTATTTTCGATGGATTGAATGAAGCCCCGAGGCTTTAAGAGTGGATCGCGATTATTTTCTTCAGCTTGATCACGTTGATTTGCTAAAGAGATTTTTTTTGAATCAGCGGCAACCTCAATTTTTTTGGTGGCAACAATTTTGTCGAGGATATCGCTCATGAAGATCTTAATTAGTTTTGGGTTGCGGCTACAAATTGGTCTAGCTTTTGACGGGCAGCACCAGAAGCAATAGCTGCTTGAGCCATCTGAATACCGCTAGCAATGCTTGGTGCCACATCGGCTACATACAGAACTGCTCCGGCATTGAGACAAACAATGTCACTCGCTGGGCCAGGTGTTTTATTGAGTACATCCAACACAATCGCTTTAGATTCTTCGGCGTCAGCTACCTTAAAGCTATTGGTAGGCGCGGTATTTAAACCAAAATCTTTTGGATGAATTTCATATTCACGAACTTGACCATCTTTTAGTTCGCCAACCAGAGTGGGGCCTTCCAGGGAGATTTCATCCAGACCATCGCGGCCATAAACAACAAGTGCGTGGTCCATGCCCATAGCTTGTAGTACACGCGCCTGAATACCTACCAAGTCCGCATGAAACACGCCCATGAGGATGCGCTTGGCATCAGCCGGGTTTGTAAGAGGGCCTAGGATATTGAAAATAGTGCGCACACCTAAATCTTTGCGAATTGGGACAACATTTTTCATTGCAGGGTGATGATTCGGAGCAAACATAAAGCCAGCACCAACTTCTGAAATGCATTTAGCGACTTGTTCTGGTGAGAGCGACAGTTTTACGCCTAGTGACTCCAGAATATCTGCACTTCCAGATTTGCTGCTGACGCTGCGATTGCCGTGTTTAGCAATTTTTGCCCCAGCTGCCGCTGCGACAAACATGGCGGCAGTAGAAATATTGAAAGTATGGGCGCCATCGCCACCAGTACCCACTACATCCACTAAATTTTTTCTATCTTCGACGTGTACTGGTGTCGCAAACTCACGCATCACTTGAGCGGCTGCAGCAATCTCACCAACAGTCTCTTTTTTGGTGCGCAGGGCAACTAGTAGGCCAGCCACTAAAGTTGGCGGCATCTCACCACTCATGATGAGACGCATCATTGCTGTCATCTCATCATGAAAAAGTTCACGATGTTCAATACAACGTTGTAGTGCTTGTTGAGGGGTGATTGGCATAGTGCTTATCGAGTGCTGTGAGTTATTTGGCTTGTAGGAAATTCTTCAGCAGCGCATGACCATGCTCGGAAAGAATGGATTCTGGATGAAATTGCACACCCTCCACTGCAAGTTCCTTATGGCGTACACCCATGATTTCACCATCGGAAGAAGTAGCTGTGACTTCAAGAACTGCTGGTAATGAAATCTTCTCAATGGCGAGAGAGTGATAGCGAGTCACTTTAAATGGGTTTGGCAAATCTTTGAAAACGCCAACACCGGTATGGTGGATATCATCCGTCTTGCCATGCATGACTTTCTGGGCGCGAATAATTTTGCCGCCAAAAGCTTCACCAATCGCTTGGTGTCCAAGGCAGACGCCGAGAATCGGAATCTGTCCCGCATAGCGTTGAATCGTGGCTACAGAAATACCTGCTTCAGCTGGACTGCAAGGCCCTGGAGAAATACAAATACGCGCAGGATTGATTTTGGCAATCTCTTCAACCGAAATTTCATCATTACGGAAAACTTTTACCTCTTCACCAAGCTCTGCAAAGTACTGAACGAGGTTGTAGGTAAATGAATCATAGTTATCAATCATGAGGAGCATCGAGTCCTCCTTGTACTAAATCAGCTGCCATTAATACTGCTCGGGCTTTGGCTTCGGTTTCTTTCCACTCGGCGGTAGGGTCGGAGTCTGCAACTACGCCAGCTCCAGCTTGGGAGTGCAGTACACCATCACGAATCACGCCAGTGCGAATAGCGATAGCCACATCCATATCTCCAGAGAAGGAGAGGTAGCCTACTGCTCCACCATAGACACCGCGTTTTACAATTTCCATCTCATCAATAATTTCCATCGCCCGAATTTTTGGAGCACCGGATAATGTGCCAGCTGGGAAGGTTGCGCGTAGAACATCCATATTGCTCATATTGTCTAGCAATTCGCCCTCCACAGAACTCACAATGTGCTGTACATGAGAATACTTTTCGATCGACATCGAATCAGTCACCTTGACGGTGCCTGTCTTTGCGATACGACCCACATCGTTGCGTGCTAAGTCAATCAACATGACGTGCTCAGCAATTTCTTTTGGATCGGCAAGCAATTCGGTAGCAAGACGCTCATCCTCTTCAGGGGTGGCACCACGAGGGCGTGTGCCAGCTAGTGGACGAATCGTCACAATCTTTTGGTTCTCACGTTGCTCTTGGCGCACTAGGATCTCAGGGGATGAGCCAACTACTTGCAGGTCGCCAAAGTCATAGAAGTACATGTAAGGGGATGGATTCAAAGACCGCAATGCTCGGTATAGAGCGAGAGGTGAGTCTGTGAATGGTTTACTGATGCGTTGACCGATTACCACCTGCATGCAATCACCAGCCAAAATATATTCTTTGGTTTTGAGAACAGCATTTTCAAAATCAGCTGCTTTGAACTTGCGTACCAATTCTGTTTTGGTGCTTGGTAATGACGCTGGCATGCTCACTGGTTTACTGAGGCAAGCAAGCAATTCTTTTAATCGAGCTTGACCCTTATCAAAGCTATCGACAACACTGGGGTCTGCATAGACGATTAAGTAAATACGACCTGCAACGTTATCAACCACCGCTAACTCTTCGGTGAGCATCAATTGAATATCAGGCACACCTAATTCATCTGGCAGATTGTGTTTCGCTAAACGCGATTCGATGTAGCGAACCGTGTCATAACCAAAGTAGCCAGCAAGCCCGCCACAGAAGCGCGGGAGACCAGGTTGCACAGCTACTTTGAATCGTTTGAAATAGGTATCTACAAAATCCAATGGGTTGTCATGATTGGTTTCAATCACTTTGTCATTGAAGAGCACTTCAGTGAGTGGCGCATCTGGAGTACCAACTGTTCTTAAAACAGTTTTAGCAGGCAGGCCAATAAAAGAGAAGCGACCAAAGCGCTCGCCACCCAGAACAGACTCAAGTAAATAAGTATTTTTTTGTCCAAAAGCTTGCGTGAGTTTGACGTATAGCGATAGAGGCGTCTCTAAGTCAGCTAGTACTTCTTTTACTAAGGGAATGCGATTAAAACCCTGTTTTGCTAGGGTAAGAAATTCTTCGTGCTGCATTACGCTTTTCCTGACGTCGCTAGTTCTGCGCGCATCGCTTTAATCACATCGGCATAATTTTCTTTGCCAAAGATTGCGGAGCCTGCAACAAATGTATCTGCACCAGCTTTAGCTACCTCTGCAATATTGTCGACTTTAATGCCACCATCAACTTCAAGTCGAATATGGCGACCTGTTTCTTGTTGATGGCGATCTAAGCGTGCACGTACCTGTGCAATTTTATTGAGAGTGCTTGGAATAAATGATTGACCACCAAAACCTGGGTTCACTGACATCAACAAAACCAGATCGAGCAATTCAAGGGTGTGATCGAGGTGATCAAGTGGGGTGGCTGGATTTAAAACTAAGCCAGCCTGACAACCTTGATCGCGAATCAAATTAATTGTGCGGTTCACATGAGGACTTGCCTCTGGATGAAAGCTAATTAGGTTTGCACCAGCTTTTGCAAAATCTGGAATGAGGCGGTCTACCGGCTCAACCATTAAATGCACATCAATCATCGCTGGCTTGCCATCTTTTGTTGCATGCGGGCGTATCGCCTCGCAAACTAAAGGCCCAATAGTCAGGTTCGGAACGTAATGGTTGTCCATCACATCAAAGTGAATCCAGTCGGCGCCTGCCAAGAGAACATCTTGAACTTCTTTGCCTAGGCAGGCAAAGTCAGCCGACAAAATGGAGGGGGCGATGACAAACTGGCTATTTGAGGGTGATTTCTGGCTATCCATCCCTAGATTCTAGCTTGCAGTTGGGCTTAGGATGGAGCAGAATTCGAGCATGAATCCTCATGAAATCAGCATTACGGTCAAAACCCAGTATTTGTCAGACCAGTCTGACCCCGATAACCGCCAATTTGCGTTTGCCTATACCGTCACCATTAGAAATACGGGTACGGCCAGTATTCAGCTTATTGCCCGCCATTGGTTCATTACTGACGGGGACAATGATGTCCAGGAAGTCCGTGGCTTGGGGGTTGTAGGGCAACAACCGCTTCTACGGGCGGGTGAGCAGTTTGAGTACACCAGCTGGGCTACCTTGCCTACGCCAGCAGGAACTATGCGTGGTGAGTACTTCTGCGTGACTGAAGAGGCTCAGTTTTTCCAAGCCCCAATTCCTGAATTTGCCTTGGTAATGCCAAGAACCCTGCACTAGGACCTCAAAGCGCTATTTTTTACCCTTACCGGTCCAAAGGACAATAAAGAGCAGAAGGGCTAAAGCCAGGCCGCCCTCTAATACAAACAAGATCATTGGGTATTCATCTAGTAAATTGGCAATCATGATTTCTATATCCAAATTAATAAGTCACAAGAATCCCTCGCGAATCCTTCTCTGCAGTGTATTCGTAATCAGCATTGCCAGTTTATTGACCGCTTGCTCTACGCCTTCTACTCGTGGATCTGGTTACCGGTCTAGCGGTAGCCCCCCATCTTCCTATACCTCCCCAATTGCCAGCTTTCGATCGGTTTCATGGCAAGACTTACCTGGTTGGCAAGAGGATGATTTAACTCAGGCTTGGCCAGCTTGGCTCAAAAGTTGTGATGCCCTGCGCAAACGCAATAGTGAAATTAATTGGCGCCAGGCATGTGCTCAAGCTGGTAGCGTTTCAGGCCGTGATGGACGTGCAATTCGTCAATATTTTGAGGGAAATTTCCAGGCATATGAGGTGCGTAACAGCGCTACAGGTAATGAATCTGGTCTCATCACGGGGTATTACGAGCCGGTCATGAATGGCTCTCAGACCCGCACGGCCACTTACTCTGTACCTTTATATGGCCTACCAAGCGCATGGAAAACCTCCAAGCCAAACCCTGCACCCACACGCGCAGAGTTAATGAGTTCTGGGGTGCTGCGTGGTTCGGAAATTGCTTGGGTACAAGATCCTGTAGCCGCCGCTTTTATGCAAATTCAGGGCTCTGGAAAAATTCGTTTAGAAGATGGACGCGTATTACGACTCGGCTACGCCGGCACTAATGAACAGCCATTTAAGTCATTTGCGCAGTGGTTGCTTGACCGTAAGGAAATCACGCGGAGCGAGGCAACGATGCAAGGTATTTCTACTTGGGCCAAGCGCAATCCAGGACGTGTAGAGGAAATGTTGAATGCAAATCCTCGTTTTGTGTTCTTCAAGGAGCTTCCTGGGAATGTCAGCGCAGATCTTGGGCCTAACGGCGCTTTGGGAGTGCCTTTAACTGCCGAGCGCAGCATTGCCATTGATTTGAAGGCCATGCCTTTAGGCGCCCCAGTATTTTTGAGTACAACTAGACCCTTAAGTAGTCAGGCATTACAAAAGCTGGTGATGGCCCAGGATACTGGCAAGGCCATTGTTGGCGGGGTGCGAGCGGATTACTATTGGGGATCAGGTGATTCTGCAGGTGAATTAGCCGGACGCATGAAGCAAGATGGCAAGATGTGGTTATTGTTGCCGCGCTGAACCAATCTATTTTTGAAAGAGATCGATGACTTACAACACCATATTGACTGAAGTAGATGGCAAAGTTGCTGTCATTACTCTCAACCGCCCGCAAGTATTAAATGCTCTAAATGATGAGTTAATGGATGAGTTGGGTGCAGCATTATTGAGCTTTGATGCTGATGACAATATTGGCTGCATCATTGTTACCGGCAGTGAAAAAGCATTTGCTGCTGGTGCAGATATTGCAACGATGGCGAAATATGGATTCGCTGATGTTTATCGTGGCGACTTTATCTCTCGCAATTGGGAAGAGATTAGAAAAGTGCGTAAGCCAGTGATTGCGGCAGTATCTGGATACGCTCTTGGTGGCGGATGTGAATTAGCGATGATGTGCGACACCATCATGGCGGCTGATAGTGCGAAGTTTGCACAACCAGAGGTGAAGCTGGGAATCATCCCTGGTGCTGGTGGTACGCAGCGATTACCGCGTGCAGTATCTAAAGCAAAAGCGATGGATCTAGCCTTAACGGGTCGCATGATGGATGCTGCTGAAGCCGAGCGCTCAGGCCTTGTTGCCCGCATTTTCCCTCAGGCGGATTTGCTAAAAGAAGTTAAGGCGATTGCTAAGACGATTGCAGATATGCCCTTGCTAACCGCAATGATGGCGAAAGAAGCAATTAATACCGCTTATGAAACTACGCTCTCAGAAGGTATTCATTTTGAGCGTCGTTTATTCCATTCTTGCTTTGCGACCAACGATCAAAAAGAAGGTATGGCAGCTTTTATGGAAAAGCGTCCAGCTAAATTTTCAAACTCGTAAAACTTCAGTACTCAGAGAAAATTATTTTTCTAAGAAGCGTTGAGCTAACTTAACCCAGTAGCTCACGCCAACAGGAATTAATGCGTCATTGAAGTCATAAGAAGGATTGTGGAGTTGGCATGGACCCATGCCATGACCCACTGCACGGTGATCGCCATCACCGTTCCCCAGGAATACATAGCAACCAGGTTTCTCCAGCAGCATGAATGCAAAGTCTTCTGCGCCCATCGTGGGATCGATTGAGGTATTAACGTTTTGCGCCCCAACTAATTCACTCATGACCTCGCTGGCGAACTCTACTTCTTTGTCATGATTAATTAGTGGGGGGTAGTTGCGAGAAAAACTCACTTCTGCTTGGCAGTCAAATGCACTCGATACGTTATGTGAAATTTCTCTCAAACGTTGTTCTATTAAATCCAACACTTCTATTGTGAATGTACGAACGGTTCCACCGATAAAAGCGCTATCCGGAATGACATTGCTCGTCTCGCCCGCATGAAACTGGGTAACCGATAACACCGCTGCATCTACTGGACGTTTGTTTCGGGTAATGATGCTTTGCAGTGCTTGGACGACTTGAGCTCCCGCTAGTACGGGGTCGGCACTGTTGTGTGGCAGAGCAGCATGTCCGCCTTTACCGCGGATAGTGATTTCGAAAGTATTGCTTGAGGCCATCATCGGGCCAGAGGTCACACCAAAATGGCCTTCGGCAAGTCCTGGCCAGTTGTGTAAACCAAAGACAGCATCGCAAGGAAATTGTTTGAACAATCCATCGTTAATCATTTCTTGCGCGCCAGCACCGCCTTCTTCAGCTGGCTGAAAAATAAAAATGACTGAGCCTTTGAAATCGCGATGGTTTGATAAATATTGGGCGGCACCTAAGAGCATTGCAGTGTGACCATCATGGCCACAGGCATGCATCTTGCCGGGATTCTTTGAAGTGTGTTCAAAGGTATTGTGTTCTTGTAGTGGTAGCGCATCCATATCGGCACGCAAGCCAATCATCTTGCCTTGACCTAAGTCGCCATCGAGTTTGCCAACAACCCCAGTTTTTCCTAGGCCGCGATACACCGTAATTCCCCAGCTTGAAAGCGCTTCTGCTACTAAGTCGGAAGTGCGATTTTCTTCAAAGCGCAATTCTGGATGCGCATGAATGTTGCGTCGAATCTCTTGAATGGCTGATGCGGAGTCGATGATTTCTGGAAGTAATCGCATAGCTTCATCTTATCTGAATTTACTCAGGCAGTTTTATATGCTCCGCAGCAAATCGTAAGGCCTCTATCGAGTAGGGGGCATTCTCCGGCTTCTGAAGCTGCTTAGGAAGAGTGGGAATGACGCCTAAAAAAGGCGCAAAAATTCGGTCTTTTAGGGTTTGAATATTTTCTTCTAAAAGAGGCATTTCCTCTGAAAGCGTATTCGCTACCCAGCCGGCAATCGTCAACTGGCGCGACACAATTGCTTCACACGTGAGTAGGGCGTGATTAATGCAGCCCAAACGCATACCGACTACAAGGATGACCGGTAAATCCATTGCCTGAGCGAGATCACCCAAATCTTCCTGTTCGCTTAGAGGAACTAAAAATCCACCTGCACCTTCAACAACCACCACCTCAAATTGTTGGCTCAAGGAATGTAAATCACCCAAGATGATGGAGGAGTCTAGGTAAACATCATTTTTCTTGGCAACAAGGTGTGGAGCGGCTGCCTCATCTAGAACATAGGGGCAGAGACTTGGCTCCTGAGAATTTAATCCTGACGCGATCCGTAATGTTTCTAGGTCTTCATTCAGTTTCTGACCGTTGGAGTCAATATAGGTGCCGGCGACTACAGGCTTAAAACCGATTGCGCGGCTGCCTGCCTCTCTTAGTTTCAGAATGAGTGCACCACTTAGCAAAGTTTTGCCAACTTCAGTGTCGGTGCCGGTGACAAAAAAACCAGTAGGAGTATTGATTGTCATACGTTACCTTCTACCGTTTGCTCAATGATTTTTAATTCCTGAATTAACTCACGTAAGTCATCAACGCTATGGTTTGCAGAAAAAGTAATGCGCAGGCGAGAAGTACCAACAGGAACGGTGGGCGGACGGATTGCTGGAATCCAATAGCCTGCTTCATCCAAGAGTTTAGCTACAGCTAATGCGTTGGCATTGCTTCCTAAAATGACGGGTTGAATTGGAGTGGATGAAGGCGTTTTTTCCCAGCTTGAGAAAGTCATCTCTTCGTTCCAGATCTGAATCAGTTCATTTAGTTTTTTGCGACGAGAAACACCTTCATCGCCTTCGATCAACTCAAGACTGCTGAGTAAGGTGTGAGCAATCGCCGGTGGCGTGGCTGTGCTGTAAATATAAGGACGCCCCTTTTGAATGAGCCACTCAATAAAAGGTGAGGCAGCACAAATAAACGCGCCACTGACACCAGCCGCTTTACCTAGCGTGCCGACATAAATGATTCGCTCTGAATGCACCCCTGCTTGCTCCAAAATACCGTGGCCTTGTTCGCCAAGCACGCCAAATCCATGTGCATCATCCACCATCAACAAGGCATCATATTGTTCGGCAATATGCAGGAGTTTTTCTACGGGCGCGATATCCCCATCCATGCTGAATACACCATCGACCACAATCAACTTGAGGGGGTAGGTATCTTGCTTTAGCGATTCTTCTAGTGAGTCGAGATTTTGGTGATCAAACAATGTCACCTTAGCTTTATTTTGTGCACTTGCTAAGCGAACACCATCAATCAAAGAGGCGTGATTGAGTTTGGCTGAGTAAATACTCGCTTGCCCTTGTTCAGCCAGTCTGGAAATTCCAGTAATCGCATTGATATTTGCAAGATAGCCAGTACTAAAGAACAGCGCTCTTGCCTTGGGAATATGCTTTTCCTCGCAGGCGGCCAATTTTTTTTCAAGCAAGTCATGTGCAATGCTGTGACCGCTAATTAGGTGCGATGCACCGCTCCCAACTCCATACAGTTTTGCGCCTTCCGCAAGCGCAGCAACTATTTTAGGATGGTTTGCTAGACCTAGGTAATCATTGCTACAAAACGCTTTTAGTTCTCGCTCACCAACGCGGGCCTTGGCGTCGCAGGGCGATTCGGTGGTACGTAGTTTGCGTCTGAGTAATTGCTCATCTAGTTCGGTAATCTGGTGCTCCGCCATATCGCGAGCTTTAAAGTTTGTACTCATGCCAACACCTGATTGAGTGCGCGTTGTACAGAGGCACCCATTTGCATCGTTTCCTCTGAAGAGAGAATATACGGCGGCATGACATAAATCGTATTGCCAATTGGTCTAATGAGAATGCCTTCTGCCATGCTTGCTGAAAACATATCTCGTGAAAACGTAGCTGAATTTTTTAGTGATTCAGATTTAATATCAAAGGCCAAAATCATGCCTTGCTGACGCCAATGCTCAATACGGTGATCTGCTTTTGCCCAAGAAAATGCATTGGCAAGATCTTTGCTACGTTCAAGATTTTTTTCAAGAACAGATTCAGTTTCAAAAATATCTAAACATGTAAGTGCAGCAGCGCATGCTAAAGGATTGCCTGTATAGGAATGTGAGTGTAAGAAGCCTTGTTGCATTTGATCGCCATAGAAGGCGCGATAAATTTTGTCAGTTGTCATGGAGAGCGATAGCGGAAGATAACCACCGCTGATGCCTTTAGACAGCGTCAAGAAATCCGGCCAAATTCCTGCATGTTCGCAAGCAAAAAACTTTCCTGACCGACCGCAGCCTACTGCAATCTCATCGGCGATGAGATGAATGCTATAGCGATCGCAGAGTGAGCGCACTAAGCGTAAATATTCTGGTGAGTACATCGCCATTTGTCCTGCGCATTGAACGAGCGGTTCAACAATGATGGCGGCAATATGCTGATGCTCTGCTTCTAACAACACCTCTAATTTTTTGGCAGCTTGCCTAGCGACATCATCAGCACTTTCACCAGGCTTTGCTTTACGTGCATCAGGTGAGGGCACAGTAAAAACATCTTGTAAAAGTGAGCCGTAAGCTTCACGAAAGATTGCAACGTCAGTTACTGCTAATGCGCCTAAGGTTTCACCGTGGTAACCATTTTCTAAGCAGACGAATTTTTTCTTTTGTGCTTGGTTATTCAGACGCCAGAAGTGGTGACTCATCTTCAAAGCAATCTCTACTGCAGAGGCGCCATCAGACGCAAAAAAAACGTGACCCAAATGGCCTTGAGCTAAGGCGGACAGTTTCTCGGAAAGCTCCACTACAGGTGGGTGCGTAAATCCGGCAAGCATGACGTGCTCAATTTTTTCTAGTTGATTGCTAATTGCTTGGTTGATGCGTGGATTGGAGTGGCCAAACAGATTGGTCCACCAAGAGCTAATGCAATCGAGTAGCGCATTTTCTTTGTCATCAAAGAGCCAAGCACCCTTACCCTTGGTAATGGCAATCAAAGGCAATGACTCGTGATGCTTCATCTGAGTGCAGGGGTGCCAAACGGCATCTAGGCTGCGATCAACCAGTGAGGTTTGATTTGGATCAGAAATAAGCTTCATGTTTGGTATTTGACCACTAGTTTTTCCTAATTTAGGCCTGTATCTGTTATGTTTATGCCTTGAATTGATCTATTTTCTGGAATTCGACCATGCAGGCCACCCAAACTACTGAAAAACCCCTCACCCAAGTCAAGTCTCAAAAGGATTTGCATAAAGAGGTCGACGCATCAGGCGCTTGGTCGGTGGCTCAAATTGAGGCTCTATTTGCCCTCCCCTTCAGTGAATTAATGTTCAAGGCGCAAGAGACCCATCGCGCTAACTTCCCTGATGGTGACGTGGAATTAGCTACGCTCTTGTCAATTAAGACTGGCGGCTGCCCCGAGGATTGTGGTTATTGCCCCCAGGCAGCACGTTACGACACCGACGTGAAGGCCAATAAGTTGATGGATCTGGACGAGGTGCTTGAGGCCGCTAAGGCTGCCAAGGCTGCCGGATCTAACCGTTTTTGTATGGGTGCCGCTTGGCGGGAACCCAAAGACCGCGATATTGAAAAAGTCACCGCCATGATTAAGGGTGTGAAGGCCTTAGGCCTTGAAACCTGCGCCACCCTAGGGATGCTAGAGGCTAATCAGGCTCAAGCCCTTCAGGAGGCCGGCTTAGACTTCTATAACCACAATTTGGATACCAGCGAGGACTTCTATCGCTCAGTCATCTCTACTCGGGGATATCAAGACCGTTTAGATACGATTTCTAATGTACGTGCAGCCGGCATGTCAGTGTGTTGCGGCGGTATTGTGGGTATGGGTGAGTCCCGTGAACAGCGTGCGGCGTTCTTGGCACGTTTGGCCAATTTAAGCCCGTATCCAGAGTCCGTTCCAATTAACCACCTGGTTCCTGTTGCAGGTACCCCATTAGAAGATCAGAAGCCCTTAGATCCGCTGGAATTCGTCAGAACCATTGCTGTAGCTCGTATCACGATGCCACGTGCACGAGTGCGTTTATCAGCTGGTCGACAGGAGCTTGGCAGGGCAGTTCAGGCCATGTGCTTCCAGGCTGGCGCAAATTCTATTTTCTATGGTGAGCAACTACTCACTACCGGTAATCCCGAGGCAGAACAAGACCGAGAGCTTTTGGCTGAGTTAGGTTTGAAGACTAAGCAAAGCTGCAAAGCAGAGGTTTTGGTCTAGTTTTTACAAGCCTATGGCGCTAATTGATCGCTTCATTATTGAGTTTGATACAGCCTTGCGCTCGGTAGTTGGGGGTGCTCATGCTCATCGCCCAACTCCAGGTTCGGATGTTCAATCTACTGCTTTGCTAGATGTCAAAGAGCGAGAGCACGCTGCTGGATTAATGCGTGTAAATCATGTGGGTGAGGTTTGTGCCCAAGCTCTCTATCAGTCGCAAAAATTAGTGGCCCGTAATCCTGAAATTCGACAGATGTTGGATCACTCTGGCCAAGAGGAAATGGACCATTTAGCTTGGTGCGAAACACGCCTTCAAGAGCTAGGCTCGCACACGAGTTATCTCAATCCAATTTGGTATGCAGGATCCTTTGCAATCGGCTTGGCTGCTGGCTTAGCGGGCGATAGGTGGAGTCTTGGATTTGTTGCTGAAACAGAAAAACAAGTAGAGAATCACCTCGAAAGCCATCTCCAAAAATTGCCTGCAGAAGATGAGCGTTCTCGAGCTATTGTTGATCAAATGCGCATTGATGAAATCGAGCATGGACAAGCTGCAATTTCTGCTGGTGGTGCGGTCTTGCCGGAGCCGATTCAGAAGCTAATGCAGGCGATGTCAAAAGTCATGACGAGCACTGCTTACAAAATCTAGTTCTAAATTAATTATTTTGCATATTTTTATTTGGAATACTGTTTATTAATACAGTATATTTATCCATTATTGGGCTAAATAGCTAAGACCTATTCTTAAGTATATTTTCCAAGCCGTTGTTTCAAGTAGCATTTTTATAGTCACCATTTTATCAACACATGACGCTAAGTGTTTGTAATCACTAGGAAATTTCCTAAAAAATTACCCAAAAACACTTGACCCTCTTATTGCGATCCTCTAAAGTGGGAGGAAGTGTGAAAAAGTGGGGTAAATGGTGTTTCAAGGTGCGTCAGCTCTCAATTTAGATGCAAAAGGCCGCATGTCTGTGCCGGCAAAGCATCGTGACGCCTTGTTAGTTCAAGGTGAGGGCCGAGTTACGCTCACAAAACACCCTGATGGATGCCTCTTGTTGTTCCCCCGCCCTGAGTGGGAAACATTCCGATCACGTGTCGCGCAATTGCCGATGGATGCCCATTGGTGGCGCCGAATCTTCCTTGGTAATGCTGCAGAAGTAGATTTGGACAGCGCAGGAAGAATTTTGGTGAGCCCAGAGTTGCGATCAGCCGCCGGTATTGAAAAAGAAGTGATGCTACTCGGTATGGGTAGCCATCTGGAGTTGTGGGACGCCGCTACTTACGCTGCAAAAGAACAGGCTGCCATTGCACAAGGTATGCCTGAAGCCCTGAAGCAATTTAATTTTTGATGACAGGGTGCCATGAACATAACTCATCGCCCAGTATTACTGGCCGAGGCGGTGACGGCGCTGATCAGTGGCCCACGCATCACCTCTCCCGAAGCATCAAAAAATCCACTCTTGATCGATGGAACCTTTGGGCGTGGCGGACATACGCAAGCACTGCTTTCACAATTGCCTTCGAGCGCGCGAATGATTTCCTTCGACAAGGATTTAGATGCGATCGCAGTCGCGGAAAAAATCAACGATCCACGTTTACGAATCGTGCACGACAGTTTTGCGCAGATGGATCAGTATGCGGAGCCAGAATCAGTCGATGGCATTTTGTTAGATCTTGGCATCAGCTCTCCGCAGGTGGACGAAGCACATCGCGGCTTTTCCTTTCGCAAGGATGGTCCACTCGATATGCGCATGAACACGGATCATGGTTTAACAGCAGCAGAATGGTTGGAGCAAGCATCACAAGAGGACATCACGCGCGTGATTAAGACTTATGGTGAAGAACGTTTTGCATTTCAGATCGCAAAAGCTATCGTAGCTAAGCGAGAAGAGGGTCTGTCACCAAAAACAACTTTGCAATTAGCAAGCTTGGTTGCCAGCGTCGTTCGCACAAGAGAAATTGGGCAAGACCCAGCTACGAGAACTTTTCAGGCCTTACGTATTTTTATTAATCGCGAGTTAGAAGATTTAGAGCTCGGATTAAAAGCTGCGCTCAATTTATTGAAGCCGGGCGCTCGATTGGCAGTGATTAGTTTTCATTCGCTAGAGGATCGCATTGTTAAGCAATTTCTGCAGTCACATGCGAAGGTTGAGGTGCCTCGTGGTTTGCCAGTTCGCGATCGAGATTTACCGCAAAGCGCCTTAGAAATTATTGGACGTGTTAAGCCAAGTGATGAAGAGGTTCGAGAGAATCCTCGTGCCCGTTCAGCCATCATGCGAGTTGCTGAAAAACGTGCGGGAGTGCTAGCTTGAATCGCGCTACGCTGACCTTACTTATTTTGCTATTGGTTTGCGCCCTCTCTTTGGTTGCAGCACAGCAGCGTGCACGCAAATTATTTATCTCCTTGGAACGTGCACAAATTGAAGAGCGCAAACTGAATCAAGATTGGTTGCGCTTAGAGTATGAGCAGCGCAACCTTTCTAAGTCTGCACGTATTCGTGATGTTGCTCGTAATCAGTTACACATGGTTCCCATCTCTCCAGAGCGTACTTTGTACTTGAAGGAGGCTAGATGAGGCCGGTAGGTTTTTCAACTACGCCAAATTTAGTATTGCGTCTGCCAATGTGGCGGTCACGTCTGATGCTGTTCATGTTGTTCTTCGTCTTCATGTTGCTCTTAATTCGCGCATTCTGGATTCAGGGTCCGGGAAATGCTTTCTATGAAGCTAAAGGTGTGCGCGGTACTCAGCGTGAGTTGGAGTTGCCTGCTTCCCGTGGAAAAATATTAGATCGCAATGGTCAAGTGATTGCTACCAGCTTGGAAGCAAAGTCAGTGATTGCCTATAACGACACTGTGCCTGATGATTTAGCTGCAGATAAAGTGCAGAAATTAGCAAGTCTTTTGCAGATTAGCGAAGCAGAGTTGCGTAAAAAGCTAAGAGAAGAGCGTAAGCAAATTTTCTTAAAGCGCCAAGTAGACCCAGAAGTGGCGCAACAGATTAAGCAATTAGAAATTCCGGGCATTGGCTTAAATAATGAATATCGTCGCTTCTATCCTGAGGGTGAGGCGATGGCGCACGTCGTTGGTTTTACTAATGTGGAAGACCGTGGTCAAGAGGGTATGGAGCTCTCTCGGGAAAAAGAACTAGCTGGACATCCAGGCGCTCGTCGAGTGGTTGTGGATCGCCTCGGTCGTGTTGTTGAAGATGTTGCGATTTTGCAGTTGCCACAAAATGGTAAAGATTTGCAACTCTCTATTGATAGCAAGATTCAGTTTCTGGCTTATAACGCGGTTAAGAATGCAGTTGAGCAACATCGTGCCAGCGCTGGTGGTGCGGTGGTATTAGATACTCAGACTGGTGAGATCTTAGCCTTAGCAAATTACCCGAGCTACAACCCGAACGATCGTAAGAAGCTGACGGGTGAGCAGTTGCGTAATCGTGTTTTAACTGACACCTTTGAGCCTGGCTCAACGATGAAGCCCTTAACGGTAGCGATTGCTTTAGAGAAGGGTGTAATCACTCCTACTACCAATATGGCAATTGGTGCCAAATATTTAGTTGGTCCAAAGCCGATTACCGATACGCATCCATACGGCAACCTCACTGTTGCGCAAATTATTCAAAAATCGAGCAATATTGGTACGGCCAAAATTGCGATGAACAATTTATCCGCTGAAGAGATGTGGAATTTCTACACATCAGTTGGTTTGGGTCAGGCGCCGAAGATTGGCTTTCCTGGTGCTGTAGCTGGTACTGTGCATCCCTTTAAAAAATGGATGCCAACTGACCAGGCGCGGATTGCCTTTGGTTATGGCATTTCAGGCTCACTCTTTCAGGTGGCGCGTGCTTATACGATCTTTGCGCGTGATGGTGAATTGGTGCCGCTTACGATTGAGCGTAGTCCAGAATTTAAGCCTGGTACACACGTCATTTCTGCTAAGACAGCTATTGAGATGCGCAGCATGATGGAGTCAGTAACAGAGCCAGGTGGTACCGCCATTAAAGCGCAAGCTGAAGGTTATCGAGTTGGTGGAAAAACAGGTACAGCCCATAAATTGGTAGGTAAGGGGTATGGGAATAAATACCGCGCTTACTTTGCAGGCTTGGCACCCATTAGTGCCCCACGCATTGTGGTGGCCGTCATGATTGATGAGCCGACTGGTGGTAGCCACTACGGTGGGGATGTTGCAGCACCAGTGTTTTCTACTATCGTGAGTGAGACTCTGCGTACCTTAAATGTCTTGCCGGATAGCCCGCTTAAGCAGAAAGCAATGCAGGATCAAAGTCCTGTCGTAATACAGAGTGCCGCAGTCAAAACAAATACAGCGGTTTTAAAAAGATGATGGCAATGATTAATATCGAACCCCATCTCTTGATCTCTCATTTACGTGATCTCACATCAGCAGATGCAAAAGCAACTGCTGATAGTCGTCAAATTCAATCTGGCGATATCTTCTTCGCATATCCTGTTGGTCATGGCAATGCTTTGCGTGATGGTCGTGATTACATTGCAGCCGCCTTGGCAAATGGTGCAGCAGCGGTTGTATTTGATCCCGCAGATGGTGTTGCTAACGAATACTTAGACCGCTCAGAATGCTTTGCTGTTGATAATTTATCCAGCCTAGCTGGAGAGCTCTGTGCTGAGTGGTATGACTATCCAAGTAAACAGCTCAATGTTATCGGCGTTACCGGCACCAATGGCAAAACCAGTATTACTCAGTGGCTGGCACAGGCTTTGGATGAGTCCAACCATCGCACTGCAGTTTTGGGTACTTTGGGTACCGGTTTCCCGGGAGCGTTAATCGAGACTGGTTACACCACACCAGATGCGCCACGTTTACAGACTCAATTAAAAGAATTGCTCGATGCAGGTGCTCAGCAGGTGGCCATTGAGATTTCTTCTCATGCGCTCGATCAAGATCGCATTTCTGGTTTGGATGTGCGTACTGCGGTATTTACCAATTTAACTCAAGATCACTTGGATTATCACGGCACGATGGGTGAATACGCCGAGGCAAAAGCGAAGCTGTTCCAATTGCCTCAACTTGAAAATGCCATCATCAATTTTGACGACGCATTTGGGCGCGAATTAGCAATGAAGCTCCTCGCTGTCGACGGCCCTCAAGTATGGGGCTACGCATTCAGTAGTAATGCATTTGCCGGATTTGAAAAATTTGGCGATCGTCTGAAGCGCACCTATACAGAAAACACCCTGTTTACAAGTGCTGGCTATGACTCTCAATTTAACTGTGATGCATCAGGTTCAAGCACTGTTCAACTTGCAGTATTGGGTGAATTTAATCTGAGTAATTGCCTTGCCGTTTGGACGGTTCTGTTGGCCCAAGGCTTGAGCACCAGTGAAGCCTCTAAGCGCATGAATAAGTTGAGTGCCGTTCCAGGTCGGATGGAACTGATTCGCTTAAATAAAACGCAGAGAACTGAGGGTCCATTAATTGTTGTGGACTATGCGCATACCCCAGATGCCCTCGCTAAAGCATTGAATGCATTGCGCCCCATTGCAAATCAACGTAATGGAAAAGTATGGTGTGTCTTCGGTTGCGGTGGTGATCGAGATTCAGGTAAGCGCCCACAAATGGGGCGTGCAGCGCAAGAGTTTGCTGATCATGTTGTGATTACGAGTGATAACCCCAGATCTGAAGAACCGAATTCTATTATTGCCATGATCCAAGCTGGTATGTCAGGCGATCTATCGAATGTGCAAGCATTGCCCGATAGAGCAGCTGCCATTATGGCTGCGGTCCGACATGCCGACATCCAGGATATTGTTCTAGTTGCTGGTAAAGGACATGAGTCTACTCAAGAGATCAATGGCAAGAAATTTGATTTTTCTGACCAAGAGCATATTCGTTTGGCTGCAGGGGGTGGCGTATGAGTGTGCCTATGACTAGTCTCGCCCAAGTGCATGCCATGTTGCCAGGTAGTCAGTTGATTCATGCTGATGCAAAGTCTGCTGAAGGAATTTCTATTTCTCATGTTGGCAGCGATAGTCGTCAGATTCAGTCTGGTGAATTATTTATTGCTTTGTCGGGCGATCGTTTCGATGCGCATGATTTCTTGGGTGATGTGGCAACAGCAGGTGCAAGTGCGGCGCTTATTAGTAATAAGGAAAAATGCCCTGCAAACTTACCAGCAGTATCTGTCCAAGACGTTAAACAGGGTTTGGGTGAGCTGGCAAAGGCATGGCGCGCACAGTTTTCTATCCCAGTAGCTTTGGTAACAGGATCTAATGGCAAGACCACTGTAAAAGAGATGATTGCTTCGATCTTCAAGGCGGCTGCTGGTGAAGAGTGCACTCTAGTTACTAAAGGTAACTTCAATAATGATATTGGCCTACCCTTAACCTTGCTACGTATGCGATCAACCGATCGCTTAGCAGTGATTGAGTTGGGGATGAATCATCCCGGCGAAACAGCAGAACTAGCCCTGATTGCTCAAGCCAATATCGCTCTGATTAACAATGCCCAGCGCGAGCATCAAGAATTTATGGCGACTGTAGAAGCAGTTGCAAAAGAACATGCAACTGCTTTGAGTGCGCTTCCTGCAGATGGTGTAGCAGTATTTCCAGCGGATTCTGAGTTCTCTTCGGTTTGGCATCAAGCTGCCGCAGGACGCAAGGTAATTGACTTTGCTTTATCTACAGACTCGATGTTAGTCAAAGCCTCTGTGACTGGAAAGTTATTGGCTAGCGGAAGAATTGAGATTTCAACTGAACTTGGCAAACTTGAGGTTCAACTCAATACCTTAGGAAACCACAATGTGCGCAATGCCTTAGCGGCTAGTGCAGTTGCTGTAGGTGCTGGATTAAGTTTGGAGCAAATCAAGTCCGGTTTGGAATCTTTTGTTCCGGTAAATGGACGCATGCAATCAAAGCCTTTACTTGCGGGTCGCACCTTGATTGATGATAGTTACAACGCGAATCCTGATTCTGTAAGGGCTGCTATTGATGCGCTTAAACAATCTGGCAATGCTTCTTGGTTGGTATTGGGTGATATGGGTGAGGTAGGTGATCAAGGACCTGCGTTCCATGAGGAGGTTGGTGCCTATGCTGCCGAGCAGGGTATTAGTAAGTTATTTGCGCTCGGAGAGCAGTGCAAATTTGCAGTGCAGGGCTTTAATGATTCGCAAAAGACTCAGCTTGCTAGCAGTGCTATGCACTTCACCACACTCGATCAGTTGCTTGAAGAGCTTAATGTGGCGCTAGCAGATCAAGAGTCAAGCAAGCAGTTGCACTTAGATATTTTGGTTAAGGGATCTCGTTTTATGCGTATGGAGCGTGTAGTACAGGCTTTATTAGAGGAGGCTAAAGCATGCTCTTGATATTGGCGCAATGGTTGCAGGATGATTTTGGATTTTTCCGAGTCTTTAACTACATCACTTTTAGAGCGGTAATGGCAACAGTGACTGCTTTGCTGATTGGCTTAGCGGCTGGCCCGTGGGTTATTCGTAAGTTGACTGCATTGAAGATGGGTCAAGCGGTTCGTACGGATGGCCCACAAACCCATTTAGTGAAATCAGGCACCCCAACAATGGGTGGCGTACTGATCCTATTGGGTATTTTTATCTCCTGCATGTTGTGGGCTGATTTGAGCAATCGTTTTATTTGGATTGTGATGATTGTGACTTTTGGATTTGGCTTGGTTGGTTGGGTTGATGATTACCGCAAAGTATCGCGCAAAGATCCCAAAGGAATGGCCTCACGAGAAAAATTCTTTTGGCAGACTTTAATTGGATTATTTGCCGCTATTTATTTAGCCTTCTCGGTATCTGAAGTCAATAACCTTAAAGTCTTGCAATTGTTCTTTGATTGGCTCAAAAGCGGATTCGCTTTGGACTTGCCTGCGAAATCAAACTTACTGATTCCTTTCATGAAGGAAATTAGCTACCCATTAGGCGTAATGGGTTTCATCATTTTGAGTTACTTAGTCATTGTTGGTAGTAGTAATGCTGTGAACTTAACTGATGGTCTTGATGGCTTGGTCATCATGCCTGTGATATTGGTTGGTGCCGCTCTAGGCGCCTTTGCTTACGTGATGGGTAATGCAATTTACGCAAAGTATCTGTTATTCCCATATATTCCTGGCGCAGGCGAACTCATGATTTTCTGTGGCGCTATGGGCGGCGCGGGGCTGGCATTCCTTTGGTACAACACACATCCTGCTCAAGTATTTATGGGTGATGTTGGTGCGCTCGCATTGGGTGGTGCACTCGGTACTATTGCCGTGATTGTTCGCCAGGAAATTGTGCTCTTTGTCATGGGCGGAATCTTTGTGGCAGAAACACTGTCAGTGATGTTGCAAGTCTTTTGGTTCAAATTTACCAAGAAGCGTTTTGGTGAGGGCCGTCGTATTTTTAGGATGGCACCACTTCATCACCATTTCGAATTAGGTGGCTGGCGCGAAACACAGGTAGTTGTTCGCTTCTGGATCATCACCATTTTATTAGTCCTCATTGGCCTCTCCAGCCTGAAATTAAGGTAAGCCAAAGAATATGCATAACTTAGACCAAGCCTTCGCTAACCCAGCGCTCATCGCAGATGATGGCTATCAAGCGCCTCAGCATTTCTTAATCTTAGGATTGGGAGAGTCTGGTTATGCAATGGCTAAGTGGTGCTTGCGGAACGCTGCTAAGGTTAGTCTGGCTGATACGCGAGATCGCGAAAAGTTAAATGAGCGACAAAAAGCCTGGTTGGCTGATCTTGAATTTGCAGGACTCAAAGAAGCCCACTTTGGACCTCTTGATAACATTAATTTAAAGAATATTGATGTCATCGGAATTAGTCCTGGCTTATCCCCAATTCAAGAGCCAACAGCCTCTTTCTTAGCTAAGGCGCAAGAATCTAGCATTGATATCTGGGGTGAATTGGAATTCTTTGCCAGAGCTATTGCTGCATTAGATCGCATGGCTCAAGTCGCAGAGTCTGAATACAAGCCAGCCTTACTAGCAATCACCGGAACAAATGGCAAGACAACCACGACTGCACTAACGGGACAGTTATGCGAGCGTGCCGGTAAGAGAGTTGCTGTTGCTGGAAATATCAGCCCAGCAGCTTTAGATAAGCTGATGTCTTGCCTAGATGAATCTGATCAAGTTTCCGATATGCCTGAGATTTGGGTGCTAGAACTCTCCAGCTTCCAATTGGTTTACACAAGCACCTTTAATGCAACAGCAGCAACTGTATTGAATATTACGCAAGATCACTTAGATTGGCACGGTGATATGCAGGCCTATGTTGATGCAAAAGCGAATATCTTTAGTCAAGACACTATCTGCATTCTGAATCGCGATGATTCACTTGTAATGAATCTCCTGAATGACGAGCAAAAAGCAAATAAATCCGTTATTACTTTTGGCGCAAGTCGTCCTGATGAGCAGGGTGCCTTTGGCATTGAGCATGATCTACGTGCTGGTGGGATTGATTGGCTAGTTTGGGCTGAGGTGGACGAAGATCTTGAGCCTCAACCTAAGCGTCGTCGTAAAGCTGCTGCTGTAGAGGAAGAGCCATTAAGACTAAAGCGTTTAATACCTGCTGATGCTTTACGCATTCGTGGTCGCCACAATGCTTTAAATGCATTAGCTTCGTTAGCCTTGGCACGCGCAGCTGGTTTGCCAATGAATATGCTTTTACATGGTTTGCGTGACTACCATGGCGAGCCACATCGTGTTCAAAGTGTTTCGATTGTGTCGAATGTTGAGTATGTGGATGACAGTAAAGGTACCAATGTAGGCGCAACTGTAGCTGCGCTCAATGGTTTAAGTGCAAATGATTCCGGTAAGCGGATCTGGTTGATTGCTGGTGGCGAAGGGAAAGGCCAGGACTTTAGTCCCTTACGTGATCCTGCATTGCGCTTTGTAAAAGGTGTTTTCCTGATTGGTAAGGACGCGCCAATGATTGCTGAGGCTTTAGCTGATGCAGTGCCCTGTGTCATGAGTGAGACCCTCCAAAGTGCAGTGGCAGAAGCCGCAAAACAAGCTCAGTCTGGCGATATCGTTTTACTCTCACCAGCTTGTGCTAGTTTTGATCAGTTTAGCGATTACGTGGCACGTGCCGAAGCATTCGTTGCTGAAGTTCAAGAGCTAGGAATGCAATTCGAAGGAGTCCATGCATGAGTTTGAAGGAAAAACTTTTTCCTGAGAATCGTTTGGGCCTTGGCCGCTTCTGGAATTTCTCCAGAGGCGGGATCGATAATTTCCGTAGCGGCTTGAGAGATGCGGTTTCTGGTGTTGAGCAAACTCGCTCACGCATGATGGACTATGACCAGTTGTTAGTTTGGGCGGTACTGTCTTTGGCTTTGATCGGTTTGGTCATGGTCTATTCCGCATCCATTACCTTGGCTGATGGTCCTAAGTACGCAAATTACAGTAGCAACTTCTTCTTAATTCGGCATTGCATTTCATTGGCAATTGCCATTGGTGTTGGTATTTGGGCATTCAAGATCCCAACCAAAGTTTGGGATCGTTATTCACCAGTCATTTTTGGCTTTACGGTTTTACTCTTAATTGCTGTTCTTATCCCTGGTGTGGGTAAGGGTGTAAATGGTGCGAAGCGTTGGATTCCATTGGGACTCATGAACTTCCAGCCATCTGAATTAATGAAATTTGCTGCAGTGATTTTTGCCGCAAGCTACACAGTCCAGCGCCAAGAGTATCTGCACTCATTTGTTAAGGGCATGTTGCCAATGGGTATTGCGGTTGCATTGGTTGGTGGCTTATTAATGGCTGAGCCAGATATGGGCGCATTCGTAGTGGTGGCTTTAATTGCATTTGGAATTTTGTTCTTAGGCGGTATTAGCGCTAAGTTATTTGGTGGCTTGATCTTGGTTGGCTTGCTGAGTGGTGCCACGATGATTGCCCTTTCACCATTCCGTCGCGGTCGCATGTTGGCATTTATGGATCCATGGCAAGTCGACAATGCAGCAAATAAAGGATATCAATTAACCCATTCACTCATGGCATTTGGACGTGGTGAATGGTTTGGTTTGGGTCTGGGCGGTAGTGTTGAAAAATTGCATTACCTTCCGGAAGCGCATACCGATTTCATCATGGCGGTGATTGGTGAAGAGCTTGGATTCGTTGGCGTAGTAGTGATGATCTTCTTGTTCTATTGGATCGTACGTCGTGCTTTCTTGATTGGCCGCACTGCTTTGCAACTGGATCGTAGTTTTGCTGGTCTCGCCGCTAAGGGCGTAGCGATATGGATTGGCTGGCAGGCATTTATCAATATGGGCGTGAACTTAGGCTTGCTGCCTACCAAAGGCTTGACTCTTCCTTTAGTCAGTTATGGTGGTTCAGGAATATTGATGAATGCAGTTGCGGTCGCTATGCTCCTGCGTATTGATTATGAGAACCGAATCTTGATGCGAGGTGGCAAGCTATGACCAAGCCATCCATCTTGATTATGGCCGGTGGTACTGGGGGACATATTTTCCCAGGCCTAGCTGTTGCTGAATATCTACGCATCTGTGGCTGGAAAGTTTTTTGGCTTGGCAATCAAAGCGGTATGGAATATCGCCTAGTAAAAGCTTGTGACTTCCCATTTGAGGCAGTTGAGTTTGGCGGCCTGCGTGGTAAAGGCATTAAAGCAAAATTGATGTTGCCGTTTAATCTCGCAAGGGCGAGTTTTCAGAGTTTGAAGATCATACGCCGTATCAAGCCAAATGTCGTTTTAGGTATGGGCGGGTACATTACATTTCCCGGCGGCTTGATGACGAAGTTTTTGAAGAAGCCATTGGTTCTGCATGAAGCAAATTCTGTAGCGGGAAGCGCTAATCGCGCTCTTGCCAAAATTGCTATGCGTACCTTAACTGGTTTCCCGGATACGATGGCGCATGCTGAGTGGGTTGGCAATCCAATCCGTGAAGAATTTGAAGTCGTGGGCGCGCCAGCAAAACGATATGAATCGCGCACCGGACCTTTGTCGATATTAGTAGTTGGTGGTAGCTTAGGTGCGGCTGCTTTAAATGAAGCAATTCCAGCAGCATTGGCATTGATGGATAAAGATGCACGTCCACAGGTGATTCATCAGGCGGGCGATAAACATCTTGCAGATTTACAACAGCGATATGCTGACTTAGGTGTTATTGCTGACATTCGTCCTTTCATTGACGACATGCCAACCGCCTATGCACAGGCAGATCTCGTTATCTGCCGTTCTGGCGCGATGACTGTTTCAGAAATCGCAGCATGTGGTGTTGCATCCTGCTTGATCCCATTCCCCTATGCAATTGATGATCATCAGACTGCGAATGCACGCTTTTTGTCGGATGCAGATGCAGCAATTCTGCTTCCACAACAAGATCTCAATCCGCAGGATCTTGCATCCATGATTCAAAACTTTAGCCGCCAAGATTTACAAGTGATGGCTGAGCGTGCTCATGCTTTAGCAAAGCCTCATGCAACTCAGCGTGTGGCTGAGGTATGCGCAGACTGTGCAGGAGTAGGTATATGAAACATATCGTTCAGCAAATCCATTTTGTTGGTATCGGCGGAGCAGGCATGAGTGGTATTGCCGAAGTACTCCTGAATTTGGGTTATCAGGTATCTGGATCCGATTTGGCTGAGGGTGCTGCAACAAAGCGCTTAAAAGATTTAGGCGCAGTCATTCATATTGGCCATGATCCTAAAAATATTGGCACCGCAGAAGCGGTAGTAATTTCTACTGCAGTTGCTGGAAATAATCCTGAGGTACTGGCTGCTCGCGCAGCTAAGGTGCCTGTGATTCAACGTGCTGTCATGCTCGGCGAACTCATGCGTTTGAAGCAGGGCATTGCGATTGCAGGTACTCATGGCAAAACAACGACAACCAGTTTGGTTGCCTCAGTCTTGGCCGAAGGCGGCTTAGATCCAACCTTTGTGATTGGCGGCAAGTTAAATTCCGCAGGTGCTAATGCGCGCTTAGGCCAGGGTGACTTTATTGTGGTTGAAGCGGATGAGTCCGATGCCTCTTTCCTGCAATTATTCCCAGCGATGGAAGTGGTCACCAATATCGATGCTGATCATATGGATACCTATCAGCATGACATGGCAAGGTTGAAGCAAGCATTTGTCCAATTTATTCAGCGCATGCCTTTTTATGGTGTTGCAGTACTTTGTATTGATGATGCGAATGTACGCGACATTATTCCATTTGTATCTCAACCGGTATTGCGCTACGGCTTATCTGAAGATGCAGATATTCGTGCAAGTAATGTGCGCGCTGAAGGTACTCGCATGCACTTTACGGTTGATCGTAAAACTGTACGCCGTCATGGCAATACGCCAGGTCGACTTGAAGTGCAATTAAATTTACCGGGCTTACATAACGTTCGTAATGCCTTAGCAGCGATTGGTATTGCCACTGAGCTTGGTGTGGGTGATGAGGCCATCGTGAAAGCATTGTCTGAATTTAGTGGTGTTGGTCGCCGCTTTCAAAGATATGGAGAAATTCCTTTGTCATCTGGTGGAAGTTTCACATTGATAGATGACTACGGACATCATCCTGTTGAAATGGCGGCTACTTTATCTGCAGCCCGTGGTGCTTATCCTGATCGACGCTTGGTGTTGGCATTCCAACCCCATCGTTTTACAAGAACGCGTGATTGCTTTGGTGAGTTTGTCCAAGTACTGAAAAACTTTGATGCCCTGGTATTAACCGAGGTATATCCCGCCGGCGAAGCGAAGATTCCAGGTGCTGATGGTCAGAGCCTCATGAAAGCAGCGCTGACAACTGATAAAGCTTTAAAGGCATCTTTGGATAGCGCAGCCGTGGCCTTTGCTCCAAGTGTTGCTGAGATGCCAGAAAAGCTCGGCAACATTTTGCGTGATGGTGATGTCTTAATCACGATGGGTGCAGGCTCTATCTCTGGCTTGCCTCATGTATTGGCGGAGGCAAAACATGTCTAAGCAAAATCAACAATTGCTTTCTTGGGGTGAGCGAGTGAAACAAGAGCTCGCGAATCTAGATGTTAAATCTCTTGGTCGAGTCGGTGTATTGCTTGGTGGTCGGTCTGGTGAGCGTGAGATTTCCTTGATGTCGGGCAATGGCGTATTGGAAGCACTGCTGTCTAAAGGGGTTGATGCACATCCATTTGATCCGGGATTACGTTGCCCAACTGAATTGGCAAATGAAAAATTTGACCGTATCTTTATTTCCTTACATGGACGCTACGGTGAAGACGGCACGATCCAAGGATTGCTCGAACTTTTAGGTTTGCCTTATACCGGTAGCGGTGTACTGGCTTCTGCATTAGCAATCGACAAAATTGCAACCAAGCTTGTCTGGCTTAGCAGCGGTCTTTCAACTCCAGAGTTTCAGGAGTTGAAAGCTGATAGCGATTGGAATGCAGTGGTGAAGCACTTAGGTTTGCCATTAATTGTCAAGCCAGCACATGAAGGCTCTTCACTTGGTCTGACTAAGGTGAAATCCGTCGAAGAGTTGCCTGCTGCTTATAAGTTGGCTGCAGGGATGGATAAAAAAGTGATTGCTGAAACTTGTATTGTTGGTGATGAGTTAACTTGCCCATTGGTTGGATTTGGAGAAAATGCTGAGGCATTGCCTGTGATCAAAATCATTCCACCTGAGGCCAATTACGATTTCCACAACAAGTATTTTTCTGATGAGACTAAATACTTGTGCCCAACTGGCTTGGCACCAGAAGTCAATAAAGCGGTTCAAGATTTAGCCTTAGCTGCTTATCGCACCCTTGGTTGTAAAACCTGGGGGCGTGCTGATGTGATGTTGGATCAAAAAACTGGCAAACCCTATCTCTTAGAGATGAATACATCTCCAGGTATGACTTCACATTCTTTAGTTCCAATGGCCGCTAAAGCAGCCGGTGTTGAATATGCTGAATTAGTTCTCTGGGTCATTTGCCAAACCTTAAATACCAAGGGGGCTGCGCAAGTATGAGTCGGATGAGCGCCTTCTTAAATGGCTTCGGTGAAGTATTTGCTTCACTGGCGTCTCCGCTTTGGAATCATCCAGAGCGGATGCAAAAGCTGAGCCGTTTCTTAATGCGCTGTTTCGCGGTCATGGTTTGCGTTGGAATTTTGGTGTGGCTAAGCCAGCGACCCGTCTTTGCATTACGCCAAGTAGTGATTGAGCCGGTGGCTGGGCAGACGCTAAAGCATATTAATAAGCCTGTGGTGAAACAACAAGTCTTAGAGACGGTCCAGGGAAACTTCTTTAGCGTGAGATTGGAAGATGTTAAGCGTGGTTTCGAGTCTATGCCATGGGTGCGTCATGCCAATGTTCGCAGAGTCTGGCCAAACGGATTGATTGTGAGCATTGAAGAGCAAAAACCATTTGGAACTTGGGGTGGAGCCGATAGCCATACCTTAATGAATACCCATGGTGAACTATTTGCTGGCCGTGTTTCTGATGTGGGAGACGGAATTCAGTTGATTGATTTTTCTGGTCCAGAAGATGCAAGCAAAGAAGTGATGCGCTTGTATGAAAAAGCGAACGCCTGGTTTAAGCCTTGGAGTGCGGAAGTAAAAAGCTTAACCCTCTCTGAGCGGTATGCCTGGCATGTGAAGTTATCAAACGGAATGAAGGTGGAGTTCGGTAGGGATGAAGAGAACTCTGACAAAACATTAACCGAGGATCGTGTAGCGCGCCTCTTTAAGTATTGGCCGCAAGTTCAAGAGAAGTGGGCTAATCGCGTAGACGCAATTGATTTGCGCTATGCAAATGGTTTTGCAGTACATCTTGCTTCGGCAAGTTTGAAAAAGAATGAAGCAGATGGCAAGAAAAGTGAGCAGAAGCAATGAGGAATGAGAATGAGTAAAGACAACCGCGATTTATTGGTCGGATTAGATATTGGGACCTCCAAGGTGGTTGCTTTGGTTGCAGAGTTAGCACCGGATGGCCAATTTAATGTCGTTGGCGTTGGCCAAACTGCGTCCAAAGGTTTGAAGAAAGGCGTAGTTGTCAATATTGAGGCTACTGTCCAATCTATTCAAAAAGCTCTTGAAGAAGCTGAGGTCATGGCAGATCGCCAGATCGTGCAGGTCTTTACTGGCATCGCTGGAAATCACATTGTGAGTTTTAACTCCAGCGGTATGGTGGCCATTCGCGATAAAGAGGTTAGCGCTGGAGATGTTGAGCGCGTCTTGGAAACTGCCAAAGCAATCAATATTCCAACAGATCAACAAATCCTACATATCCTTGTTCAAGAATTCATTATTGATGGACAAGAAGATGTGCGTGAGCCAATTGGAATGAGTGGTTTGCGCCTAGAGGTGAAAGTGCATATTGTTACTGGCGCTGTTAGTGCTGCGCAAAATATTGTGAAGTGTGTGCGTCGCTGTGGCTTGGAAGTAAATGATCTTATTTTGCAGCCGCTAGCATCTAGCTTAGCTGTGCTAACAGAAGATGAAAAAGAGCTGGGCGTTGTCTTGGTTGATATTGGTGGCGGCACAACTGATATCGCTATCTATTGCCAGGGCTCCATTCGACATACTGCTGTGATTCCGATTGCTGGCGATCAAATTACTAATGACATTGCGATGGCATTGCGTACGCCGACGATCGATGCTGAAGATCTCAAAATTCAATATGGTATTGCTCGTCAAGATATGGCGGATCCAACCACCATGATTGATGTGCCCGGCGTTGGAGATCGCGAGCCACGCCCAATGTCTAAGCAAGCCTTAGCTGCTGTCATTGAGCCGCGCGTAGAAGAGTTATTTACTTTGGTACGTGGTGTAGTTCGAGATTCTGGTTACGAAGATATGGTGTCTTCAGGAATCGTGCTGACTGGTGGAACTTCGTTAATGCCAGGCATGGTTGAGCTTGCTGAGCAAGTCTTCTTACGTCCAGCGCGTATCGGTACTCCTGAGTACCGCGGCCACTTGCATGAAGTTTTGCGTAGCCCTCGTTTTGCTACCAGCATCGGTTTATTAATGGAAGGCCAGGCGCAGTTGTTGCGTGGCCGTCGAGTATCTCAGTCAGGCGCGTTGCAAAGTGTGATTTCGCGCATGAAGGAATGGTTCGCAGGAAATTTTTAAGTTTTTCGTCGTCGTCAACGTAGTACTTATTACCTAGGAGGGTATATGGAATTTGAAATGTTAGATCAAGAAACAGCCGGCAAAACCATTATTAAAGTGGTTGGAGTTGGTGGTGCAGGTGGTAATGCAGTTCAGCACATGATTCGTCGCGGTGTTAACGGCGTAGAGTTTATTTGCATGAACACCGATGCTGGCGCTTTACAGCGTTCTGAGGCATCTGTGAATTTGCAACTAGGCTCTAGCGGACTCGGTGCTGGCGCAAAACCTGAAATCGGTGCAGCCTCCGCTGAAGAAGCTCGCGCACGTATTGCGGATACATTGCAAGGCGCACACATGGTGTTTATTACTGCTGGTATGGGTGGCGGCACAGGTACTGGCGCAGCACCAATCGTTGCTCAAGTTGCTAAAGAGATGGGTATTTTGACTGTGGGCGTTATCAGCAAACCATTTGACTTTGAAGGCGTGAAGCGTCTGAAAGTTGCGGAAAATGGCGCAGCTGAGCTTGAGTCATATGTAGATTCATTGATCGTAGTTCTCAATGAGAAACTGTTCGAAGTTATGGGTGAAGATGCTGAGTTTGATAAGGCATTCGCATGCGCTGATGATGTATTGCATAACGCCGTTTCAGGTATTGCAGAAATTATTAACGTACAAGGTTTGATCAACGTCGACTTTGAGGACGTGAAAACAGTGATGGGCGAACAAGGCAAGGCGATGATGGGGACTGCAACAGTTTCTGGCATGGATCGTGCACGTTTAGCTGCTGAAGCTGCTGTTGCCTCACCATTGCTCGAAGGTGTTGATTTATCTGGTGCGCGTGGCGTATTGGTGAATATCACCGCTAGCCGTTCATTGAAGTTGTCTGAGACTCGTGAAGTGATGGCAGCGATCCGTGGCTATGCTGCAGATGATGCTACTGTGATCTTTGGTACTGTATATGACGAGAGCTTAGGTGATGCCTTGCGCGTTACTGTAGTGGCTACTGGCTTGAATAATCCACAAGCACGTCAACATCATCAACCAGAAGTAGTTTGGAGACAAGCTACTGGTACGCATGATGCGATGCCAACAATGGCTGACTTGAATAGCTTTGCTCCAGCAAGCGCTTCAGCAGCAATGAGCAAGGTAAGTCTTGATTCAGCTTTAAGCACTAGCGCTGGTTTGGCAATGACAGGTGCTGGTACTGCGCCTTCGATGGCCGCTCAACCAGCAACTAGCGGAGTCGATTACAGCCAATATGATTTGCCACGTGTATTCCGTAGTTCGCGTGAAGCTACACCAGCCCCTACATTAGGTGCTGATAGCTCACCACAGGCAAAAACCATGTTGGATAAAGGGGCTGATTACTACGAAATCCCAGCCTTTTTACGTAAGCAAGCAGACTAAACCACTGCTCAATACAATATGTAGTTGCAGAATGCCAGCGCGGCGCCCCTCCGGACGACGAATCCCGCGCTAGCGTTGGCATACTCATGACAACTATTTCATTGGAGATCTTATGATCGCAGTCGGACAAAAATTACCAAACGCTACTCTTTATGAGTTTTTAGATGAAGCTAGTGAAGGTTGCGCTATTGGTCCAAACGCATTCGAAGTTGAAAAACTCACTGCTGGCAAAAAGATTGTGATCTTTGCTTTGCCTGGCGCATTTACGCCGACTTGTTCAGCAAAGCACGTACCTAGCTATGTTGAGCACTTTGATGCAATCAAAGCAAAAGGCGTTGATGAAATTTGGTGTATTTCAGTTAATGATCCATTTGTAATGGGTGCTTGGGGCCGCGATCAAAAGGTGGGTAAAAAGATCCGCATGTTGGGCGATGGTAGTGCTGAATTTACTAAGAAACTTGGCCTCGAATTAGATTTGACTGCACGTGGTTTGGGCGTGCGTTCAGATCGTTATGCCATGATTGTTGAAGACGGTGTAGTGACAACTTTAGATCGTGAAGCACCTGGTAAGTTTGAAGTAAGCGACGCTGCTTCAATTTTGAAGAAGCTTTAAGAAATCATTCCTGAATTTAGATAGAACCATGATGAAGCAACGCACAATCGCCACCCCGATTAAAACCGTGGGGATTGGCTTGCACTCTGGTCGCAAGGTGACTTTGTCTATTAAGCCTGCGCCGATAAATTCAGGAATCTTATTTGTACGTGTAGACACCCCAGAGCAATCGGTTGTACCGGCCACTGCTCTGGCGGTTTGCGATACTCGCTTAGCCTCAGTGATTCAAAAAGATGGGGTTCGTGTTTCCACTGTGGAGCATTTGCTCTCCGCTTGTGCAGGCCTAGGTCTTGATAATTTACTGATTGAGCTAGATGGCGAAGAGGTTCCCATCATGGATGGCAGCGCAGCCTCATTCTTGTTTCTGATGGAATCGGCGGGTATTGCAGAGCAAGAGGCACCACGTCAATTTGTTGTGATTAAAAAACCGATTGAAGTCCGAGAGGGCGACAAGCTCGCACGTCTAGAACCTTTCTTTGGATATAAGTTAGATTTCACAATCGACTTTAAGCACCCGGCAGTAGATAAAACTGGTCAGCGCTTTGTAGTGGATTTTGCAGAACATGCCTATAGAAGCGAGATTGGCCGTGCTCGTACTTTTGGCTTTGCGCATGAAGTTGAGGCTTTGCGAGAAATGGGATTGGCACGTGGCGGAAGTTTAGATAACGCGATCGTGCTTGATGAGCATCGCATTCTGAATAACGAAGAGTTACGTTATGAGGATGAGTTTGTCCGTCACAAAATTTTGGACGCTATCGGCGATCTGTATTTAGTTGGTCATCCGATTGTTGGCTCTTATGTCGCTGAAAAATCAGGACATGCCCTCAATAACGCGCTCTTGCGTAAGCTTTTAGAAGACCCCAGTTCTTATGAAGTTAGCAGTTTTCCAGAAAATAAGGCTCCCGCCGCCTATTCCAAAGAGAGTCAACCCCTCTTTTTCTAGGTTTATTTAGGCTTGCTTTGAAGTAGGCGTTCAACCGCCTTACGCAGATCAGAATCTGGTGCCAATTTCTCCAATAAGGATTCCCAGGAAGCCCTCGCTACGGCATTAAAGCCTTTTGGCTTCTGGCTGACCTGCTGACCTTCGCGGGGCTTAATGTCCCAGGTTGGTGGGGCTGGCTTTAGACGCACCTTAATGCTACTGCAAATAACCCCTTTTTTAGCTAACTCATTGATTAGACTAGGTAAAACCTGCTGAAGACGGGTGGCGATACTTGCCCCATTCACCAGTAAAAATAATTCATTCTGACCGCCAGAACGCCAGCCAGCCTCAATTTTAGGCGCTAAGTTATCTAAATCTAACTCAAAAAGAGCTGCTTTGAGGGCAATTTTGAGTTTGGCCAGATCTTCTGTTTTCGCCAAAATTCCGCCCAAGCCCTCAGAGTCGCGCAAATACTCTAGCCACTCATGGGCGGCTTTCGTGCGGACAGGTTTAGGGGCAAAGTTCATATAAAAAGAGGGTGCGGGTGATAAACTCAAGGTCTTAATTTACTTCAATATCCCATGGTAATCGGTCTTCTTAAAACCCTGGTCGGCAGTCGTAACGACCGCCTCTTAAAACAGTATCGCAAAGTAGTTGCCAAAGTTAGCGCTTTCGAGCCTAGCCTGCAAGCTTTGGATGATGCCGCACTGCAAGCAAAAACTGCTGAGTTCAAGTCGCGTTTGGCTGCGGGTGAGTCATTAGATGATATTGCTCCAGAGGCTTTTGCGGTAGTTCGTGAGGCAAGTTCACGAGTGATGAAGATGCGCCACTTTGATGCGCAGATGATGGGTGGTCTTGCATTACACCAAGGCAAGATTGCTGAAATGGGAACGGGCGAAGGTAAAACCTTAACCGCTACGCTTCCTGTGTATTTGAATGCTTTAACAGGCAAAGGTGTTCATGTCATCACGGTAAATGATTATTTGGCTCAGCGCGATGCTGAGTGGATGTCAACGCTCTATAACTTCTTAGGTATGAAGGTTGGCGTGAATCTATCTCAGATGGATCACACAACCAAGCAAGAAGCTTATGCATCTGATATCACCTATGGTACTAATAATGAGTTTGGATTTGATTACCTCCGTGACAACATGGTGCAAGACTTGGGTCAACGTGTTCAGCGTGGCCTAGCTTATGCGATTGTTGATGAGGTTGACTCCATTCTGATTGATGAGGCTCGTACCCCATTGATCATTTCTGGTCAGGCCGAAGACCACACTGATTTGTATATCAAGATCAATGCATTGCCTGCTTACTTGGAGCGCCAAATTGGTGAAGAAAAAGCAGACGGCACTGGTGTTGAAAAGCCAGGTGATTACTGGGTTGATGAAAAGTCCCAGCAAGTCTACTTAACAGAGCGCGGTCACGATAAGGCAGAGACAGTTTTAGTTGAGCTTGGCGCATTGAATGATGGCGACTCTTTGTATGCTCCGCAAAATATTACTTTGATGCATCACGTGTATGCCGCATTACGTGCGCATACTCTGTACAACCGTGATCAACAATATGTTGTTCAGAATGGTGAAGTCATTATTGTTGATGAGTTCACAGGGCGTCTAATGCAGGGTCGTCGTTGGTCTGATGGTTTGCATCAAGCTGTTGAGGCTAAAGAGGGTGTACAGATTCAGAATGAGAATCAGACGCTAGCCACAATTACTTTCCAGAACTACTTCCGTATGTATGGCAAGTTGGCTGGTATGACTGGTACTGCAGACACCGAAGCTTATGAGTTCAAGGAGATTTATAACCTTGAGACTGTAGTTATTCCCCCCAATCGCATTAGCCAACGAAAAGATCGTCAAGATCAGATCTACAAGACATCGCGCGAGCGCTACGATGCAGTAATTAAAGATATTGAGGATTGTTACAAACGTGGCCAACCTGTATTGGTTGGTACAACTTCAATTGAGAATTCAGAATTAATTGCTGGCTTACTAGATAAGCGTCAATTGCCACATCAAGTATTGAACGCGAAACAGCATGCCCGTGAAGCAGAGATCATTGCTCAAGCTGGTAGACCAAAGATGATCACCATTGCCACCAATATGGCTGGCCGTGGTACGGATATTGTTTTGGGCGGAAACGTTGGCAAACAATCCTCTTTAATTGAAGCGGATGCTGCTCTATCCGATACAGAAAAAGCAGCCAAGATTAAGACCTTGCAGGATGAGTGGCAAAGTTTGCATGACCAAGTATTAGCTGCGGGTGGCTTGCACATTATTGGTACAGAGCGTCACGAGAGCCGTCGTATTGATAATCAGCTTCGCGGTCGTGCTGGTCGTCAGGGTGATTCTGGTTCTTCCCGTTTTTATCTTTCTTTGGACGACTCTTTACTGCGTATTTTTGCTGGGGATCGTTTGCGTGCAGTAATGGACCGTCTGAAAATGCCGGATGGCGAACCAATTGAAGCTGGAATGGTGACTCGTTCAATTGAGTCTGCTCAGCGCAAGGTTGAAGGCCGTAACTTTGATATTCGTAAGCAATTACTGGAATACGACGACGTTGCCAATGATCAGCGTAAAGAAACTTATCGCTTAAGAAATGAAGTTCTTGAAAGTGCTGATGTTGGTGAGTTGATTGCCAATTTGCGTGAAGATGTGTTGCGTGGCATTTGTGCCTTATACGTTCCCCTAGAATCGATGGAAGAGCAGTGGGATCTAGTTGGCTTGGAGAATGTATTGGCCAGCGACTGGGGCTTAACAGTCGACCTGAAAAATTGGGTTGAAAATGCTGCATCTATGGACGATGAGCAGATTGTTGATCGTGTATTAGAGGCTGCAAAAGAAGCCTACGATGCAAAAGTAGATCTTTCTGGACGCGCATCCTTCGCTGGATTTGAGCGCTCAGTTTTGCTCTATAGCTTAGATACCCATTGGCGTGAACATTTAGCCGCTTTAGATCATTTACGTCAAGGCATCCATTTGCGTGGTTACGCTCAGAAAGATCCAAAACAAGAGTACCGCCGAGAAGCATTCGAGCTATATGGTGAGTTGCTGAACGTCATTAAGAATGATGTTGTGAAAAGCATCATGACAGTACAGATTCGTAGTGCAAGCGAGTTGGACGAAGCCTCTGAGTCGATGAATGAAGATTTAGCCAAACTTTCAGATGTGCAGTATCAGCATGCTGATGCAGATCTTGAGGTGGCTGGCTCAACTGGCGATCGTGGTGCAGCGATTGAAATTGCTCCTGCACCCATGCGTACTGGCCCTAAAGTAGGTCGCAATGATCCTTGTACCTGCGGTAGTGGTAAGAAGTACAAGAACTGCTGCGGCGCACTAGGTTAAATTTAGCGGGATTAAAAAAGAGCTGCCAGTCCCGGCAGCTCTGTAATGCCTCATCTACAATTGTCAGATCATGACAGTTAATTTACCACTCCCCCAAAAAGACCAACTTAAGCCTGTTAAAGGTTTTCAGATGGGCATCGCCGAAGCTGGAATCAAAAAGGCCAATCGTAAAGATTTATTGGTGATGACTTTGGCCCCTGGCTCACAAGTTGCCGGTGTTTTTACTTTAAATCGTTTCTGCGCTGCGCCGGTTCAGGTTTGCCGTGAGCATTTGGCGCTAGATGGATCTAAGGGTGAGATTCGTGCTTTGGTGGTCAATACTGGTAATGCCAATGCAGGGACTGGTGAGCGGGGTATGCAAGATGCTTTAGCAACTTGTGCTCAGTTGGCTAAAGAGCTCAAGCTCAATCCAGAACAAATTCTGCCTTTTTCAACTGGTGTGATTCTAGAGCCACTTCCAATTGATAAATTGATTGCTGCTTTACCCAAAGCCGTGACTAACTTAGGTGAGGATCATTGGCTTGATGCTGCAGAAGCCATCATGACTACGGATACACAGCCTAAAGCTACATCTATGACGGTAGAGACCCCGGCTGGACCTGTGACTATCACTGGTATTTGTAAGGGCGCAGGAATGATTCATCCGAATATGGCGACCATGTTGGGATTCATTGCAACAGATGCTGGTTTTGCACCTGGCTTACTCTCTAAATTAACTCAAGAAATTGCCGATCAGTCATTTAATGCTATTACGATTGATGGCGATACTTCGACGAACGATTCATTCATCATCATGGCGACTGGTCAGTCAGCTGTGCAGATTCAATCTACAAGCGATGCTAGCTATGGCATGGTTCGGACCGCCTTAATTAATCTCGCACGTAAGCTTGCTCAAATGATTGTGAGAGATGGCGAGGGAGCAACCAAATTTATTACGATTGATGTGCAAGGTGGCAAGACTGAAGCAGAATGTCGTTTAGTGGCGGAGGCAATCGCCCATTCACCTTTGGTAAAAACTGCCTTCTTTGCCAGTGACCCCAACTTAGGTCGCATCCTTGCTGCGATTGGCTATGCTGGCATTACTGACCTTGATGTTAATCAAGTACAAATGTGGCTTGGAGACGTGTGGGTTGCCAAGAATGGTGGCCGTAACCCGGATTACCAAGAGGCTGACGGACAAAGAGTCATGCAGGCACCAGAAATTACCATCAAGATTGATTTGGGTCGCGGATCAGCGCAGCAGACGATGTGGACTTGCGACTTATCGCATGACTACGTTTCCATTAATGCTGATTACCGTTCATAGGAACTTGTTACATGAATGAAAAACTAGAGCAACTCTTAAGTCATCTTGAAACATTTCTACCTAAAGCGTTAACTGAAGAGCAGTGGAAATCCTCGACTGCTTTCAGATGGCGTCGTCGCGATAGTATCTTTGGAAGCATTGGTTTTTTACAGCCAGTTAAACATGTTGCCGATATTTCTTTTGATGATCTAAAGAATATTGATCGTCAACGCGATGCTATTCGTGACAATACAAAAAACTTTATTCAAAAAAAGCCTGCTAATAATATTTTGCTCACTGGTGCACGTGGCACAGGAAAGTCATCACTCATTAAAGCGAGTTTGCATGAGTTTGCTAGCCAGGGCTTGCGCTTAGTCGAGGTTGAAAAAGAGCATTTAGCTGACTTGGCTGACATTACAGATTTATTAGCTGACCGCCCAGAGCGCTTCATTGTTTTTTGTGACGACCTCTCATTTGAAGATGGTGAGTCTGGCTATAAAGCGATGAAGTCTGCGTTAGATGGCTCTGTATCAGCTCAAGTCGACAATATTTTGATTTACGCTACTTCCAATCGTCGCCATCTCTTGCCTGAATATATGAAGGATAACGAGGGCTATGTTCATGGTGATGATGGAGAAATTCATCCAGGTGAAGTAGTTGAGGAAAAAATTTCTCTCTCAGAGCGTTTTGGATTATGGCTTTCTTTCTACCCACCAAAGCAAGATGAGTATCTAGAAATTGTTGCTCATTGGCTGCGTCATTTTGGTTTGAGTGACTCGCAGATTGAAGGTGCTAGAGCTGAAGCATTGGTTTGGGCCTTAGAGCGTGGATCACGATCAGGTCGTGTGGCTTGGCAGTTTGCTAAACACTGGGCTGGTTCGCATACCGCTTAATCATTGACGACTCATGCGTGACTCAAATCGCCCTGTTACAGAAGTTGCTGCTGGAATCTTATTAGATGCTGAGGGGCGCTATCTTCTGGGGCAACGACCAGAAGGCAAGCCTTATGCAGGCTACTGGGAAGTTCCGGGTGGAAAGATAGAAGCTGGTGAATCGGTTTTCATGGCGCTGAAACGCGAATTGCAAGAAGAGCTTGGAATTGATATTGAGTCTAGTGAAGAGTTGGTTGTTTTAGAGCATGACTATCCACATGCTTATGTCCGCTTGCATGTCAGCATTATTCGAAAATGGACTGGAATCCCTCAGGGGTGTGAGGGTCAGGCTTTATCTTGGCAACTGCTCAGTGATGGGCTTCCAACGGTAGAGCCTTTGTTGCCAGCTGCATGGCCCATGCTGGAAAAGCTTAAGCTACTAAGGGTTTAGAGCTGGCAGAGGGTGAGTCTAAAGGGAACATCCTCATTTATGACCTGAGGCTTTTTATCTCCATCCGCCTTTAAAAAACGAATCGACAGTAAATATTTGTTAGCACTGATTTCTGAGAAGAGAGAGTCGTCTTCTACAGTTATGCGCATTAATTGATAAACCTTGCCAGATGGTGCTTGTTGATAAGAGCCTTGATGTGCAACAACATCTTTTGCTTCACCAGACTGACGCAATAATCTCAAGAAAATTTGGCAAGCTTCATGCCATGGCAAAAGTGGTGCAACATATTTTTCTAACAACTCTCTGCGTTGAGTTGAGGGAGTGTTTTTCCAAGCATGGTAGCTAGGCAAATCAATCGGGCTAGTGCCGCCAGGAATATTCAATCGTGTGCGAATGGCGTTAAGCCATTCACTCTCAGTAATTACTGAATTTGGCTTGCCCATCGATTGATTAATATTTAGTGCGGCTTTATCAATTTCAGATAGTGTTTGTGTCAGCGCCTCTTGATCTACCTTCTGGGAAGACTTTAAACCGTTCAAGGCATACTTCTGACGCTCAAATTCTTTGAGTAACAGTGATTTGATATCACCGCGAGAGCCAATGTCACCTAGGTCAAATAACATCGCAATTGCATTGTGATGTAGTTCAGGATCATCGGATCGAAGGAAGTGATTAAAGCGGGCGAACAAATACTCCAGTCGAAGCATGCTTCGAACTAGTTCATTGAAGGGGTATTCGTAGACAATCACAAGCCTATATTCTATGACGAACTCAGGGGCTCTTCCTAAATTTTGAGCAATTGTTGGTGCAGGCTTAGAACCCCTGATTTGAGTTCATTCAGGCTGCCCTGATTTTCAATAACAGTGTTAGCAGCCGCTAGCCGAGCTTTTCGGCTAGTTTGTGCTTTCAGAATATTTTCCACGTCTGAGCGGGTCATATTGTTGCGGTGCATCACTCTTTGGATTTGGGTTTTCTCTGGGCAGTCCACCACCACAAGATAGTCAATTAGCTTTGCCCAGTAGCCAGATTCAATGAGTAGGGGAACAACAAAAACAAGATAAGGCGCACCAGACTTGGCCAATTCAAATGCTTGTTTGCTGGTTTCTTCTTGAATTAAGGGGTGGGTGATTTGCTCAAGAACTTTGCGGGCACCGGGATCTTCGAAGACTACGGTCCGCATTTTGGGGCGAATAAGGGCGCCTTGGGGATCAATAAAGTCAGCCCCAAATGCCTTTGCAATCAATGGAATGGCTTTTCCACCAGGGGCGGTGATTTGATGAGAAATCAGGTCTGTATCAATAATTCCAGCCCCAAGCTTACCCAGCAAGTCGCTGACTGCAGTTTTGCCAGATCCAATGCCGCCAGTTAAGCCAATTAAAGGAATTTCCCCCTTTAGGGCTTTTAAATCAGCTTGGGCAGAATCAAAGTTGGAATGAGTTGAGGCCATAACAATTCAATAATGCCAGCAATCACTAAAAAAGGGCCAAAAGGAAAAGCCTGTTGAAGTTGATGACCCCGCCATTTAAGCCAGATAATGCCCCCCGCTATTCCTGTGGCTGAGGCTATCAAAAGGATGCTGGGTAAAGAGCTCCACCCTAACCAAGCACCCAGTGCAGCCAAGAGCTTGGCATCACCCATTCCAATCCCATTCCGGTTATGTAGAAGGCGATAGCTGGCATTTAATGCCCACAGTGATGCATATCCTAGGAGCGCCCCAAGGAGTGCCGAGCTTGGATCAGCTAAGCGCAGGTCTGAGATCCAATTAAAAGCAATGCCCAAAATAATCAGAGGGAAGGTAATGGCGTTTGGAAGACGGAGAGTGCGCCAATCAATATAGGCTAAATAAATCAAAGCCAGCATCAGCAGAGATTTGATGATCCAGATACTTATTTTGGGATCCACTAAACGATTTGTCCTAAATTAAAGATGGGTAGATATAGGATTATGACTAAGCTACCAATAATGGCCCCAACAAAAAGAATCAGTGCAGGCTCCAAATTTTGGCTGAGTGTATTGAGTTGACTGCTTAACTGTGAGCCTAGGGTAGCAGCACGCTTATTTAACATCTCAGCCAACGCGCCACTTTCGGCACCAATATGCAGCAGTAATAAAGTCTCTACATCCAGAATTCTTGATTTAGGGTCTGCTCGCTTGAGTGATTCCCCCAAGGGCCAGCCACGAGTGAGGTGTTTAAATATCTCAGCGCTAAACTCGTGACTCACCCAGTGATTAGATGATTGCGCAGTTACCCTTAGTGCATCTGGGAGCGGTAAACCAGTCTCCAGAAGATGTCCTAAAGTTCGGCACCAATGACTCAGTGTTGCTAGTCTAAATAGATTGCCAAAAAACGGAATGCGTAACAAGAGGGCATCACAGTATTTTTGGAGTGCACTAGATTTGAGCCAGGCGTACACAAAGCTTGCGACTACTACGAGCGCGCCTAGTGCTATCTCTAGATAGTGGCTTTGGACACCTGTGGATATGGATATGAGGATTCTAGTTGGCGCTGGAAGTTCCGCGTTGAAGTGCCCAAAGACCTCTTTGAATACAGGCACAACCCAAATCATCATGACCAGTACGAGCAGAAAAGAAGTGGCTAAAGTGATTACGGGGTAGGTTAGTGACTGCTGCACTTTTCTTCGTAGCTCAATCTGGGCCTCTAGCTGCTGTGAGATTGTGCGTAGTGCTAAGCTGAGGTCGCCTGTTCTCTCGCTCACTCTGATGAGGTTAGAAAACTCTGGAGAAAACTTTCCATCTTGTGCGCCGAGGCAAAAAGAAAAGCTATTACCCTTTTGAAGTTGCTTACGAATATCTTCCAGCCAAATTTTCCAGGATATTGGCGCGGACTGGATTAATAGCTGAATAGCGTTGAGCAAGGGAAGTCCAGCCTGAAGGAGGGAGAGCATTTGTTGCGCAAAATGCAATTGCTCAGACTTACTGAGTTTTCTCTTTACAAGCATTTGGGCTAATGCCAAGTGCCAAGCTCATAATCTAGCGATATCTGATCTATAAGGCCGGACTTCAGTAATTGCATTCCTGCTGAGTAGATATCTAATGCTTGAGCTGAATTAAACAAGTGCTCGCTTCCTAAAACTTCATGGACGCCAATGCGACCAAAATATCCAGCCCCCTTGCAAAGATCGCAAGATTTTTTGCCTGGAATTCGATTGCACTCTTTGCAGAGTTTTCGAACTAATCTTTGAGAGCTGACGCAACGAAGACAGGATTCAATAGACTCTTGATCTATGCCGAGACTTTTAAGTCGACATAAAGCCCCAATAGCATTTCGAGTATGAAGGGTGCTCAGCACTAAGTGCCCCGTTTGTGCAGCCTGGATAGCAAGCTGCGCGCTCGCGCAATCACGTATTTCACCTATCATGATGACATCTGGATCTTGACGCAGAAGGGCGCGAATAATGGTCGGAAAGTCCAATCCTGCTTTGGGGTGATAAGCCACTTGATTGACCCCGGGAAGCCGGATTTCAATAGGATCTTCAACTGAGCAAATATTGCGTTGCACTTGGTTTAGTGCGCTCAAGCAGCTATATAAGGTCCGCGTCTTTCCGCTCCCAGTTGGCCCAGTTACCAGAATCAAGCCATTAGTTTGATTAATTGCCTCTTGAATAATTTCTAGTTGATCCGGCGACAAACCAAGCTGATCTAAAGCTAGCTCTTCGAGGCGGCTTGGCAAAATCCGGATAACTGCTTTTTCTCCATGCAAAGTAGGAAGAATTGAGACTCGACAATCAATATTAGGATGGCTAAAGTCATGACCAATAACAAGACGCCCATCTTGAGGTACACGTTTTTCTGCAATATCAAGACGTGCCAATATTTTGATGCGCGTAATTAATCGCTCATGCAGATCAATGGGGTATTGGTTTTGTAATGTGAGGCGCCCATCTATTCTGGTGCGCACTACGGTTTCTTGAGGTCTTGCCTCAATATGAATATCCGTAGACCGACTATTTAATGCATTAACAGCGATTTCATGCCAGGTTCGAATAATGTGAGAGTCATGTAGCAGTTCGCTCAATCTTGATTTTCTTGAGTGAGGGGCCGGTACAGCTTCACTGTTTTTACGCCATGCTCATCAAACTGAACAATTTCCATCACCACACCAGCAATTCGAATGCTGACATCGTAATCAGGAATCGCTTCGAGTTTTTCTAAAATAAGGCCATTCAAGGTGCGTGGTCCATCTAGCGGAAGATCAAGTTTCAGCAGGCGATTTAAATCTCGCAAAGAGGCAGTGCCGCTTGCAAGGTAGGTGCCATCAGTAAGCCAATGAGGATCATTGGAAAGATTGGAGAATGAGGTGGTGAACTCACCAATTAGCTCCTCAACAATGTCTTCAAAGGTTACTAGACCCAGCACTTCACCATATTCATTCACAACCAGGCTTAAGCGTTGTTGGTTATCTTGAAAAAATTGCATCTGTTGTAGAACGGGTGTCCCACTCGGAATGAAGTAGGGCTCATTTAGCAATAATCTGAAGTCTTCGTGATGAAGCTCTGCGTCACCAAGCAAGGAGAGCACTTTCTTTACAGACAGAATACCAACAATGCGCTCAGAGTCGCCATCGCATACTGGCAGCTTGTTATGGTAACAAGTTTCTAATTGTTCAACCACCTCACCAATAGGTCTTGAGAGATCCAATACTTCGATCTTCGAGCGAGGCGTCATTACATCGTCAACCAAGATATTTTCGAGGTTGAAAAGATTGAGCAAAATATTGCGATGATGAGCGGAAACAAATCGATTGGATTCCAGAACTAAGCTGCGCAATTCTTCTTTGCTCATCACTCTGTTGTCAGTTGAGGCTTGTAGTCCAGAGACTTTCATTAACCCCGATACAAAACTATTAATGAACCAGAGTAGCGGCTTAAGAATGAACGTGAGGGGAAGAATGAACCAGCCAACATTACTGGCAATTTTTTCAGGAAAAGCTGCGCCGATAACTTTCGGCGTTATTTCACTAAAAATAATGATAAGTAGTGCAACGACTAATGTGGCAATCGACAGCACCAGCCCGCTATCGCCAAAAATATGTAATGCAATGCCGGTAACTAAGATCGGCAAGATCGTATTGATGAGGTTGTTAGAGATCAGCAGCACTGAAAGCAGTGAATCAATGCGCTTTAACAGTCTCTCTGCAAGTGCGGCTCCAGCGTTCCCGCCATTAGCCATTGCACGCAGGCGATGGCGGTTGGAAGACAGCATGCTGGTTTCGGCCATTGAAAAGAAGCCGGAGAGTGCGAGTAAGAATAGGACTAATGCGACTTGGCCAATAAAGGGCCAATCATCAAAAAAAGTGTCCATCAGTTATGCCTGCAGAGAATAAGGAACAACCAATATAGCAAAGTGCCATTTCACTAGCTATAGCCAGTTCAGAATCCTGCCTGAATTTATCCTTCAATATGTGTCAGAATCTTCTTCATGCCCACCCCTACATCCACTGAGTATTGCGTGATATCAGCCCCTTTTGGGTGCCTGGGCGTCCAAACGGAGCTAGTCGACGGTAGTTTGATGATCTCGAAAATTGATTACTTGCCTCCGAATACTGCTTTAATTTCCCCAAGAAATGCGCTGGCTAAAGCATTCTCAAAACAGTGCGATCAGTATTTCAGTGACGCTTTATCAATTTTTGATGTTCCGCTGAAGCCTGCAGGAACAGTTCATCAGCAAAGGGTATGGCATGCCACTCAAGGCATTGGAGTCGGGAAGACGAGCACCTATGGTGAGATCGCAAAAATGATTAAGAGTGGCCCGCGCGCAGTTGGGACAGCTTGTGGCGCAAATCCATATCCCTTAGTTACACCATGCCATCGCATTATTTCAGCACAAGGTCTTGGGGGTTTTATGAAGGAGGATGCCCCTGGTTTTTATCGTCAGATAAAAATGTGGCTCTTAAAGCATGAGGGTGCGCTTTAAGGATTTTTTATGGACAGTTTTCTGAGTTGCTTAGATGCTACGTAAAAGAATGCTTTCATTAGAGGTGCATTGCTTGCTGCAATCTTGGTAAAGGCATAGAAAGCCCAAACGGTATTTCTAGATAGTTTCACTTCAGATTTATTGCTGAATTCTTTTCTAGTGGCAATTTTTTCAAGCGTCATGATCGAAAGACCGAAAGCAAGGAAACAGAAGCGTCTCATGCCTACTTCATTTTCTGGAATCAGAAGCATGTAGCTCATAGAGTCTTGTAGTTTTTCGTAGGCAATCTTGAGCAGCTTGCTTTGACTGATTGATGCTGGTTTCCAGGAGACCCCGCGTGCACGATCCTCTGGCGAATCTTTGAGGATATTGGTCATTTGTAGAGCCTGACCAAAGGCGATGGCCAACTGCTCATGCCCTTTAATTTGCTTTGCAAACTCAATGGAGTAGTTGCTAAAGATGCTAGTGAGTAGTTCACCAACTACGCCAGCCACCACATAGCAATACTCTTCAAATTCTGCGAGGTCTTTTAGTCCTGCTTGCGTTTGTCTTCCGTGGAAATGGGACATACCATCGGACATGATAGAAACGCAGCGACTGATTGCAGCCTGATCTTTGTCGGGGAAGGTATGCAGAATGCGAAGAACGGTGGGGGTATGCGCAATTAAATCGAGCTCATCGACATTGGAGTAACCCTTTAACGCATCTAGGCAGGGGCTTACAAAAGCCTCTACCGGAATCTCGCCTAGAACTGCCTCTAAAAATAGTTTAGATAAGCCTTGTTTCTCTGTTGGGCTGAGTTCGGCCGCATCTTCGATAGTGTCGACAATTCGACACAGTAAATAGGTATTGCCAACCACGACCTCAATTGCTGGGGGTAGGAGAGGGATGGTGAGAGCAAAAGTACGCGATACGGAACCCAAAATCGCCTTTTGATAGGCTAGATCGCTATTAGTGTTCTCTTTGGGGTGTATGGCGGAATTCACCCATGAATTATGTCAGACCAGGCCGCCCAAATTTGGCTCTTATTGATTAAATGACATAAGTAACAAGGCCATATAATTTGACCAAATTCCTGAAGGAGAAATTAGGCGATGTTGATTTGGTTTGTCATCATCTATTGGGTTGTATCTGTTGGCATTGGTCTTTGGGCCGCGCTGCGGGTCAAAAATACGGCTGATTTTGCTGCGGCTGGTCATAGCCTCCCTTTGCCGATTGTTACTGCTACGGTATTTGCTACCTGGTTTGGCTCCGAAGCGGTTTTAGGTATCCCAGCCACCTTTCTAAAGGAGGGGCTTGGTGGGATTGTTTCGGATCCTTTCGGATCCTCCCTGTGTCTTATCTTAGTCGGACTCTTTTTTGCTCGCCATCTCTATAACCGCCGCATGCTCACCATCGGCGATTTCTTTCGGGAGAAATATGGCCGTACCGTAGAGGTTTTGGTAACTCTCTGTATTGTAGTTTCCTATTTGGGGTGGGTGGCTGCGCAGATTAAAGCTTTGGGACTTGTCTTTAATGTTGTGTCTGAAGGCAGCATTACACAAACGGCCGGCATGTTAATTGGCGCCGGTAGCGTTCTGATTTATACACTGTTTGGTGGCATGTGGTCGGTGGCAATTACCGACTTTATCCAGATGATCATCATTGTGGTGGGCATGCTTTATATCGGCGGCGAGATAACAGCTCAAACTGGGGGTGTTGGTGTCGTGTTTGAGCATGCAGCTGCTGCTGGCCAGTTTTCCAACTTCTGGCCCGAGATGAATCTCGCCTCTATCCTTGGCTTTACAGCCGCCTTATGCACGATGATGTTGGGCTCTATTCCGCAGCAAGATGTGTTTCAGCGGATCACATCCTCTAAGAATGTGAACATTGCAGTGCAAGCCGCTTTGTTAGGCGGAGTACTGTATTTTGTCTTCGCATTTGTTCCACTTTATTTGGCTTACTCTGCAACCATCATTAGTCCAGATCTAGTGAAGCAGTATTTATATACAGATCCACAAATGATTTTGCCCAAACTGATTTTGAATCACGCACCACTCATTGCTCAGGTGATGTTTTTTGGTGCTCTTCTATCAGCTATCAAGAGTTGTGCCAGTGCGACATTACTCGCACCTTCGGTCACTTTTGCTGAGAACATTGTGCGTGGCTTCTTTAAGCACCTATCTGATCAAGACCTGTTGAAGGTCATGCGAATTACTGTGCTCTGCTTCACTCTGGTAGTCACTTTTTTTGCTATCAACTCTAATTTATCGATTTTTAAGATGGTTGAGAACGCTTACAAAGTGACTTTGGTGGCAGCTTTTGTACCACTAGCTTTTGGGGTGTACTGGTCTAGGGCAAATTCCTTAGGTGGATTGTTATCAGTAGTTTGCGGCCTCGTTGTCTGGATTAGCTGTGAAGTGCTTGCTCCTGAGTCTATTCTCCCCCCTCAGTTAGCCGGTCTTTTAGCCAGCATCGCTGGCATGCTTTTGGGTGGTTTAGTGCCTAGAGCTAGATTGATTGCAAGTTAGCCATATTTGCTTAAATATTAGGCATAATATTTTGTTGCACCGCAAAATATTCACCTCTAAAATGACATTAATTCAAAATTTCTTATCTTTATGGAGTTCTTATGAAAATCTGTGTGATCGGTGGAGGGGGCGCAATTGGCGGTTACCTTGCTGTCATGTTGGCGCGAGCTGGCAATGACGTCACGGTTGTAGCGCGTGGTGCCACATTAGCTGCGATTAAAGAGCGCGGCCTAGCATTGATTATGGATGACCAGCCTGAGCCATTAGTGGCGCAGGTAAAAGCAGTTGAAAAAATTCGGGATGCGGAAACTCCGGATGTGGTGATCTTGGCTGTGAAGGCGCATCAAGTTGAGCCGATCATTGAAGATCTCGCTGCAATCATGGGCCCAGAAACTATTTTGATTCCGATGCAAAACGGAATTCCTTGGTGGTACTTCCAGAAGTTGGGTGGTGACTATCAAGATCACTCCGTTGAGACTGTTGATGCCGGTGGTGTTGCTAAGAATGCAATTAATCCAAACAATATTATTGGTTGCGTGGTGTATCCAGCCACTTTTACCCAGGCTCCTGGCGTAATCCGTCACGTTGAGGGTAATCGTTTCCCATTGGGTGAGTTAGACGGCAAGCAGACTGAGCGTATTCAGAAGATGTCTGAAATGATGTCAGCGGCTGGATTTAAATCACCAATCCTCGAAGATATTCGCTCCGAGATTTGGTTGAAGTTGTGGGGCAATATGACCTTCAATCCAATCAGCTCTTTGACTCATGGAACCTTAGAGGGCATTTGCCAATATCCACTTACCAAAGAGTTGGCTCGCAACATGATGGCTGAAGCACAAACGATTGCTGAGAAATTGGGTGTGACTTTCCGGGTAGACATTGAGCGTCGTATTGCTGGTGCCGAAAAAGTTGGTAAACACAAGACATCGATGTTGCAAGACTTGGAAGCAGGCCGTAGCTTAGAGATTGATGCCTTATTGGGCTCTGTGATTGAGCTTGGCAAGATTACTGAAACCCCAACGCCATGCCTCAATACCGTCTTTGCGTTGACGAAATACCTTGATGAAAATGTTCAGGCCTCCAAAGGAAGTTTGGCATTGCCATCTGTTTCAGGTTACTAAGTATCTGCAGTTTTGAGCATTAAAAAACCCTCACCACTAATTATGGTGAGGGTTTTTGTTTTAAGGGGCTAGCTTTAAATTTGCGAATTAGATGACTTATTCAAAACGATTATCTAAGCGTCCAACGCCATCAATGATGATGCTGACATTGCTGCCGGGTTTCATAGAGCCAACGCCCACGGAAGTTCCGCAAGCAATAATGTCGCCAGCTTGTAGTGGAACATCTTGAGATATCAGGCTGACCAATTTTGCTGGTGGAAAAATCATGTCAGCGATGGGGTAGTTTTGACGCTCTTGCTCATTCAAGATAGTTTTAATTGTTAACTTGCTTGGATCTACATCAGTAGTGATGTAGGGGCCAAAGACGCCAAAGGTATTAAAGCTCTTAGAGCGTGTCCACTGAGCGTGCCCAGGATCACGATTCAAAATCTCAATTGCTGTGACATCGTTAATGCAGGTATAACCAAAAATTGCAGCAGCAGCTTGTGACTCATCCACTTCATGACAGGCTTTACCGATGACGATTCCGAGTTCGCCCTCATAAACAACTTTTCCAGAGTAGGATTTTGGAGTGCGAATAGTTTGATTGGCTGCCAAGAAAGAGTTGTTACCTTTCAGGAAATATAAAGGCTCAGCTGGTACCGCATGCTCAAGCTTGGTGACAAGAGCATGAAAGTTATCCACCATGGCAACCATTTTGGAAGGGGTGCATGGGATGTCGATGGTGACATCGGATAGTTTTAATGTCTCGCCAGTGGCTTGTGGATTATTAAATAGATCGCCGGTGTACACGGTAATCTGATCGCCCTGTACTTGACCTAAACCGGATTTACCTTGATGTTGAAACCTGAGCCATTGAGCCATAATGAATTCTCCTGATAGTTAATATTTGATAAGCAATATCTTACAGGGACGGATTGATGACCAAGAATTCTGAATTGCTATTTGCACCCGAGCTGGATCAGCCAGTTCGCTATATTGAGCGCACTCGTAATTACTATCTTGGATTGGGGTATGAGACACCCTATGTTTGGGCTCATTACATCGATGTGCCTTTTGCCTCATTGCAAAAACCCCTCAATCAATCGACCCTAGGTTTAGTCACTACGGCAGTACCCTTTGATGCCAGCAAAGGTCCTCAGGGACCTGGGGCAGCATACAACGCTGCTGCGAAGTTTTATGACCCCTATGTTCGCTCGATTGATGAGGACGCAGACTTACGTATTGCGCATGTTGGTATTGATAGGCGCAATGCCGACATGCAGGACAGCAATTGTTGGTTTCCATTGGGCGCGGCGAAACGCGCTGTTGCAAGGGGCCGCATTCAGTCTATATCTAAACATTTTTATGGGCTACCAACCAATCGCAGTCAACGTCATACCCTGGAGATTGATGCGCCGTTGATCCTCAGCAAGATGTGCGCAGATCAGGTTGACCTTGCTGTATTGATTCCGAATTGCCCTATCTGTCACCAAAGTCAAAGTTTGTTGGCGCGTTATTTGGAGGCTGCCGGTATTCCTACAGTCATCATGGGCGCAGCGAAAGATATTGTGGAGTATTGCGGTGTGCCACGTTTGCTCTTTACTGACTTTCCGCTGGGTAATGCCGCAGCATTACCCAATAATGTTCAATCACAAGACTCTAATTTTGAATTAGCTCTGCGTTTACTTGAAGGTGCGCCAGGACCACGAACAACAGTGCAGTCCCCTTTAGTTTGGGCTTCTGATCCTGCATGGAAATTAGATTATTCCAATCTTAAACGACTTACCGCTGAGGAAATCTCACGTTTGCGTGATGAGGCAGAAAAAGCGCGCATCACTGCGCGTGATATCAGGGTAAAAAGTGTTGGTGCTTAGGTCTGTCTAGATAAAGAGTACTTGCACAAGGCGTGTAACGCTGAAGTGGCCTCGTTCGCAGGGAAATCTTTGAGACACTCGAGGGCTAAATCAACCTCTCGTTTCGCGGCAGCTTGGGTGTAATCCAAAGCCCCCGAATTTTGTACTGCACTCAGAATCTGTTGGAATACATCATCCGGCAAGTCTTGATTTTGTTCAATTGCTGCGCGAACCAGTAGGCGCTCTTCAGTACTGCCATTTTCAAGCAGGTAAATGAGCGGCAATGTAGGTTTGCCTTCCCTTAAATCATCGCCAGCATTTTTCCCCATTTGGGATGCATCGGCGGTGTAATCGAGAAGGTCATCCATTAATTGGAATGCGGTACCAATGTGACGACCAAATGCTGCGGACTGCTCTCTTTGCTTGGTATCCGTCCCAGCCAAAATTGCTCCAAGCTCTGTAGACGCTTCAAATAACTTAGCAGTTTTATAGCGAATTACCCGCAAATAGCTCTCTTCGTCTACTTCGGGGTCGTTCATGTTGAGAAGTTGTAAAACCTCTCCCTCGGCAATCGTATTGGTTGCATCGGACAGGATTTCCATCACCCGCAGGTCGTTGGGCCCAACCATCATCTGAAAGGCCCTGGAATACAGAAAATCACCTACCAGTACGCTGGCAGCATTGCCAAAAGCAGCATTGGCGGTCTCACGACCCCTTCTCAGAGTCGATTCATCGACAACGTCATCATGCAGGAGGGTGGCTGTATGAATAAATTCCACTACGGCCGCCAGTTCTAGGGCATGGGGGGTTTCTTTACCATTCGCTAAGGCCTTGCTTACTAGGAGTAAAAGGGCTGGCCGAACCCGTTTTCCGCCCGCTTGGATGATGTAAGTGGAGATTTGGTCGATTAAAGCCACTTTTGAGGCTAATCGTAGGCGAATAACCTCATCTAAGGCCTTGAAATCTAAGGCAATTGGGGCCAGAATTTGGCTTAATTCATTGATTTTGACAGTGCTCGTCATGCAAGATATAATAATCGGCTTAGCTCATCCAGGGTGGATTAGCTTAAATGTAGATATTAATTGAGGTTTCAAACCATGTACGCGGTCATAAAAACCGGTGGCAAACAGTATAAAGTTGCTGCAGGCGAAAAATTGAAAATAGAACAGATACCAGCGGAAATCGGCAGCGAAATCACTCTTGACCAAGTCTTAGCCGTAGGCGAAGGCGCTTCACTCAAATTGGGTGATCCATTGGTTAATGGTGCAGCTGTGATGGCCACTGTCGTCTCCCAGGGACGTCACGATAAAGTGACAATCTTTAAGATGCGCCGTCGCAAGCATTATCAAAAGCACCAAGGCCATCGTCAGAATTACACAGAAATTCTGATTAACACGATTAAAGCCTAATTTAGGCTAACGGCTAAATAGCAGGAGAAAGATATGGCACAGAAAAAAGGCGGCGGCTCGACACGAAATGGCCGCGACTCAGAATCGAAACGCTTAGGCGTTAAAGTTTTTGGCGGCGAGCAAATCAACGCTGGCAGCATCATCATTCGTCAACGTGGTACACGAGTACATCCGGGTATGAACGTTGGTATTGGTAAAGATCACACATTGTTTGCCTTAGTTGACGGACAAGTGGAATTTGGCGTTAAGGGTGCTTTGAAGAAGGCCCAGGTTTCAGTTCTCCCGCGTTCATAAGACGCCTGACTGAGACACGTTTGATTCAGATTTATTCCGAATTTAACTCTTAGGAACAGGCCTCGCTAAGCGAGGCCTTTTTTATTCATGAAATTTATAGACGAAGCTCGTATTGAAGTCATAGCTGGCCAAGGTGGCGCCGGGAGTGCCTCCATGCGCCGCGAAAAGTTTATCGAATTCGGTGGCCCTGATGGCGGCGACGGTGGTAAAGGCGGAAGCGTTTGGGCTACCGCAGATCGCAACATCAACACACTGATTGACTATCGCTACGCTAAAACGCACACCGCAAAAAATGGTGAGCCTGGGCGCGGCGCTGATTGCTACGGTCGCGCAGGCGATGATATTGAGTTGCGTATGCCAGTTGGCACAATCATTTCTGACTACGAAACTGGTGAACCAATTGCTGACTTAACCACCCACGGTGAACGTCTTTGTTTAGCGCAAGGCGGTGTTGGTGGTTGGGGAAATATTCATTTCAAAAGTAGTACGAATCGTGCTCCCCGCCAAAAGACGAATGGCAAAGAGGGTGAGCGTCGTAAGCTCAAACTCGAATTAAAGGTATTAGCTGACGTTGGTTTGTTAGGTATGCCTAACGCGGGTAAATCTACTTTGATTACCGCCGTGTCTAATGCGCGTCCAAAGATTGCAGACTATCCGTTTACAACCTTGCATCCAAATTTGGGTGTGGTGCGTGTAGGCGCTGAGCGTAGCTTTGTGATTGCCGATATTCCAGGATTGATTGAGGGCGCTGCAGAAGGTGCAGGTTTGGGTCACCGCTTCTTAAGGCACTTGCAACGTACTGGTGTGCTGTTGCATTTGGTCGATATCGCGCCATTTGATGAGAATATTGATCCAGTTGCAGATGCTGTTGCTATCGTGAATGAATTACGTAAGTACGATGAAGCTCTGGTTGAAAAACCACGTTGGTTGGTGCTAAACAAAGTCGACATGATTCCCGAGGAAGATCGCAAGCAAGTGGTTGCGGACTTTATTAAGCGGTTTAAGTGGAAGGGTCCTGTTTTTGAGATCTCCGCTTTAACGGGTTTAGGATGCGACAAGTTGTGCTATTCATTGCAGGATTATTTGGACTCTATTCGTAAGGATAGAGATGATGAAGATGAGCGTGCTGCTGATCCACGTTATCAAGAGCAAGCTCAGCCAGAAGATAAAACTCCAGATTAAGTAACGGTCATTTGGGACCCACATTTGATATGAATACTCAGAAAGCTAAACGAATCGTAGTGAAGGTAGGTTCAAGTCTAGTTACCAATAATGGTGAAGGCTTGGATCGTGCTGCAATCGGCATGTGGGCAGAGCAAATGGCTGCCTTATTAGCTGCTGGACATGAGGTATTGATGGTCAGTTCCGGTGCGATTGCTGAAGGCATGCAACGTCTTGGCTGGAATAAGCGCCCAACAGAAATTCATCAACTACAAGCTGCAGCTGCAGTTGGTCAAATGGGCTTAGTGCAGGTTTATGAAAGTTGTTTTGCGCGCTTTAATTTACGCAGTGCGCAAGTGCTATTAACTAATGCAGACTTAGCGCATGCTGAGCGCAATGCTAACGCTAAGGCGACTTTAGATACTTTATTAAAGTTTGGTGTAGTTCCAATCATTAACGAAAACGATACCGTTGTTACGGATGAAATTAAATTCGGAGATAACGATAGCCTTGCTGCTTTAGTTACCAACTTAATTCATGCGGATTTATTGGTGATCTTGACCGATCAAGGTGGATTATTTACTGCCGACCCACGTCAAGATTCCTCTGCTACTCTTTTGAGCAATGCGATTTCTGGCGATCCTGCCTTAGAGAAAATGGCTGGTGGTGCCGCAAGCGAGCTGAGTAAGGGCGGCATGCTGACTAAAGTATTGGCCGCAAAGGTTGCTGCTCAAACAGGTGCTGCAACGGTTATTGCCTCTGGGCACGAGCCTCACGTCCTGACTCGTCTAATCAATGGCGAGTCTATCGGCACTCTTCTTAGCGCTAAGCCACAATAAATTTACTGTAATCCAGAGGAGTTGGTGGGTTGCGTACCGCCAGTAAATTTGCTGGGATCAAGAGATTGCAGAATTACCTTGATGTTTTTCTCTTGAGTATTAAAACTACATAAAGCCCCTTGTGCTAAAGCAGCTTGATAGCGATTATGGATGCTACGTTGAATTTCTTTCCATGTGCCCAAAGGATTTTCTTGCCACTTGCCATTGTCAAATGTGCCATAGAGTCGCCATTGGAATGAATCGCAACGAATGCCTTCATATTGAGACTGCTGGCTACCATTTGGACTGGTAAGTACAACGATATAGCGCGTAACACCGTCAGCCCCAATCAGAATGGAATCCGTATCGATGGCAAATTTGAATGTAGTCGTCATTGAGACATAAAAAGGGACTAGCGTAGATTTATTCGGGGGATTTAGAGGCATTGCTGTTGCACCCTCTTTGAAAATCATTGGGGCAAAAGGATCAAGTCCACTTTCTAAAGGATCGCCAGCACATCCAGCTAAGGTTAAACCCAGTGCCAGCGTGAGGATGGAAAGTCGAAGGTTGCGAGTGGAGAGTTTCATCATGGCTTATCAGTAGGTTTTGTTTCTTTAGATTCGTCTTCCTCGCCCCCACCATACAGGGATTGAAATAGATCGAGTGGTGATCCCCAGGCAAGTTGCTGCATACGCATGCCGCGAGACAGGTAGCGTGCAAGTTCGGAAAGGGCTAATTGATAGACTTCGCGCTTGAAATCAATAACGGAATCTAGTTGAATCCAGAAGGGAACCCAGCGCCAGGCGTCAAATTCCGGATGTTCAGTGGCGCGTAAGTGAATATCGCTGTCTAAGCCCACTAAACGCAGTAAAAACCAGATTTGCTTTTGGCCGCGATAACTTGCGCGATGATTTTTGGAGGCATGTTGGCGACGCAAGAACTCCTCAGGGACGTCGTAACGAAGCCAGTCCCTGGTTCGTCCAATAATTTGGACATGTTCCGGTAGCAAGCCAACTTCCTCATGCAATTCGCGGTACATGGCCTGTTCTGGGCTCTCACCATGCTGAATCCCGCCCTGCGGGAACTGCCACGAATGCTGCCCAACGCGTTTTCCCCAGAAAACCTCGTTATGGCTGTTGAGGAGGACTATGCCGACATTGGGTCGATACCCTTCACGGTCAAGCATGAGATCGTGCCTCAAATCCTTTAAAATCAATGATTTGATTATATCCATACATGAAAGCTTCACAGTCATTTCTCGCCACGCTAAAAGAAGCCCCCTCCGACGCTGAGGTGGTTTCGCACAAACTCATGGTGCGTGCCGGTTTAATTCGCAAGCTCAGCGCAGGCATCTATAACTATTTGCCTTTGGGATTGAAGTCCATTCGTAAGGTAGAAAACATTATTCGCGAAGAAATGAATCGCGCTGGTGCAATCGAATTGCTGATGCCAATGATTCAGCCTGCAGAGTTGTGGCAAGAGACGGGTCGCTGGGAAAAGATGGGGCCAGAGTTGCTCCGTATTAAAGATCGCCATGACCGTGACTTTTTAATTCAACCAACCTCTGAAGAGGTGGTGACTGATTTAGCGCGTAACGAAATTAAGAGTTATAAACAGCTCCCGGTGAATTTCTATCAAATTCAGACGAAGTTCCGTGACGAGCGTCGTCCACGTTTTGGAATTATGCGTGGGCGCGAGTTCAGTATGAAAGATGCTTATTCATTCGATCGCGATACCGAGGGATTGAAGAAGTCTTACCAAATTATGTTTGATGCTTACACCCGAATTTTTAAACGTATGGGTTTGAAATTCCGCGCAGTAACGGCAGATAACGGTGCTATTGGTGGATCAGGTAGTCAAGAGTTTCATGTCATTGCTGATACTGGTGAAGATGCAATTGTGTATTGTCCGAGCTCGGATTACGCTGCCAATCTAGAGGCTGCTGAATCAGTCTCATTGATTGCGGCACGTGGTGCTGCAACTCAAGCAATGACAAAGGTCGCAACACCAGGTCAAACAAATTGTGCTGACGTGGCGAAGTTTTTGAACTTACCACTAGAGCAAACTGTGAAGTCACTTCTGTTTGCTGCAGATCAAGAGGAAGGCCCAGCTAAATTATTTATGGTGCTGGTTCGTGGTGATCATGAGCTCAATGAAATCAAAGCAAGCAAGATTCCTGGTATGGCTGAATCCCGCTTTGCAAGTGAGCCTGAGATCAAACAAGCCTGTAATGCACCGGCGGGCTACTTGGGTCCTGTCGGAGTTAGCGCGGATGTAACCATAGTTGCAGATCGTACCGTTGCCAATATGGCTGACTTTGTATGTGGCGCTAATGATGCTGGTCATCACTTAACTGGCGTGAACTGGGGCCGTGATTTGCCAGAGCCTTTGGTAATGGATTTACGTAATGCTGTAATCGGTGATCCTTCTCCTGATGGTAAGGGTGTTGTCGATATTTGCCGCGGTATTGAAGTGGGTCACGTATTCCAATTGGGTACGCGTTACTCCGAAGCAATGGGCTGCACTTACTTGGATCAACAGGGCAAAGCGCAACCGATGGTGATGGGTTGCTATGGTATTGGCGTTACTCGATTGCTGGGTGCTGCAATTGAGCAAGGTAATGACGAGCGCGGAATTATTTGGCCGATTTCAATGGCGCCATTTGAAGTGGTGATCTGCCCAATGGGTTACGAAAAATCCGAAGCTGTCAAAGCTGCTGCTGATCAATTGCATGATGAGTTGCTAGCTGCCGGAGTGGATGTGGTGCTCGATGATCGTGGAGAAAGACCGGGCGCAATGTTTGCTGACTGGGAATTAATCGGTGTTCCGTTCCGTGTAGTGATCGGCGATCGTGGTCTTGCAGATGCTCAAGTGGAATTCAAAGGCCGTACTGATTCTGAATCAGAAGATATTCCGTTGGCGGAAATCAAAGCAAAAGTGATTGCTGCGATTGATGCTGCTAAGAAACTGGTTTCTTAAGCTAAAAAAGTTTTTAACTATTATTTTTTAAAGAGTCCGCCAATACCTTTGGCGGCTCCTTTAGCTGCCATGGATGCCATGGTGCGCGCCATCTTGCCACCCTTAAACTGTTTCATCATGGTTTGCATTTGTTCAAACTGCGCCAATAGGCGATTGACCTCTTGAACTTCGACACCCGCACCGGCTGCAATGCGACGTTTGCGAGTGGCCTTTAGTAATTCCGGTTTCGCACGCTCTTTTGGCGTCATGCTATCGATAATGCCGCGCATGCGCCGAGTTTGTTTGTCAGCAGCACTTAAGTTTGTTTTGGAGGCTGCCTGTGCCATGTGGTTTGGTAACTTATCCATCAAGCTCGCCATGCCGCCCATCTGTTGCATTTGCGCCAGTTGATCGCGGAAGTCGCCGAGATCAAACCCACCTTTAGAAATCTTGCTCGCTAACTTTTCTGCTTTTGCAACATCGACGTTTTGTTGGGCTTGTTCAACCAAGGCAAGAATATCGCCCATACCCAAAATACGGCTTGCCATGCGGTCGGCATCGAATGCTTCGAGACCATCCATCTTTTCGGCAACACCAATGAATTTAAGTGGTACACCGGTAACTTGACGCACGGAGAGTGCGGCACCGCCGCGTGAATCACCATCCAGTTTGGTGAGAATTACACCAGTCAGTGGGAGTGCTTCATGGAAAGCTTTAGCTGTATTGACGGCATCTTGACCCAGCATGGCATCAACTACAAATAAAGTTTCAATTGGATTGAGATTAGCGTGCAAGGTTTTGATTTCTTGCATGAGCGCTTCATCAATACCGAGACGACCAGCTGTATCTACTAAGAGCACATCAAAATAATGACGACGTGCCCAATCTAAGGCAGCAGCAGCAATTTCACTCGGTTTTTGATTGATATTACTTGGGAAGAATTCAGCGCCCACTTGTTTGCTGACAGTTTCTAGCTGCTCGATAGCCGCAGGTCGATAGACGTCACAAGAAACTGTGAGGACTTTCTTTTTCTTCTTCTCTTGCAAAAACTTGGCTAACTTACCAACTGAAGTGGTTTTACCTGCGCCCTGTAAGCCGGCCATCAGAATTACCGCTGGCGGTTGAGTGGCTAGGTTGAGTTCACCACTTTGGGAGGTGTCGCCACGCATGACTTGAGCAAGTTCACGCTGTACAACACCTACTAGTGCTTGGCCTGGACTGAGGCTACCAACCACTTCTTCGCCAAGGGCTTTAAATTTAATTTGTTCTAGTAAAGATTTAACTACTGGAAGCGCAACGTCAGCCTCCAATAAGGCCAGACGGATCTCCCGCAGCATTTCTGCGGTATTTGCCTCAGTGAGGCGAGCTTGCCCCCGCATTGTTTTAACAACACGAGATAGGCGGTCGGTGAGATTCTCTAGCATTTATCGATTAGACTTTCCAGATGGATATTTTAGGTTACTCAGGCTCGGGATGGCTCCCATCTGCACTTTATTTGCTTCTTTTGGTCTTTTTAAGTTCGCGGCCGAAGGGAAAACTTGAATCCCCTGCATTTACTGGCTTGGTTCAGGCGCTGATTCTTGGGATTTTGTTGGTGCATGGGGTTCAGCTGCACGACTCAGTCTTTACGCCGGAGGGATTTGTTTTTGGTTTTGCCCAGGATCTCTCCCTAATCGCTTGGGTTGGCCTCGCTTTTTATTGGTTTCAGTCTTGGTTTTTACCAATCTCGAGTTTGCGCTGGCTGGTTTTGTGTTTTGCATTGATCTGCTCCGCATTACCCGCCATTTTCTCTGGCACCCTGATTTCTCCAAAGGCTGTCTCTGACCCTTGGTTTAAGGGGCACTTTATTGTTGCCACTATTTCAGTTGGGCTATTGAGCTTAGCAGCGATGCATGCCATGTTGATGAGTGTTCAGGATCGAGCATTGCATCGCCAGTTGGCCATCATTCCCAATAGTCGTATAGCGCATTGGCTGGAAGATTTGCCGCCCTTAATGACAATGGAAAGCTTGCTCTTTAATTTGCTCTACGTGGGTGTTGCACTTCTCACCTTGACTGTATTTTCCGGTCTACTTTTTTCACAAACCTTATTTGGCAAGCCGCTTGTTTTTGATCACAAGACTATCTTTGCATTGATCTCCTGGATCTTATTTTCTGGACTTCTAATAGCGCGTTGGCGCGTTGGCTTGCGTGGACGCGTGGCTGTTCGTTGGGTCTTGAGTGCTTATACCGCCTTGCTCCTAGCCTACGTCGGCAGTAGATTTGTTTTGGAAGTCATTCTTCAGAGAGCATGACGTTTTGATTAAGTGGCTTCTACTATTTGCTGGTGCAGGCGTTTTATACCTTTGGATCAAAGGAAAAAAACAGGCAAAGCTCAATACAGATCAGGCCGCCAAGATCAAGGCTGAACAAAATAAGGTTGCTGAGCCGGAAGTAATTGTCCAGTGTCGCCAGTGCTCAGTACACCTTCCAAAATCTGAAGCAATCAAGCAAGAGGGCCGCTTTTATTGTTCTCAAGAGCATTTGAATAGTTTGGATGCTCAGGGTTGGATAGGTTCTGCCGTTTGGCGAAGCTCACCCAATCAAGATGTTCGACCAGAAGGCCTTGCGCCCGATTTGGTGGTAATTCATCACATCAGCTTGCCACCTAGCGGTTTTGTGGATCGCAGTTCCACTCAATTTATTGTGGATTTTTTTCAAAATAAGCTGGATTCATCGCTACACCCTTATTTTGAAGAGATTGCCGATCAAAAGGTATCTAGCCATTTCTTGATTTCGCGTAGTGGTGAGGTTTTTCAGTTTGTTTCCACCCAAAACAAAGCCTGGCATGCTGGTGTTTCATCCTTCATGGGTCGCGAAAAGTGCAATGATTTCTCGATCGGTATTGAGTTAGAGGGTGATAGTAATCATCCTTTTGAAGATATTCAGTATTCGACCCTTGCTAAATTAAGCTCTCAGTTAAGTGCCGTTCACCCCAATCTTCAATTTGCGGGGCACAGTGATATTGCCCCTGGCAGAAAAACAGACCCCGGGATTCAATTTAGTTGGCAAAAGTTCCAGGCAAAAACTGACATCCCGACCAAAAAACTACCCTTTGGTTTAGATCCACGATAGGTCTCTAAAGTAGTATGTGAGCACACGCTCACTTTCTTACCCTTTGCCTAAAAAGGGCTGTAAATTTCGCACCAAAATAGCTCCTAAATTACTGGAAAACTTAGGAAAAATACTTATAAATATTCGTCAGAAATGTCTTACCAAATTCAGAATATTTCCCTATACTTAGTACCAAATGCACTTCGAAACACTAGATGTAGTGTTTGAATACAGCAATACCCTATTGTTTTTTAACGATTTTTTGCCCAAATAACTATATATAAGCAGGAGAAATATGACATATGCCAACCCCCAGGCAGCAGGACACACTGCCGGCACAAATAACCCAGGAATGAATCCTTCAGAAGCTATGAACCAAGCCCCATCTGCTGGCTTTGTAGCTGGTGGAGTAGGTGGCGGCCAAGCCACTCAATTGTCTGATTACAAAATTATTCGCCGCAATGGCTCAGTGGTGGCATTTGAGCCATCCAAAATTGCGATTGCAGTTACAAAAGCATTTTTGGCGGTTAACGGCGGTCAGGGCGCTGCTTCTGCACGTGTTCGTGAGCAAGTGGAGCAATTAACTCACTCAGTAGTGCGCGCCTTATTGCGTAGTCGCCCAAATGGCGGCACTTTCCATATTGAAGATATTCAAGATCAGGTTGAGTTGGCATTGATGCGTAGCGGTGAGCACAACGTTGCTCGTGCCTATGTTCTGTATCGTGAAAAACGTAATCAAGAGCGTGCAACACAACAAGACATTGCTCAGGAAACTCAAACCGCAACTCAAGCCGGTGAGTCTGGTATCAAGGTAACTGACAACGGTGTAGAGAAGTGGTTGGATATGGCTGCCTTGCGCACCATTATTGAGGCAGCGTGTGAAGGTCTCGGCAACAACATTGATGCAAGTCCGATCATCACTGAAACCATCAAGAATTTGTACGATGGTGTGCCGATGGCTCAAGTGTATGACTCTGCAATTTTGGCATCACGCACATTGATCGAAAAAGATCCTGCGTACAGTCAAGTTACAGCACGCATCTTGATGCATGTAATTCGTAAAGAAATCTTAGGTCGCGAAGTTTTACAAGGCGATATGCAAGCTGAGTACAGCACTTATTTTGCCAAGTACATCAACGAGGGTATTTCTGCTGAGCTCTTAGATCCACGCATGCGTGAGTTTGATCTCCCGCGCTTAGCTGCTGCTTTGAATGCCAGCCGCGACTTGCAGTTCAACTACCTCGGTTTGCAAACTTTGTATGACCGCTATTTCTTGCACATTGAAGATCGCCGTATTGAAATGCCACAAGCATTCTTTATGCGCGTTGCGATGGGTTTGTCTTTGAATGAGTTAGATCGTGAGCGTCGTGCTATCGAGTTCTATGAAATCCTCTCTACTTTTGATTTCATGTCCAGCACACCAACCTTGTTTAACTCAGCGACAACACGTCCTCAGTTATCAAGCTGCTACTTAACAACAGTAGATGATGATCTTGACGGTATCTACGAAGCATTAAAAGAGAATGCACTCTTGTCTAAGTTTGCTGGTGGTTTAGGTAACGACTGGACTAATGTTCGCGCCTTGGGCAGTCATATCAAAGGTACTAACGGTAAGTCACAAGGTGTGGTGCCTTTCTTAAAGGTAGTGAACGATACAGCGGTTGCAGTGAATCAAGGTGGTAAGCGTAAAGGTGCAGTTTGTGCGTATTTAGAAACATGGCACTTGGATATTGAAGAGTTCCTCGAGTTGCGCAAAAATACCGGTGATGACCGTCGCCGTACGCACGATATGAATACATCCAACTGGATTCCAGATTTGTTTATGAAGCGCGTGATGGAAGGTGGCGAGTGGACATTATTCTCACCTTCAAATACACCTGACTTGCATGACAAGTTCGGCAAGGCTTTTGAAGAGGCGTATGTTGCCTATGAGAAAAAAGCAGATGCTGGTGAATTGAAGCCATTCCGTCGCATTCCTGCGCAACAATTGTGGCGCAAGATGTTGGGTATGTTGTTTGAAACTGGCCATCCATGGATCACATTTAAAGATCCTTGCAACATTCGTAGCCCACAACAGCACATCGGTGTAGTTCACTCTTCTAACTTGTGTACTGAAATTACTCTGAACACAAACGAAAGTGAAATCGCAGTATGTAACTTAGGTTCTGTGAACTTGACAGCGCATATGACTACCGATGCATCCGGCAAGATGATTTTGGATCACGAGAAGCTTCAGAAAACAATCCGCACTGCAATGCGCATGTTGGACAACGTGATTGATATCAACTACTACGCAGTTGCTAAAGCGCGTAACTCCAACTTGAAGCATCGTCCAGTTGGTATGGGCATCATGGGCTTCCAGGATTGCTTGCATATGCAACGTATTCCTTACGCTAGCGATGAGGCAGTGAAGTTTGCGGATTCATCTATGGAAGCAGTGTGCTACTACGCTTACCAGGCATCTAACGAATTGGCTGAAGAGCGTGGCGTTTACAGCACATACAAAGGCTCATTGTGGGATCGCGGCATTCTTCCGCAAGACTCAGTAGCCTTGTTGGCAGCAGAGCGCGGTGGTTACCTTGAAGTAGATAGTTCTTCCACAATGAATTGGGATGGTTTACGTGCCCGCATCAAGCGGTTCGGTATGCGTAACTCGAACTGTGTAGCGATTGCACCAACTGCAACGATTTCTAACATCATTGGTGTTTCAGCTTGTATCGAGCCGACATTCCAGAACTTATTCGTGAAATCTAACCTCTCAGGTGAATTCACAGTAGTAAATGAGTATTTGGTACGTGATTTGAAAGATCGCGGCCTCTGGGATGAAGTCATGATTGCTGATTTAAAGTACTTTGACGGTACTTTATCCAAGATTGATCGTGTTCCACAAGATTTGCGTGATTTGTACGCTACTGCATTTGAAGTGGAGCCAAGCTGGTTAGTTGAAGCTGCTTCACGTCGTCAGAAGTGGATTGACCAAGCGCAATCACTCAATATTTACATGGGCGGTGCATCAGGCAAGAAATTGGATGACACATACAAGTTGGCTTGGTTGCGTGGCCTGAAAACCACTTACTACCTCCGCACAATGGCTGCAACTCACGTTGAGAAATCAACTGTTGCAAGTGGTCAGTTAAATGCGGTGTCTAGCGGTGGTGGTGTTAATGGTACTGATGCTGCAGCTGCACAAGAGGCAGATGGTCCGGTTTGCACAATGCGCCCAGGTGATGCTGGCTTTGAAGAATGTGAAGCTTGTCAGTAAGTATTTAATTGCTGATTTATAAAAAAAGAATTTAGGAGATTGTTATGTTGAATTGGGAAGAAGAAGTTGCACCGGCACTAGCGAAAGCAGGTCTCGCGCAGCAACCAGTTGTGGCAGAACCGCAGCGCCCACAAGCAGATGAGGTCGCAATTGCCCCTCAAGTAGCCGCACCTGCAGCAACTGCGAGTGCATCTTTATCTGGTGGCGCAGCATTGCGCGTCAACGCTGCTGATAAGCGTGTAATTAATGCCAAGACTGACGTGAATCAGCTGGTTCCATTTAAATATAAGTGGGCTTGGGAAAAGTATCTGGCTGGTTGTGCAAACCATTGGATGCCACAAGAGATCAATATGAATCGCGATATCGCGCTTTGGAAGGATCCGAATGGCTTAACTGAAGATGAGCGCCGCATCATTAAGCGCAATCTCGGCTTCTTTACTACGGCAGATTCTTTAGCAGCAAACAACATTGTTTTGGGTACTTATCGCCACATTACTGCCCCAGAATGCCGTCAATATCTATTGCGCCAGGCATTTGAGGAGGCAATTCATACTCACGCATACCAATATATTGTGGAATCTTTGGGTTTAGACCAGAGCGAAATCTTTAATGCGTACAACGAAATCGAGTCAATTCGCGCTAAAGATGAGTTCTTGATTCCTTATATTGATGTATTGACTAACCCAAATTTCAAAACTGGGACATTAGAAGCTGACCAAACATTGCTGCGATCACTGATCGTTTTTGCTTGCGTGATGGAAGGTTTGTTCTTTTATGTTGGTTTTACGCAAATACTTGCAATGGGTCGTCAAAACAAAATGACGGGTGCTGCTGAGCAGTATCAATACATCCTTCGCGATGAGTCTATGCACTGCAATTTTGGTATTGATTTAATTAATCAAATCAAGCTGGAGAACCCGCAGTTATGGACTTCTGCGTTCAAAGACGAGATCAAATCTATCTTCGAAAAAGCAGTTGAATTAGAGTACCGTTATGCAGAGGATACGATGCCTCGCGGAGTGCTCGGATTGAACGCGCCGATGTTCAAAGGGTACCTAAGATACATCTGTAATCGTAGATGTTTGCAAATAGGACTTGACGCGATGTTCCCAAATGAAGAGAATCCATTCCCATGGATGTCAGAAATGATTGATCTGAAAAAAGAGAGAAACTTTTTTGAGACACGCGTTATTGAGTATCAAACTGGCGGTGCGCTAAGTTGGGAATAAGTAGTTAATTAAAAAGCGCATGGCCGGCTAAATAGGAGATTAGACGGTTGGATAGTTTTAAAAGTCAGCAAAACCAGACTCAAATCCGAAAACCCTTGTCCAAGGGTGCCTGGGCTATTCTCTCTATTTTTTCCAGCAAATTTAAGAAGCCGTTGTCCTTTGGGGCCACGGCTTTTTTTCCAGGATTCATTAGCGTGCAGCACTTAGTATCAAGCCGCGCGCCGATGAATGGCTCGCTCGTCGGCTCCAATCGGTTGCAAAACCAGGCGGAAATGAATGGTCGGGTCTTCTTAATCGGTAGTTTGTACTAATCCTCACGTGAAGGAGCATTACTATGGCAATCGCCAAGAAAAAAGTTGCTGCAAAGAAACCAGCTGCGAAGAAAAAAGTAGCTGCTAAGAAGCCTGCTGCTAAAAAAGTAGCTAAAAAGAAGCCTGCTGCTAAAAAAGCTGCTGCTAAGAAGCCTGCTGCTAAAAAAGTAGCTAAAAAGAAGCCTGCTGCTAAGAAAGTAGCTAAAAAAGCTGCTGCTAAGAAGCCTGCTGCTAAAAAAGTAGCTAAAAAGAAGCCTGCTGCTAAGAAAGTAGCTAAAAAAGCTGCTGCTAAGAAGCCTGCTGCTAAAAAAGCTGCAAAAAAGCGCGTAGCAAAAAAAAAGTAAGTAAGCCTGCTGCGAAGAAAGCGGGTAAAGCTGTAAAAAAGCCCGCGGCTAAAAAAGCTGCCGCTTCAACAACGTTGAATCCTGCTGCTGCTTGGCCCTTCCCAACTGGCACACGCCCATAAGCTCTGCTTGTAGACGTGTGAAGTTCAAAGGGATCTCTAACGAGATCCCTTTTTTATTGCTACTTCCAAGAATTATTGGTTTTAGAGGGCAAATCCAAACGCTGATTTGAATTGAGCTGCGATTTCATCTTTGCTCATTTGGTGATTTTGTGGTCCCTGGTGGGTAATTTTGATTGAACCCATTAGGCTGGCTAAACGGCCAGTGGTTTCCCAGTCCATGCCATTTTCCAATCCAAAGAGTAATCCACCCCGGAATGCATCGCCACAACCAGTCGGATCAACCACTTTTGCTGCTGGCACCGGCGGAATTGCGATGCATTTGCCATCAAAGTAGATATCTGCGCCTTCAGCACCCTTGGTAACAATCAGTGCTTTCACTCTTTCGGCTACTTTTGCCAAGCTCAGACCAGTTCTTTGCGAAAGCATTTCGCCTTCGTAGTCATTCACAGCAAGGTAGCTTGCAATATCTACCAGTTCTAGCAGTTCTGGACCATTGAACATAGGCAAACCCTGGCCCGGATCAAATACAAATGGAATGCCTGCTTCAGCTAGTTGATGGCAGTGTTCCCACATTCCTTGGCGACCATCTGGGGCGACGATGCCGAATTTTGCTGCGCCTTTGGTATTTTTACTACGCTCGGCAACCACGGTAGAAACTTGGTTTAGATGGGATTCACCCATTGCTCCGGGGTGAAAAGCGGTAATTTGATTATTGGCTTGATCGGTAGTGATCATTGCCTGAGCAGTAAATGCTTGTTCAATTTGACGAATGTGCGTTGCATCAATCTTGAGTTGTTTGAGGCGATCAAGATATGGCGCTGCATCACCACCTACTGTTGCCATGATGATGGGGTCGCCACCAAGTAAGCTCAGGTTGTAAGCAATATTGCCTGCACAACCACCGAATTCTCGGCGCATTGTGGGGACTAGGAATGCGACATTCAGGATGTGAATCTGCTCAGGCAGGATTTGATCGGCAAATTTGCCTTCAAAGTTCATGATGGTGTCGTAAGCGATGGAACCGCAGATCAGGCTGGCCATAAATAATTACTTTCTAATAAAAATCAATTGGAATTGGTATGAATTGGAGTTTGTAGTCTATTTTTCAGGATAAAAAATTCTGACGCGATAGCCTGCAGCATTTTGTGGGAGGGAAATCGGTAATGCAGAAGAGAAAATTTCGCCAGAAGGAGCGCCTTGACGCAAAAAATCCTGATGCGACTCTTGCCAAGCAGTCGGCAACCATTCTGGCGGAGTAAATTGAATCGTTTTGATCTCGGATTCTTCTGCATCAGTGAGTGAAATTTCTAAATTTGGGAATAAAACGGGCATTGCAAGACGATTTTGTATTTCAACTTGCAGTACCGATTGATTTAAAACGTTTTTAAGGCCCTCTCGCGCGTTTTCAGGCGAAAGAGTGACTGAAGTTATTTTCCAAGCCGCAAAATTGCTTACAGAGCGATTTACGCACCCTAGTGCACGACACAATTGTTCATCTAACTTCTGTAAAAGAGAAAAACTACTTGTTGCAATCGCAGAAGAGCTGCCATCCACACGTGTTGCTAGCGTTGGCAGTAGAGAATTTCTAGAAAGATGCTCGCCAAAAATAATGAGCAAGAGGAAAAAAAGACCAAGAAGGATTAACTTAGGACTTTTTTTTTGAGCCGGCACTGCAGTGTCTGTGTTTTTAACGGACAAACTCGTTTTATCGCTCTGCGCAGCTAGCATGCCGTGTAAACAGACCCAACCCTCACTTTCTTTCCAAACAGAGAGAGTTAGCCACTGGCTATAGGTTGCAATGACTTCCTCTGCTTGGCGAGCAAGAACACCTGAGAGAACAATTTTCCCCCCTGGACGCATCTTATTTACCAGGGCAGGCGCTAAAACTTGTAGTGGGTTAGCCAAAATATTCGCCATCACGATGTCGTATTTGGTTTCCGCAGCAAGTTCTGGTGCATTTTCATTGGGCAGAACAAAGCGAATGGTCGTATTGTTGATTTCCGCATTGCTACGCGCTGCAACCATGGCTTGTGGATCGATATCGGTACCGACAACTGGTTTGCATCCTAGTTTTGCAGCGGCAATAGCCAGAATTCCAGATCCACAGCCGTAATCGAGCAAGCTTTGATTTGAAAGTTGCGTATTTTGCTCAAGCCAAAGTAGGCAAAGATGTGTGGTTGGATGGCTACCAGTGCCAAATGCCAGACCTGGGTCTACCGCTAGGCAAATTGCATTCGGGTCAGTAGGCGCTTCATGCCAGGAAGGTACTACCCAAATACGCTCACCAATTTGAATTGGGGCAAATTGACTTTGCGTTAAGCGAACCCAGTCTTGCTCTTCAACAATCTTTTCTTGCGGAGCTGGAAGATTGAACCCCACCTCTTTGAGGGATGCGAGGAGCTCAGGGATGAAGTTCGCCGCATCCGAATCATCAATCTCTGGATTAAAGAGTGCAGTTACTGAAGAGCGATCCCAAGCTTGAACTTCAGGTGAGAGTCCTGGCTCGCCATAAAGCGGGTTTTCATCGTAACCACCCGCAGCATCATCTTCAACGGTGACAGAGAGTGCACCCACTTCCAGCAATGCGTCACCCAAAGGCTCGGCAATTTCTGCGGGTACCGTGAAAACGAGTTCACGATAGGACATGCTGACTCCAAATGGGCACGAATTGACCTAAGACTTCGGGTTGCCGCGGCTAGCAGCTTGCTCTTCGAGACGATGCTCTAGATAGTGAATGCTGGTTCCGCCTTCCATGAAGTTCGGATCGAGCATAAGTTCACGATGCAGAGGTACGTTGGTTGTAATGCCATCAATTACCATTTCAGAAAGCGCAATTTGCATACGGCGAATCGCTTGTTCGCGAGTATTGCCGTAAGAAATTAGCTTGCCAATCATTGAATCGTAATTGGATGGCACAACATAACCACTGTATGCATGTGAGTCGACACGAATTCCAGGGCCGCCCGGCATGTGGAATGAACCAATTTTGCCTGGGCTTGGTGTGAACTTAAATGGATCTTCCGCATTCAGACGACATTCAATGGCGTGACCACGGAAAACAATGTCTTTCTGGCGATAACTGAGTTTTAAGCCTGCAGCAATTCGAATTTGTTCTTGAACAATATCAACGCCAGTAATCATTTCAGTGACTGGGTGCTCTACTTGAACGCGGGTATTCATCTCAATAAAGAAGAATTCACCATCTTCATACAAGAATTCGAAAGTACCGGCGCCGCGGTAACCAATTTTTCTACAGGCTTCTGCACAGCGTTCACCAATCTTTGCAATCAAGCGACGATCAATGCCTGGTGCTGGAGCTTCTTCAATCACTTTTTGGTGGCGACGTTGCATTGAGCAATCACGCTCGCCTAACCAAATAGCATTGCCATGGGTATCTGCCAAAATTTGAATCTCTACGTGGCGAGGCTTCTCTAAAAACTTCTCCATATAGACTTCTGGGTTACCAAAAGCGCGACCAGCTTCTTCTTTGGTCATGTTGACAGCGTTTATTAATGCGGCTTCGGTATGTACTACGCGCATGCCGCGACCGCCACCACCACCTGCAGCTTTGATGATGACCGGATACCCCACCTTTTTTGCTGTAGCAATAATTTCTTTTGGATTGTCAGGCAACGCGCCTTCAGATCCAGGAACGCAAGGAACGCCCGCTTTGATCATGGCGCGCTTAGCTGAAACCTTATCGCCCATCAGGCGAATTGAAGCCGCAGTTGGACCAATGAATGCAAAGCCCGACTTCTCAACACGTTCAGCAAAGTCAGCATTCTCAGAGAGAAAGCCATAGCCTGGGTGAATCGCTTCAGCATCTGTTACTTCCGCAGCTGAAATGATGGCGGGCATATTGAGGTAGCTTAGTGGTGAGGGGGCAGGCCCGATGCAGACGGCCTCGTCTGCAAGCTTCACATACTTGGCTTCTTTATCTGCAGTTGAAAACACCACCACAGTTTTAATTCCCAACTCGCGACATGCGCGTTGGATACGGAGAGCAATTTCTCCGCGATTGGCAATCAGAATCTTATCGAACATGTCGGCTCTGAGTTAAGTAACAGTGGATTGGAATAGATCTAAAGGGGATCTATTAAGCGATGATGAATAGCGGCTGATCAAACTCAACACCTTGGCCGTTTTCACACAGAATTTGCTTGATGACACCGGCTTGCTCGGATTCGATCTCATTGAGAAGTTTCATCGCTTCAATAATGCACAGCGTTTGACCAACTTTAACTGTATCGCCGACTTTGACAAAGTCTGGAGACTCAGGATTTGGTGCGCGATAGAAAGTTCCCACCATTGGTGAGCGAGCTATAAAGCCAGTTTCAGCAGGCGCTTCTTCGGCAGCTGGTGCAGCAACAGCTTGCGCAGCTGCAGGAGCGGCTTGCATTGCCTGAACCGGTGCTGGATTGGCGTAAACCACTTGACCGGCAGGAGCTGGAGATCCGGCATTCACAATGCGAACACGATCTTCACCTTCATTCACTTCTAATTCAGAAATTCCTGATTCAGAAACGAGGTCGATTAGGGTTTTTAGTTTTCTCAAGTCCATGGAAAGGCTTCCTCTCTTGTAATTCTTAATTAATCTTTATTTTTGTAAACGTGCAATTGCTGCTTGTAAGGCTAATTCGTATCCAATCGCCCCTAGCCCGCAGATCACGCCAGTGGCGATATCTGATAGATAGGAATGTTTACGGAATTCTTCACGCTGATGAATATTGGATAGGTGCACTTCCGTGAATGGAATGGCAACCCCAGCCAATGCATCACGCAAGGCAACGCTAGTATGGGTAAAGGCACCTGGATTGATGATGATGAAGTCCACCCCATCTTGTTTGGCCTTTTGAACTCGGTCAATCAGCTCGCCTTCATGATTGCTTTGGAGGGTGGATAAATTGACTGAGTGCGACTTGGCGATTACGCCAAGCTTTGTATGAATATCTTCTAGGGTAGTTTTACCGTAAACCTCTGGCTCACGGGTGCCCAACAGATTGAGGTTGGGGCCTTGGATAACGAGAATTGAAGTATTTTTCGACATAAATCGATATTTTTAGAGGCAGTTAAGTTTAATTACGTTAATAAAGCATTTCTCTAAAACTGCTTACTTCATGAAGAATCCTCTTCACCAAGTACAGGGAAAGTATACCCCCAGACTCTGGGGACAAGTCTAAAAAATGGGGGATAAATTAGCTATTTTTTATGATTTTAAGAGCAGATATTGCAAAATTCAGGTGAGAAATGCCACATTCTTGCCTGAATGACCACTAGCGAATAGTTCTTAAAAATCCTTATAAAGCTGATTTAATGGCTTTTCTAAGCTCTTCTTCGCTTATCTTTCCTAATTTACTGCTAGTCGACTTACCTTGAGCATTAATGATGATGGTGTAGGGAAGAGCTCCTTGGCTGTTCCCCATTTGCTTGGATAGATTACTGCCTTCTAGTCCGCCAATCACGATGGGATAGGAAACTGGGGTTTTTTCAAGGAATTCGCGAATATTAGAGGGTGAATCAATACCGATGCCGACAAATAAGACATTTTTAGTCTTAAACTCCGCTTGTAATTTGTCTAAAGTCGGCATTTCTTCGACACAAGGGGGGCACCAAGAGGCCCAAAAGTTCACTACCAGGACTTTTCCTCGCCATTGCTCGGTATCGGCTGGTTTTCCATCGGGCGTTTGCCATGGGTTGGCAAAAAAGGCTTTGATAGCGGGATCACTTGCAAGACCCGTTTTGTAAATCCATTGCGAAGTCAGGACTCCAGCAAGGAGCGCTGCGAGACTAATCACGATGATGCTAATCCACTGTCTTCGGTTCATTGCTACTCCTTAGCTAAAATTCCCCAATGCATATTCATATCTTGGGCATTTGCGGTACTTTCATGGGCGGCATTGCCGCAATCGCTCGGCAGGCCGGACATCGCGTAACTGGCTGTGATGCCAACGTGTATCCACCAATGAGCACTCAGCTTGAGGCGCAGGGCATTGAGCTCATCGAGGGATTCTCGCCCGACCAATTATTACAGTTTGAGACGATGCCGGATTTATTTGTAATCGGCAATGTCGTTTCTCGTGGCAATCCGCTGATGGAGGCCATTCTCAATCAAGGCCTTCCTTACACATCTGGACCACAGTGGCTGGGCGAACAAGTTCTGTTTGGTCGACATGTCTTGGCTGTTGCTGGTACTCACGGCAAAACAACTACTTCTGCAATGTTGGCTTGGATTTTGGAATTCAATGATTACAAGCCGGGCTACTTAATTGGTGGAGTGCCATTGAATTTCACGGTATCGGCTCGCTTAGGTGAGAGTAAATACTTTGTGATCGAAGCAGATGAATATGACACAGCGTTTTTTGATAAACGTAGTAAGTTTGTTCACTATCGTCCGCGTACTGCTTTGTTAAATAATCTCGAGTTTGATCACGCCGATATCTTTGCTGATCTTGCCGCAATCGAAACACAGTTTCATCATTTGGTGCGCACGGTGCCGGGCAACGGTCTGGTTGTAGTTAATGGCGAAGAGCCTGCCTTAGAGAGAGTCATCGTACGAGGTGCTTGGGCGCCTGTTGAAAAGTTTGGCCAAGATAAAAATAATGCCTGGTCTTTAATTTCTCAAGCGGCGGATGGCTTTATTGTTTTGCATGATGGCAAAGAGGTTGCAACAGTTGCCTGGGCTCCAGACTCCGGCGTCATGGGCCGACACAATCAGCTCAATGCATTAGCGGCGATTGCCTCAGCTAATCACATTGGCATTTCACCGACCGATGCAGCGCGTGCACTTGCTGAGTTTAAGAATGTGAAGCGTCGTTTAGAAACGATTGGTGTAGCAAATGAGGTAACGGTCTACGATGATTTTGCACACCATCCCACAGCAATTATTACCACTGTAGATGGCTTGCGTCGCCGTGTAGGGCAGTCTCGAATTTTGGCAGTCTTGGAGCCGCGTTCCAATACGATGAAACTCGGAGTAATGAAGGCGCAACTACCCAATAGCCTAGAGGCAGCCGATAAGATTTTTGCTTATGGCGCTAGTGCCGGTAAAGATTCTTTAGGTTGGGATTTAAACGAAGTTTTAGCCCCATTAAATGCAAAGAGTGGCAATCGTGCCGCAGCCTTTGATGATCTGTCCGCTTTGGTCAAGGCTGTTGCAAATGAAGCAAAGCCTGGCGATCACATTTTGGTGATGAGTAATGGCGGTTTTGGTGGCGTGCATCAAAAAATATTGACCGCAATACAAGAGAAAGCAAAGTAATGAGTATGAGACTAAAAGACAAAGTAGCCATCATTACTGGGGCCGCAAAAGGTATTGGCTTCGCAACGGCAAAGCGCTTTGCGCAAGAGGGTGCGAAAGTCATGATTGCGGATGTGAATCCTGAGGCGGTGAAAGCTGCGGTTGATCTCATTCCAGGCTCAGAAGCCTATGTCATGAATGTGACTGATCGCGCGAGCATTGAAGCGGCTGTTGATCAAATCATGCAGCGTCACGGGCGCATTGATATCTTGATTAACAATGCTGGCATCACACAAGATGCACGCTTGGTCAAAATGACGGAAGCGCAATTTGATACGGTGATTGATGTCAATTTAAAGGGTGTATTCAACTGCACGCAGTTGGTAGTGCCACATATGTTGGAGGCGGGCAAAGGTGCCGTCGTGAATGCTTCAAGCGTTGTTGGTATCTATGGAAATTTTGGTCAGACAAATTATTCCGCCACGAAATTTGGCGTCATTGGCTTTACTAAAACTTGGGCGCGTGAATTGGGTGCAAAAGGTATTCGGGTAAATGCAGTGTGCCCAGGCTTTATTGCTACTGAGATGGTCAAAGCCATGCCAGAAAACATTCTGAAAGATATTGAAAGACGCAGCTGGCTTGGTCGATTAGGTACTCCAGAAGAAATGGCGAACGTGTATTTATTCTTAGCGAGCGATGAAGCCAGTTATGTCAATGGCGTAGCACTTGAGGCCAGCGGCGGGATTTCTCTCTAAGCATGCATCTTTTATATGAAGAGGGTGGCGACATCAAGGTCGCCACAGTCCAGTCTGCCTCGGGCGCTGGAGATGCTGAATCTTGGCAGGCGACGAGCCTGTCCGGGAAAAAGATCAAACTCAAGGCCAAAGAAGTTTGGCTACGTTTTGAAAAGCCAGAACCGCAAGCCTTAATGGATGAGGCAAATACTTTATCTAAAGAGATTGATCTGCAGTTCTTATGGGACTGTGCGCCTGATGAAGAATTTGGTTTGGTGGATGTTGCTCAAGAATACTTTGGCGCACAAGCCAGCATCCCGCAACAGACGGCATTAGCAATTGCCTTACAAGGTGCGCCGGTATTTTTCCGTCGCAAAGGGCGCGGACGTTTTCAAAGAGCGCCGCTAGAACAGTTGCAGGCTGGTCTAGCTGCACTCGAGCGCAAGCAAAAAGAATTAGAGCAGCAGGCTGCGTGGCAAAAGGAGTTGGTATCGGGCATATTTCCAGAAACTCTCCAGTCTCAAGCAAATCAACTCCTATTTTCTCCGGATAAAAATACCTCAGCCTACAAGGCACTGATTGCAGCGTGCACCGAATCAGGAGAATCGCCTGCCCAATTGATGATCCGCTGTGGTGCGATTGATTCGCCTTTGCAATATCACCAAGGGATGTTCTTAAAAGCCCATTTCCCTCGGGGTGCTGAACACGACCATAGTTTGGTGGTTGAGCAAGCTGCATTAGATGCCGCTATTTCAGAGTTACCGTTAGCTGAGGTGACTGCTTTCTCGATTGATGATTCAGGTACTACTGAGATTGACGATGCTTTATCGGTTACTGCGCTTGAGGGTGGCGGGCATCGTATTGGCATTCATATCGCGGCGCCTGGTTTGGTGATCGCTAAGGATGACGCTTTAGATAAGGTCGCACGCACGCGTATGTCTACGGTGTATTTCCCTGGCGACAAGATCACGATGTTGCCCGATACAGTGATTTCGCAGTTCTCGTTGGATGAGGGCGCCGCTCGCCCGGCTTTATCGATTTATGTAGACATCGATGCAGCTGGAGTCGTAGATAAAGAGACGCTGCAGTTACGTGCCGAGATGGTTCCTATGGGGGCAAATCTGCGCTTAGAGAATTTGGAGCATCTAGTAACGGAAGAAAGTTTGGCCGATGAATCGTCTAACTATCCGTATCGTCAAGAGCTCAGTGTGTTGTGGGCTGCGGCAAAGCTATTACATGCAGGGCGCCAGGAGCAGCGTGTAGCCAACGGATTGCGTGCTGAGCAATTGGGTGTCTTGGATCCCAACGCCTTAGCGAGAGACTTTCATTTTCAAATCAAAGAAGTGGATGGTTCAGCGCGGGTAGACATTACTCCGCGCCAACGCGGTTCGATCCTAGATACCATCGTTGCTGAGTGGATGATTTATTGCAACAGTGCTTCAGGACGTTTGTTGGCAGATCATGGGATACCTGGTTTGTTCCGTACTCAAAAGGGCTGGGGCCCTTTGCGAACACGTATGCAGACGACACCTGGCCCTCATGAGGGATTGGGTTTGGAGTATTACGCATGGTGTACATCGCCATTGCGCCGCTATTCAGATTTAGTGAATCAGTGGCAGTTGATTGCGATAGCTAAGCATGGCATCACTGCTAAGATGGTGGCGCCATTCCCACCAAGAGACGCTGCCCTGATGGGAATTGCTGCAGACTTTGAAGCTTGCTACTCAGCCTATGGTGAATACCAGGACCGCCTTGAAAAATATTGGTGTCTGCGCTGGGTTTCTCAAGATGAAGTGCCTAAGCAAGTCTTTGTGAGACACCTCAAAGAAGGTATGTCGCGTGTTGAGCCGGTGCCCTTACATTTGCCGGTTCCAGAGTTGGCCACGCACCCTCGTTTGACTCGGGCTGAAGTGAGTATTGCTGATGTAGATCTCCTGCAGCTCACTGCGGGAGTGCGAGTGCTTCATATCGAAACACCAGAAGTGCCAGAGAGTGATGCAAGTCCCGCCTAAGCTGACTCAGCTAGTTGCTCGTTTAGATGGTAGTTGGCGCCGCTACCCATTTGGCTATGCGCTGGGCCTCTCGATTTTGGCTCACCTGATCTTTTTGTCGTTTCGCTGGGGTATTGGTGAAATAGAAAATCGTCGTTTAAATACGCCACTCAGCGTTGTCTTGGTCAACGCTAGCAATCAGGTAGCACCCAAGCAGGCGAATAAATTGGCTCAGGCAGATTTGCATGGAGGCGGCAACACTTCCAATCAAGATGCAAGCGCATTACATCGTGCAAGGCTTGGTGCGGATGCTCGCCTCGAAGTCTTAGAGAAACAACAAAAACAAATGCTGGCCAAGCTTGAAGCAGATCGGGCGCTAGCAGGTGGCCGTAAAAGTGGTGATGAGAAAAAAGCCACGTCGCAGCTGAATTCCTTAGAGGCTGAATTAGCAAAGCGTTTGCAGGTTAATGGGCGCGAGCCTCGTCGTAAGGTCTTGACTGGAGCAAGTACTAAAGCGGTTGTATTTGCGCAGTATTACGACGCCATGCGTCAAAAGATTGAGGCTTATGGAAGTGCATTTTTTCCACGTGCTAATGGTCGACCTTTATATGGCAGCTTGGTGATTGTGGTGAGTGTCGATGCCCAGGGGCGGATTGCTAACAATGCCCAAGGTAAAGATGGCTTAAGTATTGGGCGCAGTTCTGGCAATCCTGAGTTAGATCGACAGGCCTTAGCGATTGTTCGTGCTTCTGCTCCCTTTGGAGTTTTCCCTGTGGAAATGCGCAATCAGATTGACATCCTGGATTGGGTATCGACTTTTGATTTCACGAGAGATGGATCTGATCGCTTAGATCTACGTCCTTAATTAGTAGTCATCACTCAATTTCGCTTATCCTGTAGTCACTATGAGTCAAGCTACTTCCGCTGAATTACATACAGATCCCACCCAATTTCCTGGTGTGGATGTCTATGCGGTCGCCGGTAATCCGATCTCACACAGTAGATCGCCCGCTATTCACAAACGATTTGCTGAGCAGTCAAATCAAAAAATGCATTACGGACGTTTGCAGCCCGCACTTGATCAATTCAAAACCGCTGCGCAAGCCTTCTTTGCTGCTGGCGGTAAAGGTATGAATGTCACTGTTCCATTTAAGTTAGACGCCCAGGCACTTGCAGATATATTAACGCCGCGTGCGCAGCTCGCTGGTGCTGTAAATACTTTGCGAATTGAAGATGGAAAAATCTTTGGTGACAACACCGATGGCGCTGGTTTAGTTAGAGACCTATTAGCACAGGGTATCCAGATTAAGGGCTCCCGAATTCTATTATTGGGAGCGGGTGGTGCGTCGCGCGGAGTGCTGGGCCCATTGCTAGAGCAGTCGCCGAAAGAATTAATGATTGCCAATCGATCCAATGCCAAGGCTGATGAATTGGTTCACTTGTTTGCTAGCTTGGCGAGCTCACTAGGTATTGCACTACAAGCGGTTTCTTTAAGTGATCTTGAAGATGCTAGTAAGACTGCATCTCCTTTTGATCTTATTATTAATGCCACTGCTGCCGGCCTATCCGATGCATCACCGATTAGCGATGTGGCAGCAAGCAATATTTTTACTCCAAAATCTTTCGCCTACGACATGGTCTACGGCAAGGTCACCGCCTTTATGCAACAAGCATTACATCGCGGCGCACGGGTAAGTGATGGCCTGGGTATGCTGGTAGAGCAGGCTGCTGATGCCTTCTTAATTTGGCGTGGCGACTCGCTTGCTGATGCGATTGATCCTCGCGCCGTATTGGCAGAACTTCGTACTTCCTAGTTTCTAGCTGAGCTTCGATGCGCTGGCTTTCTTACCTTCTGAAATGTTTACTTGCTGGCTTTGTTGCCATGCAAATGTATTTTGTAATTCAGATTGGCTTGTGGGCAGCGCTGGATCCCAGTAGCACTGCATTTCAGAGGGCTGAGCGTTGGCGGCTTTGTGGCTTGTCTTGGTCTTGCCCGGTACAGTCCTCTTGGGTTCCTTACGACAAAATCTCGGCTAATCTCAAGCGTGCGGTCTTGGTGAGTGAAGATGACATCTTCTTTCAGCATGTGGGCGTTCGAGTAGAGGATATGCAAAAGGCATGGGCTAAAAATTCACAGCTCAATCAACAAGGCGGCAAAACCAAAACCGCTTTACGTGGTGGCTCCACAATTACACAGCAACTAGCGAAGAATCTTTTTCTCTCTTCTGAGCAAAATTATTTTCGCAAAGCGCAGGAGCTGATTATTACGGGCCTACTTGAGGTCATGCTATCTAAGCAGAGGTTGTTCGAGATTTATCTAAATTCAGTAGAGTGGGGTGAGGGTATCTTTGGAATTGGTGCTGCCTCTCAACATTACCATGGAATAAAGCCAGCATCACTTGATCGCGAGCAGGCAGCAGCCTTAGCCTCTGCATTGCCAGCACCAAAGTGTTTCGACAAGGCACAGTATTGCCGCAAGGCCAATATTCATTTCCCCACAAGGCAAAACTTTATTTTGGAAAATATGGATAGAGTGGCTTTAACGCCCACTCCAAAACAAAAGGCGCGATAGGTCTGCTGTAACTCGACCCAATTCCTTTTTTATTTACTAGCTGCAGCTCTTAATGCATCTCTCGTAGTGATAGCTACTTTTCTGGCTGCCTCAGCAAAATCATTTCCTGAGCTCGCATACAAGATTGCCCTAGAAGAGTTAATCATCATGCCAGTACCTGGTTTATTCGGGATGCCGCCAGCCTTCACGGTGGCATCGATGTCGCCGCCTTGAGCACCAATACCAGGGATGAGCAAAGGCATCTCGCCCACAATCGCTCTTACCTTAGCAATTTCTTCGGGGAAGGTTGCGCCAACTACGAGGCTGATTTGACCGGAGGTATTCCATTTCTGTGCAGCCAGCTTGGCAACATGCAGGTAAAGCGGTTCACCATTGGGAGCCACATTTAAGAACTGAAGGTCAGAGCCCCCTGGATTTGAGGTGCGACATAAAACAATCACACCCTTGCCAGCGTGCTTTAGGTAAGGCTCGATCGTGTCAAAGCCCATGTAAGGGTTCACTGTCACCGCATCCGCGCCATAACGTTCAAAAGCCTCTAAGGCATAGTGGTCAGCAGTGCTGCCGATATCACCGCGTTTGGAATCGAGGATGACGGGGATATGGGGATATTTATCTTTAAGGTATCGAGTCAGCTTTTCTAGTTGGGCTTCAGCTCTTTGGGAGGCGAAGTAGGCGAACTGGGGCTTAAAGGAGCAGACGGTATCCGCAGTGGCATCAGCGATCTCGCGGCAGAACTCAAAAATCCCCTCAGGCTTACTCTGGAATACGGCGGGCAAGCGCTTGGGATCTGGATCAAAGCCCACACACAACATACTGCCTTGGGAAGCCCATGCGGACTGGAGTTGTTGGGTAAAGGTATTTGGGCTAGAGTTCATTGGGATTAAGCTTATTTTAGTGAAACTGTCATGAGCTATAGGATAAACTAGCGACCATTCCTTAGGAGTTCACCATGATCAACTTGTTCGTCCTGCAAAATGGCCGCCTCTCTCAAGAGCAAGTGGAAGATCGCAATGAATTGTTGCAATACTCCAACCCTATCTGGATCGACGTTGTAGACCCTGAAGAGGAAGAGCTCCTATGGATTAAAGAGGCTTTTGGCGTTCTTTTGCCTGAATTAGATGATTTGGGTGACTTAGAAGCTTCTGCGCGTTATTTCGAGGCAGATGACGGCCACCTCCATATTCGCACTGATTTCTTGTTGGATGAAGAAGAAACTTCTCGCAACGTGCGAGTCGCCTTCGTAATGACCAAGCAAGTTTTGTTCTCTATTCATGATGAAGATTTACCAGTGTTCCGTTTGGTTCGCTTGCGTGCCCGTTTGCGCCCAGGATCAGTAAGTAATGCAAAAGACGTTTTACTCGACTTGTACTCCACTGATGCGGAGTATTCCGCCGATGCTTTGGAAGAGGTTTATGAAAACCTCGAGCAAGCAGGTAAGCGCGTTCTGCAAGACGACATTACTGATAACGATGCAGAAGAAGTGCTCGAAACAATTGCTAAGGAAGAAGATACCAACGGACGTATTCGTCGCAATGTGATGGATACCCGCCGTGCATTGTCTTTCTTAATGCGTAGCAAATTATTGTCTGACGAGCAGCAAGAAGAAGCGCGTCAGATTTTGAGAGACATTGATTCACTAGAAAACCATACCGCGTTCTTGTTCGACAAGATTAACTTCTTGATGGATGCGACAGTCGGTTTTATTAATTTGAACCAAAGTAAGATCATCAAGATCTTCTCGGTGGTATCAGTTGCCTTAATGCCGCCTACTTTATTGGCTAGTGTGTGGGGCATGAACTTCCGCTACATGCCTGAGCTAGAACAGACTTGGGGTTATCCAGTTGCCATTATTTCTATGGTGATTTCAGCGATGATTCCATTGGGATACTTCCGCCACAAGGGCTGGCTAAGCTCACGCTAATTCTGTAGTACTGCCTTACTAGGCGTTTTTAGGTTTAAGCAATTCCAGAAATTGAGAGAGCGCAAAATCGCGCGCTTGTTCCCGCACGATTTGACGATCACCGTTGAAATGCTTAGTCAGTGTGGCGGTATTGATCACATTATTTCCAATGCTCTCTTTAATTGCCCAGCCAAAGCAGACAGTGCCAACTGGTTTTTCAGGCGAGCCACCTGTTGGGCCAGCGATACCGGTAATAGAGATTGCGGCATTGACATTTGCATTTCGAAGCGCACCCTCAGCCATGGCTTTAGCAACTTGCTCGCTGACCGCACCAAAAGATTCAATCGTTTCCACTGGAACATCCAAGCATTCAGATTTTGCAGCATTGCTATAGGTGATGTAGCCTCGCTCAAGCCAATCGCTTGACCCTGCTAAATCCGTCAGAGTTGCGCAAACAAGGCCGCCAGTGCAGGATTCAGCTAGGGCAATTTTCCAGGCTCGGCTTATTAAAGTCAGCGCAACCGCTCTCGCTAACTCATGCTGAGGATCGTTATTATTTTTCATGAGATGTAGCTCAATCCAATATATAAAAGCGTAATGGTGAGTAGAGTGAAAAATGCCGCAGCTAAATCATCGGCAATGATTCCGAAACCGCGCCAAAGTATTAAACCAAAATTGGATGGAGAGGAGCTATCGTCACCTTCTAAGTGTTTAAAGTGTCGATCAATCATTCCAATCGGACCTGGCTTGACAGCATCAAAAAATCTGAAAAGTGCAAATGCCAAAATCTGCATCCACAAGTTTGTCGGCATGATGAAAATCAACACAAGCCAGAAGGCGACAACCTCATCCCACACAATTCCGCCAAAATCTTTTTTACCTAACTCTTCGCTGACTTGTCCGCAGATCCAGCAGCCCAGCACTATTCCAATTCCGATGATCCACAACCATGTTTCAGTAGATAGAAAATACTCACCTATCAAGAATGCAGCCCAAGCCCACAGTGTTCCTACGGTGCCAGGCGCAAATGGCGCCAAACCACTACCCATGCCGAATGCAAGGGCGCGACTAGGTTTACTAAACACCCATTTGATGCTGGGATTTAATTTGGAGGAGTCTGGAGAATTAGTTTGGGTATTCATGCGAAGTGATCAAAAGATTTCAGCAGCAAACCTGCTTGCTGAGAATTTAATTCTTTCCCATCGTTATCGATGATGTGCATCTCAGGTGCAGAGTGTTGCATGGGTTTGATGCTACCAATTTGAGTTAGTGGAAGATTTAGGTCTGTACTTATTTTGGCAATGACATCCCGTTTACTGCTTGGGGCGGTGAAGCACAGCTCGTAATCATCTCCACCACTCGCAGTGAACTGGTTCTGGATGGTTTGTGATTGCTTGAGTAACGTGCTGGATTTCGGGATCTGGTCTAAAAAGACTTCCGCATCTTTACTTGACTGTTTGAGGATGTGTCTCAGATCACCCAAGAGGCCATCAGAAATATCTAAAGCGGAATTAGCTACATTTCTTAAGGCAATACCTAAATTCACCCTGGGGGTGGGTTGGTGCATGCGTGCCTTAACAAGCGCCAAATCATCTTTTGATAATTCAATTTCATGACGCAGTGCAGCAAGAGTAAGCCTTGCATCACCAACGGTTCCTGAAACCCAAATGTCGTCACCTTCCGATGCCCCCGATCTTCGAATGGCTTTGTCTCTTGGAATGCCGCCAAAGGCGGTGATGCAAATATTGAGTGGGCCAGCAGTGGTGTCACCACCAATCAGTGGGCAGTCATATTCATTTGCGATGGCAAATAAACCTCTGCTAAAGGCCTCCAGCCAACTTGGATTAGGGTCTGGCAATGCGAGTGCCAAGGTAAAGCCCAAAGGCTTAGCGCCCATGGCTGCTAGGTCTGAGAGGTTGACTGCTAGGGCTTTCCAGCCCAGCCACTCAGGATTGGCATCTTCAAAAAAGTGTCGCCCTGAGACCAACATATCGCTAGTGATCGCAATTTCTTCATCAGGGTCAATTTTGAGTAGGGCGCAGTCATCACCAATCCCCAGTTTCACTTGGCCAGGATTGTTCGCAAGCATGCGTTCTGACTGCGTTTTGAAGAAACGCTGAATCAGGTCAAATTCGCCAAGCGAGGTGGATTGAGATTGCATGCCCTATTTTATGGCTCTTGGGAGTCTTCCATCCGAGAGGAATAGAATTAGAAGCTTGAATACGTCTGATTGATGAGTGAACTGATGAGTAAACCAAGCAATAGCAGCAAAGAACAGCAAATAGCGGATTTAAGAGCGGCCGCTCTCCACTATCACGAGTTTCCTACTCCGGGAAAGATTGAGATTGCTCCAACAAAGCAACTAACAAATCAGCGAGACTTAGCTCTTGCGTACACACCTGGCGTGGCTGCTCCTTGCGAAGAGATCGTTAAGGATCCTGCAAATGCCTTCAAGTACACAGCGCGCGGTAATTTGGTTGGCGTAATTACTAACGGCACTGCAGTCTTAGGTTTGGGAAATATTGGACCATTGGCAAGTAAGCCAGTGATGGAAGGTAAAGCGGTTCTATTTAAGAAATTCGCCGGTATCGATGTATTTGATATTGAAGTCAATGAAAACGATCCGGATAAATTGGTTGAAATTATTGCAGCGCTTGAGCCTACTTTTGGTGGTATTAATTTAGAAGATATCAAAGCGCCAGATTGTTTTGTAGTTGAGCGTAAGTTACAAGCGCGCATGAAGATTCCGGTCTTCCATGATGATCAACATGGAACTGCGATCGTGGTTGCTGCTGCAATTCTCAATGGCTTGAAAGTCGTTGGTAAAGATGTGGGTAATGTGAAGTTAGTTACTTCGGGTGCTGGTGCCGCTGCATTGGCTTGCTTAGATTTATTGGTTGACCTTGGTATTCCTCGTAAAAATATTTGGGTGACTGACTTAGCTGGTGTTGCGTACAAAGGCCGTAAAGAATTAATGGATCCTGAAAAGGAGCCGTTCTGCCAAGAGACAGAATTGCGCACATTGGATCAAGCGATTGAAGGCGCCGATATTTTCTTGGGTCTTTCTGCTGGTGGTGTGTTGAAACAAGACATGGTTAAGAAGATGGCGCCTAAGCCATTGGTATTTGCCTTGGCAAATCCAACGCCTGAGATTCTTCCTGAAGAAGTAAAAGAAGTTCGTCCTGATGCAGTCATGGCAACTGGCCGTACTGATTATCCAAATCAAGTGAATAACGTATTGTGCTTTCCATTCATTTTCCGTGGTGCATTAGACGTTGGTGCAACTACCATTACACGCGGCATGGAAGTCGCCGCAGTGAGGGCTGTAGCGGAGTTGGCGCAAGCTGAACAGAGCGAAGTAGTGACCTCTGTGTACGGTATTGAAAACTTGTCTTTTGGCCCAGAATATTTAATTCCAAAACCATTTGACCCACGCCTAATTACTGTCATCGCACCTGCGGTTGCTAAGGCGGCGATGGATGATGGTGTTGCTCAACGTCCGATTAAAGACTTTGATGCTTACCGTAATCAGTTGCAACAATTTGTGTACCACTCTGGTACTTTGATGAAGCCACTATTTAGCATTGCTAAACGTGTGCCGGCCGCACAAAAACGTATCGTGTTTGCCGAAGGTGAAGATGAGCGCGTATTACGTGCCGTTCAAATCATCATTGATGAGCATCTAGCCACCCCGATTTTGATTGGTCGTCCAGCAGTGATCGAGCATCGCATCGAGAAGTTTGGTTTACGTATTAAATCAGGCGATGACTTTGAGATTGTGAATCCCGAGAATGATCCGCGCTACCGTGATTTCTGGCAAACCTACTTAGCCTTGACTGAGCGTAAGGGCGTTACTGAATCTTTTGCCAAGTTAGAGATGCGTCGTCGCAATAGCTTGATCGGTTCGATCATGATCAGCAAGGGAATGGCTGATGGCATGATTTGTGGAACAGTTGGTAATTCAGCTACGCATTTAAAGTATGTGGATGAGGTAGTTGGTCACGAACCTGGTGCCAATGTTTATGGTGCAATGTCTGGCTTGATCTTGCCCGGCCGCCAAGTATTCTTGGTAGATACCCATGTGAATATCGATCCTACTGCTGAGCAATTAGCTGAATTGACTTTGATGGCTGCAAGCGAAATGCGTAAGTTGGGTCTTGTGCCGAAAGTTGCATTACTTTCACATTCCAACTTTGGTTCAAGTAATGCGCCATCTGCAATCAAAATGCGTGAAGTATTGGCTTTGATTCAGAAAGCCGATCCCGCACTTGAGGTGGATGGTGAAATGCATGGCGATAGCGCCTTGGATGAAAGTATTCGCGCCAGCGCAGTGACTTCATCTCCTTTGAAAGGGGATGCGAACTTGCTAGTGCTGCCTAATATTGATGCCGCTAACATTTCTTACAATTTGTTAAAGACTGCTGCTGGCAATGGTATTGCCATTGGACCATTGCTCTTAGGCGCGGCTGAGCCAATTCATATTCTGACGCCATCAGCTACTGTGCGTCGTATCGTCAATGTGACCACCTTAGCGGTAGTTGAGGCAGCAAGTAACGCCAGAGGCGTGGCTTAGCACGTAAATGCAATCTTTTATTTATGTTAGTTAGCAATAACTAACATAAATAATTATTATATAAATCAAGGGTTTATATAAAATGCACTGTAATTGGGCTTGATTTGATGGCGTGTTAAGGGTAACCTAGCACCCATCATGAATAATCGCTCTGAAAACGGCACTACAGTAGGCTTCGACGAACACAGTCGCGCTGAAAGTTGGGATAGCAACGATCGACTTGAAACCGAGTCATCTGCTGCCAACATCTATGCCGAGGGTGGTTTATCTCGTTTACAAACCTATGCAGCAAATCAAGTTTCGGGGAAAAAAGTGACAGCTTCTTGGCGTGCCGCTTTGGCCGTTCGCGATGCCGGACCGCCGGCAATGTTGCGCAGTGTGCGCCCTAATATCGTGCAATCTATTCGTGCTTTCCGCACTCCTGACCTACAGGAAGCAGCTACAGAGCTTGGCCAACATTTCATTTACGCTAATTGTGCAAATGCGATGACTAAAGGCGAAGTATTGGAAGCAATTGCGATTGCCTACACATTCACCAAGCAACAAGCGAAGAATTTTGATCCTTTGCTCGATGCCTTGACCACTACTGTTGATAAGTCTGGCCCACAGCCCGGTTTTGTAGTGGTGCTCGAAGGCCTGCCTTGTACACAGAAGTTTGACAAAGAAGCTCGCGAGACTCTGCTCGATGTATTCCGTGATGCTGTAGATTTCTGGTCTGAGCGTCGCACACCGTACCGCGTGTTCTACTCTTTTGCCTAATAACTAGGTAACTTGTAAGACAGCATAAATCGCCTTTATTTGAGGCGATTTTGCATTTCTGGGTCCCAAATACTGTGAACGGCAGTGATCGCCACAATTCCAGCGGTCTCAGTTCTTAATACCCGATCCCCTAGATAAACAATCTGATAACCAGCAGCTTGAGCTTGAGCCTCTTCTTCTGGGGAATGACCACCTTCAGGTCCAATCATCAAAATCACATCCTGTGGGGGGTTATCAATTAGTACTGAATACAGACTTTTGTCAGTATCTGGGCTTAAAAGTAGCTTAAGTGTCTCTTTTTGTGGCTTTTGTAGATAACTTTCAAAACTTTGAACGGGCTCTACTGAAGCTAATACTGTGCGATCACATTGTTCACAGGCCGCCTGAACAATGCCCTCCCAGTGGAGGAGGCGCTTTTGAGCCCTCTCCGCATCACTAGAGCGAGTTAATTTGATGACTGAGCGTTCACACTGCAGCGGTGCAATGACTTGGGCACCGGTCTCTATGGCCTTCTCGACCACCCAATCCATCTTGTCGCCACCAGCCAGGCCTTGTGCCAAGGTGATCGCATATGGGCTCTCACGATGGGTGTCTAGGTGAATGTCGCTCAGCTCAGCCTCGCCGGATTTATTACCCAGGGAAAGAAGCTTGGCCTTGGCAACCTGGCCTTTTCCATCAAAGATAGGGAAGAGTTCACCAACCTGGATGCGGCGGACGCGCAAGTGATGAGCAAGCTCAGGGGTGAGGATATTTGGCTTTTGGGTTTCCCATGGGCCGGGAAGATAAAATTGAGGCATTACTGAAATATAGCTAATTAATTTCCTAGAGACCTAATTTACGATGTCAAACCTTCAAATTCGTATGGCAAACGCCATTCGTGCTTTATCCATGGATGCAGTTCAACAAGCCAATTCCGGACACCCCGGAATGCCAATGGGTATGGCCGATATTGCAGTTGGTCTTTGGAATGAGCATTTGCAACATAACCCAACTGATCCGCATTGGATGAATCGCGATCGCTTTGTTTTATCAAACGGTCACGGCTCGATGTTGTTGTATTCCTTGTTGCACCTCACAGGTTACGACTTGCCAATTGGCGAGTTGAAAAATTTCCGTCAATTGCACAGCAAAACACCGGGACATCCTGAATACGGAATTACTCCCGGAGTAGAAACAACGACTGGTCCTTTGGGTCAGGGGATTTCAAACGCAGTGGGTATGGCGCTTGCAGAAAAATTATTAGCGCAAGAATTTAATCGCCCAGGTCACGATATTGTTGATCACTACACCTATGTATTTTTGGGTGATGGTTGTTTGATGGAAGGTATTAGTCATGAAGTGTGCTCATTGGCTGGCACACTCAAACTCAATAAATTGATTGCGCTATGGGATGACAACGGCATCTCCATTGATGGCAAAGTAGTTTCTTGGTTTAACGAAGATACGCCAAAGCGTTTTGAGGCTTATGGCTGGAATGTTCTGCGAGATGTAGATGGTCATGATGCAGAGGCTGTCTCTAGCGCAATTGCTAAAGCAAAGAAGAGTGACAAGCCAACCTTGATATGTTGCAAGACAGCGATTGGTCAAGGCTCGCCGAATATGGCTGGCAGCGATAAGGTGCATGGCTCCCCATTGGGTGCAGCAGAAATTGCAGCAACTCGCGTTGCATTGAATTGGCCGTATGCCCCATTTGAAATTCCGAAAGATATTTACGATGCCTGGGATTTCAAGAAACGTGGCCAAACTGCTGAGCATGAGTGGAATAAAGAATTCCAAGCATACAAAAATAAATATCCAGAGCTGGCTTCTGAATTACAGCGCCGCATGCAAGGTGACTTATCTAAAGACTTCTCTAAAACTTTAGATGCTTATTTAAAAACTTGCGAAACCAAAGCAGAAACCATTGCCACTCGTAAGGCGAGTCAAAATGCCATCGAGGCATTAGCTCCTGCATTGCCAGAATTCATGGGCGGCTCTGCTGACTTAACAGGCTCCAACTTAACGAACTGGTCTTCATGTAAGGCTGTACGTGGTGATCAGTGGGGTAACCACATTAATTACGGTGTGCGCGAATTTGGTATGAGCGCCATCATGAACGGTATCGCTTTGCATGGTGGCTATATCCCATTTGGCGGAACATTCTTAACTTTCTCTGATTACAGTCGTAACGCATTGCGCATGGCTGCATTGATGAAGTTGCGCAGCATCTTTGTCTTTACACATGACTCTATTGGCTTGGGTGAAGATGGCCCAACCCACCAGTCTGTTGAGCATGTAGCGAGCTTGCGTCTCATTCCGAATTTGATGGTTTGGCGTCCATGTGATACCACTGAAAGTGCGGTTGCATGGGGTGCTGCGATTGAGCGTAAGCATGGCCCAAGTGCTTTGATCTTCAGTCGTCAAAACTGTCCATTTGTGTCGCGCAATAGCCAGCAAGTAAAGGATATTGCACGTGGTGGATATGTTTTACGTGAGCCTAAGAAATCTAAAATTGATGCAGTAATTATTGCTACGGGATCTGAGATTGCTTTGGCACTACAAACTGCAGAGCGTTTAGAGGGTGAAGGTTTTGGAATTCGTGTTGTATCAATCCCATCAACTACCGTGTTCGACCAACAAGATGCCGCTTACAAAGCAAAAGTATTGCCAGCTGACGTTCCGCGCATTGCTGTTGAAGCAGGTGTGACTGATTTCTGGTGGAAGTATGGTTGCGCAGCAGTGCATGGCGTTGATACCTTTGGTGAATCAGCTCCAGCACCTGTGCTCTATGAATATTTTGGTTTAACAGTCGATCAGATTGCTAAAACTGTGAAGCAATGCATCGCAAAGAAAAAATAATTTATCTATTTAAGAATTCAAAATTAGTAAGGGGAATGGAATGACAATTCGTGTCGCAATTAACGGTTATGGTCGTATTGGTCGTATGGTCTTACGTGCTTTGTATGAAGATCAAGTCAATGGCAAGCCAAGACGTGATATCAAAATCGTCGCAATTAACGCGATGGGTGATATCGACATCAATGCACACTTGACGCAATATGATTCCGCGCACGGCCGTTTTCCTGCTGAAGTAAAAGTGGATGGCGATTGCATGGTAGTTAATGGCGATCGCATCAAGATGTTCTCCACTCGTAATCCTTTAGAAACTCCATGGGGTGAGTTGGGTGTGGATCTCGTGCTCGAGTGCTCAGGCAAATTCACTTCAAAAGAAAAAGCCATGGTGCATATTTCTCAGGGTGCGAAGAAAGTACTGATTTCTGCTCCCGGTGAAAAAGATGTGGATGCCACAATTGTTTACGGTGTAAATCAGCAAGTTCTCAAACCAAGCGACGTTGTGGTTTCCAATGCGAGCTGTACGACTAACTGTTTAGCGCCTTTGGTTAAGCCATTGCTAGAAAAGATTGGTATCGAGTCTGGCTTGATGACTACGATTCATGCATTCACTAATGATCAGGTTCTGACTGACGTGTATCACAAGGATATGCGCCGAGCGCGTTCTGCCGTGACCAGCATGATTCCAACCAAGACAGGTGCTGCAAAAGCAGTTGGCCTGGTATTGCCAGCTTTAGCAGGGCGCTTCGATGGTTTTGCAATGCGCGTGCCCGTCATTAACGTTTCTGTTGTGGATTTAACCTTTGCTGCCAGCCGCGCTACTAGCGTGGATGAAGTCAACTCCATCCTCAAAACAGCAAGTGAGGGCGAATTGAAGGGTATTTTGGGTTTCAATACCTTGCCTTTGGTTTCCATCGACTTCAATCACGATCCACGCCCAAGTATTTATGATGCTTCCCAGACTCGCGTATCAGCAGATGGCAAGTTGGTCAAAGTATTGGCTTGGTATGACAACGAGTGGGGCTATTCAGTCCAAATGCTCAATGCCGCTGAAGCATTGATGGCTGTAAAGTAAGTAATTGATCAGGTTTTACGCTAAAAACTCCTAAATTATTGCTTTAAACGTAAAAAAGACCTCAATTGAGGTCTTTTTTCATTATCTGCGCTTATCTTCCTGAATTAAGGCTTTGGCTTATTCCGGCAACCCTTCTTTTGGCAGTGACCATACATTGCTAAAGAGTGCTCCTGGAGCTTAAAACCCAGGTTTTTGGCAATATCGCGCTGCCTTTTCTCAATTGCTTCATCGACAAACTCTTCAACATGGCCACAATCCAGGCAAACTAAATGATCATGGTGTTGACCCTCATTAAGCTCATAAATAGCTCTGCCATCCCCTTTGCTTGACTCAAAATGACTGCGGAGCAAGAGCCCTGCTTGTTCAAACTGGGTGAGTACCCGATATACCGTGGCTAAACCAATTTCTTTGTCATCCTTGGCTAGGGCCATGAAGACGTCTTCGGCGCTGAAATGCGTGCCACCATTTTGATGAAAAAAGTCCAAGATTTTCATGCGTGGACCGGTCGCCTTAAGGCCAATATCGCGTAAATCTGCTGGAGTAGGGTTTTGGTTCATATTCATGGGTTTGGGAGCTAAAATCAATGTCTTAATGATACGGCCTGCCATGCAAAATTGCCCTCAACTTTTTACTCATCTATTGAACTCCATTTTTGGGGTTTTTGGCCTCGCTCGGTCTGGACTAGTTATTGCTACTGTAAGTACAGTAATCATCGCCACAGGCTGTACTAGCGCCGTAGATGAAACCCAACGTGCTTGGATGAATAAAGTTTTTAAACCTTACGTTCCTGATGTGGTGCAGGGTAACTTTATTTCTAGCGAGCAATACGCCAAACTGCAAGTGGGTCAGAGTCGCGAACAAGTTCGCCAAATTTTGGGAACACCCTTACTAGCTAGTTATTTCCACGCCAATCGTTGGGATTACGTTTTTGAATTTAAGCGTTCCGGTCAGCAAATGAGCAAAGAGCGTCGCGTCACCGTATTTTTCGAAGGCGATAAATTAGTTAAGTTCCAAGGTGATGCCTTGCCAACTGAAGTGGAGTTGGTTGCCGAGATTGATGGTTATGCAAAAACTAAGCGCTCCTTCTGGGATGTGGTGACGGGGTCAAATAAGCCGCCAGTAACTACGCCGTTGCAGCAGCCTGAGTTGCTGGTACCTAGCCCAACCAATAATTTGCCCGCTGGGGCACCTGTGCCTGCGACTCCAGCCGGCAGTTCTTTTTGGGACTTTTTTAGTTTTTCAAAAAAATCACCAGATGCCCAGCCTGAGCCTCAACCCTTAGGCCCAGGCGCCCTCAATATTCCGCAGGCTAGTGAAGCGAAGTAAAGATAATTTTTGTGCTGATGTCGAATGAATTCTCTCGACAACCTTGAATAAGAAACGAAGATATAAATGATGAAAATCGCAATTGCTGGTGCAACCGGCCGCATGGGAAAAATGTTGATCGAGGCTGTGCTTAATTGCGCAGATGCTGAGCTAGTTGGCGCCTTGGAGCATGAGTCTTGCCCGCTGCTGGGTGAAGATGCTGGTGCGTTCTTGGGTAAAAAGACTGGCGTAACTATTACATCGGATGTTGCTAAGGCTTTGAGTGGTGCTGAATTCCTAATTGACTTCACACGACCAGAAGGCACGATGGCCCATTTAGCTGTGGCGCAAAAGACTGGTAGCAAAATGATTATTGGTACAACTGGTCTGACCCCAGAACAAATCGACAGCCTGAGGAAAGCTTCGACAAGTTTAGCCATCGTATTTGCGCCAAACATGAGTGTGGGTGTGAATGCCACATTCAAATTATTGGAAATTGCGGCCAAGATGTTGAATGAAGGTTACGACATTGAAATCGTTGAAGCCCACCATCGTCATAAGGTAGATGCTCCATCAGGTACCGCACTGCGCATGGGTGAAGTGATTGCGGAGGCCCTTGGTGAGAAGTTAGATGATGTTGCTGTATATGCCCGCGAAGGTCACACTGGCGAGCGTAAACCGGGCTCGATTGGTTTTGCCACTATTCGTGGTGGAGATATTGTGGGTGATCACACTATCTTATTTGCAGGCGAGGGCGAGCGTATTGAGATTAGCCATAAGTCTTCTAGCCGTCAGTCTTATGCACAAGGCTCTCTGCGCGCCGCACGCTTCTTGCAGAGTCAAAATGCCGGCCTGTATGACATGCAAGATGTTCTTGGCCTGCGTAAATCAGTTTAGTAAAACAGAGTAGAAGAAAAGAGTTGTATTGAATGAGTAAGGATTACGACCACCGCAGTATTGAAGCTGCAGCACGAGCTGATTGGGAAAGCGCGCAAGCCTATAAGGTTTCTGAGAATGCTGAAGATGCTTCCGGTAAGCCGAGACCAAAATACTACGCTTGCTCCATGTTGCCTTACCCATCGGGTAAGTTGCACATGGGCCACGTTCGTAATTACACCATCAACGATGTGATGGCGCGACAGCTGCGCATGCAGGGATATAACGTACTCATGCCAATGGGCTGGGATGCGTTTGGTATGCCCGCTGAAAATGCGGCGATTCAGAATAAGGTGCCACCAGCCAAATGGACCTACGACAACATTGCTTATATGAAAAAGCAAATGGCAGCGATGGGTCTTGCAATTGATTGGTCGCGTGAAGTGGCTACTTGTAATCCTGATTACTATCGTTGGAATCAATGGCTCTTTTTGAAGATGCTTGAAAAGGGTATTGCTTATCGCAAAACCCAAGTTGTCAATTGGGATCCAATCGATCAAACCGTATTGGCAAATGAGCAGGTGATTGATGGGCGCGGATGGCGCTCCGGCGCTTTGGTAGAAAAGCGTGAAATCCCCGGCTATTACTTCAATATCACTGCCTATGCAGAGCAATTGCTTTCTGGTTTAGATGGCTTAGGTTGGCCAGAGCGCGTCAAGACCATGCAGCAAAACTGGATTGGTAAAAGTCGTGGTGTACGTTTTGCGTTCAAGCACGAGATTAAAGATGCGCATGGTAACTTTGTTCAAGATGGTCAGTTGTATGTATTTACAACGCGTGCCGACACCATCATGGGCGTTACATTCTGCGCAGTCGCTGCTGAGCACCCATTAGCAACATTGGCGGCTACCAATAATCCTGAGTTATCTGAATTTATTGAGAAATGTAAAACAGGTAGTGTGATTGAAGCAGATCTAGCTACTCAAGAAAAAGAAGGCATGTTCACAGGTTTATATGTGACGCATCCACTGACTAATGAGCCTGTGCCGGTTTGGGTGGGCAACTATGTGTTGATGTCCTACGGCGATGGCGCTGTCATGGGTGTTCCTGCTCATGATGAGCGTGACTTTGCCTTTGCCCTCAAATATGACTTACCGATTAAGCAAGTGATTGCTTTGCGTACGCCGTCAGACATGTTCAACACTAGCCACTGGCAAGATTGGTATGCACAGAAGGATGATGCCGTTTGTCTCAATAGTGGCAAATACGATGGCTTATCGCACGAAGAAGCGGTTGATGCAGTAGCTCAAGATTTAGCAAAGATGGGTATTGGTGAAATCAAAACCACTTACCGTCTGCGCGATTGGGGCATCTCTCGTCAGCGTTATTGGGGAACACCAATTCCGATTATTCACTGTGGCGATGAGCAGAACCCAGGTTGCGGTGCAGTTCCGGTACCTGAAGCAGATTTGCCGGTAGTGTTACCTGAAGATTGCGTTCCAGATGGTAGCGGCAATCCACTCAATAAGCGTGCAGACTTCCTGAATGTGAAGTGTCCAAAATGTGGTAAGGCCGCTCGTCGTGAGACTGACACCATGGATACCTTCGTGGATTCTTCTTGGTACTTCATGCGTTATACCGGTCCAGATGCAAAGACCATGGTTGATGCGCGTAACGAATACTGGATGCCAATGGATCAGTACATTGGCGGTATTGAGCATGCGATTTTGCATCTTCTCTATGCGCGCTTCTGGACTAAGGTCATGCGCGATCTCAATCTCATTACTTTTGATGAGCCTTTCCAAAACTTGCTAACGCAGGGCATGGTGCTTAATGAGACTTATTACTCTGAAGAGGCGTCCGGGAAAAAGACTTGGTTAAATCCTTTGGATGTAGAGCTCGAGCTTGATGACAAGGGCCGCCCTCAAAGCGCCAAGCTGAAAGGTGATACTTCTGGCACACCAGTCATTATTGGTGGCGTTGAGAAGATGTCTAAGAGTAAAAACAATGGCGTTGATCCTCAGGCTTTGATTGATCAATACGGCGCCGATACTGCACGTCTCTTTGTGATGTTTGCTGCCCCTCCTGAGCAGCAACTCGAGTGGTCTAGTGCCGGCGTAGAAGGTGCATCACGTTTCTTGCGTCGCGTATGGATGTATTCCAGTAGTCAGGCTGATGCAATCCGCGCTGCTAGCGAGACATTACCAAACGACTTAAATGATGCTGAAAAAGAATTGCGTCGTGAAGTGCACACTATTCTGAAGCAGGCTAACTTTGACTATCAACGTCGCCAATACAACACAGTAGTTTCTGCGGCAATGAAGATGTTGAATGTCTTAGAGCCTGTGAAATTAGGTGATAAGACTGTGGTGCGACCTGCTGTGTTGCGTGAGTGTCTGAGTATTTTGATTCGGGTGCTTTACCCAGTCGTGCCTCACTTAACGCATGCCCTCTGGAATGAGATTGGTTGCGATCAATCTTTTGGCAGTCTATTGGATGCACCATGGCCCGTAGTAGACGAGACTGCACTGATTCAAACTGAGTTGACCATCATGTTGCAAATCAATGGCAAGTTGCGTGGTGATATCCGTGTGCCTGCAGATGCCACTAAAGAGCAAATTGAGACCTTGGCATTACAAAGTGAGCCTGCTGTAAAAGCATTAAATGGCGCAGCCCCTAAAAAGGTGATTGTGGTGCCGGGTCGCTTAATTAATATTGTTGCTTAGATCGTTGCAAATTACTTTGGATAGAAACTAAACACATGCGCGTAAATCACCTTCGACGTACCATGCTTGGGTTTCTGGCCTTGGCTCCAGTCAGTGGTTTGATAGCCTGCGGCTATCGCTTACGTGGCATGGTCGATTTACCATTCAAGGTGATTGCAATTACTGGTAACCCATCGCCACCATTACGCGCTGATTTACAGACAGCCATCTTGACTGGGACCGATGCAAAGGTCGCCATTAATCCTAAAGATGCCGATTTAATTCTGGAAATAACAAATGATGTGAATGGCCGGGAGATCTTGGCCTATAACTCGAATGGTCAAGTCTCTGCCTATCGCTTAAACATTCGCGTTGGGTTTAGGGCTTATGACAATGCAGGAGCTGATGTCGTACCTGAAGCCGAAATCTATCTGACTCGAGACATGGACTTCTCGGTATCTACCGTTTTGGCAACCGACGTCCAAATGCAGCAGTTCTTGACTCAGATGCGTAGAGATCTTGCGGTACAAATCCTGCGTCGTGTTTCTGCATCTGCTCGAGCACCACAGACTAAAAGCTTTTAAAGAATGACGAGCAAATCGCATGGTTAAGAGCGATGCCCTGCAGGTTCATTTGAAGTCACTTAATTCAGCGGCTTCGTTAAAGCCCCTTTACATTTTTAGTGGTGATGAGCCCCTCCTCATGATGGAGGCGATGGATCAGCTGCGCGCTACTGCGAAAAAAATGGGCTACACCGATCGTGAAGTCTTATTGCAAGAGCGCGGGTTTGATTGGAGCGCTTTATTAAGTGCAGGCCAAACAATGTCTTTGTTCGGAGACAAGCGCTGGGTAGAGTTGCGTATACCAACAGGCAAGCCTGGCCGTGATGGTGCTGATGCGCTCAAACAGTTCTCAGCCCAAATTGAGTCTCAGCTGGTGGGGCCCGAAGGACCAGATACTATTTTTTGCATCATCCTACCCAAATTAGATGGCAAGACCAAAACCTCTGCCTGGTTTAGCGCTTTAGATGAAGCGGGCATGGCCATTCAATTGGATTCCTTGGATCGCACGCAATTGCCACAATGGATTGCAGGACGACTCAAGAAGCAGGGCCAAGAAGTGCAGTCAGGTCCAGATGGGCAGCGCGCCTTAGCTTTTATTGCTGAGCAAGTGGAGGGTAACCTTATCGCTGCTCACCAAGAGATTCAGAAACTAGGTTTGTTGCATCCTGCTGGGGTGCTGACGGAAGAGCAAATTCGGTCAGCCATTTTGAAGGTAGCTCGTTATAACGTCTTTGAATTAACTGAAGCGATGTTGGCTGGTGATCTGCCTCGCCTCAATCGCATGCTTGATGGCCTCAAAGGTGAGGGTGAGCCTTTGGTTTTGATTCTATGGAGCGTAACGGAAGAGCTTCGGATACTATCGAAACTGAAGGCAGCGAGTGATGCAGGAGAGTCAGTTCAGAATTTAATGCGTGCCAATCGTATCTGGGGCAATAAAGAGCGTTTATATCCTATGGCTCTAAAACGGGTGCAGCCTTTGAAGTTGCGCAGAGCGATGCAGGTGGCAGCAGGCTTAGATCGCCAGGCCAAAGGTTTGCATGCGGCTGAATTACCAGCAGATCCTTGGGACGGCTTGCGTTTGGTGGGTAACTTATTGCGCTAGATGGATTTAGGGTGAAGATTGAAGTTGAGACAAAACAATATTAATTTAGATATAACAAAGATATGAGCAATTCAAAAAATACTATCGGGCAAATGATGCAAGATATTGGCCGACGTGCTCGTCAGGCTTCACGCGCAATGGCGCGGGCATCTAGCGAACAGAAAAATCAGGCCTTATTGCATATTGCAAAGTTAGTTCGTGAGCGTTCTGAGGAAATTTTGCGAGTGAATGCACTTGATGTTGCTCGAGCAAAAGCCAATGGTCAAGACGCTGCTTTTATTGACCGACTCACCATGACTCCAAAGACCATTGAATCTATGGCCTTAGGTCTGGAGCAAATTGTTTCTCTTGAAGACCCGATTGGCAAAATAACGCCATTGCAAAAACAGGCCTCTGGTATTGAACTCGGTCAGATGCGTGTGCCACTCGGTGTGATTGGAATTATTTATGAGTCTCGCCCTAACGTCACGATTGATGCAGCCGCACTTTGCTTGAAGTCAGGTAATGCGGTTATCTTGCGTGGTGGTTCGGAGGCGATTGATTCAAATGCTATGTTGGCGCAATTGATTCAAGAAGGCTTAGATACTGCTAATTTGCCAATGGATGCGGTGCAGGTTGTGACCACTACAGATCGCGCTGCTGTTGGTGAAATGATCACCATGACTGAATATATTGATGTGATCGTGCCACGCGGTGGTAAGAGTTTGATCGCCCGCTTGATGGCGGAAGCACGTGTGCCGATGATTAAGCATTTGGACGGCATCTGCCATACCTATATTGATGCTGATGCAGATATCGCGATGGCGATTAAGGTTTGCGATAACGCTAAGACACAGCGCTATGCTCCTTGCAATGCGATGGAAACACTCTTGGTCAATAAAACCATTGCAACTCAAGTGTTACCATCTCTTTGTAAGATTTACCAAGATAAGGGTGTGGAGTTGCGCGTTGATGCCCTTACACGCAATACTTTAGAGGCTGCAGGCTTCAAAAACCTAGTCACTGCAGTTGAAGAAGATTGGCAAACAGAATATTTGGCACCAATTTTGTCGATTAAGACTGTTGCTGATATGGATGAGGCCATGAGCCATATTGAGCAGTACGGCAGTAAACATACCGATGCCATCATTACCAATAATCAAGTGCAAGCGAATCGTTTTTTGCGGGAAGTTGATAGTGCCAGCGTAATGGTCAATGCTAGTACTCGTTTTGCGGATGGCTTTGAATATGGGCTTGGTGCTGAGATTGGCATCTCGAACGACAAATTACATGCTCGTGGCCCTGTGGGCCTAGATGGTCTTACTTCTCTCAAATACATCGTCATGGGTCATGGCGAAATTCGCACTTAATCTAGCTCCATTACAGAACGGAAATTATTCATCATGGGCAATGCATATTTATGGACTAAGACCTTTCATATTGTTTTGATTGCCTCTTGGTTCGCAGGCTTATTTTATCTCCCGCGTATTTTTGTGAATTTGGCAGATGAAAAGAATCCCGAGGTGTATGCACGTCTTCTTGGGATGGCAGACCGCCTCTTTCGTTTTATGACTATTTTGGCGGTACCGGCAGTCTTCTTGGGCTTAACCCTTTGGTTGCATTTCAAGATTGGTGCTGGTGAGGTTTGGATGCATGCCAAGATGTTTTTTGTCATCCTAGTCATTGGTTATCACCATGCTTGTTGGAGCTTGCTGAAGAAGTTTCGTAATGGTGTTAATACCCGTTCGGGAGTTTGGTTCCGCTGGTTTAACGAAGTGCCCGTAATTCTTTTGTTGGTTGTGACAGCCTTGGTAGTTATTAAGCCTTAACGCTGATCCTCGGCCAATTGTTTAATTCTTCTTGCTATTTTTTATTCCCCCTTTTTTAGATTGCTAGCCTCATGAGATTTTTTGTTGTTTGTCCAGGTGGATTGGAAGTGCCTCTTGCACAAGAGCTGGCAAGCATTGCGCAGCGACCTGACTGTAAGGCTTTAGGCGCTTGGGTGATTGATCCTACGCCTACTAGCCCAACTGGTGGAGTGGGTTTAGCGGCACCAATATCTGCTGCAATGGCTTTGAACCTGCATTCCCGTATTGCAAGCCGAGTCTTACTGCAAATGGCGGAATCGCCATATCGCCAAGAGGAAGATCTCTATAAATTAGCTAGCGGTTTAGCATGGGAGGAGTGGTTTTCTTCTAAACAAACTCTGCGCGTGGATGTGACTGCTCATCGTTCCCCGCTTAAGAGTTTGAATTTCGCGACTCTAAAGATTAAGGACGCGATTGTGGATCGCCTACGTGATGTCACTGGCGATCGTCCTAGTATTGATACCGCGTTTCCGGATGTGCGTGTACAAGCTCATCTGACTGCAACGCATGCCACTATCTATTTGGATACTTCTGGTGAGGCCTTATTTAAACGCGGCTGGCGAGACGAAAAAGGTGACGCTCCATTAAAAGAAAATCTCGCGGCTGGAATTTTGTCGATTACCGGCTGGAAGCCTACTCAAACCCTATTTGATCCGATGTGCGGTAGCGGAACCTTTTTAATTGAAGCCGCGCAAATGGCATTAGGAGTTCCGCCAGGAGCAATTCGGGCAGGGATGTATGGTGATGATGCGAAGCCAAGTCGTTTGGCATATCGTCCATTGGTTACTTCGGCCCATGGTTTTGGATTTCAAAGACTCAAGCCTTTTAACGAGACTGCAGAGCAAAAGCGCTGGGGCTCCCTGAAAGACGCTGCACACGCTGAGATGATGGAAAAACGCAAACAGTTCCCAGATTCAGAATCTTTAGGCATTAGCGGTGGCGATATTAATGAGCGCCTAGTGGCGATGTTTAAAGCTAATTGGCAGCGTGCTCAATTGCCTGGCCTGCCGGTGACTCGCCAGATTGATGCTTTGGCCAGCAAACCACCTGCAAATACTCAAGATGGTGTCATGCTCTTGAACCCGCCTTATGGTGAGCGCTTAGTGATCAAGGGTGGGCGAGGTCAGGATCGTGCTGCGGGCGGAGATATGGAGCAAGACGCCTACGAGCAAGCGGAGGAGCCAGAAGACCGCTATGCTTTTAATCTGGAAACCGGCCGTCAGAGCGCTAAACGTTCTAGCCGTGAGTCTCTCAAAAAGTTGCAAGCTCAAGAAGAGCAAGACCCCAAGTTTGTCGAGTTCTTGAGACAGTTTGGTCAGCACCTTAAAGATGCCTTCGGTGGCTGGCATGTCTTTGTATTAACAGCAGATATGGCCTTACCAGGGCAGTTGCGCATTAAAGAATCTAAGCGCACACCTTTATTTAATGGCCCGCTAGAGTGCAGACTGTTTAAGTTTGAGATGCATCAAAAACGCGATGCTGCAGCAGATTTAAAATAAAAAAGTATAGACAAGGAAGGCGGCCATGGAATTCAAAACATATATGTGTTTAATTTGCGGTTGGGTATATGACGAAGCTGCTGGTCTACCGGAAGAAGGTATTGCACCAGGAACGTTGTGGAAAGATGTACCTATGAACTGGACTTGTCCTGAGTGCGGTGCACGTAAGGAAGATTTTGAAATGATGGCGATCTAATCGACTCAAATCAATTAATTACTAAATTACTTTAGCGAAAGCAGGGCAACATCTTGGGACAAAACGACATCTTATTTGAACGTGCGCAAAAAACGATTCCTGGCGGGGTTAACTCTCCAGTGCGCGCTTTTCGTCAGGTGGGTGGTACACCCCGTTTTGTTGCTAAAGCTAAAGGTCCTTATTTCTGGGATGCCGAAGGTACGCGCTATATTGATTTGATTATGTCTTGGGGCCCCATGATTGCGGGCCATGCGAACCCAGAAGTGGTTGAAGCGGTAAAGCGAGCTGCAGAAACCAGCTTTAGCTTCGGCGCTCCTACCGAAGGTGAAATTGAGTTAGCAGAACGTATTTGCCAGTTGGTTCCTAGTATTGAGCAAGTACGCATGGTATCGAGTGGAACCGAAGCCACCATGAGCGCTCTGCGTCTTGCACGTGGCTATACGGGCCGTGACCTTATCATCAAGTTCGAGGGCTGTTATCACGGACACGCAGATAGTTTGTTGGTGAAGGCAGGTTCTGGCCTCTTGACCTTTGCAGACTCCACTCAAAATGCCCCGTCATCTGGTGGCGTGCCACATGATTTAGTGAAACATACTTTGGTGTTGCCATATAACGATGTGGCAGCTCTGAAGGAAGTATTTCAGAAGCAGGGCGATCAGATTGCGGCAGTCATTATTGAGCCGATTGCCGGCAATATGAATTTGATTAAACCTTCAAAAGAATTTTTATTGACGCTACGTCAGCTAACTAGCCAACATGGCAGCGTATTAATTTACGACGAAGTGATGACCGGCTTTAGGGTTGCCTTAGGTGGGGCTCAATCTCTACAAGGCATTACGCCTGATCTTACCTGCCTTGGCAAGGTCATGGGCGGCGGCATGCCGATGGCTGCCTTTGGTGGTAAAAAAGAAATCATGTCCAAGCTTGCACCCTTGGGGAATGTTTACCAAGCGGGTACCTTGTCAGGTAACCCAGTAGCTGTAGCTGCAGGCTTAAAGACCTTAGAGATTATTTCTAGAGAAGGTTTCTATGAGTGTTTGACTGGTCAAACCGAAAAGCTCATGACTGGATTAAAGCTAGCTGCGGTCGAAGCGGGCGTACCGTTTGCTGTGGATAGCGTTGGCGGCATGTTCGGCTTCTATTTTGCTGATGAGGTACCAACTTCTTTTGAGGCGGTGACTAAAACTGATATTGAAGCATTTAAGAAATTTTTTCATTTGATGCTCGATCAAGGGGTGTACTTAGCACCCTCTGCTTATGAGGCTGGATTTACCTCTATTACTCATGACAATGCCGTACTTGATGAGATCATCGCCGCAGCAAAAACTGCATTTAAAAAGTTATAAGAGGTAGAAGTCAGAATTACATTCTGAGTGGATGGTCATAACCATCCACTTGAATAATTCCTAAATTCTTATTAGGTTTACCCGATTCGGGTATTTCCATGGCGGTGAGTTTGCCGCCCCATACGCAACCAGTATCTAATCCAATGACATGCTTATGTTGGAGTAGCCCTAGAGTTGACCAGTGCCCAAAGTAAATCAAAGTATCTTGCGTTTTTCTCTTAGGAGTTTTGAACCAGGGAATGTAGCCCTTCGGACCATCTTCAAAACCTTCTTTACTTTCAAACTCCATAGTGCCCGTAGGAGTGCAAAAACGAATACGGGTTAGTGCATTGGTAATGACGCGCAAACGCTCATAGCCTTTAAGGGAATTGTTCCATTTGTTTGGGGTATCACCATACATATTCGCTAAAAAATCCTTATAGGATTTGTTGCGAAGTGCTTTTTCTACTTCTTGTGCGCATTCAATCGTTTGCTGCAGATCCCATTGAGGCAAAACCCCAGCATGAACTGTTAAAACTTTTCCATTACTAAGAGCCATCGGCCGATGGCGTAACCAATGAATTAATTCAGCTCTATCGGGTGCATCCAGTATGGGCTGAACAGTATCCAACCCCTTGGTTTTGCGAATGCCTACATCTACGGCTAGCAAGTGCAGGTCATGATTCCCAAGAATGCATTCAATACGTTTTTCTTCTTGTAATTGCTTTAGATAGCGAAGGGTACCTAATGAGTCAGGACCTCGATTCACAAGATCACCCAAAAAAATCATCTTAGATTGAGTAGGGAGTTTTTTGACGAGCGCTTTCAAGGACGGTGTGCACCCTTGAATATCCCCGACGGCGTAGATCTTGCTCATACCTTATCTTAAAGCCGAACGCACCAAAGCCCGCAATTAAGTTGCGGAATCCTCGGTGGTGACTTTTTTAACTACGCTATAGCGCACTAAGGTCTTTTTGCGCGCCTCATCATGATTAACAACCGGCAGGGGATAGTCACGACCCAGAAGAATGCCGGCAGCCTCCAGTTCAATATGACCGGCTTCCCAAGGTGCATGAATGGATTTCTTGGAGAGCTTATCCAGTTGAGGTAAGTAGCGACGGATAAATTTTCCTTCGGGATCAAACTTCTGGGATTGGGTGATCGGATTGAAGATGCGGAAGTAGGGTTGCGCATCGCATCCTGAAGAGGAGGCCCATTGCCACCCGCCATTGTTAGAAGACAGCTCAAAGTCATTGAGGTGTTTTGCAAAATACATTTCGCCCCAGCGCCAATCAATTCCTAGGTCTTTGGTGAGAAAGCTGGCAACCACCATGCGTAAGCGGTTATGCATATAGCCACTTTGGTTGAGTTGGCACATGGCAGCATCTACCAAGGGGTAACCCGTTTTGCCATCACACCAAGCTTTAAATAATTTCTTGGCAGTAGCACCGCTTTCCCATTCGATATTGTCGTAGTCTGGCTTGAAGGCTGCGCCCTCAGCAAGGCGTGGGTGATTCGCCAAAATCATGAAATAGAAATCACGCCAAATCAGTTCGCTTAACCAGATCGTTGCACCCATGCTGCCAGCAAGCATGCGGCGGTGTGCTTCGCGTACCAAGCCTCGAATGGATAGCATGCCAAAGCGGAGGTGTGTGGATAGATAGCTCACGCCTTTGATGGCAGGGAAGTCTCGACCGATTTGGTATTGATCGATGCGGTGTAGGAAATCCTCCAAGAAACTCTGCCCACCCTCCGATCCCGGAGGAAGATAAGTTTCAATCCCAGTCGGGCTAAAGCCCATAGACTCTAGGGGTGGAAAGGGCACCTCTAATGATTTTGGGATAGCGGCTAACTGACCTTTTTTAGGGTCGCAGTCATAAGCGGCAATATCTTTTTCTTGCAGCGTCTTAAGCCAATTATTTTTATAAGGGGTGAAGATTGAGAAAACGGTGTTGGAGTTGGTGAGAATTTCTTTTTTCTCAAAGATGACCTGATCTTTGAAGGTCTCCAATTCAATACCAAATTTCTCTAGTGATCTTGCTATAGAAGCATCACGGGCTATGGCCGAGGGCTCATAGTCATGATTGGTGTAAACGGTATTAACGCCCAAAGCTTCCGCAATCTTCGGAATACACGTAGTGGGTTTTCCGTACTGAACAATGAGTCCGCCACCTAGTTTGCGTAATTGTTCATCGATTTGTTCTAGACCCTGCCAAATGAAGTCTACACGCCGATCATGCTTCAGACCGCTTGCATCTAGATCTTCAGACTTCAGTGGATCCAGAATTTCAGTATCGAAGATAAACGCTAGCCAAACTTGGCTATTATTTTTCAGGGCGTGATGAAGGGCGGCGTTGTCATAGAGACGCAGGTCGCGACGGAGCCAAACGAGAGCTTTTTGCATAGCCCCTATATTAGGGCTTATTGAGGAGCTTCGCTGGGCTTGCGAGTAATATTCCGCTTATTAAATAGATTGATCACTGATGGATACTTTATTTTTCGTTTTTTCAAAACTAGTGCAGTTTTGCATTGAGCCCCTCAACTGGGTAATCGTTTTTGTGGCGCTCAGCCTGCTATTTCTAAGTCTTAGAAAAACCCATCTATGCAAACGATTCTTGCTATTCGCTTTGGCAGACTTATTGCTGGTTGGATGGTTGCCAACTTCCGAGGTCTTTTTAAGAGCTCTTGAAGATAGCGTTCCTAAGGTTCAGCTTGCTCAGATGTCGGAGGCAGACTTTGGCGGGATCATTATTTTGGGCGGCGCCATTGAGGGCGGCGAGATTGCAGAGGATCGTGGCGAGGTATCAATTTATTCCTCGGCCGAGCGAGTCACCAAAGCCTTTGAGCTTATTCGCAAGTATCCCGATCTGCCTTTTATCTTTAGCGGCTTCTCTGGGCGCCTTTCTCCTAAGGGCATTTCTGAGGCGGATGCCTTTAAGCAGCTGATCGCGGAGCAGGGTTTGCCGGACAAAAATGCCCATTACGAAAACCAATCCCGCAATACTTATGAAAATGTCATATTGATGAAGCCGATGATCTTGGAGCTGGGGGCTGAGAGCGCCAAAGAAGCTAGTGCACCCCTAAAACCTTGGCTGATGATTACTTCGGCATCGCACATGTACCGATCAGTAAAGATTTTCCAGAGGCGGGGAGTTGAGGTAATTCCGGTTCCCGTCGACTACCAAACTAGCAACCAGCTTCGCTGGGGTAAGTTTGACCTAGAGGATGGCGTGCAAAACTGGAATAAGGTGGTGCATGAGGTAGTTGGTCTTTTAGCCTACTGGCTCACTGGAAAGATCTAACCAGGGTAAGAATTCGGTAAAATAAACCCACATGAACATGGCTAAAAAAGCCCCTGTGGGTCAAGTTGCGGCACCCACCCAGACTACCCAAGCTTCTGCTGCTGGGTCCTCAATTGCTTATTCTGCTGATCATCTAGCAAACCAATTCCTCATTGCTATGCCTGGGATGGTCGACCCCAATTTTGCAGGTTCAGTTATCTATCTTTTTGAGCATACCGAACGGGGTGCGATGGGCTTGGTGATTAATCGCCCCACCGAACTCGATATGGGTGCCTTATTTGAAAAAATTGAGGTCAAGCTGGAGGCTGAGCCAGTATCTGAACAGCCAGTCTATTTTGGTGGTCCAGTGCAAATTGAGCGTGGTTTTGTCTTGCACGAACCCACCACAGAGGTGGCATATAGCTCCTCCTTAGCCGTTCCGGGTGGTTTGACCATGACGACATCTAAGGATGTGCTTGAGGCCGTGGCAACTGGTTCTGGACCCAGCAAGTTCTTAATGACCTTGGGTTATGCGGGTTGGAGTGCGGGCCAACTTGAGGAGGAGATCACCCTCAATGGCTGGATCAATGTCCCCTTATCTCAGAAGCAAATGATTGAGATTATTTTTAATACCCCCTCTACCCAGCGCTACGAGCGTACGATGGGTCTTTTAGGATTTGATCCATCCCATCTATCTGGCGAGGCAGGGCATGCCTGAGAGCATTAACAAGAGCGCAGAGTTGACGGTCTTGGCCTTTGACTTTGGGACGCGGCGTATTGGCGTTGCTGTTGGGAATACTCTGACCAAAGCTGGCCAGCCATTGAAGATTATTGAGGAGCCATCTGAGGATCTGCGATTTAAGGCTATTCAGACCCTCATCAAAGATTGGCAGCCAAATCGGTTGGTGGTGGGGCTGCCATGCCATCCTGACGGAGCTGAGCACGACATGAGTGCCAAGGCCCGCCGCTTTGGCAATCAGTTGCACGGACGCTTTCAGTTGCCGGTGGAGTGGGTAGATGAGCGCTATACCTCGGCTGTTTTAGAGGGTGATCCCGATATGCGAGACAATTTGGATGCCGAGTCTGCGGCCTTGATTTTGGAGCAGTATTTTCTTGAAAAGAATTGGATTAGTTGAGATGAATGCAGAGCAGTCCTATCTGAAATTACTAGAGACTTTGAGTCAGCGCAAAAAGGCTGGCGATTTATTTGAGTTGGCTGGTCTTGCAATGGGTGGGGCTTGGATTGCGGAGCGTTTAGCTGCGGATTTAAATCTTCCCCACTTTGGAGTAATTAATGTGGCCTTTCATCGAGATGACTATGCCGAGAAGGGTATGACGGCGCTTCGTACCGCCAGCTCGATGTCTACCCATCTTCCATTCGAGGTGAATGGCGCAAATGTGATTTTGATTGATGATGTTTTGCTCACGGGTCGTACGGTTCGTGCAGCACTCAATGAATTATTTGATTTCGGTAGACCTGCTCAAGTAGAGTTGATGGTTTTAGCGAATCGTGAGAATCGTGAATTACCAATTTCTGCTGACTTTGTAGGTGAGCAAGTAAGTGTTCCGGAGAATCAAATATTGATCTTGGAAAAAAATGATGCTGGCAAGTTCAGCTTCCAATTAGAGGGGCGTGCAGAATGAGCGGTATGCATAATTCAATCATCACTCCCGTAAATCAATTCAATGCCGCTGGTGAGTTAACCCATTTGCTGACTTTAGAGGGTTTGCCAAAAGAACAGATTCTGCATATTTTGGATACTGCACAACAGTTTGTGAGTGTGACAGATCCTGCTCGAGAAGTAAAAAAAGTTCCACTACTTCGCGGTAAGAGCGTCTTCAACTTGTTCTTTGAAAACTCTACCCGCACGCGTACTACTTTTGAGATCGCTGCTAAGCGTTTATCAGCAGACGTGATTAATTTGGATATCTCTACATCCTCTACTGCAAAAGGCGAAAGTCTTTTAGACACGATTGATAACTTAGTGGCAATGCAGGCAGATATTTTTGTAGTGCGTCACAGTGTTTCTAGGGCGCCTATTGAGATCGCTCAAAACATTCCTGCGCACGTTCACGTAGTCAATGCTGGCGATGGTAGTCATCAGCATCCTACTCAAGGCTTGCTGGATATGTACACAATGCGCCACTTTAAGAAAGACTTTAGTGGCCTGAAAGTTGCTATCGTAGGTGACATTGTGCATAGCCGAGTAGCAAAATCGAACATCTGCGCTTTGCGAACATTAGGCTGTACCGACATTCGAGCGATTGGCCCCGAAAGTCTCTTGCCGAGCGATCTAGACATGTTGGGCGTTAAGGTCTTCCATAGTATGGAAGAGGGCTTAAAGGGTGTTGATGTAATCATGACATTGCGTATTCAGAAGGAACGCATGGAAGCAGGACAAGTTCCAGAGGGTGATGCTTTCTTCAAGCAGTATGGCTTAACGCCTACGCGCTTGGCCTTAGCTAAGTCTGATGCCATCGTGATGCATCCAGGCCCTATGAACCGTGGAGTAGAAATTGATTCAGCTGTAGCGGATGGTCCCCAGTCAGTCATTCTCAATCAAGTTACCTTTGGTATTGCGGTGCGCATGGCAGTAATGTCCATTGTTGCCGGTAACTAGTCACTATTGCGAACTACTACGCAAATGCAAAAAAAGAACTGGTTAATCCTGTCGCATGGTTTCAATATGGATGGTCGGGCATCAAGCCTTACCATTACTGACAAGGTCCCTTATTTATTGGATGCTGGTATTCAGCCTCAAGTTTTTAGTGCCATCACTGGAATAAAAGACAGTCGATTTCCGCACAAGCAATTTTTGGCCTGGGGCCCAGCAGCTTTCCGTTTTGATTTTCGTCATTGGATTGCAAACCAGTATGGTCGTGGACCATTCTATAAAGTTGCTACAGGTTTAGTTTCTTTATTGCTCGCGCCATTTATCGCACTAGAGAAATCCTTTCTTGGCTACTCTAGTCAGTGGTCTTGGGCAATGCCAGCTTATATGCATGGTTTGCAGCTGATCCGCGAAGGCAAGGTGGATTTAATTTATTCGACTGGGGGTGCTTGGTCTGCGCACTTAGCAGGTTTATGGCTCAAGAAAAAAACTGGCCTACCTTGGATTGTGGAAATTCATGATCCACTGGTAATACGCCAAAGTCCAATTGATCCCGGATTTGGCAAGCCAAAAAACCGAGACGCACAATTTCGTCAATATCTAGAAAAGCAGATTTGTAAATATGCAGATTTGGCTTGGTGGTTTACAGATGGTGCTTTGCATTACGCAAAGGTGCGCAATACCAACCTCAACACACCAAATAATGCGCATGGTTTTATGGTTCTTCCGGGCGCTGAGCCACCAGGAGGATTAAGTAAGTCGAAGATGCATCAGTATTCAGACCATCTAAATTTATGCCACTTTGGATCGCTAGCCAATGATCGCTCACTCTCAACCATCTTGAAAGCCCTTGTACCATTATTCAAGAAATTTCCTGAGGCTAGGCAGCGGATTCGGATTCATGCTTATGGCGCGCCTTTAGATCCATTGACAAGCGAGTCAATTAAAAATCTTCAGTTCGAAGATGTATTGCTAGCCCATGGTAGATTGGAGAGAGATCCAGTAACCGGTAAATCGGGTAGAGAGCGCGTAGTAGAAAAGATGCAGTCAGCTGATGTATTGATTCTTCTGCATGGCAATGATGAGTGGTGTGCTGAGTACATACCTTCCAAGCTCTACGACTATCTATGGACTGGGCGTCCGATTTGGGGTATCACACATCGCAATCCTCAACTTGATCAGATGTTACTGGAGCGGTCGGCTTATTTGAGCCCTCAAAGCGATATCGAGGCCGTTGAACTTGCTGTGGAAAGAATTTGGTTGGACTGGAAAAATAGAAGACTAATTGAGCCTAAGTGGTTGCCAGTGGGTGTGAATCAGGCTGCGTATAGAATACTTTTAGAAGTTCAAGAAAAAACCGAAAGAAGCATTTGAAAGATCTAGTTCTCTATTGCAAGTCTTATCGCCAAGATTTTCTGCGCTTAAAGCGGTTGCTGGCTTCAATTGATAAATACAACGTCGATCGCATACCATTTTATATTTCGACGCCAACTGCCGAGAAGGCATTATTGGAGGGTGTAATCGGTCAGGTGGGTTACATCTGGGTGGCGGATGAGCAAATCGTTGCCTCTAATCCTCGCGCTGATTTAGTTCGTTACCGTGAAATGTCCGGAAGACTCTCCCAACAGATTATAAAAGCAGAATTTTGGAGATTAGGTTTAGCTGAAAACTATCTTTGCTTGGATTCCGATAGCAAATTTATTCGTGATTTTAAAAAATCGGACTTTGTTACAGATGACAATACCCCTTACACCGTCCTGCATCAAAATAAAGAGCTATTTCAAATTTCAGCTAATCGTGGGCATCTTCAACTGAAGCGAAATCTCGGGATGGAAGCTGAGCGTGTTCAGAAATTATTCAATCGAGTTGGCCCCAGTTTTTATTGCGCGCCAGCCCCATTCAACTGGTCAGCTAGAGTCTGGCAATCTTTGGATCAAGAGTTTTTACAACCTAAAGGCATTAGCATTTGGGATCTCATTACCTCGGATCACCCAGAGTCTTTGATATATGGGGAGGCGGCTTTGAAATATCACGCTATCCCCTTAATTGCAATTGAGCCTTTATTCCGAACATATCACTATGACTGGCAGTTTTTTTTAATGAAGCGTTTGGGTGAAACTGAAACTAAATTAGCAGAAAATTATTTCGGCGTGATTTATCAGTCTGCTTGGGATGTGGATGACCATTTTGGCGCCACAAAAAAATCACTGCCATCTCGACTATTGAGACGTATTAAGCGTTTGGGTAGGTATTTGCAAAGTTATTTTTAACTTTATGGATAACTTGCCACCAATTCTTCTTACCTCGAGCGTTATTGCGATGGATCAATCGGTTCATCTCAAAGATGAAAAATTGAGGATATTTCACACTTTAGAATCAATTAAAAAGTGGTTGGATATATCCCCTAAAAACAAATATGTATTGTGTGATGGATCGGGATTTGATTTCTCTTCGTTAGTAGCGGAGCACTTTCCAAATGCAAATATTGAATGCTTATCATTCAACAATGATCCTGCTTTAATTAAAATCCATGGGAAGGGGTTTGGCGAAGGAGAAATTATTCGCTACGCTCTGGAGCACTCGGAAATTCTAAGCGAGTCTCAATGGTTTTCAAAATGCACTGCTAAGCTTTGGGTTGATAATTTTCTAGAATGCACTGCAGAGTGGAACGGAAAATTTTTATGCCAAGTTTTTTTCTCAAATGCATTTTCCTTGAAGAGGTCTAAACCTGAGTATATTGATACTCGCTTCTACATAGCGGATACGAATTTTTATAAGGCGTACTTGGCTCATGCCCACATTGATATCGGGGGGGTGAGTGGCATCAGTATCGAGGATAGGTTTCTTGAAATAGCAATGCGTGAGCATCTAAGCGGCTTTATTTTCAAGAACCCTCCCGTAGTTTGTGGGGTAGGAGGTGGTTCTGGAAAGTATTACAAAGATTCCAGAATTCGACGCGTAAAAGAGAGGCTCCGTTCGTGGGTAATTTCTCGCAATGAAAAATTTGAGACACTATTTAACAGGCCTTAACGCCACTATTTTTATTTTGCGTGAAATTCTTAGTAATAATTATTCCCAGCAGCAATGCCATTACAAAGGCCTGCATTTCTAGCATTTGATCCCTTTGTACCGAGTCTAACAATCCCCTTAAGATCCAAAGTGAGGCGCTTGCGAATAGGGCCATTCCAAATGGGGCGACTAAGGGCGTATTTGCCCTCAGGGTATTTCGTCCTCGGTACATATAAGTCAAGAGAGTCAATAACAGCAATGCAGCTCCTGGCAGCCCAATTGCGAGCGCTGTATCTACCCAGGCATTGTGTGTATGCGAGATAAATATCGCAGGTTTACCATTACAGAGTTTCGTAATAGCTTGTTGATAGGCTTGCTTAGATTGGTCTATACCCATAGGATTTTCAAGAGTCAGGGATGCACCAGATCGTGCCGCCATGACTCGCGCCCCATCCCCATCAATAATGCTATCCAATCCCTTTTGAATTGCGGGTGTAATGACTACACCTTTGGACTTAAGAGCAGCCTCAAGGGATCCTATGCCCTCGCAATAGATGCTACCCGGATCTCCTTCAAATCCAAGTGAAATCCTGGAAAGGATGCCGCCCCATCGATTAGGATCACTTTTGAGTCCAACTTGGTAGGCTCCTGCAATCAGGATCAAAACCGATAATGTGCCGATGAACTTATTCCTCAAACTGATTTTATTGCCTCCTCCGATAAAGAAGTGTGTGAGCGAGATAAAGAGAATGGCAATTAAAACGAATCCTGTCCCCCCTCGACTGGCTGCCAAGAGAGGTGAGCAGACACAGATAATAAGAAGCCCTATGGTTGTTAGCTTAGCAAGTTTAGATTTAGCTTGATATAGGAAGTATGTAAATAAAAATATTGAGGCTTGTAGGGCTGTGTATCCCAAGTCTCCATGTATCTCATTTATCCCCCAATAGCCCCAAGGTATAGAGCCAACCTCGAAGCCCTTTATGAATGAGAGTACCAGATGAATGTAAAGGGGGGTGGAAAATGCGACACCCAAAAAGAGAAGGGTTTTAATTGAATTCTTGTTGCCTAGAAGTAGCCCTACTCCAGCACCAATAATCGAGAATAGAATGAAGTGCATCCACTCTGCACGAAAGTTGCTAAAAGCAAGTGGATAATTCTTGGAGAAAAGAATGAGTTGCAGAAGCAGGTAGATGAAGAAAAAGGCTAGCGCTTTATTTTCTTGAAAAAAAGGCTTCCAATGAGGTTTGTTGGCAAAAATTAATACTAGCAGTAGTCCTTCGCATATATATCTGCCGGCAATGGTGTGCGGGATGTTCCATAGCATAATGAGGGTAAATAGCAGAAGAAACAATACAATTTTTTGCAATCGCTCTAAATTTAAGTTCATTTTCCGCCCATCCACATAATATTCGTATGATTATTGCTCAGAATCTGACTCAAGGCTTGAATTCGTGGGTGCTGAAGGTAAAATCTACCCTTATAAAAATACAGTAGTTAGAGAGAATGTTTATGATTTTAGTGACTGGCGGAGCCGGTTTTATTGGTGGCAATTTTGTTTTGGATTGGTTGGCTAATCCAAAAGCCGAAGGTGTCATTAATCTCGATAAGCTGACTTACGCTGGCAACTTGGCCACTCTCGATTCACTAAAGAATGATCCGCGCCATATCTTTGTTCATGGTGATATTGGTGATAAAGAGTTGGTAACGAATTTGTTGGCAGAGCATCAGCCGCGTGCGATTATCAATTTTGCTGCTGAGAGCCATGTGGATCGCTCAATTCATGGACCTGCTGAGTTTGTAACTACTAATATTGTAGGTACCTTTAATTTGTTGGAATGCGCGCGTGATTATTGGAATGGTTTGGACGCAGCAAGAAAGAATGTTTTTCGCTTTCATCATGTGTCCACTGATGAAGTTTATGGCTCCTTATCTGCTACTGACTCCGCATTTACAGAAACGAATGCCTATGAGCCCAATAGCCCATACTCCGCCTCTAAGGCTGCCTCTGATCATTTGGTGCGTGCCTGGTTTCATACGTATGGCTTCCCAGTAGTTACAACCAATTGCTCAAATAACTATGGGCCTTATCACTTCCCAGAGAAGTTGATTCCGTTAGTTATTCTGAATGCACTCAATAGCAAGCCGCTGCCAATCTATGGTGATGGCCAGCAAATTCGCGATTGGCTTTATGTGGGGGACCATTGCTCTGCGATTCGCGAAGTTTTGGCCAATGGCAAATTGGGTGAGACCTACAATATTGGCGGCTGGAATGAAAAGGCCAATATCGATGTAGTTAAAACCATTTGCGCAATTTTGGATGAGCTAAAGCCTCGTTCCGATGGTAAGTCATATGTAGATCAAATTACTTACGTCAAGGACCGCCCCGGTCATGATCGTCGCTATGCTATCGATGCAAGCAAGGTTGAGCGCGAGCTTGGTTGGCGACCTGCAGAGACCTTTGACACGGGCATTCGTAAGACAGTGCAATGGTACCTAGATAACCCGGTTTGGATTGAGGGTGTAGTCAGCGGATCTTACCGTGACTGGCTCTCTAAGCAGTACAGCTAAAGAGTCAATGAATATTCTCGTATTTGGCAAGGATGGCCAATTGGGAAAAGCGTTTCACGAAGAGTTGGAAGTGCGCACTTCGGCTCTTCTTGCTAAGCCCCTGATTCAGTATGTTGGACGCTCCGAGTGTGATTTGGCTAATGGGGTAGCGTTGACTGGATTGCTCAATGATTTTCAGCCTCAACTTATTATTAATGCTTCAGCATATACAGCAGTTGATAAGGCGGAGACAGATTTCAATTTAGCTTTTGCAATCAATGCGAGAGCTCCAGAAATCATGGCTCAATATGCTAACGATCGCAATGCTACCTTCTTGCATTACTCAACTGACTATGTATTTGATGGTGAGAAATACGGTTTTTATCTAGAAGATGATTTGCGTAATCCATTGAGTGTTTACGGTAAAAGTAAGGCTGCGGGCGAAGAGACCATAGCACGGATTTTTGCCTCTGTTGGAGGCAATGGCCAATACGCAATTTTCAGAACCAGTTGGGTATATGGTGGGGGCAGTAATTTCATTCGCACGATTTTGCGTTTAGCTAAAGAGCGTGAAGAGTTGAAAATTATCCATGACCAATTTGGTGTTCCCACGAGTGCCGATTGGTTGGCGCAAGTGAGTCTGAACTTGGCCTTAGATGAGCATGTGCACTTAAGAAGATTCACATCCGGCATCTATCACGCCGTACCGGCCGGGGAAACTACTTGGCATGGATTGGCATGCTTGGCCGTGCAGACAGCTTTAGATGCCGGCGTCAATCTGAAGGCTAACCCAGCAACCATTAAACCGATTCTGGCTTTGGAATATCCATTGCCCGCCCCAAGACCCATGAATTCAAGGATGTCCACAGATAAGCTCCATCAAGTGTTTGCAGATTGGGGTGATATGTCAAAATTGGAACAATTAAATCAGCCTTGGGATAAGGCTGTCCGGTCTTATGTCGCTAATTTGGCTAAAGACGGACTTATCTAGAAAGAATGCTATGGCAGTAAATCAGATGAATCGTAAGGGCATCATTTTGGCAGGAGGCTCTGGTACCCGCTTATATCCAGTGACTCAAGCTGTATCTAAGCAGCTCATGCCGGTCTATGACAAGCCTATGATCTATTACCCTTTGACGACGTTGATGCTTGCAGGCATTCGCGATATTTTGTTGATTTCTACACCGCATGACACGCCACGCTTTGCTGAATTGCTAGGCGATGGTTCTCAATGGGGTCTAAACATTGAATATTGTGTTCAGCCCTCTCCCGATGGATTAGCTCAAGCCTTTACTCTAGGTAAAAATTTTGTTGGGAATAATCCAAGCGCTTTAGTTCTTGGGGATAATATTTTTTATGGCCATGAATTAGTTGATCAACTCGATAGTGCTAATGAGCGTAGTGCTGGTGCGACTGTATTTGCTTACCATGTCACTGATCCAGAGCGTTATGGCGTAGTGGAATTTGATAAAGCTTACAAAGCGCTCTCGATTGAAGAGAAACCGCTAAAGCCGAGAAGTAGTTATGCCGTTACTGGCCTTTATTTCTATGACAATCAAGTATGTGATATCGCGTCATCGATTAATCCTAGTGCACGTGGTGAACTCGAGATTACCGATGTTAACCGCGTATATCTTGAAAAGAATGAGCTCAGTGTAGAAATTATGGGCCGTGGTTTTGCTTGGCTCGATACTGGAACGCATGACTCCCTATTGGATGCTGCGGGTTTCATTGCCACCTTACAAAAGCGCCAAGGCTTGATGGTAGCTTGCCCCGAAGAGATCGCCTATCGCCAAGGTTGGATTAGCGCAGAGACAGTTCAGAAAGTGGCCACCCAACTTAGTAAGAATAGTTATGGTCAGTACTTGAGCAAAATATTGAATGAGCTCAATACTTCCGCACAACCGGTTTCCTTATCTCATAAGAAGATTGTTGGATGAGCACCCCTTTGAAGTTGCAAGTTACGTCCACGGCTATTCACGATGTATTGGTAATCGAACCTAAGGTATTTGGTGATGAGCGCGGCTGGTTTACTGAATCCTTTAATGCTCAAGACTTTTCAGTGGCTACGGGTTTGAATGTGGAATTTGTTCAGGACAATCACTCTTTTTCACGGCAGTGGACATTGCGTGGTTTGCATTACCAGTTGGAGCAGACCCAAGGCAAACTGGTTCGTGTCGTTGCTGGTAGCGTTTTTGATGTTGCTGTTGATATTCGTAAAGATTCGCCTACATACGGTAAGTGGGTCGGTGTTGAGTTAAGCGCCCAAAACCATAAGCAAATGTGGATACCCGCAGGTCTAGCCCATGGTTTCTTGGTTTTATCGGAGACCGCAGAGTTTCTTTACAAAACTACAGATTACTATCACCCTCAAAGTGAGGCATGTTTAGTCTGGAATGATCCTCAGGTCAATATCAAATGGCCTTTGCCAGAAGGCATTAGCCCTAATATGAATGCCAAAGATTCTGCTGGTTTATCGTGGGATGCTGCCCCTAAGTTTTAATTAAATTTAGGGGGTATTTTCAAAAGATAAGATAATGCTCGCATGAGCACTTCTCCCAAAATCCTGTTGGTAAAGTTATCCTCTCTTGGGGATGTCTTGCATAACTTGCCGATTGTGTGGGACTTGCGTGCACGCTTACCAGACGCTCAAATTGATTGGGTTGTCGAAGAGGCTTACGTCCACTTACTTGAGCCTCTATTGTCTCGAGATAGTTTTCGAGGAATTGATCGCATCATTCCTTTTGGTTTACGCCGGTGGAAAAAAAATCTCCTTAGGCTGGCAACATGGCGAGAGTTTTTTGCGTTTAGAAAAACACTTCAATCCACTACCTACGATGTATTGATCGAAACACAGGGCCTGCTTAAGTCCGCCATCGTATGCTCCCTAGCCAAAAAAAGTTCTGGCGCCGTGATCGCAGGTCTTGCTAACGCAACAGAATTTTCTGGATACGAGCCTTTGGCTAGATCTTTCTATAACCAGTCAGTGCAGGTTCCTACGCAGTGCCATGCGGTCGATCGTTCACGTTGGGTGATGTGCTCAGCATTAGATTGGTCTTTGATAGAGCGGGGTGATGCGCCTCAGTTTTATCCATCAGAATTTATTGCAAATATTCCAAAAAGTTCTGTCGCAGGTTTATGCCCTCCTTATGTTTTGTGTTTTCATTCGACGGCAAGAGAAGCCAAGCGTTGGTCTAATAGCAATTGGATTGCGCTCGGTAAAGATTTATCTGCCAGGGGATATCAAGTAGTTTTCCCTTGGGGGAATGCCGCAGAAAAGGCAGTTAGCCAATTACTTGCCTCTCAGATTTCTGGGGCCCTAGTGCCACCAGCCTTTTCTATTGAAGAGGCCTTCTCAGTAATTTCTGGTGCGGCTTTAACGGTTGGGGTCGATACTGGCCTGACACATTTGGCAGCAGTACTTAATAAACCTACTGTCGAAATCTACTGTGACTCACCACGCTGGAAGACTGAGGGTTATTGGTCTGATCGAATATGTAACGTGGGTGATATTAAAAATCCGCCAAGCATTCAAGAAATTCTTGATGCATCTTTAAAGCTTCTGCAGCAAGCTTAACTTCTAAGGTTTTTTAGCGCAGTAAAGTATTGATGGATATCAGATCTTCATCTGATAGTGCCGCGGCATGTGCCTTCAACTTGATGGCATTGAGAATGGTGTTGTAGCGTGCTTGCTGTAATTGCGAGCGAGTAGTGATTACGGTATCCAATGCGATTAACACATCAATATTGATTAAGGTTCCCACCTGAAAACCCAACTTACTTGATTCAAGTGCTGAAGTGGATGAACGCTCTGCAGCTTCATAGGCCTTAACGCTTGCAAGTCCACCATAGAATCCAGTAAATGCTGTACGAGTACTTTGTGCCGCTGTGCGTCTCGCATTATCGAAATTGGCTTTTGCCGCATCTAGCAATGCAGCGTTTTGACGAATGAGTGAGCTGTTATAGCCCCCGGAGACTAAGGGGATAGTCATCTGCAGGGCAATCGTGTTGTTATAAATATTGGTCTGTGACGGGGTTAAGCTATTGGCTGTTCCATTAGAGGTGTTGTAACCCGCTGTACCTACAAAATTGAGGGAGGGGTAGTTTAGTGCTTGAGAGGCTTTATAAGTGCTTTCGGCTAGGCTTACGGATAGCTGACTAGCTAGTACATTAAAGTTTGCAGTCTCTGCTTGGTTAATCCAGTCCTCTAGAGTTTGCCCTTTGGGCAACTGAGGATTAACGCTATCTGCAATCGGAATTCCATTTCCGTCTTTGGACTTAGTCCGAGGATCTTTGAGAACACCATCAATCTTGGCTTCTTTGACGAGTGGCTTTATAGCTCCTACAGGGCGACCCACTAACTGCTCTAAGACACCTCTTTTAACAATCAGATCTGCTTGAGCGGCGATTTCTTGAGAGTTCGCTAAATCCAGAGCAGCTTGTGCGGTATTGACATCGACAATGGTTGCCAGTCCAGCATCAAATTTGGCTTGAGCAATTTCTAATTGCTGTTTAATTAAACCCTTTTTGTTGCGATAGAGCTCAACGTTGTCTTGGCTAGTAAGCGCATCAAAGTAGGCTTGGGATACGCGAATGATGAGATCTTGCTGCGCTAAGTAAAAACGCATGTCAGCAATTTTGGTATTTAAGTCACCCTGTTTGAAAGCCTCGAATGCAGCCATATTAAAAACAGGCTGAGTCAGCGTGACGGTATAGTTTTTTTGGTCATATACCCGAGATCCTGTATATGAGTTAGCCGGTTGATTGCCCGCAGTGTGTTGGTAATAACGCGTCCCACCAGGAACGGCTGAGGCTTGTGGCAATAAGAGGGATAAGCCCTGCCAATAGAGCTCTTTGCTGGCCTGATAGTTAAAGCGAGCAGCATTCAAAACGGGATCGCTAAATGCCGCTTCTTGGTATAGACGAATTAAATCAGTTGTTTGACTGTTTCCATTTGCGGCATTCGTACCAAGATTGGATGGTGCCGCGTTGTTCGGAATTGCTTGTTGGGGTAAGGGCGCCATCTGTGGCGGCATATCCAAGCCCACTAAAGACTGCGCGCTTACAGGAGTTGGCAATGAGGGCTTAGCGCCATTGGCGCTTTGTGCTAACGCGGTCGACGAATAGATCCCGAGTCCGAGCGCCTGACCCAGGATTAAACCAAAAGCGGTTAACTGAGGGAGGCGAAAGCGGGTCAATGTCATCTAATTCGGGTACTTTTCAATATGCCATGAAGTTTAAGGCTTATTTAGCTCAAGCGCTGGATTTAAGCCTTATTTTGCCAAATCCTAGGATCTACTTCATCTATCTATAAAATTGCGCCTATGGATCTAATTTTGCTAGCTAAAGCGGTAGTACTGGGGGTAGTGGAGGGCTTAACTGAGTTTCTGCCAATCTCCAGTACTGGTCACCTGATTTTGGTTGGCGACTTACTCAATTTCAATGATGAGCGCGGGAAGGCTTTCGAGGTCATTATTCAGTTTGGTGCCATTCTGGCAGTCTGCTGGGAGTTCCGCGAAAAGCTTTGGAAAGTAGCCTCTACAGCTCGCACGAGCGCCATCTCGCGTCGATTTATCCTTAATCTATTGATCGCCTCAATTCCGGCAATGGGTTTAGCTTTCATATTCGGTAAGCATATTAAGGCCGTCCTATTTGCCCCTATTCCAGTAGCTAGTGCTTTCATCGTGGGCGCTTTGATTATTTTTTGGGCAGAACGTCGCCAAACCAAACTCGCTAACTCAGTAGGTAAATCCTATATTCAGTCAGTAGATGACCTTACTCCAATGGATGCCCTAAAAGTTGGTCTTGCCCAGTGCGCCGCTTTAATCCCAGGAACTTCTCGCTCAGGTGCAACGATTATTGGTGGGATGTTGTTTGGCTTACCCCGTGCAGTGGCCACAGAGTTCTCCTTCTTCTTAGCTATTCCGGTAATCGGTGGAGCAACCGCATACGAATTGCTCAAACTTTGGAAAAATCCAGTTTCACTTTCAGGTGATTTTATTTGGGCTATTGTGATTGGCTTTATTGCTGCTTTTATCTCAGCCTTCATTTGTGTGCGCTGGTTGATTCATTACGTTGCAGGACATAACTTCATCCCATTTGCTTGGTACCGAATTGTCTTTGGTGTGCTGGTGTTGTTAAGTGCATATAGTGGTTTAGTTGCTTGGTCTCATTGAGATAAATTTACAAACATAAAAAAGATCGACTGGAATTCCCATGGATGTCTCAATAGATGCAATTACTAACAATATTCAACTGGCCTTAGCCCCAGTATTTTTATTGACTGCTGTAGCCACATTAATTAATGCAATCTCTGCTCGCTTAGCGCGCTCCGTAGACCGTATGCGCGCTATTCAGCATCGAATTCAGGAGGGTGGCATTCAGGATCGAGAGATGCTCGCTCATATGATGAAAGAGGCGAATGAAGCAAAAGTCCGAGGTCGTCTTTGTACAGCTGCGATTTTCTTCGATGTACTTAGTGGCGTATTTATTTCTTTAACCGTCCTGGAACTATTTTTCTTTCAGGCGGGGGCAGTACGATCATTGCAGGCAACCTATGTCATTTGGACATTTGTACTGGGATTAATATCGTTCATGACCTCACTTTCGATTGTGCTGGGCGAAGTTGTTTATGCCTACCGCTCGGCTGGTTGGAATACACCTTTTCCAAAGTAATTCTTCATAAAGATAAGTATTTCGTGAATATCCCAAGAACCGACCGTATTCGATCATTTGTTTTAAGAGCGGGCAGAACGACTGCTGGCCAACAACGCGCCATTGAGGAATTGGGCCCCCAGTTTTTGATTCCGTTTCAGGAATCTGTCCTGGATCTGCCGCAAGCCTTTAATGGTTCTTCGCGCCCCAAGATATTGGAGATTGGCTTTGGTATGGGTGAGACCACTGCCAAAATTGCCGCCCTGCGTGCTGAAGACGATTTCTTGGCAATTGAGGTACACCCTCCAGGAGTAGGCGCTTTGCTTAAATTGATTGGCGAGAACAATCTCGCCAATTTGCGTTTGATTCGTCATGATGCTGTTGAGGTTTTAGAAAAAATGATTGCTCCTGACTCATTAGATGGCATTCATATTTACTTTGCAGATCCATGGCATAAGAAGCGTCATCACAAACGTCGCTTGATTCAGGCGCAGTTCGTGAAACTATTGATCTCTCGTTTAAAGCCTGGCGCTTATTTACATCTCGCTACTGATTGGCATAACTATGCCGAGCAAATGCTTTTAGTCTTAAATGCTGAATCAGATTTGATAAATACCTCTACTGAAAAAATGAGTATTGAAACTTTTTCAGCGGCCGATATTGCTAGCGAGAGTGAGCTTGCCAAAGATTTCTTTAAAGAATTCAAGCCAACCCTTGAGCAACTCGATGCAAAGCATCCTGGATACGTTGAAAGACCTGCTTATAGGCCAACCACCAAGTTTGAAACCCGTGGTATTAAGCTAGGGCATGGCGTTTGGGACTTGGTCTACAAGAAAAAATAAAGTAGGGATTACAAAAATAAAGCCACTCTTTTAGCTTAAATGAGTGGCTTTATTAGTTTCTGATCTTGGCTTAAAGACCAAGACAAACATATTTGAGCTCTAGATATTCATCCATGCCGTAGACGCTGCCTTCACGGCCTAAGCCGGACTGTTTAATCCCACCAAATGGACCAACCTCATTTGAGATGATTCCAGAGTTGACGCCCACAATGCCGTACTCAAGCGCTTCAGCAGCCTTCCAGATGCGGCCAATATCGCGGCTATAAAAATAGGACGCTAAGCCAAATTGGCTATTGTTAGCTAACCTGATTGCTTCCTCGTCACTTTCAAATGGAATGATCGGAGCAACTGGTCCAAAGGTCTCCTCGTGGGTGATGAGCATGTCATTAGTAACATTGGACAAAATAGTAGGCTCATAAAAAGTACCACCTAAAGGAGAGGGCTTGCCACCGGCAACGAGTTTTGCACCCTTGCTAATGGCATCAGCTACATGTCTTTCTACCTTCTCTAGGGCAGCCTGTTCAATCAGCGGTCCCTGGGTACTACCAGCTTCCATGCCATTGCCTACTTTGATGATTTCAATGGCTTTCGCAAACTTTTCGACAAACTCATCTTGAACTTTTTTATGTACATAGAAGCGGTTCGCACAAACGCAGGTTTGACCGGAGTTGCGATATTTAGATGCCATTGCGCCCGAAACAGCCGCATCAATATCGGCATCTTCAAAAACAATAAAGGGGGCATGACCACCGAGCTCTAGACCCAATTTCTTAACCGTAGGGGCGCATTGCGCCATTAAGATTCGCCCAACTTCAGTGGAGCCTGTGAATGACAGGTGGCGAACGGTAGGCGACGCACAGAGTGTCTTACCAATCGCAATAGATTCATCTGCATCCGCGGTAAGAATGTTAATCACACCAGCTGGCACACCAGCGCGCTGTGCGAGCTCTGCCAGTGCTAGTGCACTCAGTGGTGTGAGCTCGGCTGGCTTGATGACAATAGTGCAACCTGCTGCCATTGCTGGCGCAATCTTGCGTGTAATCATGGCGATAGGGAAATTCCAAGGTGTGATAGCAACGCACACCCCAATTGGCTGCTTCATAACGATCATGCGCTTATCACTCCAAGTTGTACTTGGAATGGATCCAGCAACTCGTTTTGCTTCTTCAGCAAACCACTCTACAAAAGACGCGCCATAGGCTACTTCGCCAGCTGCTTCAGTTAACGGCTTGCCTTGCTCAAGAGTCATGAGGGTGGCTAGGTCTTGGGTATTCTGAATAATCAGATCAAACCATTTGCGCATTACATTAGCGCGCTCTTTTCCGGTTTTGCTCTTCCAGCTTTGAAAGGCATGCTCGGCAGCTTCAATTGCCCGCTCAGCATCGCTTGGCTCAAGATTACTGACATTCGCAATAAGCTCACCGGTAGCGGGATTGTGAACCGCAAAAGTTTTTCCTGAATTGGCTTTAAACCATTCACCGTTAATAAAAGCCTCTTCTTTAAATAGGCTTGGATCTTTGAGGAATTTGCGGATGTCAGTTTTCTGCATGATGGCGTCTCTTTGGTAAAAAAGTTATTTTTATTTTATCCCTCAGTGTAGTTTGGATTGTCTGCCAAGGCTATGGACAAAAATAAACCCCCTGGATCTCTAGGAAGCGCAGGGGGTGGAGTCTTAAGGATATTTTGACTAACTAGCTTGAACCTCAGTGCTACGCAACTGTTGGGCTAGAAGGTCCAAGACGCCGTTGACGTATTTATGACCATCCGTACCGCCAAAAGTTTTCGCTAATTCCACAGCTTCATTAATAGCTACTTTGTAGGGAACGGCTAAATCAATAGCCAGTTCGTATGTGCCAATCAGGAGTGCAGCATGCTCTACAGGAGATAGTTCATTAATAGGGCGATCGAGTGCTGGGGTAATGAGGCCCTCTAGCTCATCGGTACGCTCGAGAACACCAGCAAAAATACCTTGAAACAAATCATGTTGGCAGCGGCGAAAGCCAGGATCTTCAGCTAACTGCTTGGCGATTGCCGCAGCATTAGGAAGGCTACCAGCGCGGCGCATGACTAGACTTTGATATACACCTTGTAAAGCATACTCACGGGCGCGACGACGTGGCGTGAGTGAGCGCTTAGGTGCGCTGGGTGCACTCGGTGTGCCAGGTGCTACCTGTGGATTGGGGACGTTCTTATTCATTTTGGAAATTACTCTTCTGAAGGATTGATTTCAAAATCAATGTCTGGAGTGAGGGCTAAAGCCAAGTTAGCCATTTCAACAACAGCTCTTGCGCAGTCCGCACCTTTTACCTGAACGCGAACCTGAGCTTGCTCGTCTGTTTCGCAGGTGAGAACACCGTTGGCGATTGGCAATCCAGACTCAAGGCAAACACGGGTAATTCCAGCACCAGATTCATTCGACACGAGTTCAAAGTGATAAGTCTCACCACGGATGATTGCGCCTAGTGCAACTAAGCCATCGAACTCACCTGTTTCAGCTAACTTTTGAAGTGCGAAGGGGATTTCAAGTGCGCCTGGTACGGTTACCAGTTTGATATCGCTTTGGGAGACACCAAGCTTGATTAGCTCTTCAATGCAAGCGGTAGTCAGCGCAACACAATGCTCTTCATTAAAGCGTGCTTGCACAATGCCCACGCGCAGATCTTGTCCATTGAGGTCAGTAGCGAGTACGCCTACTGCAGATTCGTCATTACTTGTGTTCATATTTTTTTGAAACTGCTTATTGATTGGATTCAAATGGGGTATAGCCGGTCACTTCGAGCTTGTATCCGGAAAGGCTGGGTACTGGGTTTGGATTTGCGAGTAAACGCATTTTTCCAACGCCGATATCTTTAAGGATTTGTGCGCCGATACCATAGCTACGGAAATCAGTTTTGCGAGCCAATGGCTTTTCAGCTGCTTCAGTATGAGTGCCATTCAATTTATGAAACTGGGCTAACCAATCCACATCATTAGGGGCTGCAATACCAGAAGCGTTCAATAAAACCGCCACACCAGAAGGTGCAGCAGCTAATTTCTGTAAAGCTTGAGCCAAAGGCCAAGAGTGCGTGCTGACATTTGAGTCCAAGAAATCCAATACTGTGACAGGCTCATGAACTCGGACTAATGTTTCCACAGTTTCTGAAGGCTTGCCATGCACTAGCGCTAAATGCATGCATGAGCTTGGTGTATCGCGGTAGATGATTCCGTGGAACTTGCCCCAAGGAGTCACAAATTCACGCTCGCCTTCGCGAACCACAATGCTTTCATGTTGGCTACGGTATTTGATGAGATCGGCAATGCTGCCAATTTTTAATTGATGTTCTTTTGCAAACTCGAGCAAGTCTGGCAGTCGCGCCATGCTGCCATCATCTTTCATGATCTCGCAAATGACGGCAGTGGGCGAGCAACCAGCCATCGCAGCCAAATCACATCCAGCCTCTGTGTGACCGGAGCGGATCAACACACCACCTGGTTGTGCCATTAATGGAAATATGTGGCCTGGTTGAACCAGATCATTGGGTTTTGCGTTTGCAGCAACTGCCGTCTTGATTGTGTGAGCACGATCTGCTGCTGAGATACCAGTGGTAACGCCGCTGGCTGCCTCAATCGAAACGGTGAAGTTGGTACCCATGGAGGTGCCGTTATCTCTCACCATTAAGGGAAGGTTGATTTGTTGGCAGCGCTCACGCGTCAAAGTAAGGCAAATCAAGCCACGACCATGCTTGGCCATGAAATTCACCGCCTCTGGAGTGACGTGATCGGCGGCAAGCACTAAATCACCTTCATTCTCGCGATCTTCTTCATCGACCAGAATGACCATCTTGCCGGCTTTGAGCTCGGCAACGATTTCTTCTGTGGAGGCGAGGTTATTTTGCATAGCCCTCTATTTTAAGCTGAGGAGGGGGTTTCGGGCTTTAGCCTGGCATACCGTGGTCAATATTGGAGCAATATCCAGTTTTTCTGACAGTGAGCGCCCATGAAAGGCCTATTTTTGCAGCTCCAGCCTCGAGAAAATGCCCTGTGCGCTCTCGAATTCAAAACCCCCCAAGCCAGATTGATTTAAATCCGCAGGCGAATGGATTCATCTTATTGGAGGTTCTGGTGGTAATGAGCCTAGTTGCAAGCAGTTGGATAGGTTTGAGCAATACCTTTCAAGGGATGATTTTGCGCTTAGGTCAACTCCAGCAGAAAAGGGTGGAGCTCAGAAAAGAAATGGATCGGCACGAACTCTCCATATTGAACGCTGCGCAGCTTAATAACCCAAACCAAATTTCACGAAAGCCAGCAAATGAATCTATTGGAGTGTCTCGTCGGTCTCACCCTATCCCTAGTCTTAGTCGCACCACTCATAAAAAATAGTGGTGAGTTAATTGCTAAACAAATTGAGCATGAAAAATATCAGTCTCTGACTGCAGAAGCAGATCGTGCATTGGAATTAATCGGGCGTGCTATTCGGATGGCTGGTTATCAAAATGCTAATTCAGCGATTGCATCTGTACGAAAAAATTCTTCCTCGAAGAATTACATTCAGATTCAGAAAAATAGTGGATACCGAGGATCAGATTCGCTGATGGTGAAACATGGAATATCTTCAGGGGTAGACTTTGATTGCATTGGCAATGCTTTGTCAAAAGAGCGCACTAAAAATAATTTAGCGCAGCAAGGATTTTTGGTAGATCGGCAAGCATCCGCACCAAAAGGTGCAAAGGTCAATGGCGGGTCGTTAATCTGCCAATCGCTTGATCGCCAGGGACGTATCCAAAACACAACCTTAATGAATGGCATTCACCATCTTTCATTTGAGGTACTTCCAGCCAGTGCTGGCAAGGCTTTTAAGGTAATGCTGAAGATGACTGATGGCACGTCTATTCACCAGAAGTTTGAGCGAACATTTACTGCCCGTAATCTGCTGTGAGTCTATTGTGATTATTGCTTGGGTCCTATCGCTACTGACGCTACTCTCAATGCTGGTCATTCAGTTGGAGCGCTTAGCTGCACTTGAAGTCATGAGTGTCAATAATTATACGCAATCCCAAAAAGAATTGATTGCTGCCGAACAATCGCTAATTGAATGTGAGCAACATCTTTCTAATATCACCGTCTTAGCAAGTACTACTTGCGATATACAGTCTGCTGGGAAAAATCTTTGGTTGATATCAAGCAAATCAAAGCCGAGCTTGGAGATCCTCATATTTTTGGATGAAAAAAACAATATCACTACACGATTAAATTGGCGGCAGAAATTTGAGTAAGCAAGATCAAGGATATAGCTTGTTAGAGTTGATGGCTGTTGTGTTGATCATTGCCATCATTGCAATATCAACATTACCTTTATTGCATGAGCAAATGGCTGCACGAGAAATCGACATCATTGCCAGGCGTTTTATTGCGCATGCTCAATTTGCAAGAGCTCAAGCATTTGTATTGGCTGCGCCCGTACGCATCACTCCATTGAATGGGGGTCTTTGGGAGGAGGGTTGGGTGGTTAAAAATGTTTGTGATGAACGTCAGCCAAAATCAACGTGTGTTGAACGGCAGTGGATTTCCCAGGAGGATCTTGCGCGGGTGTATTTCAAGGGCGGAGGTAAGCAGTTTATTGACCCTCATACCTCTAAGAGGGGTATTTTGTTTAATGCTGCTGGCGCTGCAAAGACAGCCCATGGAGGGTTTGTTGCCAATCGCCTGATCCTAGGTCACGACCGAGATTATGGGCTCGAGCGGCACCTCATCTTAGGCAGTGGGGGTCGCTGGAGAATTTGCGATCCAAGTAAGGACTCCAAAGCCTGCAAGTAGGGCGTGCAAATTTGCCGCTTCTGCCCACAATCGGTTTTAATAGACCCATGTACACCGCAGTCGACCATGAATTTATGAGCCAGGCATTAGCCGAGGCTCAAAATGCCCTTTACCTTTCCAATCCCAATCCACGGGTGGGTTGCATCATTGTGAAAGATGGAGGGGTAATTGGGCGCGGGTATACCCAAAGGGTGGGCGGACCCCATGCGGAAGTTCAGGCTTTAGCTGATGTGAAATCAAAAGGACTGGATCCTGCTGGATCTACAATCTATGTCACCTTAGAGCCTTGCAACCACACTGGTAGAACGCCGCCTTGTGTCGATGCCTTGATTGCAGCCCAGCCCGCTATGGTGATTGTGGCGATGTCCGATCCTAACCCCCTAGTTAGTGGCAAAGGTCTTGAGCGATTAAAGGCTGCGGGAATTGATGTTCGGTGTGGTTTATTGGAATCTGAAGCCCAAGCATTAAACCGAGGATTTATTTCTAGGATGACTCGAGGCTTGCCTTGGGTTCGTATGAAGATCGCTGCCAGCTTAGACGGCAAGACGGCTTTACCTAATGGCCAAAGCCAATGGATTACCGGTCCTTTAGCCCGGGCAGATGGTCATCATTGGCGTGCACAGGCTTGCGCCATATTGACTGGTGTAGGCACAGTTAAAGAGGATGACCCAAGTCTCAATGTTCGTGATGTCAAAACTGAGCGCCAGCCTTGGAGAATTATTGTGGACTCCAAGCTCGAGACGCCTCTGAATGCAAAGGTGTTGAGTAAGCCCCAAGCATCAGGCGCCATCTTGGTTTGCGCTTCATTGGATTCTCAAGAAAGCCAAGCTAAGGCAAAAGCATTTGAGGCTCTTGGTGTTGAAGTCATTGCCATGGCTAACGCTAATGGCAAGGTGGATTTGCAAAAACTCTTTGCGTATTTAGCAAAAGAGCGTCACATGAATGAAATCCATGTCGAGGCTGGATTTAAGCTCAATGGATCTTTGCTGAGAGAGGATTGTGTCGATGAGCTTTTGCTCTATTACGCACCGTTCTTTGTGGGTGAAGGTATCGGAATGGCTAATATCACTCCGTTGATAGCGCTAGATCAACGTCAAGATTGGCAAATCATTGATCAAAGTCTGTTTGGTCCGGATCTTCGTTTGCGCCTGAGTAAGAAATAACGAATCAATAAAATTACAAAACCTATTTAAGATCTCACTATGTTTACTGGAATTATTACGGCCGTTGGACAAATCAAAAGCGCTCAAGCTAAAGGCGATGGTCTGCACTTGGTAGTTGAAGTACCTTCTGGATATCTCGATGATGTTGCATTGGGAGACAGTATTGCTATTCAGGGCGCATGCATGACTGCCACTGAATTTACTGACAACACTTTTGAGCTGGATATCTCACGTGAGTCTTTAAACAAGACTATTGGTTTGGATAAAGTGGGTCCCGTCAATTTAGAAAAAGCCTTGCGATTAAATGATCGCTTAGGCGGTCATTTGGTGAGTGGGCATGTGGATGGTGTTGGCAAGGTGGCGCACTTTGAAAATGTCGCTAACGATGCTTATGGCTCTTGGCTTCTGCAAATTGAAGCCCCTAAGGCATTGGCGCCATTCTTGGCATATAAGGGATCGATTGTTGTTAATGGTGTTTCATTAACTGTTAATAAAACGCAAGATAGTCAAGATGCTTGTTTGGTAGATATCAACATCATTCCCCATACACTTGAGAATACAACCCTGGGTAAGCTAAAGCAGAGTGATGCAGTCAATCTAGAGGTAGATTTAATTGCGCGTTATGTTGCGCGGATGCTAGAAACCCAGAGTAATACTTAAGTAAAAAACTGAATTACTTCTTCTGGTAGCGCGTTGGGTCGCCTAAGTTGGCTTGTTTGAAGCCTGCCTGTCTCAAACGGCAAGATTCACACTCACCACAAGCTTCACCTAAATCATTCGCCTGATAGCAAGAAACAGTTTGTGAGTAATCGACGCCTAAAGTCGTGCCCAGTTTAATGATTTCCGCTTTGCTCATGCTGATGATGGGTGCATGCACTCGAAAGCGATTCTCATTATTGAGCGCCTCAACACCGGCTTTGGTGGCGAGGTTCGCCATCGTCTCAAATGAAGCGACATATTCTGGGCGGCAGTCAGGATAGCCTGAGTAGTCAACGGCATTGGCGCCGTAAAAAATATCCAATCCACCCAATGATTCAGCCCAGCCTAAAGCGAGGGATAGCAAAATCGTATTACGAGCGGGAACATAGGTAACGGGGATTTCTAAATCTTTACCCGGGGTAATCGGAATGTCGATGGATGAGTCAGTCAGAGCGGAGCCGCCGAAACGGGTGAGATCTAAATTCACTACCTCGTGACGCACAACCCCCATCTTCTTCGCAATATGTTTTGCTGCCGCTAGCTCAGAAGAGTGACGCTGGCCGTAACCAACTGACAGAACATAGGGCGCGTAACCAAGATCTTTTGCTAAAGCCAGGATCGTGCTCGAATCCAATCCGCCTGAAAACAAAATGACGGCAGGTGCATTGGGTTTGCGTGGAGCGATATTCTGAAAGGCAGCAGACAGCGATGACATGGCGAAACGTTTCTTTACTTGGCTTATTGAATTACTTCGTTGCAGCGATGAGTTGCTGCGCATCTTTTGCCGCTTCAGTATCTGGGTACTTGCTGATAATCTCGCCAAAGGTTTTCTTGGCAGCTGCTTTATTGCCACTTTCCAATTGCGCATTTCCAAGTGTCAACATCGCTGATGGAATACGTGGGTGCGTTGGATAGCGCTTAATCAGACTTTGTAACTGGGCAATAGCACCAGCGTAATCTTTGTTGGCATATTTGCTATTACCGCTCCAAAAGAGTGCCAGTGGTACGTAAGGGCTCTTAGGGTAGCGATTAACAAAGGCTGAGAAGCCTTCATCTGCCTTCTTGAGATTGCCGGCCTGGAAGGCTTTTAAAGCATCGTCATAGGCTTTTTTCTCGCCAGGTTGGACCGTGCCACTTACGCCCTCAACCGTAGCTGTACGCGGCTCAAAATTACCTAATCGGTTATCCAGATCTTGGTAGTAAGTCTTTTGGCTAGTACTGATATCGTCACCTTGCTTTTCAAGGTTTTCAATTTTGCCGCGAAGCTCTGCATTATCGGTTTTGAGTTTTTCAATCTGATTTTGTAAATCCATTTGCGCAGTCGCAAATGATTTGCGTAAATCTAAGATGGCTTTGCGCGCATCATCATCGGCAAAGAGCGCCCATGCATTACTGGAGGCGCTTAAGCAAAGAGCCGCTGCACTTAAACAAAACGCTCGTGAGAGCGTTTGTTTAAAAGAGTGTGTAAGAGTGCGCATTAGTTAGTAATGTAAACAATGTCAGCGCGGCGATTTTCTGCCCAAGCTGCTTCGTTGTCGCCTTCGGCTTTTGGTTTTTCTTTACCAAAGCTCACTGCTTCCATTTGGTTTTCAGAAACGCCCATCAAGTTAAGTGACTTACGTACTGCGTCTGAACGACGTTGACCTAAAGCCAAGTTGTACTCTGCAGTACCGCGCTCATCGGTGTTGCCTTGAATAATGACTTTTTGCTTAGGATTAGCTTTTAAGAAGCTTGCATGAGCAGAAAGTTGTTTTTGGTATTTAGTTTGAACGGTGTATTCATTTAAATCAAAGTAAACGCTACGTTGGAAAAGTGGGCTGCTTGGATCATTCCATGGCTGTGAGCCAAAGTTACCGCTACCACCACCATTGGCGCCATCAACATCATCCAATTTGACGCTGGAGCAAGCCGCCAAAAATAAGGCTGTTACACCAACGAGGGTGAGGGTTGCGGCGCGACGTGCGATAGAAATCTTCATGATCTGTCCTTTTTCCTACAAACTAAGTAACTAAATAAGCTAATAGCCAATATTATGCCCCTAAGAGCCCAATATTGGCTATTTCGCCAGAAAGATCCGGCTGTCTAGCTATGACCTAGCTAGGATTTAGTCCATAAATGGACCCCAGGACGGCTGACGAACATCAGACCCTGGAATGCTTAATACCTGCTTGGAATTTCCATCCACCGATACCGCTGCCAAGACCCGTTTGCCACCCACTTTGGTGGAATACAGGACATAACGACCGTTTGCCGCAAACGACGGGGACTCATCGGTAGTGCCATCGGTGAGCGCTTGGGAATCGCCAGTAGCCAGATTGAGGATATACAGACGGAATGCACCGCCAATGTTGGCGATATAAGCCAAATACTTACCATCCGGTGAAATACGTGGTGAGGTCACAAAACCTTGTTTGTAAGTAATGCGCTTTGCACCTTCGACTTGCTCGCCTTCAGCACTCATGCGATAAATCTGGGGATTGCCGCCGCGATCACTCGTGAAATAGATATAACGACCATCTGCGGAGTATTGGGGCTCAGTGTCAATGGTGTAGCCGCGGGTAATGCGCTGCAAACCTGTGCCATCAGCATTGATAGTGTAGATCTGGGTATTGCCATCCTTAGAAAGAGAGATTGCCAATTTCTTGCCATCAGGTGACCAGGCTGGCGCGCTGTTATTTCCCTTTTGATTTGAGAGGGAAATGCGGCGACCAGTTGCTAGTTCGTGAACGTAAATGACAGGTTTGCGATCTTCAAAAGAAACGTAAGCTACTTTTTTGCCATCAGGCGACCATGATGGAGAGATGATTGGCTCGCCGCTATTCATGGCATTGCGAATATTCTGACCATCCGCATCCGAGATCACGAGGCGATAGCGTTTACCTTCTTTGATAACGTAGGAGAGGCGGGTTGAGAAGATACCGCGCTCGCCTAGCAGTTTGAAGATGATGTCATCAGCAATTTTGTGGGCTGCTGCGCGTAAATTATCGGCGCTGGAATTAAGATTCAAGCCGCCAAGACTTTCAGATTTACGAATATCGAAAAGCTTGTAACGAATCTCAAACTGACCTGTGCCAGTTTGCACTACAGAACCAACAGCTAAAGCATCTGCACCGCGAGCTGCCCAAGATTTGTAATTTGGTGCGCCCTCATCACTCTCACTGGCATTGCCGTTCTCGGTATTTTTAAAATAACCACTGCGTGCTAAGTCTTGGCGAATAATGTCAGTCACACTAGTCGGCAGTTTGTTCTCATCCTTAAAGCGCATTACTGCGATGGGATAGAGAGACTGTCCTACGCCAGTAATTTGAATATTCATTTGCGCTAGCGCAGAAGTGCTCAGGCCAGTCATGGCAAGCATCACTACGAATACTGATGCCAACAATGAAGAGCCTTGTTTATAGGCAATACGTTTAGCTACTTGCAACATGCTTTAGTCCTTGGGTTTAAAGGTCAGCTTAACTTCTCTTTGAGGAATTTTGCCATTGTCATCTTTTGGCAGGCTTTCTGCGCGAGTCAGTGCGAGTAGGACTGCACGATCCCAGCCGGCATTGCCGCTAGAGGTGACAAGCTCTGTACTTAAGATGGCACCATCCGGTGCTAGATTGACTTTAACAACTGCCGCTGGATTGCCGCTGATAGATTCTGGATTAAACACGATGAGCGGTTTTACTTTCTTCACCACTTTATCTGTCCAGCCAGGAGGCGCATTACCGCCACCGCCAACGCCGCTCCCACTAGCACCACCGCTACCGCCTTCGGCGCCAGCTGCTGCACGTAAGCGCGCCAACTGATCTGCACGCACTTTTTCAGCTGCGGCATTTGCTTTGGTGTCTGCAGGAGTCGCCGCTTTAGGCGCTTCCACTTTTTTGGCGGGTTCCGTCTTTTTAGGCTTCTCTTTTTCCTTCTCCTTGGGCGGAGTCGGTTTTACTGGCTTCGGAGTTTCCTTCACTACTTCTTTTTTAGGCGGCTCTTTCTCCACCGGCTTTTTCTTGATTGCGATGTCGGCGGCTTCTTCCTTCATCTCGGTTTTCACTTCAGGTTCCACCGGTGCTTCAACTTGTTGACTAGCATCCCAGAGCTCAACCTCAACACCGGAGGGTGTGGAGTTATTCCAGCTAATGCCGATGACTAAGAACGCAAGTAAACCTAAGTGCGCAGCCAGTGAAAAACTAAAAGCACGTTTAGTGCTTTCGTTTTTAGTTGGGCGTCCTCGAGTAAAGGTCGAGTGAAAAGTTTGCGCGCTATTCATGTATGCAATACAAAAAGGCTTATTGGCTCTTCACGGCAAGGCCGACGCGTTTCACGCCATTTTCTTTGAGCTTAGACATCACTTCCATCACAACTTCATATTTGATGGATTTGTCTGCAGCGAGTACTACGGGTTGTTCAGCAGACTTTTCTGCCTGTGAACGCGCAAATGCACCAAGCTCAAATTTATTTAATGTTTGAACAGGATCACCATCTTTACGAACAATGACATTCTCATTGGCATCGATCGTTAAAAAGACGGGCGGCAAAGATTGCACTTTTGCGCCACCCACTGTTGGCAAATTGACCACGCCAGGATTGACCATAGGCGCTGTCACCATAAAGATGACGAGGAGCACCAACATCACATCAATGTAGGGAACCACATTGATGTCAGCCATTGCCCGACGCTTTGAAGATTTTCTGAGTGAGCCGGCCATGCTTATTTGCCTGAAGCTTGACGTTGCAAGATGTTGGTGAATTCTTCAATGAAGGTTTCAAAACGAATTGCTAAGCGATCCACATCTGTAGCGGCACGGTTATAGGCAACCACCGCAGGGATAGCGGCAAACAAACCAATAGCGGTTGCGATCAGTGCTTCGGCGATACCAGGGGCTACGGCAGACAAGGTTGCGTTCTGGACGTTAGCTAAGCCACGAAAGGAGTGCATGATCCCCCAAACGGTGCCAAAGAGGCCGATATAAGGTGAGACTGAGCCTACGGAGGCTAAGAAGGGTAGATTGGCTTCCAGCATGTCCATTTCGCGCTGGTAGGTGGCTTTCATGGCACGGCGGGCAGCGTCGATTTCACGGACTTTCATGAACTCCTGCATGCCAGCTTCAAAGATGTGTTCTAAAACGGCATCACTACGGGTATTGCGCTGGGCTGCCTCTAAAAGGGTATTGAGGTCGCCTCCAGACCAAAAATCCCGCTCAAAACGCTCGGTATCTTGTCTTACGCCCCGCAAAATGGCGGTTTTCTTAAAAATGATGGTCCAAGAGGCTACAGACATACTGAGTAATAACAACATTACTAACTGGACTAATAGGCTGGCATTAAGGACTAGGGAGAGGAATGAGAGGTCTTGTGTGGTGTTCATGGTGGATTTTGTATGATGTAGGTTGATTTTACTAAGTTAATTCACTCAGCAATACAACTTCATCAGGATTATGACCATGTTTGACCGCCAAAACACCTTAGCCAAAACCGACCCAGAATTATGGGCAGCGATTCAGAATGAGAATAAGCGTCAAGAAGACCATATTGAGCTGATCGCTTCTGAGAACTACACCTCACCAGCAGTGATGCAGGCACAGGGCTCTCAGTTGACCAATAAGTACGCTGAAGGCTATCCAGGCAAGCGTTACTACGGTGGTTGTGAGTTCGTCGACGTCGCTGAGCAATTGGCGATTGATCGTGTGAAGGCTTTGTTTGGTGCTGAAGCAGCGAACGTTCAGCCGCATTGTGGAGCGTCTGCTAACCAGGCAGTGTTCTTGGCTTTCTTGAAGCCGGGCGACACATTCATGGGTATGAGCTTGGCTGAAGGCGGTCACTTGACCCACGGTATGGCCCTAAATATGAGTGGCAAGTGGTTTAACCCAATTGCTTATGGCTTAGATAAAAATGAAGAAATTGATTACGAGCAGATGGAGCGTTTGGCTCGTGAGCACAAACCAAAACTGATTATTGCTGGCGCCTCTGCGTATTCCAAAAAGATTGATTTCGAGCGCATCGGTAAATTAGCAAAAGAAGTGGGCGCGATTTTCATGGTGGATATGGCCCACTATGCGGGTTTAATTGCTGCTGGCGTATATCCAAACCCAGTGCCACACGCTGACATTGTTACTTCTACTACTCATAAGAGTTTGCGCGGCCCACGTGGCGGCATCATTTTGATGAAGGCAGAGCACGAGAAAGCAATCAACTCCGCAGTATTCCCAGGCCTACAAGGTGGCCCTTTGATGCACGTGATTGCTGGTAAGGCTGCAGCGTTTAAAGAGGCGCAAGAGCCTAGCTTTATTGATTATCAAAAACAGGTAGTTGCTAATGCAAAAGCTTTGGCAGAGACATTGATCGAGCGCGGTCTGCGTATCGTATCTGGCGGCACAGATTCTCATGTGATGTTGGTGGACTTACGTGCCAAGAAAATGACTGGTAAAGAGGCTGAGCGCGTATTGGGTGAAGCACACATTACTTGCAACAAGAACGGTATTCCAAATGACCCAGAAAAACCAATGGTAACTAGTGGTATTCGTTTGGGTTCACCAGCAATGACTACTCGTGGCTTCAAAGAAGCAGAAGCACGTCAAGTTGGTAATTTCATTGCAGACGTTTTGGATAACCCAAATGATGCTGACAATATCGCTAAGGTTCGTGCGCAAGTTGCTGAGCTCACGAAGCGTTTCCCGGTTTACGGCTAAGCCTAGTTTAAAGAAAGCACTCATTGCGCTGCCCCTTCTGTCATAACGACGATACCCAGGTTCTAGATACCCGGGTATCGGACGAGGGCGATACGATTCGTCGTCGTCGTCGTTGCGCCAAATGCGATAAACGATTTACGACTTACGAGCGCGTAGAGCTGGTGTTACCAGCAATTGTTAAGAAGAACGGTAGCCGTGTTGAATACAGTCACGAGAAGTTGGTCAGCTCAGTTAAGTTAGCCTTACGCAAGCGCCCAGTCTCCTCTGACTCCGTTGATGAATCGATTGCACGTATTGAAGAGAAGTTACTCAGCCTGGGTGAAAAAGAAATCCCAAGTGAGCGCGTTGGTGAACTCGTGATGCGTGAGCTCAAACGCTTAGATAAAGTTGCTTACATTCGCTTTGCATCTGTCTATCGGAGCTTTGCGGATATCGAATCTTTTGAGAGCGCGTTGAAAGAATTGAAATAAGAAAAGCTTCAATACTCAGTTAATTAAATAGATTAAAGAAATAAAAAAGGACTGCAATGCAGTCCTTTTTACTTTTGCAGAAAGAAATTATTTCAGTACTGCAAAAATAGAAGCGGTAATGTCATCAACACTGCCAGTGCCGCTGACCTTGCGATAGGCCGGAGCCATTACTTTGTCAGCTGCGTTGCTTTGTGTTGCCCAAGTGGAGTAGTACTCCACTAGCGGACGAGTCTGATCGTTGTATACCTGCAAGCGCTTGCGAACGGTTTCTTCTTTATCGTCATCACGCTGAATCAAGGCTTCACCAGTGACATCATCTTTACCTTCCACTTTTGGTGGGTTGAAGGTGACGTGATAAGTGCGACCTGAGGCTGGGTGAACGCGACGACCACTCATGCGATCAATGATGGCATCAAACGGTACATCGATTTCGAGAACGTAGTCGATTGGCACGCCAGCATCTTTCATGGCTTGCGCTTGGGGAATAGTTCTTGGGAAGCCGTCAAACAAATAACCTTTGCTGCAATCAGGTTGAGTTAAACGATCTTTTACCAAACCAATAATGATGTCATCGGAAACAAGGCCGCCGGCATCCATAATTTTTTTAGCAGCAATGCCAAGTTCAGTTCCAGCTTTAACGGCAGCGCGCAACATGTCGCCTGTCGAGATTTGTGGAATAGCAAATTTTTCGCAAATGAACTGAGCTTGTGTTCCTTTGCCAGCACCTGGTGCACCGAGCAGAATCAACCGCATTGTTTTCCCCTTAGAAGACCCTCATTGTCCCGTATTTTTTCGAGATCCTTTGTAACTAATTCCTAGGATTATCCCCGAGAACCTCGGGGCAACCAGATTCTGGGTTAGTTGGCCAAGATGCGGCGTACCCGCTCAAGGTCTTCAGCTGTATCAACCCCGGCTGGCGGGGCTTCGCTGGCGGTATGGACGGCAATACGGTAGCCATTCCAGAGGGCGCGAAGCTGCTCTAGAGCCTCAGCTTGCTCAGGTGGCGCTGGCTCAAGGCGGGTGTACGCCTGCAGAAAGTCAGCCCGGTAGGCGTAGATGCCTAAATGGCGTAAATGGGTAACAGTCGGACCAGAGTCTGGATCCCGCAAAAATGGAATAGTGGCTCTAGAGAAGTAGAGGGCCTCATTTGAGCGATTGAGAACTACTTTGACTACATTGGGATTGCTAATTTCTGCGGCATCAACAATAGGCACTGCCACCGTCGAAATCGCACACGCGGCATTGTCGGCCAAAGTTTGGGCAACCTGATTGATTAATTCTGGGGGAATAAGTGGTTCATCGCCTTGCACATTGACTACCAAAGTATCTGCTGGAAGTTTTAATAGCTGAGCTACTTCCGCAATCCGGTCTGTGCCAGTTGGATGATCTGCGCTAGTTAACAAGCACTCGATACGATGTTCATCACAAGCCGCCTGAATTTCTGGCGAGTCAGTTGCAACCACAACGCTTTGAGCATTTGATTGCTGCGCACGCTCAGCCACACGAATTACCATGGGCTTGCCGCCAATATCAGCTAGCGGCTTACGAGGTAAGCGAGTGGATCCCAGTCTTGCTGGAATCACCACTAAAAATTCGGGAGGCTTCATGCTCATGAACCGGATATCACCTGATCAATACTTAATTGATTTCATCAGCAGAAAGACTGCGGGCTTCATCAACGATCATGACGGGAATGTCATTTCGAATGGGGTAAGCCAAACGATCCGCTTTGCAGATGAGCTCATGTTTTTCTGCATCCAAATGCAAAGTGCTTTTGCACAAAGGGCAGACCAAAATTTCTAATAAGCGCTTGTCCATATTTGATCTTTACTATTTCTTATAAGGTGTATTGATTTGGATCGGGTCTTTGCAAAATCGATTGCAACCATTCTGCCAATGTATTTGAAATCTCTAAACTCATCGGAACTACCCAAATGCGTTCATCTTGTATTGAGGTGCATTTTACGGCATCCTTTTCCGTAATCAGGATGCACTCAGCATGGATGGCAGAGAAAAATTCCGGGGTGTAGCTGGCGTGATCTGCCAAACCAATGCCTTTACCTGCAATTCCCTGCTTCAGTAAGTCATTAAAAAAGCGTTGTGGATTACCAATTGCAGCGACAGCGGTAATCTTGTTTGGAAGATAGGTATCTGCAATGGAAGATAGGGATTGTGTATTGCTGGGATTATTTAATTGATAGGGTGTGCCTAGTTGACTGCTTAGCGTGAAAGCGCGTCGCCCTAAAAAATATTCATCAATGTGATTGGAGGGCGATATAGCCCCAGTCATTAAAGTGGCATCTCTCTCTCGCAGTGCGGGTTCGCGTAAAGGGCCAGCAGGCAGCAAGAAGCCATTACCTTCGCCTCGTTGATCACGCACTACAAATTCAATATCACGACCACCTTCGCGAGCAGGCCAACGTAGCAGGCTTCGATGCTGTAAGCCGTCGTCACTAATGATGACGTTCACCGAGGAATCCTGTGTTAGCAAAGACTGAATGCTCAGGGTTCGTTTGGGGTGGACCCAAATCGGAAACTGATTGTCTGTCCGCTTGGCAATCAAGACAGGCTCATCACCAACTTCTGCTGGATTGGAATCACTTTTTACTTGGCTGGGTGCGCTTAATGCAGATGCGCCATAACCCCTACTAATAATTCCAGGCTTCCAACCCATGCGTGCGAGTTGCTCAGCTAAGGCAATGACGATCGGAGTTTTACCAGTCCCACCAACGCGGATATTGCCAACAATGATGATTGGCACTGACGCTGGTTTGCGTCTCCCTAAGTTCAAATCATTTGCCAAATCTAAGACTTCATTTACCCAACCGTAAATCTTAGATAAAGGCCAGAGGATGAGACTAGTTGGCCCACGCCTTTCCCAAAACCGGGGAGCCTTATTTAAGAAAGAAGATTTTTTTGGCGATGACATTAAAGGCGACTTGTTTTGCTCAATGCTTCTAGTGTGTTGGATTATTTCTTGGTAGTTTGACTGCTAAATACGATATTAGCTAGGTTGGCATCACGCGCTGCCTCTAAAGCGCTCATAACTGCCTGGTGAGGGGCTTTGGCATCCGCATCAATATTGACTTGGATGGTATTGTCTTTGTTAAGTGCATTGAGGCTATTACTCAGCTGGCTACGGTCAGTCACTTTGCCGTTAATCGCAAAGCGTCCATCTCGACTGACTGCAATATGAATTTGCTTCACCTCCGACTGACTTGCTGCGCCATTGGCAGTCGGCAGGGTGATGGCTAACTCTTGGTAGCGGGTAAATGTAGTGGAGATCATCAGAAAGATCAGTACTACTAACAGCACATCAATAAAGGGAATGAGGTTGATCTCAGGCTCTACCGAAGCTGTGTGCATTCCTAATGAAAATTGGCCTCGATGTTGGAGTTTATTTTCTAGCCAACTCATTTTGTATCCGCAGAATGTGGATAGAGTTTTTTAAATAATTGACGAGTAAATTCTTCACACTCATGTTGGCGTTGATTGGCCATCGCACGCAGACCGCGCCATGCGGCCAAAGCAGGAATGGCAATTAGTAAACCAAAAGCTGTGTTGTACAGAGCAATAGAGATGCCATGCGCTAATTGTTGAGGGCTGCCGACACCTTGACTGCCAAAGATTTCAATCATGCCGACAACAGTGCCAAAGAGTCCTAAGAGGGGTGCAATGGTCGCAATGGTTGCCAAGACGCCAAGATAACGCTCTAGCTTTAGCCAAGTTGATTGAGCGCTGGCCTGTAATTCTTCTAGGGCGGAGTCTGCAGAGCTGCCAGAGGCTTTTTCATGAAGGATGCAGGCAAAGAGGCTGCCTACAGGAGAAAGTTGGCTGAGAGCGCTAATTTCGGGTTCTGAGACTGTTTTTTTCTGGGAAATGTCGTTGGCTAGGCCAAATACCGTTTCCAGGCTATCTTTCGGGAATATGTGAATTTGGCGCAAATACCAAGCGCGCTCAATGACAATAGCGAGACCAATTATGGAGATGAGAAGTAGGGGCCAGATAGGCCAACCAGCAGACAGTAAGATTGAGTACATAAGCTCAGTACTTTAGCTGAATTAAAAATGGGTTTTCACAAAGGCATTCTGTGGATAACTCTGTGCAAAACTTTTCAGAAAATGTGTTGTAAGTCCTTGATTGATGGTGAAGACAGTCTATTTTGTAGGATTTAGTCTAAGATAGAGCTTAATAATTCATGATATAAATCAATAGGTTGCAGATTATCTGTTGGTTTTATGAGACGTTTTGGGTCAGTAATCACTTACTTATAAGGCTTAGACTAAGGGCGTATAAGCTTCTGTGGATATTTATTGGCCGCAAGACCTAATGCTTGTGTAGAAAAAGAGAAAAAATGTCCGAAATATCAAGGGAAATCCTCAGTGTTGGCGATCTAAACCGCGCCATTGCTAGCTCTTTGGAGGAGCGCTTCGATACCGTTTGGGTGAGCGGGGAGATTTCCAATTTCAAGGCATATGATAGTGGCCACTGGTATTTCTCCTTAAAGGATGAAGAGGGGCAGATTCGCTGCGTGATGTTCCGCGGCCGCAATGGACAAGTCGGATTTATGCCTCAATCTGGAGATTTGGTGGAAGTTGCTGCCAATCTTGGTTTTTATGTTCCGCGTGGGGACATTCAGCTGACAGTGCAAAGCATGCGCCGTGCTGGCATGGGTGGTCTATATGAAGCCTTTTTAAAGCTGAAAGCGAAACTCGCCAAAGAGGGCTTATTTGATGCTGAGAATAAGCGCACCATTCCAAGTCATCCGAGAGCAATTGGCATTGTTACTTCACCGCAAGCGGCAGCTCTAAAGGATGTCTTAAGTACGCTTGCAAGAAGAGCGCCGCATATACCGATTGTGATTTACCCAACATTGGTCCAAGGACCTGATGCGCCCGCTGGAATTATTTCCTCACTCAAGGCTGCTGAAAAAGAAAATGCTGTTGATGTGATTTTGTTGGTACGTGGTGGTGGCAGTATTGAAGACCTTTGGGCATTTAATGATGAGCAACTTGCTTACGCAATTGCACAATCACCCATCCCAATCGTGAGTGGGGTTGGGCATGAGACTGATGTCACGATCGCCGACTTTGTTGCTGACTTGCGTGCACCCACTCCTACGGGCGCAGCAGAATTAGCGGCACCACGACGCGATCAAATGTTGCAAGAGTTAGATGCCATCATGCAAGCATTACTGCAAAGAGTTAGTCAGCGAGTAGAGCGCGAAGCACAAACCTTGGATCAACTAGCCTTGCGTCTCAGCCATGCTTTGCCTAATCCCGATCGCATGCGTGAGCAAATTGGTGGTTGGCAGAAGCGACTGAATCAAGCATGGTTGGTTAGGGTTGGGAACTGGAAACGTGACCAAGGCCACTTCCAGTCGCAACTTGAAATGCTCAACCCACAAAGAACTTTAGAGCGGGGCTATGCGGTCATCCTGAGTAAGGAAGAGCACGCGATGCATGCGGTGCGTAATCCAAATGAGCTCAATACAGAGAATGCGTTTCAGGTGCGCTTGGCTGAAGGCCAAGTAGAGGTTGAGTTTGCTAAGGTTGAATTGCCGAAATAAAGCTACAGAATATTTGGCTCAATCTCAAGTTGTACGCCGAACTTACTTAATACGTCTTCTTGAATATTTTTTGCTAAACCGAGGATATCTGTCGATGTCCCGTCACCATGATTCACTAGTACTAGCGCTTGTTTTTCATAAACGCCAACAGGGCCAATGCGCTTGCCCTTAAAGCCGCATTGATCGATGAGCCAGCCTGCGGCTAGTTTGCGCATGCCAGGAGTATCGGGATAAGAAACCAGGTTCGGAAATTTCTGAATCAATTGCTCGCATTGTTCGGTGCTGACAATCGGGTTCTGGAAAAAACTCCCAGCATTGCCAATGACCTTAGGGTCTGGCAATTTCTTAGACCGGATAGCGCACACCGCATCAAAAATTTGCTTTGCATTTGGACTGGAGTTTGGCTCAGAAAATTGTTTTGCTAGATCGGCGTAGTGCAATCGTGCCTGCCAAAATTTGGGGATTTTAAATACGACCTTTGTCACGATAAATCGATTGGGATGTTGCTTGAAGTAGCTATCGCGATAAGCAAACTGGCATGCCTCTTGCGGGAGAGTGACAAAGGCATGGGCCGCAGAATCAAATGCCTCGATGCTGTCGATATATTCCCCGACTTCAACGCCGTATGCCCCAATGTTCTGAATCGGTGCTGCGCCAACTGTTCCCGGAATTAAGGCAAGGTTTTCCAGGCCTAGCAAGTTTTTCTCCAGAGTCCAGGAAACCAATTCATGCCAATTAACGCCAGCACCTACTGAGAGCCAGGTATTGCTGTCATCCGATTTAATAAGCTCTTGACCGAGAATATTAATGAGCAGTGTTGCTCCAGGCAAAGACTCCGGAAGAATCACATTGCTTCCGCCGCCTAATACACGCCAACCAAGTTTTTTATCCCCAAGCTCTTTCATGAGGGTTGGTAGCTGATCCGCGGATGTGATCTCGTATGCCAATTCCGCCGTGGAATCTAGGCCAAAGCTATTCCGGTGCTTGAGTCCCAGATTGGGGGTCAATTTTGCTGGATTGGGCGCATTTTTTGCGAAGTTCATGCCACAATCTTATTCGTGTTCGAGTTTCTGTTCGTAATTTATGAAAAAACTTGAAAAGTAACAATGCAATGATTGAATTTGCAGAATTGATTACCCAGATTATTTAAGGAGTTTGAGATGCCCTCATTTGACGTAGTGTGTGAGCCCGACATGATTGAGTTGAAAAACGCAATCGAGCAATCCAATAAAGAAATTACCAATCGTTTTGATTTCAAAGGCTCCGATAGCCGAGTGGAGCAAAAGGATGAGACTTTGATCTTGTTTGGTGATGACGACTTTAAGTTGGGTCAGGTTCGTGATGTTCTCTACGGCAAGATGGCTAAACGTAATGTGGACGTTCGCTACCTCAAAGACGACAAAAAAGAGACTATTGGTAGCGATAAGCGCAAGCAAACCATGAAGATCCAAAAGGGGATTACTTCAGAGTTGGCTAAAAAAGTAGTACGTATCATCAAAGACAGCAAGATCAAAGTGCAAGCCAGTATTCAGGGTGATGCTGTACGTGTAACAGGTACAAAGCGCGATGATTTGCAAGAGACTATGGCATTGCTTAAGAAAGAAGTCAGCGAGGCTCCATTAGGCTTTAACAACTTCCGTGACTAATGTAGTTGTGCCAGCAATCCACCCGGCAAGCCAAGAGGCCATTGAGCGCTTCTGTGATGCTTGTTGGTTGGAGGATGGCTTGGCGCAAAATAGTTTGTCTGCCTACCGCCGAGATCTATTGCTCTTGGCTCAGTGGCTTCAAAAAGATTCGGGCACCGATCTCTATGGTGTCACTGAAAAAGATCTCACTGCATATATTGCGCATCGCCGGGCTGATAAGGCAACTACCGCTAATCGTCGGCTAACTGTATTCAAACGCTTTTATCGTCATGCTCTGCGCATGAACTTAGTTAAAAGTGACCCCTGCATTGGTTTGCGTGCGGCTAAGCAAGCGTTGCGTTTCCCGAAGACATTGAGTGAAGATCAGATCACTGCTTTACTCAATGCTCCTGATGTGGAGACTACGCTTGGATTGCGTGATCGCACTATGTTGGAATTGATGTACGCCAGCGGCTTGCGTGTCTCTGAAATCGTTTCCTTAAAGACAGTTGCCTTGGGATTAAACGAAGGTGTTATTAGGGTGGTCAATGGTAAAGGCGGTAAAGAGCGATTAGTGCCATTTGGCGGTGAAGCTGGTCAGTGGTTGCGTCGCTATTTGGCTGATGCCAGAACGCCATTGCTGGAAGGTAAGACTTCGGATGCGGTATTTGTTGGGCGTCATACAGGAACTGGTTTAACTCGCCAGGCGTTTTGGGCCTTGATCAAGCGCTACGCCACGATTGCCAATATCCCGGTTGCCTTATCTCCACATACCTTACGTCATGCTTTTGCTACGCATTTACTTAACCATGGGGCTGATTTAAGGGTGGTGCAGCTCCTGTTGGGCCATGCTGATATCTCAACTACCCAGATTTATACCCACGTCGCTAGAGAGCGCCTGAAGTCAATCCATCAGCAACACCATCCTAGAGGCACATAAAGCTTGCCTATCTAAGCAATCATCAAGAATGTAATAAGTGTTTAAGATATCCCTATGAATTTAACTTTAGATCTTTTGCTGATTCCAGTTGCCTATCTGATTGGATCCATCTCTTTTGCGGTAGTAGTTAGTAAGTGCATGCGTTTGCCTGATCCCCATTCCTATGGTTCTGGCAATCCAGGTGCTACCAATGTTCTTAGAACTGGTAACAAGCTTGCAGCTGTACTGACTTTGATTGGTGATGCCTTAAAGGGCTATCTTGCAGTCATGTTGGCGAGAGTATTGCTCGGCGATGAATCTTTGACATCAACACTCAATTCTTGGTTGTTATGTGGAGTCGTCATCGCCGTATTCTTGGGACACTTATTTCCAATCTTCCATGGCTTTAAAGGCGGCAAGGGTGTTGCTACTGCCTGCGGAATTTTGTTTGGTATTAATTGGATTTTAGGTGCAGCAACCTTAGGTACCTGGATCATTGTGGCGATGTTTATGCGCTACTCATCCCTAGCAGCTTTAGCAGCTGCTGTTTTTGGCCCGGTCTATTTTGTTTTCTTGTTTGGTTTCCAGCCTATGAGTATTGCTTTGCTGGTTGTATGCTTTCTACTAATTTGGCGTCATCGCAGTAATATCCAAAATCTCATGAATGGTACTGAATCACGCATCGGTTCAAAGAAAAAAGGTCAATCATGACTATTGCTTATTGGTGTGTGCTGTTTATGGGATTGTTTCCCTATATGGCAGCAGGTATCGCTAAAAAAGGTTTTGAGGGTTATGACAATGCTGCACCACGTCAGTGGTTAGCAAAGCAGACAGGATTTCGGGCGCGTGCCAATGCAGCGCAAGCCAACCTTTTTGAATCTCTTCCATTCTTTTTCGCTGCCGTGATCATTGCATCAATAGCCAATGCACCGCAAGCTAGAGTTGATCTGCTGGCAATTGGATTTGTTGTGGCGCGCATTGCCTATCTTGTTTGCTATGTAGTTAATTGGCCAACTACTCGTTCTATTGTGTGGCTGACCGGTTTAGCTTGCGTGGTAGCAATCTTCTTCCAGATTTAAAAGAAACAAAAGTAATTTACAAAATTCATCGAGACAATAAATAGATATGCCGACTAAAAAAACTCCTACAAAGACAGCTAGCAAAGCCCCTGCTAAAAAAGTGACGAGCGCAGCACCCGCAAAGAAAACCACTAAGAAAGCCACTCCAAAAAAGAGTGATGCTGGTACGCCATTATCTGTGGTGATTCGTCGCCGTATTGAGGCTCAGAAAGCACGCTTCCATGCAAATGACAATATCTCTAAATTCATTCAGCCGGGTGAGTTAGAAGGCTTGGTGGATGAGGTTGCTGAAAAGATGCAGGCTGTTTTAGAAAGTTTGGTAATTGACACTGAGAGTGATCACAACACCAAAAATACTAGCCAACGTGTGGCAAAGATGTTTGTTAAAGAAGTGTTCAGTGGGCGTTATATCGAACAACCAACACTGACAAAATTCCCCAACGTTAGTCGCTTAAATGAGTTGATGATCATTGGCCCTATTACTGTTCGCAGTGCATGCTCACATCACCTTTGCCCAATCATGGGTCGTATTTGGATTGGGGTATTACCAAGCAAAGAATCTGCTCTCATTGGTTTGTCAAAGTACTCACGCTTAACGGAATGGGTCATGTGTCGCCCACAGATTCAGGAAGAAGCAGTAGTGGAGTTGGCAGATATGCTGGAGAAAAAAATTAAACCGATTGGTGTTGCAATCGTGATGGATGCAGATCACTTCTGCATGCAATGGCGCGGTGTAAAAGATCGTGATTCGAAGATGGTGAATAGCGTGATGCGTGGCGCTTTCCTGAAGGACTCTAATTTGCGTAGAGAGTTTTTATCGCTGTTAGATAAAAGATAAGTAGTAAGAGATAAAAAATTCATAATGACAGCAGAAGAGATCAGGGGTTTGAGTTGATCCAAGCTTTACCGAAGCTCCTGGCCATCTCTTTAATGACCGCTACTTTGTGTGCATGCTCCTTGTACCCTGACGTCAATAGCGATCCGGCCAAAAATAATAAAGCGACCTTTCAGCAGGATGCGCTTGATTGTGCTCAGTCTTACCCTGAGTCAGGTTCTGGCGTGCATGTTAAGCAGCGAATTGGTTGCATGAACATCAAAGGCTGGCATTAATCCTCGAACCCATTCTGCAGAGCCTTGGATGTAATGCAACATTTTCTTCTTTGAGAATAATTCTCAACAAAATATTCATTCAAATCAGTTACTTAGATTAGCTATAGTCGACTAATTTGTTCTGCTCTATGATCTACACAGATGCAAGCTTTGTTCTATCTCACCCTCTGGAGTTCATATGAAAAATAGTCGTCGCCAATTTATGATTTTGTCCGCTGCTGGTGCCTGCACCTTGGCTTTGAACGGTAAAGTTCAAGCTCAAGCAATGGTTGCTGAAACTGATCCACAAGCTGCTGCATTGGGTTATAAGGCAGATGCTTCTAAGGTAGATAAAGCTAAGTACGCTAAATATGCTGCTGGTCAACAGTGCGATAACTGCGCCCTTTACCAAGGTAAAGCCGGTTCTGCTGCCGGTGGTTGCTCACTGTTTGCTGGTAAGCAAGTTGCTGGCAAAGGCTGGTGTTCTGCTTATGCTAAGAAGGCTTAATACTTAAAGCTTCATTAGATGTAAGAAGTTAAGTTTTATCTAAAGGCCGCTTAAAATAAGCGGCCTTTTTTATTCCCCGGCCAGCTCTTGCGGTCAGCAACTAGAAACCCTCCAAGCGGAGACGAAGATAATGAGCAAATGAGAAACGCCCCGATCCAACGCATTCTAAATAAGCTCAAGCGCCACTCCTTTTACTTAGGGGGTGACCAGCCTCACGTAGCTTGGGTAGAGCGAATTCGATCTGTTTTTGGGGCTCTTATTGGTTTGATGTTAGTGCTTACTATCGCCAAGTACCTTGGTGAGCTTAGTGGACTTGATGAGTGGCTCATGGCCTCTCTAGGTGCAAGCGCCTTATTGGTTTTTGCCTTGCCGCAGAGTCCAATGGCCCAACCTTGGGCGGTTATCGCTGGAAATACCCTTTCCGCATTGGTTGGGATTACCGTAATTCATCTAAGCAATGGGCCTCTTTTGGCAATGCCACTAGCCACTAGTCTATCTATCTTGGGTATGTTTATTTTGCGTTGTCTGCATCCACCAGCCGCAGCGGTGGCTATGATTGTGGTCCTGGGTCATGTCATGCATTACCGCTATGCATTCTTTCCGGTAATGGTGGATTCGGCCTTATTGGTCATGGCTGGGGCGGTTTACAGTAATTTAACCGGTAAACGCTACCCCAATAGACCAAATTAATCCTTTAAAAACAATAATTTGTAATTATTTTTGCTTAGTAGCGGCGATAGAGGCGATGCAATTCTTTAATGCCTTAGTTGTGATATTTGCCTGCATTTTCTTTTTTCAGGGATTGAGCGCACTCGATGACTGAGTTGCGAACGTTGATTTTCGGGATATTTCCAGCTGACAAGATGACTCCAATATTTTTAGTTATAGATCCAGTATTCAAATACACTTTTTGAAAGCCATGCTGGGTTCAAGGGGTGATTTATAACTATCACTTTCCTGCTTTGATGCTAATAAATTCTTTAAATCTATGTAAATCCCAATAAAGCTAAATTGTGTTCATAAACCCTTTAAAATCATCACTTATTCGCGAAAAGCATACAAAAAGCATAAGGGTTTTACTCACCACCACATGACCAACGCCAGATCTACCATTTCGGTTATTCCAGTCATTCTATGTGGCGGCTCTGGAACGCGTCTTTGGCCTTTATCACGTTCAGGGTTCCCAAAGCAGTTTTTAGTGCTTTCAAGTGATGACTCTGATCAGAGTTTGTTTCAACAAGCAATCCAACGTATCAATGCTATTGGCGAGCACCTGGGTGGAGCTAAAGACGCCTCTATTGAATTGGGTTCTACGCTGATCGTTACCAATGAAGAGCATCGCTTTTTAGCGCTAGACCAATTGCGAGAGTTAAAAGACATTCATGCGACTTTATTGCTGGAGCCAGTGGGCCGTAATACGGCGCCCGCTTTAACTTTGGCAGCTTTTCAGGCGAAAGACGCTGGTGAGATTGACCCTATTTTGGCGATCACTCCGGCCGATCAAACTATTCAAAACCAAGCAGCGTTTGTTAAGGCATTGCAGGATTGCGTTGCCCTTGTGAATGCGGACGACAGTAAGCAAACGATTGCCATCTTGGGAATTACGCCCACTGCACCAGAAATAGGTTATGGCTATATCAAGCGCAATGCTTCACAAGGCAGTCATGGTGAATACGCTGTAGAGCGCTTTGTAGAAAAGCCGGATGCTCAAACAGCTCAAGCGTATTTAGCCGATGGAAGCTATCTGTGGAATAGCGGCATGTTTGTAATGCGTGCGAGCACTTGGCTATCTGCATTAAAAGAATTTCGTCCGGATATCTTTGGCGCTACAGAAACCGCTTGGATTGCAAGAGTAGTGGATCAGGTAGGCGCCGCAGAAGTCAAGGCGAGTTTTGTTCGTCCCGATAAAGAAATCTTTAAAACTATCCCAGGTGAATCCATTGACTACGCCGTCATTGAAAAATGCTCAGAATCAAAAAATTTCAATGTAAAGATGGTTGAGCTCAATGCCGGATGGAATGATCTAGGCGCTTGGGGTGCCGTGTGGCAAGTTGGCCAGCAAGATGAAAATGGCAACGTCACCAGTGGTGATGCTATTACTAGTAATTCTAGAAACTCACTAATTCATTCAAGCAGTAGGTTGGTTAGTGCAGTGGGTGTCGACAACCTCATCATTGTTGAAACCGCCGATGCGGTCTTGGTTGTTGATAGAAAAAATAGTCAAGACGTTAAACACATCGTGAATCAGCTCGAAGCTCAAAAGCGCGAAGAGAAAAATCTGCACCGCAAAGTAGCAAGACCTTGGGGTTGGTATGACAGTGTTGATGAAGGCGAGCGCTTTAAAGTAAAACGTATCCAAGTAAAACCTGGCGCAAGCCTCTCATTACAAATGCACCATCACCGCGCAGAGCATTGGATTGTTGTTAAAGGTGTTGCAGAGATTACTAATGGTGATCAAGTGATCACCCTGACAGAAAATCAAAGTACTTACATTCCTCAAGGCCAAACCCATCGTTTGGCAAACCCTGGCAATGCCCCGTTGGAGATCATTGAGGTGCAGTCGGGCAGCTATTTGGGTGAAGATGATATTGTGCGCTTTGAGGACAGCTATGGCAGGAGCTCTCAATGACATTCCCAAAAGCCTCAGTCATTCTCCTGACCTATAACCAAGAGCAATTTGTTGAAGAGGCTTTTCTTAGTCTTTTAAATCAAGATATGGATGATCTTGAAATTGTTGTGAGTGATGATTGTTCTAGTGATGCCACTTGGGAAAGAATTCAGGCGCTTGCTGATAGTTATCAGGGGTCAAAAAAGATTATTCTTTTTCATAATGCTGAAAATATTGGGATTGTTAACAACTATTTTGCAGCTGTAAAACAATCCACCGGTGAATTAATATTTACTGCCGCTGGTGACGACGTTTCATTGCCAGAGCGCTGCTCAAAATCCATTCAGTTCTGGCTTGATCATGAAAAGAAATATGATTTAGTTGCTGCCGATGCTTTTGATATGGGCCATGACGGAACGATTTTAGGTTCAAAGAAGAACGACGATTTGGGGGGTTGGACGATTGAGAAGTGGTTCGAGAGGCGTCCTTTTTTCTTTGGGGCTAGTCATATGGTGACAAGAAAATTGGTGGAGTTGGCACCACTAGATGGTCGCCTTTCATATGAAGATCAGTGTTTGGTATTTAGGGCGATTTTGACGGGTGGCGCTATTCGACTTCCAGTAAGCTTAGTTTGTCATCGCCGAGGTGGGTTTAGTCAGCAGGGTGTTAGATTCCAGTTGGGCCATAGAAGGGCTCAAATGATTCTGGATTCAGCCAGAGGGATTGTGGAGTTAGAGCAGTTCTTGAGTGATGCGACCATATTTGGAAAGCGGTCTTTGGCTGAAGGTTTAATTTCCAAAAAGATAGCTTATTTGCACTCCGTCTTAAATCTCTTTAGATGCGCTAGTATTTTTGATTTTATGGGCGGTCGGTTTGGGTTTAAGCGTTCACTTAAACCTAGTGCCCGCTCAAGTTAAACCCAAAATATCATCACTGCGTGAATGAGCTCGGGGATAAGGGCGGTGATTCTAATTATTATCATGAGATAATCCATTAAAATCCAGGCAAATTATTTCCTGGCTAAATTACAGAAATTCAGATGAATCAAAATCGTTCCAATTTCGTTGAAAATGAGGTCCGCAGAGATGGGGTGGAAATTTCTCTCATCGATATCCTGTGCTTTCTCAAGGGCACCTATAAAATAATATTGACTCTCGGTGCGACTGGATTAGTCATTGCTACGGCATACCTAGCGGTGACCCCAAAACAATACGAGGCAGTCGCCCAAATCGCCATGGCACAAGTTGGCGCCACTAACAGCGGTAATAATAGTCCTCTGGGCATCAATATCGAGGAGCCACCCCTCCTGATTTCCCGTCTCTCCTCGCCTGCGAGCTTCCCTTCCATGGTGCTAGGCATCTGTGGGGTAGACGAGGGACCCAATTCAGCTGCAATGCTATCCAAATCCATTAAATTGATGTCTCCCAAGGGTGTCGCCAACGTTATTGAGCTCAAGACCTTTGGTAAGTCGCCAGAAGCAGCCTCTTCCTGTGCGCAGGCCATCTTTGAACTCATCAAAGCTACCCAAGCGCAAATTGTCGCTCCCTACATTGCCGATGCAAAAATGAGGTTGGACGATGACATCGAACGCTTATCCAAGGCTAAGGAGTTAGTCGCCAAGGCAGATAAGTTAGGATCAACCGCGGGAGTGTCTTACCTGCTGACTAGAGACGAGATCCGATTCCTCTTGGATGAGATCGCAGTGCTTAAGAATGTAGTGATTGGCAACCAGATTAGGGTTACGCGCTTAATTGCCCCGATCTATGCCAGCGACACACCAACCGCACCCAAAAAATGGTTGGCGTTAGTTGCTGGACTATTCGGTGGCCTCTTTTTAGGATTAATACTGGCTTTAGCATGCAAGTCGTGGATTAAGCTCAAGGCAGACGGGCAAGAACAACGGCGGTGAGCATGGTGGCGCGAGATCTGGCATTAGCAGCCTTAATCAGAAATTAAATATTCTTGTTGAAATCTAAGATTCATCTTTGATAATGACCGAAAAATTGCTAGAAAAAAAACGCCTAAAAGGGGGTTCATTAAGTGGAACCTATTTTTGTGTTGATGGGGCTGGGACAGCATTTGTGCGCAAAGAAGTCTCACTGAAAGATAACCGTGAATATGGTTTTCAGCGGTGGTACTCTCAGCTAAAGAGGCTTCAGCGATATAGTCAGCAATTTCCAGGGCTTTTCCCAGGGGTAATTAAATTTGGCCGAGATGGTGATTTAGCTTATTTCGATATTGAGTATATTGGGGGCTCCATAACTGCCCATGATTACCTCTTGGAACATCCCCCCCAAAAAGATATTGAAAAAATGCTTTCGGTGTTACTTGACTCAATGGGTCGAATGCATTCCATTCAGTTTCCATCTACATCAGCCGCTATGGATTTGTATGTTTATGAGGAGATGGAACAAAAAATAGGAGCTTGTCTTGGGAACTCCCGGTTTCAGAAATTAATAGCACAACGGGACATCACTTTTAATGGCAAGCGGGTTACGGGAATATATTGGGCTATTGACGAATTTAAGAGATGCATAAAACAGTCTTACATAAACCCTGTTGAATGTTTTACGCACGGAAATATAACGCTTGAAAACGTACTATATCAGCCGGATGAAAAGTTAATTACACTCATAGATCCTTATGAGGAAAATATTATTGACTCAAAACTGGCGGAGTACTCACAAATTCTTCAATCTTCTAATAGTTATTATGAGATTTACAACGCTACAACACCATCAGTTTCAGATTCTAATGTGGAAGCATATATAGAAATACCTCCTGGCATAAGCTGCTTCAATAAATTGTTTTTTAAGCACCTTGAGGCTGAATGCACTAAAGAAGAGTTAAGGGTGGTGCGCCTTTTTGAGATTTCTCAGTATGTTCGGATGTTACCTTTCAAGATGGAAATTGATGAGGATAAGATGGAGCTGTTTTATTGTCTTGCCTCTTATTTATTTAGCGACTTATTGGATACTTTTAGCGGTTAATTTATGACAGATTCTTCGGTATTGGGTTCTTGGAGCATTGAAACAAGCCTGCCTATTTCTTTTAAGATAAAAAATTCTCCAGGGATTTTGACTCCTGGTAATGCCGATCTTTTGGAGTTTGGTACAACTGGACCTGGCTCTAGGCGACTTGTCGTTATAGATCGCAATATTTGCAAATATTATCTTGATGAAATACAAAACTATTTTGCATGTAATGCGGTAGATATTCATTTAGTGGCAGTTGATGCTTCCGAGGATGACAAAAACCTTGAAACTCTGCTCGAGATTTTGAGGGAAATGGAGAGCTTTGGAATGCTCAGAAGATCTGAGCCCTTGATTGCAATTGGAGGAGGAGTTCTCTTGGACGTTGCCGGGATGGCCGCAGGATTGTATCGTCGAGGGGTCCCTTATATTCGTGTGCCCACTACTTTGGTAGGCCTCATAGATGCGAGTGTTGGGGCGAAAACTGGTATTAATTTCGAAATTCGGAGAAATCGCTTGGGTAGTTATTACCCGCCAATTGCATCCTATCTAGATACGGCCTTTTTGCGTACATTACCCACCATTGAGATTAGCTCTGGATTGGGTGAGGCTTTAAAGATGGGCGTTATAAAAGATGGAATTTTGTTTGATTTGCTTGAAAAATATGGCTCAGACCTTGTTGGCAAAAGTTTCACGGATTGTGATTGCGCAAATGAAGTTATCAATCGCGCTGTAGATGGCATGAAGGTTGAGTTGGAGAATAATCTTTGGGAAAAGGACCTGAAGAGGGCGGTAGACTTTGGTCACTCATTTAGTCCAATTATAGAAATGCGTTCTTTGGAGAATAATGAATTTCAGCCACTAACACACGGGCAGGCGGTTGCTATTGATGTAATTTTTTCCTCAGTAATTTCGATGAATCGCAACCTACTTTCGGAGTTTGATGTTTTGCGGGTAATCAGAACGGCAAGAAATATGAATTTACCAACAGACCACGAACTTTTTAAAAATCCACTTCTAGTTCTGGAATCGCTTAATGACACTAAAAAACATAGGAACGGAGATCAGAATTTACCTGTCCCTACTGAAATAGGTGGATATACATTCATCAATGATCTTGCATTAGCCGAAATTAAGGATGCTATCGGAAAGTTATCCGAGCTAAATAAAGCTCTTGATTTGGAATGTAGGCAATGAAAACAGTCTTAATAACTGGCGTTACGAGCGGCCTTGGTAAAGAGATAGCTCAAAAGTTTGTGCGTAAGGGGTGGAATGTTATAGGATTAGGCAGAAACACGGCGCAACTAGTGGCCATGCAAATGGAACTTGGAAGACTATTTTCCCCTTTTGAGGTCGATATCTCAAATTCAATTAAGCTTGAAGCCTGCTTTCAGAAAATTCTATTAAATTTTCCGGTGCTGGATGTGTTGATCAATAATGCGGCAGTTTTCAAATTAAAAGAATTTGATCAATGCACAATCGGCGATATTGATAATATTATTGATACAAATTTAAAAGGACCAATGTATTGCACTTTATTGGCCCTGAGGAGCATTAAGCGTGAATCTGGGCGAATTGTGAATATATCCTCAGTGGCAGGTACACATGGCATCAAGCTCCAATCAATTTATTGCGCATCTAAATTTGGATTAAATGGATTTGGGCAAGCGCTTGGTCAGGAGCTATTAGACCGTGGTATTAGTTTGACCACAATTTCACCTGGAGGGATAAATACTCCATTATGGTCCGAAGAAAATAATCCGTATCCTGGTGAAAATAAAGAAAAGCTTATACAGCCGAACGAATTAGCGAAGATGGTCGAGCGTATTGTTGAGCTCCCTAGCAATATGGTCGTAAAAGACATTGTTGTCTTCCCTTCAAATGAGTGGCATTAAAGGAATTGAAATGAATTTAATATTAACAATGGCTGGCCAGTATCAACGATTTGTGCGTGAGGGTTATAAGATTCCAAAATATTTGCTTCCGTGGGGTGATAGGTCAATACTTTCAACCGTTTTACTTGAATTGAATAGAGAGCAAGCATTCGATAATATTTATCTAATTGCCAATCATAGAGATGAAGCATATTTTCCTCACGTGAGATCAATCATGCAGGCTCAAGGTATTCCAAATTCAAATTTAGTGGCAATACACGATACCAAGGGGCAGGCAGAAACAGCAAAGATGGGGGTGGATAAGGTATCCGAGCTAACAGATTCTGTAAATAGTCCAATAATTTTTCATAATATTGATACGATTTTAAGAAATAGAGACTTGAAAGCTGTTGAGGGAATTTTGAAAGTCAATGCTGGCTATATTGATGTATTTTATGCGAATAATCATGAATATAGTTATGTTTTATCAGAAGTAAGCGGAATGATTACGGATATAGCAGAAAAAATAGTAGTTTCGAATTTAGCAACATCTGGGTTTTATGGTTTCAATAGCATTAATACATTTTTGAAATACTATAAGCCAGAAGACTTATATATAAGTTCAATATATAAAAAAATGATTGAGGGTAGAGAGTCAATCATAGCAAGTCGGGAGCATAAGGAGGTCGACACTATAGTGTTGGGGACGCCATTCGAATATATGAATGCAGCATCAACTTATCTACTATAGATCTAATGTATATTAATATAAATATTTTTAAATGTTGATTAAATATAATTTTAAAAAAATAATTTTTAATAAAAAAATACTAAAGTATACATTTTTTCTATTTATTATTGTAATTGCTGATGCTATATCTGTTTTAGGCATTAATTACCTAATTAATGAGGCGGAAATAAGTTATATTTCTTTTATAGCATGTCTGATTATTATATTATCTGCGTTTTCTCATACATTGCAACCGATAATAATATTCAGTATTTCTAAGATAATAAGAAAGGAACTTCTTTCTTTTGCCTATGACTTAAATGATTCAAACTATCAGAGCCTAGAAGGCGCAATACAAAAAGATGAGATGATTTTTTTGAATTTAATAGTAAGTGACATATCGATATCCGTAAAGTTATTATCTATAGTTTCTATAATAGCGGCATTATTATTGACGGCAGAAAATAGCTTATTGCCATTATTAGCATTAATTCCATTAACTATAATTGCATATAGAAAATTTAGTAAAAGCAGACAGAATAATATATCTAAAAATATATCGTCAAATTTCCACGATATAACTGAAATAAGAAAATCCGGGGGCGTATTATCTAAATCTATTTTCTTTAATAAATCATATGAGTTTATCAGCCATATTAACAATTTGTATGATAGCTATTATAGGGATTTGGCGAAGCAAAGCTCTCTTTCGAATGGTTATCGTACGGCAATAGAAATATCAGCCTATATTAGTATTGTGGCTATGGGATATTTCAATAGTGAAATTAACATATTAAAGTCGCTAATAGTAATTGGTTATTCTGCGGTTAAAGTGCTTCCTATTATTCAGCAGCTAAATTTTTATATAAGCGTGAGAAAGAATGGAAATGATCAACTAGATCTTGTTAAAAGTTCCAATAAAGATTTTAGGCCCTTAAATTATATTGAGAGGGCCCTTCTCTACAGTGACGACCAAAAATTACTATGGGTTAAAGGAAAATCTGGATCCGGTAAAACTACATTAATAGATGGATTTGCGAATGATTTACGGTTAAATAGTATTAGTTTTGGATATTATGTGCAAAATCAATACCCATTAAGAGTTAAGGTGGAGGGGTCGCAAAATATTGATTGGGTGCCTAAAATTGACTCCATTAAACCACTATTGGGTGGAAAATATTCCATTGGAGAAATTCAGAGATTAGCGCTTTTTGATATTTTTTCTAATCATAATCATAATTATATTTTACTAGATGAGCCATTTAGTAGCCAGTCTGATAATTTTGTAAAGTCCATATCAATATTTATAAATAGGTTAATTAAAGATGGAACTAAGGTGATTATAATATCACATATGGATATTTCATTATTATTTGAAAGTTATCAGGAGGTTTGGTGCAATTATGATCGTAATAATACAGGGCCCCATTAATAGCATTGAAGTTGCAAATGCAATTTTAAGTAACTTAAATATTTTTAAAAATGAAAAGTTTGTCAGGGCTATTGTAGTGGCTACATATAAAAATAATTTTATTGATTATATTGCCAATAAAATAGATTCGGAGATAGTAAAATTCCAAATTTATAATGATCCAGGCAGTAGAATAATGGAGCCAACTCGAGGGGTTGCCCTTAATCTTGATAGGCAGATTTTAACTTCATCAATTCCAGCTTCAATTAAAATCAATATTGATGAACCAGTAATAAAAATCAGGAATGATTTAATGGTAACATCAATGGGTATGTGGATAATTAAAAATATTAACTTGCGATGGATGGTATTAAAGAATTTCGTCTTTGTTGTCCCAATTACAACTACTCGCCCAAAAGATATTAGGTATCCCTCCCTCCAAGTATGTGATTGGTTTTATATAATTAATAGTCAAATATATTCAAAAGTATTTAATGTGGGCAAGGTTTCAAATAATAATGAATTTAATATTTCAATTGAGAAATCTGGCAGACTATCATTTGGAGCAGAAAACTACATTGTAAATAAAATACTTATTGCAATGAATATCAATAGTTATTCAAACATGTGGGATGTAGATAGGGTAAAATGGTCGCTTGAATTTAAATCAAATTTCTGCGTCCTTCCGTATTTTTTTCTATTTAAAAGTATTAAATATAAGAGGGTTTATAGAAATTTATTGGCTAGCCCTATATTGTTACAATTTAAATCCATTTATACGATTTTTTTTAGTCAGGGGAATAGTTGAAAATACTTATAGTTAAAAATGGAGCCTTAGGTGATGTTCTAAGGATGTCTTATTTCCCTAGGCCGTTGCAAAATTCATTATCCAATTCTCGGATAACTTGGCTAACAAGAGAAAATGCAAAAGAAATTCTTTTAAATAATCCATATATTTTTTCCTTAAAAACTAATATTGAAGAAATAAAGCATGAATATTTCGATATAATTTATTCCTTTGATGATGAGTTTGATATCGTTAAGAATATTTCTTCATTAAAAAATGGAAAAATTGTTGGTGCATATTTTGATGGTGCAAAAATTTCTTATACTGATGACACCTCAGACTGGTTTGATATGGGTCTACTTTCAAAGTATGGAAAAACCTATGCTGATATTTTAAAAAAAAATAATACTAAAACATATGGTGAGATATTCAGCGGGATAATGGGTGTTGTTAATCCTGACCCCCAATCTTATTTTATTTTAGATGCCCCCTATCATGCTTCTTTGGATTTACATGATACAGTGAAAATCGGCATCAATCCTTATGCTGGTGAAAGATGGCCATCAAAGACCCTGCTCCATAACGAATTGATTCTTTTAATCGATAAGATTTTAGCCTTTGCTCCAGATGTTCATTTATATCTTTTTGGAATGGATGGTGATTATCATAAGAATAAAAAAATCATGCAAGAATTTAATTCAATGCGGTTGCATATAGTTAATTCCAACGGTTCTCTTAATGAGTTTGCTGCAAATGTTTCAAGATTAGATGTGATGATTTCATCTGATAGCTTGGGTATGCATATGGCAATTGCACATGAAATCCCCTTCATTGCTTTTTTTACTTCTACATCTGCTGCAGAAATTGACGATTATGGATTTGGAAAAAAAATAAAATCGACTGCATTGGATTATTGCTCGTATATTAAGGATGCTGATAACTCATCAATAACAGCTGAAAGAATATTTAACGAACTAACTTCCTTAAAGATATTTTAAATGTTGACGGTATTAATACCTAATTTAAATTCTGGTGAATTATGGCTTAGAACATTTCGCGGAATTTCTCGAGTTGCCAATAAAGTGGATAAAGTCATCATTATTGATGGATATAGTATAGATAATTCGTCAGTATTATTGAGAGATAGTTTGTTAAAAATTAATATACCATCAGACATTAGAAAATTTCCTCCAAAGGGAATTATTAATGCTATTAGAAGTGGTATTAATTTAGTAAATACCTCTCATGTGCTTATCAATCTTTGTGGCGATGAACTATTAAGTTTACCTAATTCTACTAATGAAGTTTTTGAATATATAGAATTTGGTTCTTGTGACATATTAAATGATAAAAACCAAAAAATTGGTAATTTTATAGAAAATAATATGTGCGCTGTTAGATATAGAATGCCTCATATTAATATGAATTCTGTTATATGGCCATTATCTTTTTTAAAAAATTCAAATTCAATAAATTATAATTACAAAATAGCTTCTGATCATGCATTATTTTTGGAGGCATTCACCTGCAAAATCCCGTTAAAATATAATGCTCAAATTAAATCTATCTTTTATAAGGATGGTATCTCATCTAGGCCTGATATGTATGCTTTTGGTTTGGGAGAGGGGTTCTACTTGACCTCAAAATATGGAAATTTTCTTTCATCCATCACATATTATCTTTATTGTTTGGTTTTTAGGGGTGTCAACTTGAGATATTTTTGGAATGGCTTTATGAATGCTAAGGGTTTAAATAAATGAAAACTGCTTTAATTTTTGGTGTTACAGGGCAGGATGGCTCCTACCTATCTGAGTTACTGCTAAAAAATGATTTTCGAGTGATTGGGGTAAAAAGAAGATCATCTAGCATAAATACTATGAGAATAACCAACCTATTGAACCATCCAAACTTTGAGGTTGTTCATGGGGATGTAACAGACACCTCCTCGGTTTACAGCATTATTTCAAAATATTCGCCTGATCATATTTATAACCTGGCAGCACAGAGTCATGTCGGGGTAAGCTTTAATGAGCCAGAATACACATCACAAGTTGACGGAATAGGCACCTTACGAATTTTGGAGGCTTCGAAAACCCTTGTTCCTGAGGTGAAATTTTATCAAGCATCAACTTCAGAGTTATATGGCGGTTTGGGTGGTGGTTCACTTAATGAATCTACACCATTTAACCCAAGATCTCCATATGCCGCAGCAAAACTCTATGCATACTATTTAGTTAAGCAGTATAGGGAGGGCTATGGATTGATGGCATACAACGGCATTTTGTTTAATCATGAAAGCCCAAGGCGCGGAGAAAATTTTGTATCTAGAAAAATTACGACTGAGCTATCAAACCTGCTTAACGGTTCGGTTGAATCAATTTATCTTGGAAATCTTAATTCAGTTAGGGACTGGGGGCACGCTAAGGATTATGTTGAGGCAATGATGGTGATGTTAAAAAATTGCCAGCCTGATGATTTTGTAGTTTCAACTGGAAATTGCTATTCAGTAAGGGACTTTTGCAAAGAATCATTTGCCATAACTGGCAATTTGATCGAATTCCAGGGTGAAGGCCTTCAGGAAATCGGAAGGGTTGTGGCGCACGGTGAATCAGGTATTACAAATAAGCGAATCCCTATAGGGCAGAATGTCATCAAAGTTTCACCAAAATATTTCAGGCCCCTGGATGTGCCTCATCTCTTGGGTGATTCCAGTAAATTTAAGAAGGCATCTGGATGGGAGCCTAAATACAGTTTTAGTGAACTAGTTTACGAGATGGTTGAAAATGATGTTAACTGACTCGCGGCCAAAACTTATTGACGCAGAAATTTTCGAAGATGATCGTGGGTTTATGTCAGTTTATTTTGAGGGCTCATCATTTATAGCCAAAATAATCAAAATGACTAGTAGTAAATATGGCGTATTGAGAGGCTTCCACTACCAGCTTCCTCCTACAGCGCAGGATAAAATTATCCTCGTTCTCGAGGGTGCAATTCAGGATGTATGCATGGAAATGGCTGGAAACCAGCCTACTGGAATGGTGGTTGATAACTCTATTGGCGATGGTGCTAAATGCAGAGCATTGTTTGTTCCAAATAATTGGGCGCATTCATATTTAACTCTATCAGAATCCTCAAAAGTTCTCTATTTGTGTAATGAGGGCTATGGAAATGAAATATCCCTTAACCCAATCGAGAACTATAAGGGGTGGAAATTGGGGGAGGCGGATATGTTGATATCACGAAAGGACCTTAATAATGGTTAATTATGCGCTTGCATCTAATACATGGGATAACTCAGAAATTGAGGCAATTGATCGTGTTATTTCATCAAATCAATACACAATGGGCAGGGAGGTTTCTGAATTTGAGGATCAATTTGCTGCCCAGCTTTCAATAAAACATGCAATTATGGTTAATAGTGGTAGCTCTGCAAACTTAATAGCTTGTAGCGCCTTGCTTAATAGTGAAAGGTATAGAAAAGGAGTTGTTTTAGTGCCGGCAGTAAGCTGGTCAACAACCTATTTCCCCTTACATCAGTGCGGCTATAAGCTAAGATTTATTGATATAGACCCACTCACGTTAAATATTAATTCTGATTTAATTGAGGATAGTATTGATGAGGATGTGGTGGGGATTTGTGGAGTCAGCTTGCTTGGAAATCCAGCTGGTATGGATAAAATTTCTGAGATAGCAGATAGGCGAAAGCTATTCTTTTATGAGGATAATTGCGAAAGTTTTGGGGCCCTCATAGGATCAAAGTATGCAGGTACTTTTGGAACCATCACAAGCCACAGTTTTTTCTTTAGCCACCATTTGCAAACCATGGAGGGTGGAATGGTTTGTACAAATGATGATAGGTTGGCAATGATTGCAAGATCGCTGAGAGCGCATGGCTGGACTAGAGACAAAAAGTCTGGCGATTTATCCTCAGATGCTGTGGATGATTTTCATAAAAGTTTTGAATTTGTTATGCCCGGCTATTGTGTTCGGCCAATAGAGTTCATGGGGGCGGTGGGTAAGGAGCAATTAAGAAAATGGCCAAATATGATGGGCGAAAGAAGAAATAATGCTGCAGCCTTTAAAAGGCTAATGACTAAATATAGCGATATTATCAGGACTCAAGATGAGGGTCAGTCCACATCATCATGGTTTGGTTTTGCCATGACGCTCATAAATGCAGCATCAGGAAAGCGAGAGTCCTTAATACAGTTCTTTAAAAAATATGAAATTGAATATCGACCGATTGTCGCCGGTAATTTTACAAGGCAAGAGGTGATACGTCATATTAACTGCGAGCCACCGAAGCATTATCCAGTTGCAGATTCAATTCATTTCGATGGAATATTTGTTGGGAATGATTCTAGGCAATTAAATAAAGAGCTGGCATTTTTAGATCTAGCTTTATCAGATTTTAAAGCTAGTATATGATAAATGCATTCTCGCCATTTTACGACTCCCCGCCTAACGATGTTGAGTTAGAGTATCTAAATGTTCTGCGCGAACACCATAATAATTTTTTTAACTTTACCCTAAAGATTATTAATGATTTTAATTTCTCAAGCGCAATCGAAATTGGCTCTTACCTAACAAATGTTGCCGTAAGATTAAAGCCGCACCTTCAGTCAATGACTGCAACAGATGTGGAGACTGGTAATTCACGGGAAAACTATCGAAAGTGGGCTAATAAATTTGGGGTGAAAGTTGGTATCAACTCAATTACATCCAATGGAATTCGGATCTTATCAAAAGAAGATAATTGTAGATACGATATTTTTTTAGCGAGCGAAATTCTTGAGCATCTCCCATTCAATCCTTTGCCAATTATAAAATCAATAAAACATTATCTTAATGACGATGGTGTTGTTGTGGTAAGTGTTCCAAATAGATTATCTCTAGCTAAAATAGTAAGATTTATTTTGGGAAGGCATCCCTATATTAAGTTCAATGAATTTTCTAGTGAGGATTATATTTTGGCTAACTATGGACATCATTGGCTTGAGTATAATGTTCGCGACCTTGATTATGTTTTTGAGATCTGTGGATTTAAAAGAATAGCACTCAAAACAGTAAATATTAATTATAAAAAGAAATTGTCATTTGTTGCTAAGCAAATTATTCGGTTGATCACATTAGGGCTTGTTTTTGATCAGATTTATGCAGCTTATAGGCGCTCAAATGATTAAGCAGTTGGAAATTAGAAAAAAAATCTTGGAATATGCGATCTCTTCGAGAGAGGGGCATATTGCAAGTAGCTACTCAATTGTTGATATTTTGATCGCAATAATTGAATATCAAAAAAATATCTATGGTGAAGTTAAATTAGACAATATTGTCTTATCTAAGGGGCACGCAGTATTTGCGCTTTATGCAACGATGGCCTCCTATGGTTTGCTTGACCAGGGTCATGAGAGGTCCATTGGGTTGGATGGGAGTAGACTTATTGGCCATGTTCCGTTACTTCCAGAGTATGGCTTTCACTATGGTACTGGATCTTTAGGTCAAGGTCTGCCATATGCAATAGGTCTATCATACGCCCGATCAATCAATAAAGAAATTTTCGTAATTGTTGGTGATGGCGAGATGAACGAGGGATCATGCTGGGAATCTTTTCTGATGTTGAAAAAATTCAATATTCCGGTGAGGGTGATTGTGGATTGCAATGAGAGTTCTGAGCGCGCTCTTCCAGTAGTAGGTGCATTAAAGGCTCTTGCAGGCGAATATCAGCATAGAATTATAGATGGACATAAAGTTGAAAAAATTGTGGAAGTTTTTTCTGCCCTGAATAATAGTGCGCCGGCAGTTATTCTATGTAACACAAAAAAAGGTCACCCGCTGCAGGAGTTGAGCACTCCAATGTGGCATCACAAGACTCCTTCCCCCGACGAGTTTGAGTGCATCTTAAGTTCCCTTATCGAGTTTTATAAATAGTATGAGAAAAAAATTTGTTACTCTTTGCAAATCTGAGTTGGCACTCAACAACAATTCCTATGTATTGTTAGGAGATATTGGGGTTGGCGGCTTCGTTAACCCAGATGAGTCCCTTCCTGATCGCGTATTGAACATGGGTATTGCAGAGCAGGCACTTATTGGCTTTGCTGCAGGTTTATCAGCCGAAAAAGGGAATGTAATTGTTCATACCATAGCCCCTTTTTTGGTTGAGAGGGCATATGAGCAAATTAAGTTAAATTGTGGATATAACAATAAGAAAATTATTCTAATTTCAGCTAATGGCCCTTTTGATTATGAAAAGCTGGGCCCAACTCATCATTGCCCTGCTGATGTAAATTTGCTCTCATTGATACCAAATTTACAGATTAGAACGCCATCTACACTCGAGGAATTTGAGATTTGTTTTCATGAGGCGGTTGCTTCTGATCTAACTCATTATATTCGCCTTACTTCTCGGTGCGCCTTTGTAGAGAATTATATTGATCTGGAGGACGGTTGGAAAAAAGTAAGTGCAGCAGTTGATCGTCCGTCAGATAGGGATTTAGCCTTTATTTGTACGGGTGAAAGTCTGAAGTTTGTGATGGAAGAGTGCATCGATTCAGCTCAAGGTAGCATTTTTTATCACTCAAACCCTTTGGCTAAATTGCCCAATATCATTTCTGAGTTTACTAATATAAAAATTTATGAGCCGTATTTGAGGTCTGAATTTGATTTGTCGCCATTAAGGGTCGGCCAAAATATTGAGCGCTACCTTTTTGATAAAGGTTATAAAAAGATTATTCGTAAAAACTTAGGCTGGGAAGATTTTAAAAAATGAGTCTCGAAAAAAATTATTTTGAAAAATATTTTTTCAATCATATTAATAGAGCGGCCTTTAAGGATGTTATTGGAAGATCTGATTTTCATATATTTGGCGGTACTGGTGCGTTGGGCCTATCGCTACTTTATTTATTTCAACACTTTGACCTAACGCCTGCATCGTTAACGCTATATGGTAGAAATTCATCAAAGTTCAATGAGTGGGAAAAATATGCAATTGATATATCAATCCCATTTAAATCAGTAAAATCGGAAAGCCTGAATAATGTTGACCTCACATCAATTACAAAAGGTAGTACCGTTATATATTTTCCAGGCTATGCGCAACCGGTTAAGTTTATGGCAAACCCTGGCAGTCTATTTGATCTCAATATAACAACTTTAAAAAACATTATTGAGAGGGCTCCAAGGCAGGTATTCTATTCTTCTACAACTGAGATATACACCGGCTTAAGCGGAAGAGTTGCAGAGGAATCACACACGGTATCAACCCCAAGCCATCCTCGCGGAGCATATATTGAGTCGAAAAGAGGTGGCGAAGCAATACTGGCGCATTGCGCATTACCCAATACTAGAGCAGTTTCATTTAGAGTTGCCTTGGCCACCCCGCCTTCACATATTCCCGGCGACAATAGGATCCTTTCGGATATTGTTGCCTCAGCTTTGAATAAGCATGTGATCCAGTTGAAGGGTGGATGGGATTCAATAAGGCAATATCAATGGGGTCCAATTTGCATTGCAAAAATACTTTATTCCGGTTTTTTTGGAATGCAAAATTTATACAATATTGCAGGCGGTGAATCTATAACACTGGGTCATCTAGCTCAATCTGTTGCATGCAAATTAGAAGTCCCTTATGTGAATAGGGTGGAATCAAGTGAGCAGGATATTGGTGCTCCACCGTCTGTGGACATCTCAACAAAACGTTTTGAGGGTGAGTTTTCTCTGGCGCTTCCAATAGAGTCTCTTCATGAAATGCTAGATGTTTACTTGCAAGGGGTCAAATGATTTGTATTCTGTATTGCGGAAAAATTGGTGGAGGTGTTAATGATCTAAAAAACCTTGTACATGGTTTGAGGGAATCACATCTTCTGGATGCAAATATAGAAATATTTTCACTATATAAAATTCAGGCAATAGTGGAAATAGTCTCTCAAACAAACTCAAAATATGTTTACTGTATTGATAAACATAATGGATTAATTTCTGAGATTTTTGCAAATTTAAAAGCGCTTTTTTATCTCTTAAAGCTTTATATTAGAGAGGTTTCAGTGGTGCAAGTAATGCCCCACCCATTAGATTTATTCCACTCGCTCCTATGTAAATTTAGAGTTTCTCATAAGGTAAGATATTTTTTTATCAGGCACAATCCAATTGGATTTAGGCATGTAAATTCAAAAATTAGAAATCTCTTTATTTCATATATTGATGAAATAAACACGCGGCGGGCAGATGGTATTCTATTTTTCTCAAAAAGTGTCATGGATGGTTTTTCTCGAGACCCGCTGATTTCAAGTAAGTGCAGATATATAGGGTTTGGCTACAACAGATTTGGTAGCAAAGAGAATTTAAATATGGTGTGCAAAAGCCCTGCAATTCTGTTATTTTTTGGCCGAATTCTTCCGTACAAGGGGTTGGATGATCTACTCCGATCTTTAAAATTTGTACGCAATAATGTTAAATTGATAATCGCCGGAAAAGAATTAACAGAGACTCAAAAAATATTAATCTCTGAATTAGATGTACCAGTTGATATTTATAACGAGTGGATATCCGATTCGCTTGCCGATCAGTTGTATTCTATCGCCGATATTGTTGTTCTGCCCTACAGATTGATTTCGCAAAGTGGGCCGCTACTTACGGCCATAGGCTATCAAGTCCCCGTAATTGCACCCGATCTTGTTGGAGTTAAAGAATTTATAACTGATGGCATCAATGGACTTTTGTTTAAGGCTGGGGATATTTCAGATCTTGCAAGAAAAATTGATCAAATCATACCGGATGATCAATATCTGAAATTAAAAGCAAAAAGTAGATTATTGCGTGATGATTTTGAATGGAAGTCAGTAGCGGTTAGATTTGTGGAGGCAATTAATAGTGTACACAACTAAAGAGATACTCTTTTATGGCGCCCATCGAATTTTATGGATGCTAATGAAGTTTCCATCTTTAAAATTTCGTCAATTAATCTTGTCTATCTGCGGGGCAGAAATTGGCAATGTTTCATTCATGACTGGAGTTAAGGTGATCGCTCCGTGGAAGCTTTCCATAAAAGATGGAGTCACCATAAATTCTAATGTATTGCTAGACTGTAGGGGTGGCTTATTTATTGGAGAAAACGTTATGGTGGGATATGGTACCTCCATCCATAGTATGGGTCATAAATATTCACAGACTGGTTTTCCTACTTTTAAAAAACCTGTGGAGATACGGGCTGGCACTATTATTTTTTCACATTGCTATATAGGCCCAGGCATCGTGATAGAAAAATCTTGCACCTTATTGCCAGGAACTTTTATGTTGAGGGTGTTAACTAAGCCCTTTGACGTCTATGGCGGTAACCCTTGTGTGCTTGTTAGGGCTCTGGATATCGATATAGATAGGGGTCCCCAATATAACTCAAGTCCATTGGGTTTTTAGTATCTATACCCTCGGTTACTGCCTCCTCTTTTTATTTATGGTTTCTGAGTCTTTTGGACTAAGAACTAAAATTCCCTACTTTAGTTTTTTAACTTTTATTCTTATATTGATCGGGTCTAGATATGAGACTGGCCCGGATTGGGCAACTTATGAGTCCATTTACGAGACTTCATGTCAGACCCCCATGATTGAATTGCAAGGAGTCGAATTGCTATATAGGGGTTTAAATTGCCTATCATACAGCGGCTCATTTGATCTATTGTTTGTGAATATAATTTGCGCTTTGATTATTCTGTGCTCATGTTTTTATTTCGCAAAATTATGTTTGACGCCATCCATTTTTTACATTTTTGCAATGCCATATTTTCTATATGTAATTTCAATGAGTTATACAAGACAGTCTGTTGCAATTTCATTGTTTATGCTGTCTATCTATTTATCAGTCAACTTTCGCAAGACGAGCATTTGGGCAATTAGCCTAATCGGATTTGGGTTCCATAAATCAATCTTACTCTATTCTGGATTGCTTTTATATAAGACAATTCCAAAGTTAGCAATATATCTATTATTAATTCCGGCCTTAATTTTTTTAGCGCTCTATAGCCTAGGCGGTTATTTCGAATATCTTGTAAGTAATTATGTAGAGGGAGATTTTTCATCCACAGGGGCATTATTTCGAATTACCTTTTCTTGCTTTTGTTCAACGGCATATTATTTTCTAATTAGAGCCCATATTCCGGCTAATGTGCGAAATGTCATTAATATCTTTACCCCTCTACCGTACATATATTTTTTATTTTTAGTGGTTTGGCCTAACCAAAATACGGCCATTGATAGGATTTCTCTTTATCAAATTCCCGTTAACATATTAATTTGTTCATATGCCCCATTAGCATTTCCAGAAAAGTATTTTCTTGTATTAAAAAATGTAGCCTTTTTGATTTCATTCCTATTATTCCAGGGTTGGCTGTCATATACTTCTTTTCGCGATGCGTGGCTTCCATATAAATCCTACTTTTTTGTCTTGTAAATATGAATATTGCTATTACTGGCGGCACAGGATTTATTGGGTCGCATCTAGTTCAGTCTTTGGTTCGTTCCGGCCATAATGTAAAAATACTGACACGAGATCCCGGTGTCAAAAGCTCACAGTCTGCGCAGGTTTCATATTTTTATGGAGATTTAGGCGTTGAATCATCATTAAGTGCATTTGTTGATGGGATTGACATTCTGTTTCACTGTGCTGGAGAGGTGAATGATGTCTCTAAGATGGAGGGGCTCCATATCCATGGAACGCAAAACTTAATTAATGTTGTTGCAGGAAGGATTAAGCGCTGGGTTCAGCTTAGTAGTACAGGGGTTTATGGATTCCCTCGAGCCGGCACTATTTCAGAAAGCTCGCCCAATAAACCCGATGGCATATATGAGGTAACGAAAGCCGTATCGGATAATTTAGTCATAGGAGCTGCAGAGGGTGGAGCATTCGAATATTCAATTTTGAGACCATCAGTTGTTTTTGGCTCTAATATGCCCAATCAGTCATTGTTTTCACTTCTTAATATGGTTGAAGCACAAAAATTTTTTTTTATAGGCCCTCGTGGCGCCTCTGCAAACTACATACATGTTGAAAATGTGGTTCACGCTCTTAATCTTTGCGCTTTTTCTCCAGAGGCAGATTGTGGTGTATTCAATTTATCCGATTATGCAACTTGGGAGGATTTCATAGGCCTGATAGCAAAGTATTTGGGCGTTAAAGCACCAGTGACTCGAATTCCTGAGTTACCAGTTCGCTTAATGGTTTCTGTTCTGAAGGGTATCCCTGGTTGGCCATTGAGGCCCTCAAGAATTGATGCCTTAACAACTTTCGTTAAGTTTTCTAATTCAAGGGTTAGGCGTGAATTGAACTATGCGCCTTGTATATCTATGGAAAATGCCATAGCTGATCTTGTGCATAATTATTTAGACCGAAAATATGAATCCAAAACATAACATTAAGGTACTGCGGGTTGTTACCAACCCGGAGTGTGTTTCTTGGCATATGGGAAAAACTTTAACTTATTTGGCTAAAGATTTTGATGTGGTGGTTGCGGGTGAGAGGGTATCAATTAATGTCAATCAGTTTCCAGATGTAGCTTGGGTCGATATTCCAATTAATAGAAAAATAAATCTTTGGGCTGATCTTAGGGCGCTCATCGCGCTATATTTTCTCTGTCGCCGCTATAAGCCAGATATTGCGCATTCCATTATGCCTAAGGCAGGCCTTCTCTTAGCTATGGCGGCAAAGTTTGCCGGTATTCCAGTTAGAATTCACACATTTACCGGACAGGTTTGGGATACCAAAAAGGGGGCATCTAGATTTTTACTTAAATTAGTGGATCAATTTATTGTGGCCATGAATTCCGCGTGCTTAACGGATAGCCCATCACAATCTACCCATCTTTTTAATAATAGAATATCTGATAATGGAAGTCCCTTGGGTGTTTTGGGGAAAGGTTCGTTGATAGGCGTCGATCTTGATCGATTTGATGTGGGGCGTATTCGAAAGGCCTCCGTAATTTCCAGGGAATCCCTTGGTTTGAATGAGTCTGATTTTGTGATTTCATTCGTAGCTCGTAAGTCTATGGACAAGGGTGCGCTGGATCTTTTGCGTGCGTTTGCTGATGCTAGAAGAAAGGCGGAACACCTAAAGCTGTTGTTCATTGGCCCTGATGAGAGTAATGGCGCAATAGAGCAGTTAAGACTAAATCAGCCTGAAATTTTTATTGGTGTTGTTGAAATGGGATTAATTGGAAATCATGAGGAATATTTAGCAATAAGCGATGTACTATGTGTGCCTAGCTACAGGGAGGGTTTTGGTACGGTAGTGATTGATGCAGCCGCTCTCGGGGTTCCCTGTATTGGCTCGCGAATTCCAGGTTTAGTGGACTCTATTTCCGACGGGGAGACCGGTCTTTTGTTTCCCGTTGGAAATACCAGTGAGTTAGAAAATCTTTTTATCAAGCTTGAATCTGATAGAGGCTCTCTGAAGGTCTTCGGTAGGGCTGCTTCAGGAAGGGTGAGGGATTATTTTTCGTCTGAGGTGCTTTATTACCACTTAAAAAATTTCTACAAAGACCAGTTGAAATTATTTTTGCATTCTCGATAGGATCGTATCAAATCATAATTTGATATATTTCTGAAGTGTAGTGCTAATTAACATTGCCGTAAAAGCCAACAACTACTCTGGCTTTTTATTTGACTGTCAATAAGTTTGATCTTCAAATTAATCCACTATATATCTTATGACACCAGCCGTCCTTGATCGCCTAGTTTTTTGCGTAATAATTTATATGCTTACTTCAGTAGCTTAATAAATTCTCAGCCATATGAGTTCATACTGACTGAGCGCTGACCCCCTCATGTCGTTTCTACATTATCTATAAACTGCAAACCTTTGTCCTGCGCCAAATTTATAAAAAATAAGCTGGCTATCGGCTGATTTATGCGCTGAAAGTTAATTTAATCTCTATTCTGCCAATTTAGGAATTTCTAATTTTTATCTATTTCTTACCCCAGACAGTTGACTTGCGTTTTATGTTGGAGCAACTTAAAATTTTTGGGTGCACCCGCATTGGTCATGGGGGATATTGAGATCGCGGTTACCTGCTAAAAAATTTAAATGTGTTCTACGTATCTCATCACCATGTCTGACCCAGACCATATCCCCTTCGCATCATGATTGACATTTTTTCTCTAGGGCCCAATAAATATTGAGCTGCACCTACCTGTATTGAGTGACCGCTGATCCCCTTAAAGACTGTTCATCTAATTTGGCTGCACTGGCAACCCTCTTGTAGATGCGGATAATCTGCCCGCCCCCATTTAAGAGCTAATAATATCGGCCCTGTTAACGTTAGCTATGATCCTTTCCCGACCCCGGAAGTTTCTTTATCTGCTCCATCAATGCAAAGCTCGCCCTTGGACTTGGGCACAAATTTTTTATCCATTGAACCTTGATTGACCTTACTTGTCTCAGCAGGATTGAGGTATTCTCAGCCCATTTTTCAATGGTGATTTTGACGTCTTTGACTTGCAGTGAGACTGATTCACTACACCTGCATAAGATATCGTAGGTCACAAGTGATAGGATTTTGTCTTGCAAGCCTCCGATTGAATTATCAGTAGCTGACTGCGGCTTATCAAAATCACAATATTTACAAAATGGACTGACTCTCAACCGTATCCGGGAGAGCTTCCTGCATTGGTTTATTTTAGAGTTGGATAGGGCGGGGTTGTCCATGCTAATGCTATATGGCAGGCTAATTCTTAGAATGTCTAACTTATTTGATATTGGTGGAATCGGTGATGGTTGCTTCTACTTTTTTTGCTGCTCATGCACGCTAGAATTTTCAAGCTTATATATAGACATCTTTAAGCTGCATATCCGAATACACTCATAAAAGAGCTCGCCTCTTTCGGGTGGAATTAGGCTTAATAGCGCTAGCTGTATTGCTTGTATTGTTTTTGATCTGGCCGATACTGAGCATCTTGCACTTCATTAAATTAGGGTGATTTTCATTTTTTTATTTCTCTAGGTGTAGCCACTTGGGTGTTTTGAATTTCACAATCCTACCGTAAAGCCAGACATAGGAGGTCGTAAAGAGAGTGCATGCGCCAATGAGAGTGGGGGTTGATTGCCACCACAGTACTGCGGGGGCAATACTCATTACAGCAAGCGCCCAAAAGTAGGGAGCCGTTCTGGCATTGGCCGAGAATACATTGTTGTCTTGGTGATTGTTCATCAAGATGCGACGATACATAAGGGTGTGAAAATGAATGCCATCTGGTTGCCCGGGACTTTTGCCTTGATGTATTTTTCTACGATAGATCGTAAAGAGTGTCTCCATAATCGGGTAGCCATTAATCAGCAAAGCAAACCACGGTGAGATCTCTTGATGTCTATATGTTAGTAGGATGCTAAGGCTGGCAATCCAAAAGCCAATTAGATAAGCTCCTCCATCACCTAGAAAGATGAGTCCTCTTGGGTAGTTCCAGATAAAGAAGCCTAAGATTGAGCTGGCCATGATGAGACTGAGGTACATGATCAAAGGATCGGCAAGTGCAAATCCGACATAAGTAATTGCCATTAGGGTGATGATTCCAACCATGCCGGCAAGACCATTAAACCCATCGATGATGTTGTATGCATTTGCCAGGCCAGTGATGGCAAAAACAGTAAGGACTGCCCCAACAACGGGGAATATAAAGATCAGATCTAGATAAGGAATATCTAATCTGGTAATTTGCACTGGCACTAGGTAGACAAAAAGTGTGGCGGCAATAGTCGTGAAGATCAGTCGGAGCCGGATACTAATTTTTTTGGTTAAATCCTCAGTGACGCCAATCGCAAATGTTGGAATGGCGCAAATTAGCAGTGTGAGTTCTATTGAGGGATTCGGAACATTCTTAAGTCTGAATAGAATGGCTGCGCATAAGCCAATCGCAATACTAATGCCACCAATTCTGGGAACTACTTTGGTGTGAAACTTTTGCGGGCCAGAAAGATCCCAGTCTGCTGAAAAACGCTGATGCAGATGCTTGAAGCGAATAATTAATAAAGTCGCTACAAATGAGGAGAGAAAGGCAGCAAGTAAACCAGACATTTAGTGATTATAAATTCCAAATACACTTCATTTGGTAGTTTTGCTGGTTATATTTAAATTAGGCCTGCCAATGCAATGTTCGCTTAAGGCACCAAACTCAAAAACAAGAACTCAAAGAAGATAATCAGGTGCACCACACCTTGCAAGAGGGTGGTTCTGCCAATCGCCAGGGTGAGGGCGCCAATAAAGAAGCTGAGGTACATCAGCGTCATATTGAGGTTGCTGATCCCCAGGCTTAATGGCAGATTAAAGAAGATAGCAAATGCCGCCACTGTTGGAATAGTGAGTCCAATACTGGCTAAGGCTGACCCTAATGCTAAGTTCAGACTGCTTTGTAAGCGATTGGCTCTGGCAGCCCTAACTGCTGCATATCCTTCAGGTAGCAATACTAGCATGGCAATCGCAATGCCCACTACAGTCTTTGGGGCGCCTGCAGCTTTTACTCCAGCCTCAATGGCGGGGTTGAGTGCTTCTGCTAAACCCACTACTACCGCTAGTGAGATCAATAGTAGTGCTAAGCTAGTGGCGGTCTTGAGATTGCTAGGCTTGTCCGCATGAGCATCGCTATCAGTCTTTTGATCTTCTGCTTTGGGGAGGTAGTAGTCCCGATGACTGACTGTTTGGAAGAAAATAAATGCACCATACAGAGCGAAAGAGGCGATCCCAGCAAATGCTAGTTGACTCTTAGTAAAGTCGGGCCCAGGCGTACTAGTAGTTACCATCGGCATCACTAGAATAAAGGTAGCTAAAGCAGTGAGTACCGCTAATGCGGAATTGGTGCCCTCGTTACGGAAAGACATTTCATGATGTTTGAAGCCGCCCATGAAGATGCATAAACCAACAACTCCATTGATAACAATCATCACAGTTGCAAAGACAGCATCACGAGCAATAAATTCAGAGCCCTCATGGCCTGCAATCATCATGGCGATGATGAGGGATACCTCAATAATCGTGACGCTAATAGCCAGTACTAGGGTGCCATAGGGCTCACCAGTTTTATGGGCGATGACTTCCGCGTGGTGAACTGCGGAGAGTACAGCTCCAATAAGGGTGGCACCCATTAAGGTGATGAACCAAGTTTGGCTAAGAAGGTCTGTCATATGGCTATATAGTTAGAGAGCTTATTTTCAGGTTAAGCTTAAGAGATTAATGCTGATAGTTTAAAAGGTTTGCGTGAATATGAATACGAAAGCAATTGTCTTATTTGGCCATGGTGCCCGTGATGCCCGCTGGCGCGAGCCCTTTGACCGCTTGGCCTCCTTGTGGAAAGCCCAGCATGCCGATACTTTGGTGGAGTTAGCCTTCTTGGAGCTAATGCAGCCTAGCCTTGAAGAAGCTATTGCATCTTTAGTGGATGCTGGTGCAGTGGAGGTAGTTGTGGTGCCAGTCTTTTTTGGGCAAGGCGGTCATTTGCGGAATGACTTCCCGGTATTGCTTTCAGCTTGTCAGGAAAAATTCCCCGGGGTAGCTTTAAGCGCTACGCCTGCTGTTGGTGAGGATGAGGCTGTCTTGCAGGCTATTGTGGATTTCAGCGCTAGAGCTATTTAAGCTTTCTGCTTGTTTGTTAGTTTCCTCATTGTTAGCTTCATGACTGGTTCGCTGCTTTTCTCTTAAAGCTTCACCAACCATAATGAGTGCCGGTGATGCGCTATCAAACCAATCATTTGCTTTGCCCTCAGCTAACTCTCCGAGCGTGCTAGACCAGTGACGTTCATTCTGAGTACTCACTGCCTCCAAAATATGTACAGGTGTATTGCTAGTATGGTTTGAGCTATTTGTAATTAGCTGCTTGGCAATATTTGCAGCATCTTTACGACCCATGTAATACACCAGAGTATCTGCTTGCGGGTTTTGAATTGGCTGTTTTTGGATTTCACTATCAGTTAGATTGTCGGTGCCTTGTGCCAAGGTGACAAAAGCAACACTACGCGAGACCCCACGCAATGTGAGCGATTGCTGAATGGCTGCTGCACCTGCTAATGCAGCTGTGATGCCAGGTACCACATCTACTTCAATGCCGTGTTTTTTCAGGGCTTGAATTTCTTCGTCGGCACGACCAAACATCATAGGATCACCACCTTTGAGGCGAACAATGGTTTGATGTTTCTGTGCGGCATCGATTAAGCGCTTATTGATAAAGTGTTGCGCTGAAGATAATTTCCCACAACGCTTGCCTACTGGCACTTGAATAGCTTGCGAAGAAAGATCGAGCATTGCAGGATCAACCAAAGCATCATGAAAAACAATATCCGCTTTCCCCAGGAGTTTTGCACCGCGCACAGTGATGAGATCGGCTGCACCTGGTCCAGCACCAACTAAATATACTTTGCCGAGTTTATTTGAATTACTCATGGTGTCTGTGTTATCCCTGACTTAAGCGACTGCTTGAGTACTGCGTGTATCGCGCCAGCTATTTTGTGTGGTCACGCTATAGAGATCAAATTGCTTCAGTCCGATGCCGAGGTCTTGATCAGGACGCAGTTCAAAAGCATCAAAGCCTACGCGTGCGCCTTGCAAGAGTTGATCAATTAAGACATCCCCGATCGCACGGACTTCACCTTGCCACTCAAAGCGATTTCTGAGGAGTGCTGCAGTACTAAAGCTTCTGCCATCTCGAAAAATAGGGAAATGCGCGCCAACTACCGGCCATAAGAATTTAGCATCTTCAATGATGTCAGCATGCTTGAGAATGTCATCATCGGCGGCAAACCACGCGCCAATCTCTCCTTTGCCTGCTTTATCTAGTACATCCGCGTTCTTGTGATGCGTGATCCACCAATGAAATGGTACGAGCACTTTATGAAATCCATGCTCTAGGTCTGGAATGCCGCCTTCATCACGCTCGCCATCCCAGACTTGCCATTTATTAGCAATCACTGTGGGTTTGCCATCTTTTGGAAAGTAAATAATCTGTTGGTTCATAGTTTTTCCATGATTAAGCTATCGCCCCTTTGGAGTGCTTGCCATTGTTCTTGTAGGCCGCTTCTTTAAAGGGTGTTACACCAAGGCGACGGTAGGTCTCAATGAAAGGTTCATCGCCTGTGCGTTGTTCAACGTACGTATTAATCAAGCTGGTCATGACGTCGGGAATTTCATTGGCGTAGAAAGAGGGTCCAATTACTTTGCCAATAGAGGCATCGTTGCCTTGCTCTCCACCTAAGGTGATTTGATACCACTCCTCACCATCTTTATCCACGCCTAATACACCAATATTGCCAACGTGGTGGTGGCCGCAAGAGTTGATGCAACCTGAAATATTCAAACTAATATCACCCAAATCAAATAAGTAATCCAAATTGTCAAATCGTTCTTGAATCGCCTTAGCAATGGGGAGTGATTTTGCATTGGCTAGTGAGCAGAAGTCGCCACCAGGACAAGCAATGATGTCAGTAAGCAATCCAATATTGGGTAGGGCTAGATTGTTATTCTTAGCCGCGCGCCAAAGATTGAGTAATTGTGTTTGCTCAACATCGGCGAGCACTAAGTTTTGTTCATGCGTAACGCGTAATTCGCCAAAGCTGTATTGGTCTGCTAAGTCGGCTATGGCATTCATTTGGGCGCTGGTTGCATCACCAGGAGCAATAGTGCCATGGGGCTTGAGCGACAGGATTACGCTGGCATAGCCAGGTATTTGATGGGGTTTAACATTACGCTCCAACCAACGAGCAAAGGCAGCTCTTTCGGTCTCTGGTGCGCTGGCTAGAACAACTTCATCGCTCACTGCATTGAGCTTTTGATATGCAGGCTTAGTAAAGTGCTTAGCAACGCGTTCCCACTCAAGCTGTGTGAAATTATCTTTACTCTGTTTTGCTTCATTGTGAAGGTTTGCCCATTCACCTTCGACTTGGCGTGCGAATTCTTCCGGCCCTAAAGCTTTTACTAAAATCTTGATGCGTGCCTTGTAAAGATTATCTCTTCTGCCAAAGCGGTTATACACACGTAAGAGGGCGGTCAAATAACTTGGTAGCACTTGCCATGGCAAGCCTTGTTTAATTAATGATCCCAGTATGGGTGTGCGACCCATGCCACCACCAGCGTAGATATCGGCAGTTAATTCTCCTGCAGCATTTTTCTTGAGCTCAATACCGACGTCATGGCAGAGCAAGACGGTGCGATCTTCTTTAGCACCATTAATTGCAAACTTAAATTTGCGCGGTAGATGAGCAAACTCAGGATGCAAGGTTGACCATTGACGCAGCAGTTCGCAAACTGGGCGTGGGTCAATGTATTCATCGGCGGCAACACCAGCAAAGGCATCACTTGTGATGTTGCGAATACAGTTGCCCGATGTCTGAATCGCATGCATCTCTACTTTGGCTAATTCTGCCAAGATGTCTGGAGTTTGCTCTAGCTCAACCCAATTGAACTGAATGTTTTGACGGGTAGTGAAGTGCCCATAACCACGATCGTACTTATCCGCAATGAAGGCAAGCGTGCGAAGCTGCTTGGCACTCAATAAGCCATAGGGAATGGCAATGCGCAGCATATATGCATGGCGCTGATGGTAGAGACCATTCTGTAGACGGAGCGGGCGGAATTCTTCTTCGGCTAAGGTGCCGTTTAGACGACGTTCAACCTGGTCTCGGAATTGGATAACCCGTTGATCTACAAGGGTTTGGTCAATATGGTCATATTTGTACATAGACCCATATTGTCTGGGGCTATGTCCATAACTACAAATACTTAAATATTGAATCTATATATCCATTTCTATATATAGATTCGGTGCCCATGCCAGGTAGATATTTAAGTAAAAGTAACAAAAGTTCCATATAAAAGGTTCTGTTTGGTAGAATATAATGGCATATGATCCATTCATTCTCATGTGCGGAAACCCAATCCCTCTTTAATAGTCACATGTCCCAAAGATTTAAGGCCGTAGAGAGAGTTGCTAGGCGCAAGTTGTTGCAATTACATGCTGCCACTGAATTGCAAAGTTTGAGGATTCCGCCGGGAAATAGATTGGAGATGCTTCTTGGTAATAGAAAAGGGTGTCACAGTATTCGTATTAATGAGCAGTGGCGTATCTGTTTCGTTTGGAAAACCGATGGAGCTTATGAGGTGGAGATAGTGGATTACCACTGAGAGGAACTTGATGTCAAAACTATTAGATGAAATTCATCCTGGCGAAATATTGCTGGAAGATTTTATGAAGCCGATGGGAATCACTGCGCGCCAGATTGCCGCCGATATTGATGTATCTCCAAGTCGGATTAGTGAAATTGTTAATGGAGCTCGCCCAATCACTGCAGACACAGCAATACGTCTAGGTTTATTTTTTAGAATGGATCCAAAGTTCTGGTTAAACCTACAGATGGAACATGACATCAGGGTGGCCAAAAGAACCTTGCAGAAAGAAATAGAGCCGCGCATTAGAGTCTTTCAAATGGCAGCTGCTTAAAAAGAATAAAGCCCCAACTAACTGGGGCTTTATTCTTTTATGGGTCAAAAATGCTCTAGAGGCTAAATTCTCGGTAATGTCTGTAGAGGTTAGCAATCGATGCGAATCCTAGAACTACGATCAGAACAGCAAAAAGATAGTCAATCGTCAGGTAGGTAAACACGCCCGTTTGAACAGCAATCGCCGCGGCAACAAAGGCGGCAATTGCACCAAGCATCACTAACTTGAAGTTTGGGATAAATGCACCCAGAGTAATGGCAACAAATAGCAGAATCAGCTCGGAAACCAATTGATCCGCCATTAAGAAGATGCCGTTGGTGAACTCCGGGTTAGTCAGCTTGCCAACGATGGCAAGTACCAGAATGCTGCCCAGTACTGCAAAGTTGAGTTTTGCTTTCTTGAGAATGGTGAGAAGTTGATCATTCATATGGGCGCATTACTCCTGGATTCTTGCTTGTCTTGGTGCTTAGTAATTAGGGCTGCCGCTGAAAACAAAGCTGATGCCAATCCATAAGAGGATGAAGGCGATCAAAATAGTGAAGCCTAGTTTCTTGAGGAAATATCCCAAGGTATCCATATAAGCTTCGTCATTACGACCAAAGTATTGGTCAAAGCGCTTCCAAACTAATCGACCCACTACGAGTGGCAATAGCATGGCAACAATGCCAAGAACAACGGTGAGAGTGGTATCCATCTAAATTCAATACTTTCTTATGCTGGCGGCTAGTTACTAGCCATATAAAAGAAGTAAGAATACCCGTTTTTCCTACGCACCTATTGCACTCGAAGGCTTGCTAAGCCTGATTTATGCTCTAAAACCCTGACTTTGTTGATACAGTAGAGTCTTTAGCAGTCAATATTTCTTCGAAAGCGTTCAATATGACCGAATTATCCCTAAGCCAAATTAAAGAAATCCGCGCTGCGGTCCTGGGTGCCGCAGCTAAAGTACCTGGTGCATTAATTGGCATGGGCGTTCTTTTTATTGCCTTGGGAATGATTGGTATCGCTGGCCAGACATTGTTTTCATTCGTCACTATTAATGTATTGGGCGCATTCTTGATCTTTGGCGGTGCAGTGCAATTTGCCCATGCCCTCAAATCAACCGGCTGGAAGAGTGTTGGTATTCAAGTGGTATTAGCTGTTTTGTATATTGCCGCTGGTGTGTACACTTGGGCCTTCCCGATTCCTGCTTTAGAAGCTATTACCTTGTGGCTTGCTGCAATCTTTTTTATTACCGGCTTTCTGCGTTTGATTTCTGCATTCCAGCATCGTCATTTCCGTGAATGGTTCTGGTTGGTTTTGTCTTCTGCTATTTCCATCTTGATGGGCGTGCTCATCATGAACGGTTATCCAGAAAGCAGCTTGTGGTTGCCTGGTTTACTCATTGCGATTGAATTGCTTTTGCAAGGCTGGTCATTGTTGTTCTTGGGCCTGGCAGCGCGTTCATTAACTAAATAAAAATAGAGCCGTAGAACTTATTTAGAAATGTAAATGTTATGTCAATGAAAAAAACCGATCTGTATAAAAACCTAGCTCTGACAACTGCGCAGCGTATGAAGAATGCAGCTAAGACGCCAAAGCCAGGTGCTGCGGAGAGTATTGCGAAAACCAAAAAAGAGCTTGCCAGTAGCAATCCTATGCTGGCCTCTTTGATGGGCAAGACAAAGCCCGAGAAATCCAAATAATTACTCTTCATAAGCGCTCTTTATTAATTTGAGTGCAGGTCTATTTCTGTTTTGAAGCAAACCCAACCCCTTTTCTTAATTGATCTTCTCAAGGTCATCGCAGCGCTGTTAATCATCTTGCACCACCTATCTAGCTACGGCCAGATTGCAGAAGATGCGCGCTCAGTATTACCAGGCTTAATGACGTTGCTCTTTGAATACGGTCGCTATGCCGTGCAAATCTTTTTAGTAATGGCGGGATACTTGGCAACCCAGTCCCTCACGCGCTTCGCTAATGCGAAATTCAGTAGCCAGAATTTGCTGCGAGTGATCATCAATCGCTATTTACGCTTATTCGCTCCTTACATTGCCGCTTTGATTTTCACGATTCTCTGCGCTTGGATTGCGCGCTTTTGGGTGAACGATGAGTTTGTTGGCGAGCAAGAGACGCTGAGCCAATTTATAGCCCACCTATTTTTTCTGCAGGGCATTCTGGGTCTTGACTCGATCTCTGCGGGTGCTTGGTATGTCGCGATTGACTGGCAGTTGTACTCAGTGCTGGCAGTACTGCTCATTTCTTTTTCTTCTTATCAAGCTTTGATATGGCTGATCAGCATTGTTGCTGTGAGCTCTTTGTTGTACTTCAATCGTTCCGCACAATACGAGGCCTACTTTATTTACTTCATTGGCTCTTATGGTCTTGGCGTATTGGCTTATCTCTCTAAGAACTTTGCTGATAAGAAGATTCAAAACTTAGCTAAGTTTGCACTCATTGCTATTGGAGTGCTTATTGCGGTTTCCACATTTCAACAAGTATGGTTGCGCAACTTCTTGGCTTGGTTTGTGGCTTTACTGTTGTTTGTGTGGGGAAATACTACTTATCCTAGCGCTGGATCCGCAGCCCGCGGATTGAAGGTAGCAACGCTACGTGCGATTGCTTGGGCTAGTCCACGCTCTTACTGTGCCTTCTTAATTCACTTTGCATTTATCTTGTTGGCAAATACGCTCTACATTGCCTCTGGAATGCAAGCTCATGAAAGCGGTCTGATTGCAATTGGCTTGATGTTGGGGGTTGTGGTGTGTAGCACTATTGCTGCTAGCTACATGTATCGTTGGGTGGAGATTCCCTCAGCGAAGCTGAAGATTTAAAGCAACAGCTTAAATACCCATATCTTTCAAGACGCGGAAGATTTCTCGATAAGCCTTGGGAGGTTTATTAGCCTCTTTTTCTTTGCGGGCATTGCGGATGAGGGTGCGCATATTCTGAATATCCATGTCGGGATATTGCTCAATCATCTTAGTGAAAGTTTCATCGTTAGCAATCAATCGATCGCGATAGGACTCTAGATGATGGAGCTTTGCAGTCTCGGTTTTGCTCACGCCCTGAATAGCATCTAAGCGCTTCTGAATAGCATCCAGCTCTTCTTCATCCAAAAAGCGCATGAGTTTGCCAAGATATTGCTTATGGCGACGAATCGCCTCAAAACTTTTAATCTTGTTGGTTTCTGCAATGGCAGCTTTGATAGCCTCATCAAGGGGGATAGTCTTTAAAGCATCACTACTAAGCGCTGCTAGAACCTCGGCCAGCTTTTGGCGCTCAGTCATCTGGCGCTTTAGCTCGGATTTGCTGGGCCCCTCATCAAGATCTTCTTTCTTGGGGGTGCGGTTCTTTTCATTGACATGCATGGGGCTATTTTAGACGGGTATTTGCTGTTTCTAGCTGAATTGCCTAATTTCTTCCCATCGGAAGATTTGGTAAATAATAGAGTTTAAAAATAAGTATCTATAAAAGTAGAGACATGAGCACAACAAGCCATCAAAACACCTACGACTTCATCATCATTGGCGCTGGTAGCGCCGGCTGCATGTTGGCCAAGCGCCTCACTGAGAATCCCGCTAAACGCGTGCTCTTAATTGAGGCTGGTAAGAATGACAATTACATCTGGATCCATGTACCAGTTGGCTATTTATATTGCATCGACAACCCAAGGGCAGACTGGCGCTTTAAGACTGCATCTGAAAAAGGTCTAAACGGCCGCTCACTTCTATATCCGCGTGGCAGAGTATTGGGTGGATGTTCCTCGATTAACGGCATGATTTACATGCGTGGTCAGGTTGGTGACTATGACTCTTGGGTGGCCGCAACAGGCGATGACTCTTGGTCTTGGCAAAACGCATTGCGTCGTTACAAATCATTTGAGGACTATCACGGCGCTGCTAATCAGTGGCACAGCAAGGGTGGTGAGTGGACTGTTTCTAAACAGCGCTTACGTTGGCCCATCATGGATATCTTTAGGGAGGCGGCAGTACAGGCCGGCATTCCCTCATCGGATGACTTTAATCAAGGCGATAACTTTGGAGTTGGTTACTTTGATGTGAGTCAGCGTAAAGGTTGGCGGCTCAATACTTCTAAGGCATTTTTGCGTGATGCGGCTAAGCGGCCTAATCTCACAGTAATTACCGAGGCCATAGTTAATAAATTATTAATTGATGATGTCTCTAAAAATTGCTACGGTGTTCAATATATTAAAGATGGCAAAACAGTAGACGTACATTGCAGCAATCACAATGCTAGCTCTCAAGGCGAAGTGATTTTGAGTGCCGGCGCCATTGGTAGCGTGCAGGTTCTAGAGCGCTCAGGTGTTGGCTCAGCTGCACACCTCAATAGGCTGGGCATTCCGGTGATCGCAGATTTACCTGGCGTAGGTGAGAACTTGCAAGACCATTTGCAATTGCGCATGATCTACAAGGTCAACAACATTAAGACCTTAAACACTAAAGCCAATTCTTTATTGGGTAAGTTGTTAATTGGTATGGAGTATGTGTTTAAGCGCTCGGGCCCAATGTCGATGGCACCATCACAGTTGGGTGCTTTTGCCTATAGCTCTCCTGATCAGCCTTCGGCAAATTTGGAGTATCACGTTCAACCTCTGTCGCTAGAAAAGTTTGGTGAAGATTTGCATTCTTTCAATGCGATTACGGCAAGCGTTTGTAACTTACGTCCAACATCTCGCGGTAGTGTGCACATCAGCTCTGTCGATCCAGAGGCGCCACCAGTGATTGCGCCAAATTATTTATCGACGGATGAAGATCGTAAAGTGGCTGCCGACTCATTGCGTCTCACGCGCAAGATTGTGGAATGCCCTGCGCTCAAGCCGTATACGCCAGATGAGTACAAGCCAGGTAAGCAATATCAAACTGATGAAGAGCTTATTAAAGCTGCTGGTGATATAGGCACAACGATTTTTCATCCAGTAGGTACTTGTAAGATGGGGCGCGATGATGATCCGATGGCAGTACTCGATTCACAATTACGCGTAAGGGGCATTCATCATCTGAGAGTAGTGGATGCATCTGCGATGCCAACAATCACTTCTGGCAATACTGCGGCACCCACCATGTTGATTGCGCAACGCGCTGCTGAATTGCTAACTAGTGAGTAGTTCAAAAACACAAGGCGGTTCGCAGCCTCACTCTGGGCTCCCGGCGAGCCACTTGCTCTTAGCGCTCGCCATTGTTGCGGTATGGGGCACGAACTTTGTAGTGATTAAAAATTGCCTGGCATCTTTTCCGCCTTTTTACTTTGCGGCATTGCGCTACATCTTTGTTTTATTGCCCTTAGTCTTTTTTATGCCAAGGCCAAAAGTAGCTTGGGGCAATCTCTGTATTTACGGATTAGCCACTGGGGTTGGGCAATTTGGTGTCATGTACTACGCCGTCAATAGTCAGATTTCTCCAGGGCTAGCCTCGCTTGTGGTTCAAACCCAAGTATTTTTTACTATTGGCTTTGCCATGCTATTTGCCAAAGAAGGTCTCAAGCGCTATCAGGCAGTTGCAGTTGGCATCGCTTTGCTTGGTCTAGTAATTATTGCGCTGCACACAGATTCAACAACAACATTCTTAGGTTTGACACTGGTGGTCTTTGCGGGCCTCTCATGGGGGGTTGCCAATACAGTGAGTCGCCAGGCTGGCTCCATCAATATGCTGTCTTATGTAGTTTGGGCCAGCGCCTTCTCTATACCGCCATTGGCACTGATCGCGTTGATCTTTGAGGGTGGTGTAGCCCACTTGTGGGATGTCACCTTAGCTGCCCCCTTGGGAGCTTGGGTTGGAGTCCTATGGCAGTCTTGGGCTAATACCTTGTTTGGCTATGCCGCTTGGGGTTGGTTGCTGTCAAAACACCCAGCTGCACTGGTGGCTCCTGCACCCTTGCTGGTACCCATCTTTGGAATGGGGGCATCTGCCTTCTTTTTAGGGGAGGCTTTACCACCTTGGAAAGTCGAGGCTGCCAGCTTGGTAATTGCCGGCCTCATCATCAATCTTTTCTGGCCGAGCTTACAAGCTCAAGTTCGTAAGTTTTTTTAAAACGACTTTTATCTTTCAGGGCTAATGTAAAACCCTAATACAAACCCCTTTTTTTGCCCCTACATTAACTGTAAGATGGCTATTCGTTTCAAGTTGTACCTAAAAAAGAATTTATTTAATTAGCATTTTTAGTCATGGAGACTTTATGAATATTCGTCATCACATTTTTGCTGTAGCTGCTGCAGCAATGTTAACAACTGGCGCTTACGCTGCCGATATCAAGCTTGGTGTTTCTGGTCCATTTACTGGCGGCTCTGCATCCATGGGTGTGAGTATGCGTGATGGTGTGCGCTTGGCTGCAAAAGAAATTAATGCCGCAGGCGGTATTAACGGAAACAAAATCGTTTTGGTTGAGCGCGATGACGAAGCAAAAAATGAGCGTGGCGTACAAATTGCTCAAGAGTTGATCAATAACGAAAAAGTAGTTGCTACTTTGGGTTACATCAACACTGGTGTGGCATTGGCCTCACAACGCTTCTACCAAGATGCCAAGATTCCAGTAATGAACAACGTTGCTACTGGCTCAATCTTGACTAAGCAATTCCCGAACGCACCAGAAAACTATGTTTTCCGTAATGCTGCTCCTGACAACATCCAAGCTCCATTGATTGCTAAAGAAGCGGTTGAGAAGCGTGGCTTGAAGCGTGTAGCAATCTTGGCTGACTCTACAAACTACGGTCAGTTGGGTCGTGAAGACTTAGAGAAGGCATTGAAGGGCTATGGCGTAACACCAGTAGCAGTTGAGAAATTCAACATTGGTGACGTAGATATGACTTCACAATTGCTCAAAGCAAAAAATGCTGGTGCTGATGTGATTTTGACTTACGCAATTGGACCTGAGTTGGCACAAATTGCTAACGGTATGGCGAAGTTGGGTTGGAAGAAGCCAATGATCGGTTCATGGACATTGTCTATGGCCAGCTTCATTGATACAGCTGGTAAGAATGGTAACGGCGCAACAATGCCACAAACCTACATTCAAACTCCATCTACAACTGCTAAGCGTAAAGCTTTCCAAGCAGCTTACTTGGCCGAGTTCAAGCCTAAGAACAACAACATTGCTTCTCCAGTTTCTGCAGCACAAGGATATGACTCTGTTTACCTCTTGGCAGCAGCGATCAAGCAAGCAAACAGCACAGAAGGACCAAAGATTGTTGCAGCATTGCAAGATCTGAAGACTCCAGTTGATGGCGTTGTTATTACTTACAACAAGCCATTCTCTGCAACTGATCACGATGCTATCAAGATGAAAGACGTAGTGATGGGTGTAGTTGAAAATGGTCGCGTTGAGTTCTTGAATGCTGAGGACGCAACTGCTAAGAAGAAGTAATTCACCTTATCAAGCGGGCAATCTGAATATTTATTTTGCACTGCAGCATTAGTAAACGCAAAGCGCCGCCCAAAAAGCGGCGTTTTGCTTACAATGTCGGATTCGTTAATAAAACAGTTTTAAGTATTTTCTTTTAGGCCAAAAAAATGGACATGCTTGCACAAATCCTCTCAAGCGGTATCGCTGTGGGGATGATCTATGCGGTAATCGCTTTCGGTTTCCAGCTAACTTTTGCCACATCAGGCACTTTGAACTTCGGTCAAGGTGAAGCGCTGATGTTAGGTGCTCTCGTAGGTTTAACCTGCGTTGACACATTTGGCATGAACTATTGGGTCATGATTCCCGTAGTTTGCTTATTTGGAATGTTGCAGGGTGGCTTTGTTGAGCTCATCGGTGTGCGTCCAGCTATCAAAATTAAATCTGAGTTTGGTTGGATTATGTCCACCATTGCGCTCGGTATTATTTTCAAGAACGTAGCTGAAAATATCTGGGGTCGTGATGCATTGCCATTCCCATCACCATTGCCAATGGAGCCAATGGAATTCCTCGGCGCAAACATTTTGCCAATGGAAATTTTGGTAGTGGTTGGCGCTCTAGTGATGATGATGTTGGTAGAGTTTTTTAACCGTAAAACAATTTACGGTAAAGCGGTAGTTGCCACTGCAAACGATCGTGATGCAGCTGGTTTGATGGGTATCAACACCAGCGTTGTGATCACCTTCTCTTATGCGCTTTCTTCCTTAACTGCAGCGTTTGCCGGCGTATTGATTGCACCGTTGACATTGACTGGCGCAAGTATGGGTGGCGCCTTGGGTTTAAAGGCTTTTGCGGTAGCGATTATTGGCGGCCTCTCAAGCGGTATGGGAATCATTGTGGGTGGTTTGATTCTGGGTATCGTTGAGACTGCAACCGGTTTCTATATTTCTACTGGCTATAAAGATGTGCCAGGTTTGATCTTGCTCTTGCTAGTGCTTGCATACAAACCATCTGGCCTCTTTGGTAAATCTGCAATTAAGAAAGTTTAATGATGAAGAAGTCCCTAATACCTCTATTAATTGCGATCGCGGCACTGTTTACCCTGCCGTTATTTATTCACAATCCTTATTACATTCACTTAGTTGAAACCATTCTGATCTACACCATTTTGTTATTTGGTTTGGATATCGTGGTGGGTTATGTTGGTCAGGTTTCCTTAGGTCATGCAGCACTGTTTGGTATCGGTTCATATACCGCTGGTGTGCTGTACTTCCACTTTGGTTGGACCATCTGGGGAACACTGCCTGCATCTATCGTGGTGACTTCAATATTCGGCGGCATCTTGGCGTTGCCTGCATTGAAGGTAATCGGACCTTATTTGGCGATGGTGACCTTGGCTTTCGGAACGATTGCGCAGATTCTCATTAACGAGATGACTTGGCTGACTGAAGGCCCATTGGGCATCAAGATCCCTAAGCCTGACTTAATGGGTGTGCCTATGACCAAGGCAGAGTACTTCTGGATGGTTGGCATTATCTTGATTATCTCCATGATCATCGTGGATCGTTTTGTTAAATCACAAATTGGTCGTGCGTTTGAGGCATTGCGTGATAGCCCAATTGCTTGTGACTGTATGGGTGTATCCGTATATCGCTTTAAAGTGATTGCGTTTGTGATCAGCGCAGGCTTTGCTGGTTTGGCTGGTTGCTTATATGCCTACTCAGAGCAATATATTTCACCAAACACTTACAACAACGAACTCGCTGTGTTGTTCTTGTTGGGCATCATCATGGGTGGACGTAAGTCACGCCTGGGTGCGGTCATTGGTGCGGCCATCATTGTGTTGTTGCCAAAACTCTTGGATGACATCTTCTTATTCCGTATCGTTGCTTCGTTCATCGCAGTCGTAGTGGTGATTGGTGCTGCAATGGCATTGTCGAAAAAAGTCACAACACTACGACGTGTGTCAGTGCCTATCGCCGGTGTAGTTGGCTTGGCAGCATTCTCATTCTGGCTCAATAGCATCTCCGATTGGCGCTTGAGTATTTTCGGCTTCATGATTTTGTTAGTGGTGTACTACCTCCAAAACGGTATTGTTGGTTTTGCGAAGAGCTTCTACCAATCTATTGCCGGTAAGGCCAAAACGACTCGTGGTGGTGATGCTGAGGTGGTGGATGATTCCATCAGCTTTATCAGTAAAGTCAGCGATCAAAATACCGGTGCTGAGCTCTTGAAGGTTGACTCAGTATTGATGCAGTTCGGCGGTTTAAAGGCGTTGAACAATGTTGATCTAAGCATTAAGCGCGGCACTATTCATGGTCTGATCGGTCCTAACGGTTCCGGTAAGAGCACGATGATGAACGTGTTGACTGGTATTTACATACCTACGGCAGGTAACGTTCTCTATGCTGGTGAGAGCGTTGTTGGTAAGACTTCATCTGACATCGCTTTATCAGGTATCGCGCGTACCTTCCAAAACGTTCAGCTCTTCGGTGAAATGACAGCAATCCAAAATATTTTGGTTGGCCTGCATCACACCTTCAAATCAAACATGGTGGAGATTGCCTTAAATCTGCCGCGTTACAAGAAAGAAGAAGCTGAAGCGCATGCTCGCGCAATGGCTCTCCTGAAGTTTGTTGGCTTGGATGATTTAGCAAATGAAGAAGCGCGTAACTTGCCATACGGTAAGCAACGTCTCTTGGAGATTGCTCGCGCCTTGGCTTTGGATCCAGAACTGCTCCTGTTGGATGAGCCAGCTGCTGGTTTGACAGCCCCTGACATTAAAGAACTCTTGCGCATTATTCGTAAGATCCGCGATAGCGGTATTACCTTCATCCTGATTGAGCATCACATGGATGTGGTGATGTCAGTCTGCGATACCGTTTCTGTATTGGACTTCGGTCAGAAGATTGCAGAAGGTAAACCAGCTGAAGTTCAGGCAGACGAGAAGGTGATTCATGCCTACTTGGGTACTTAATCACTAGAACCATATTGAATCGGTAAATACCATGTTATCTATTAAGAATCTTGAAGCAGGCTACGGCAAAGTAAAAGTTCTGCACGGCATCAATATTGATGTTCCTAAAGGACAAGTTATTACTTTGATCGGGTCAAACGGCGCCGGCAAAACAACGACCATGCGTGCTATCACCGGCATGATTAAGCCAACTGGTGGTGAAGTAACCTTGGGTGGCGAAAAAATTGATGGTTACGACTCTCATAAAATCGCTCGTCTAGGTTTGGCCCATAGCCCAGAAGGTCGTCGTGTATTTACGACGATGTCAGTGAATGACAACCTCTTGTTGGGCGCATTCCCGCGCTTTACAGGTAGTCGTCCAAAAGGCGATATCAAGAGCGATCTAGAGCGTGCTCTAGAAATGTTCCCGCGCCTAAAAGAGCGTCGCAACCAATTGGCTGGAACATTGTCAGGCGGTGAGCAACAGATGTTGGCGATGGCTCGTGCCGTGATGCTTAATCCAGAGATCATCCTCTTGGATGAGCCGTCAATGGGTCTGGCACCAATTTTGGTTGAGGAAGTATTTAAGATTATTTCTAATCTCAAATCTCAAGGTGTAACGATGTTATTGGTTGAGCAGTTTGCTGCTGCAGCCCTTAACGTTGCTGACTATGGTTATGTGCTCGAGAATGGCAAGATTGCTACTCATGGTCCAGCCGACAAGTTGATGCATGATCCAGCTGTGAAAGCAGCTTACTTGGGTGGTGCTGGCGGTCACTAAGATTTAGTAGTACCGTGTTTGTTAAAAGCCCTCGAAAGAGGGCTTTTTCTATTGAGGCGCAATGCAGTAGCTCGCTTAGTTAGTTTTGAAGCAGTGAGATTGCCTCTCGTATCAGTAGGGCGCGATAGCCCATATACATAGCGACACCTACAAAGCCCAGTAGAAATAGTTTAGGCACCAAAGCGCCCTCAGCCACCAATTCTGAATTGAGAAGACCTACTGCAATGGCTAAGAAGAATAGGGCGCCCAATCCCAGGACAATCCAGTTCTCATGCTGACTGACTTTCTGGGTCTGATTGGCGTAAGCAAGCACCTGAAAGCGATCGCCTTTTTGAAAGCCTGAGACTGTCATGGTATCGCCATCACTCACCGCCATAGGCGCTGAGAATTTAGCTTCTATACCGCGATCACCCAAATTAAATTTGGATACAAAGAAACGCTGGTAATACACCGAAGAATGATCATGAGTAGGCTTTTCAGGGTTTACATATTCCAGAAGCTCATTATTGAGATTGCTGACTGTTCCAGAAATGGTGCTCACAGAGCTAGTTAGAAAAGAGCTGGGTTTCAGAGTCATGAGTAGAGCCCCCATCAGTGCGAGAGAGGTCATAAGAAGAAAAGATAGAAGCGGTCGTTTCACGGATTCAAAGTTAGCACACCTTTAATGAACAGGCTAATTGCAATTGCTAAAGTGAAGAGCGAGAAAATGAGTTGAGTATGCGGACCACTTAACTTTTTACCCAGGAGGAGTCCAATCAACAGACCTCCTAAAGCTGCCAGCGAGAATGGTGCTGCTACCAATACATTGAGACTGCCAGAAGCTGCCGAGAAAATCGCACCTCCACCAGTGATGATTGCAAGAACACCGAGTGAGGTAGCAACAATCGATTTGATTGGTAAATCGGTGTAGCGTTTCAGTGCTGGGACGATGATGAAGCCGCCACCAACACCGAGTAATCCAGATAAGAAGCCTGCAATGCTGCCGGCGAACATCAGTGCACGTGCGCAGGGTAGGGTCCATTGGAGCTTTCCAACGGCAGGGTTCATTAGGCAGGGTGGTGGCTTTCTGCTTGCTTCGGGTACACCATTAATTTGATTGCGAGCTTGGCTTAATAAGCGGACAGCTACATACAAGAGAATCAAGCTAAACAGAATCTGTAGAGGTGCATTTGGGATCTGTGGAGCAAGCCAAAGACCTAGAGGTGATAGCGCCAAACCAAAGAGGGCCATGAAACCTGCTGCTTTGTAGCGCAAGATTTTATTTTTTAGCCCCAGAATGGCTCCAACACTAGATGCTAGGGCAACGGCACACAGCCCAATTGGAGCTGCCTCTGCAATAGGGAGCCCCAGAAAGAAGACTAGCAAAGGAACTGACAAAATGCCGCCCCCAGCGCCGGTGAGGCCCATAAGTACGCCTACTAGGATTCCTAGTGCTGGGCTGATGAGGGTTGAGTAGTCCATTGCAATTTATTTTAGGTTAATATAGTATATAAATATATATAATATTTGTTCAATCGAAAGAAAATTGTGAGCACACAGCAAACCCCGCTAATTAAGGACTTTTTTGATCCAGAAACTTGGACCTATACCTATGTGGTCTATGAAAGCGATGCTAGCCCATGCGTCATCATCGACTCTGTATTGAACTACGATCCTAAGTCAGGCAGAACCAGCACCAAATCAGCTGATGAGGTCATTGCTTTTGTTAAAGAGCATAAGCTTCAGGTAAGTTGGATTTTGGAGACCCATGCCCATGCAGACCATTTAACTGCTGCCCCTTACTTGCAAAGCCACTTGGGCGGTAAATTAGTGATTGGGGATCACATCACCAATGTCCAAACCGTGTTTAAAGGCGTCTTCAATCTGGATGATCGCTTTAAAGCTGATGGCGCCCAGTTTGACTACTTACTTAAAGAGGGTGAGTCACTCGCTTTTGGAAATCTTTCTTTGAAAGCACTTTTTGTACCGGGCCATACTCCTGCTTGCATGGCATATGAAATCGGTGACGCAATTTTTGTGGGCGATACCTTGTTTATGCCGGATGTCGGTACGGCTCGCTGTGACTTTCCTGGTGGCGATGCGAAGACACTCTATCGCTCGATTCAGAAGATCTTGTCTTACCCTGGCCAGACCAAGCTGTATATGTGCCATGACTACCCGCCAAATAATCGTCCAGCCATGGGTGTGACTACCGTTGCTGATGAGAAGGCAAATAATATTCATGTGCATGATGGTGTCACTGAGGATCAATTTGTACAGATGCGTACAGCGCGAGATAAAACCTTGGAAATGCCAACATTAATTTTGTCTTCTATTCAGGTGAATATTCGGGCTGGGCATTTTCCTGAGCCAGAAACCAATGGCATTGCGTACCTAAAAATTCCTTTAAACGCACTCTGATTGTGAGATGACAATGAATATGCCTATCTCAAAAGCAGAGTTAAAAAAGATGCAGTCATCAGCAGATGATGCTTGCAAGCTCATGAAGGTCTTGTCTAACCGTGATCGCATGATGCTCTTATGTGAAATTGGCCAAGCAGAAAAATGCGTTGGTGAGCTAGAAGCTGCATTAGATTTGCATCAGCCAACCCTTTCCCAGCAGCTAACCGTATTACGTAAGGAAAAGCTGGTTAAAACACGTAGAGAGGGTAAGCAAATTTACTACTCGCTATCAAGCCAGGTCGCCGTAGCAGTTATGAGCTTGCTATACAAGCACTACTGTAAGAAGTAATGGTAAAGAATTATTTAATCGTTTTTAAAGGGAGTTCAATATGAAATGTAACGTTGGTGGTATCGATCGTATCTTAAGAATCTCGGTAGGTATTGTGCTGGTAGTACTTGCAGCTAACGATATCGTAGGCTGGTGGGGCTGGCTTGGACTAATTCCATTAGCTACGGGTATTTTCCGTTTCTGCCCAGCTTATCCATTGTTGGGGATTAATTCTTGTGGAGCATCTTGCGATAAGGATTCTTGCTGTAAGTAAGTTTTCCAATGTTTGATTAAGGCGCATTGAGCAATAAAACTCAATGCGCCTTATTTCTATTTGAGGGGACTACTTTTTTGCATAAACACCATGTAATAAAAAGATAGCAAAGAATGCAAGGCCAATCACCCAGTGGGTTGTGATAACACCATCTCGAATTTCTTCGGGGCCGTAGTACAACAAGGCGCCTGATATCAATAAAGTAGCTAAAAAAGCCAATTGGCTTAATCCGCTCCACAACTTCCCCTTAGACTTTAGGCCCGCCTTGAGGTGAAAGGGCAAGACCGAACCCAAAGCCATCGTAGCCATCATTGCGGCAATGCCATGCCACATCAATACAGAGTGAGCGCCCAATGCAGCGCCTTGAATATGAAATTCGTGTCCGAGTAAATAGGCTGTACCGGTAAGTGAGCAGCTCAACATACCAATGAGTACGAAGCGTCTTTGCCATGCCGGCATCTTGCCAAGGCGACTGGTATTTTTCATAAGGTGGTGACGTGAGGAATTTTGATGGCTTGGGCAGAGAAATGGCTCAAGCAAGCATGTTGGGTGTTGCCAGAAATGCTGACTACCTTTGTTAAGGCATCGGCATAGACGCAATCATTAGCTATGACTGAGTAAGACTCCGAAAACTCAATATGCTCTTGATTGAGGGGGTTGACCATATAGCTTTTGGCATCCGCGTCGCGCTTTGAAAAGTAGAGGCTACTAGTCGCAATAGCACCTAACTTCATACTGCCAATCTGAATTAACTCCAGAGGCTTCCTCGGATTTCGGATTTGAATATCCTGAGTGCAATTTCCAAAGACGCGCATATCACCACCAGCATTGACCGAGCCAGATGGGATGTCGTTAGCAAGTAAAGCCTCTACCGCCTTATCAACTGCATACCCTTTGGCAATGCCACCAAGATCAAGGCAGAGTGGAAGCTTAGATTGAACCAAGTTTGACTCAATAAAGCGAAGATCTTCAATGCCTCCGAATGAGTGATCATCCAGTCTGACATGCCTTGGAAGCAGACCTGCCTCTACCAAGCGATGGCCAATTCCACAATTAAATATGCCTTTAGACTCAACATAAATCTCTTTGGCAATGGTTAGCACCTCAGCTGTCCAGGAGTGAATACGAATCGGCTCTAAATGGGATCTAGTATTAATTTGAGAAAGCTCGCTGTCAGGATCATGAAAGCCCATCAGGGTTTGAACTTGTTCAATGGCTACAAATGCCTTCTCTATTGCATGAAGTGAATGCTCTTCATCTTCAGTTGAAATTTCAACAAAGGTACCTAAGAGTGGTTTGCAGCGAATCATTTTGCTTTGGGTGCTTGGGATTGGTTTTTGAGTGCAATGTCATAAAGCACTGCAACACGTTTGACGCCATCAGTAAGATGTTTGCAGGAGAGGGTGGCGCCACCAATATTTTGAATGTCCTGATTAAGCTTAATGGGATCCACTGCCGTTTTGCCAACAAACTGCTTACGCCACTGGGCTTCCGCTACTTCGTAGCCATAGGATTCAACATATTCCAGGATCTCAATGCCGGTGACTGCCCCCGATGGACTTAGTGCTACGGCATAAGTAATCATTTCGTGTTTACCGACTACCTCATCTACGATGAACCAACTTCCATCCGCCGCCTTCCAGATGCGATCTCCTTGAAAGGGGTGGCGAACGCTTGAAGCCGAACGCATTTTGTCTTGAAGTTCATCTGTAATGATGATGGAATTTTTGACAAGCGGTTTATTGGGTACGAGTATCTTTTGCGCTTGCTCCACTGATACGTAAATCTTGGCTTGCGCTACGATCGGTGCTGTTGTTGCAGCAAGACCAACTATTAATAGAGGGTTAAGTTTCCAGTTCATCATCTTTTTCTTTAGTTGAGCGGAAATCCAACTTTGACAATGAATTCATTGACAGAGTGACTATCCCAAACTCGGGCATTGGAGCACTCGGCTTCACCGCCGCCCATGCAGCTGCCACCCTTCAGTTGATAACGCCAAGCACCAGTAAACCACCAGTCTTTTGCTGCGTAGTGCATGTTTGGCCCAACAAAGGTGGCGCGTTGTACTTGATTGCGTAAATTCAATTCTGAATAGTCGTTGTGGAAGCGAGCCTCAACACCAGCAGACCATTTGGGGGCGAATCGATAGCTAGCGCCAACCAGAAAGTCGAGCATCGATTCAGGTACATTGCCATTCTCAATAAACTTTAGGCGTTCATTTGCTACAACTACGTTACCTGCCAAAACCAATCGATCGTCAATGAAGTTAGATTGCAAGAGTAGGCGAGCTTCAATTTCATCTTTGTTTCTTCCCCAGGTGGGCTCTAAATACAAACCAACGCCAACAGGTGATGTCACTGGATTGGTCAGTCGATAAATGGCTTCCAAGGACCCACCCTCAATGCCGCTCTTTCTGTAAGGAGTTGAGGGGTCATGGCCTGATGGCACTCCGTAGCCACCAGTGCAACTTGGGCTATCACCACAAGCTTCTGGATTGGTGTAGTTCTGATTAGCGTTGGTGTAGTAGGAGTTGATGTAACCGGCAATTTGCAAATCATTGGTCAGGCCATATTCCAACTCGGTTCTCGCTGTCCATGCATCGTAGGTACCAGCAGCTTGCTGTTTATTGAGTTGCAAGCGCTGCTCAAGCTCGAGCTTTCCTTTTGGTTGTAGATCTAGGGTGTAAATCCATCCAAATGCACCTTCACCCGCATTGGCGAATGAGAAGTGCAAGGCAGTGGCTAATAGGATGCTAAAGGCAACAAGTCTTTTAATGGTCATTTTCATAGTGAGGTGGTTTGGTGAATAAAAGTAAATGAGAATGATTCGCAATATACAGTAAATGAGAATAATTCTCAATTGAGAAAATGACCCTATGTGCCTAGGTGTTGAGATTTGCCCGGGGTGAATGCCAAGCTTGTAAGATTCATGCCTATGGATTCAGAAGCCCTTGTGAAGCTAGTCACAATGAAGATGCCTTATGGCAAGCATGCTGGTCGCGCACTTGCGGACTTGCCTGGTAATTATTTGGCGTGGTTCGCTCGCGAAGGCTTTCCTAAGGGCGAGCTTGGCCAACTCCTGGAGCTAATGCATACCCTAGATCACAATGGATTACGAGGCTTGTTGGCGCCCATTCAGCGGGCCCATGGAATTGCTCCCCGCACGCAGGGGTAATAATTTATTTAGTGCGTACTATTGCGATGACGCGATTGCGTTCATAAGTCACATTAGGCGAATCCGGCGGACTGCTTTGCGAGAGTGTGACCACGATTGAGCTCTGCGCTTCAATCTCTTTCGCTAGACTTTGAGCCAAATTGAGGTTGCGATCATATTGAAGCTCTATGCTGGCAACCCTTCCTGACTTGATATTGGAGACGAGTGCCGCCACCTTCTCAGATGAGTATTGGTCAAAAAAGACCGTATACCAGCCGCCCACTACTTGCTTGGGTGCTGGTGCGCCCTTCGTAGCCGATTTGATTGACTTACTTTCGGCGCTCTCAACTGGTAAGTGAAAGTCGATCCCGGTTTTCTGAATCAGATCAGCATAGGAGATTGGTGCGCTCATTTGTGCATCGTCAGCATTCTCAACCCAATAAGCCCAAGCTAATTTTTTATTGGGGTCATAGACCAACTTATATAGATGGCTTGGAATAGTGACTCTGCTTTTGCCAATGCTGCCCGCATTACCAACCGATCCAGTAAACACATGCACATCGCCTTGCGCCCGCTTGATGTACATCCTCGTGGGCTCTTCAACCCGTTTTGCCCAGATACCCTGATTGTTTTGCCTAGCCTGCGGCATCATATTTGCCAATGAGAACGACTGCGCCATCCCCTTTTCGCTTGTCATATCGCCAGCTGGCACGTTGTGGCCACGGTCATATCCACTGCCGCGATAGTCTGCCAGTAGGGCGCGTTCATGAAAAGGTAGTCTGGCCTCTTCATAAAACTGATTGGTACGTCGGGGGTGAGGCGCTTGGAGCTGTTCACCATTGAGTTTCTCAATGGTGTAGATGGGTTTTTTATCTGAAGGTGAGTAGTAGATCGCAAAATCGTCGAAGCAAAGGTCTCGTCCTACCTGAGTCGTTGTCGGTATTTGCTGGGCCGGGAACAGATCTTTACATTGATCGAAGAGGGCGAACGCACTGAGCGGTAGCCAAAGTAGGCTAAGTAAGAGTGGTTTGACCAGGAATTTCATTGCATGTCAGTGTAATGAGTGGCGCTATCAAGAAGTAAAAGTTTTTCGTCTATCAGGCATTTAAGTTAGCTGTAGAGCTAGTGTGGATGAGGCTGTAGAGACGTTTTGCACCGCAGCTTTACATCCTCGTAAGGCGCAAAAATTGCAAGAGTCTCAACTGATAGGAAGGACTATCAGAACACTACTGGTAGAAAATCCTGCCCGGTGGAATACTAGATGTATGGGTTGGGCAGCTCTTTGGAAGTTGAAAAATAGTAAAAAAGTTGGATTTTGAGCACTTTTTTATTATATGAAATAAGTCCCCACTAACTTATTTAACTCATTGAATTTAAAGGATTAAATATGAAAATTAGGGACTTCGTTAGGGATCATCCTTATTTCGAGACCTAAAAGTTATGGAAATAGAGTCCTTTATTCTTGACTTGATATAAGAACCTTCTTAGGATGGCTCATGTTTTTTACTTATTGCATCGCAACATAAATTAGAAGTTTAATTTTCGGTGTGCTGCAAGACCATGAATGATTAAATGTTTTTCTACCAATTCGAGTGACTTACAACTAGCGCAACCAGCAACGGTTAACGCTAAAGAGTTGTTAGCTCATGCACTGTCACCTGTGTATCGGGTGATGAATGGTTTATTGATCGTGACTGTTTTCATGATCGTGGGACTCTGGCTCTCCGGCAATGGAACTCAAGCAGGCGCTTTTGATTTAGCTCGTATCCTGGTTCCCGATGAAGCGCGCCATATGGTGTGGCAAAACGGTTTTGGAATGCTCGATCAGTACCAAGAAGAAACCCCAAAGGCCATTGCAGATAAAGAAATCGCCAATGTGATCTACGGAAAGGCTTCGGTCAGCCCTAATAGCGGCCTCATGAGCGCCAAGCAGCAAACAGTTGCTCTCTTGATGCCTTCAGTGGCTCATGCCCAGGTAAAGCCGATTTCTCATTTATCAGATCGCATCCCGGCTTCGAAAATCGATCCGCAGGCGCTCGATTCAAAGTTGATGGTATCGATTCAGAATCAACGTGCAGTTGCTGACTTCTTTGAGAAGAAGTACAAGTTAGATCGTGCCAAGATTGAGGAATATGTTTCCAATACGGTATTGATTGCAAAAGAAGTCAACATTGATCCAGTTTTGTTGCTTGCCGTCATTTCTGTTGAGTCGAACTTTAATCCGCTGACTAAAAGTCAGGCTGGTGCCGAAGGTTTGATGCAGGTGATGACTACCATTCATAAAGATAAATATGCTTTGTATGGTGGCGCTACTGATGCTGTTAAGCCTGAGGTGAATATTCGCGTAGGTGCTTATATTTTGAAATATTTGATTGCCACTAGCGGCTCATTGCGCAATGGCTTGAAATATTACGTTGGTGCTGCAAATGCAGAGACTGATGGTGGCTATGCTGATAAGGTGATGGCCGAAAGAAATCGTTTGATTGGCTTGTGTCAGCCAGCAGTGCAAAATAAATTAACCTTGAACGGAAAAGACTTGCGTTCGTAAGGTCGGTAGTTTTTCCCCAGGTAAAAAATAAGGCCACTCATCGAGTGGCCTTATTACTTGCAGATGCCAGTGAGGAATTAATTTACTCCGTGTAGCTCTACGTCAAATACTAAGGTTGCATTTGGGGGAATAACGCCACCAGCGCCGCGTGCGCCATAGCCCATCTCAGAAGGAATAATGAGAGTGCGTTTACCGCCGATCTTCATGCCTTGTACGCCTTGATCCCAGCCCTTGATTACATGGCCAGCACCCAGAGGGAAGCTAAACAGTTGGCCGCGGTCCAGCGAGCTATCAAACTTCTGACCTTTGTGATCGGGGGCTTTGTCGTCAAACAACCATCCGGTGTAATGTACGTCTACATGATTGCCGGCTGTCGCTTCTTTGCCATCACCAACAACGGTATCTATTTTTTGGAGTTCGCTCACGTTTATCTTCCTCTTTGGCTGAAATTGAAGGGCTAGTATATTCTGAGCGTAATCTTTTTGTTCGAGCAAACTAACATGACAAACTTTTGGCCCCATTCTGCGTATAAAACCCTTGCGGTTGGCTCGGACAATCAGCTGCAGGTGACCGATGATTTTCTGCGCACCTACTTATTGCGCCCGGAGTTAAACCTCGTTCCTGAATCCTGCGATGCAGAGCGTGCCCTACATCAGCGTCTAAACGAGAACCCTCGAGCAGCTATTTCAGATCAAGAAATTACCGCCATGTCGGATCCGGATATTCAAGTGAACTATCAAGTTTGGTTGAGATATCGAGCTAAGCTATTGGCGGCTAGCTCTTTAGAAAACTTCTATATGAGTCTGTTCAAAGGTGATGGCGTAGATGTACCGCCGTTATTCATTTCTCAGCTGGCGCAAATATTTATTCGACATATCTTGGGTGAAGATTGCCATCCTTTAGATGCACGTATGGGTGAGATTTTCTTCCGGACTCAAAAGATTACCGTACTAGAAGACGGCGTTGTGATGGGCGCGGATGATGAGGTTGTAACTCGCAATGCGCAAGCCGGCGAGACTGGCAATATTCTCGATCTTCTGAAGAGTAAGTCCATGTCCATGCGCTCGATTGATTTGGATGTATTGCATGAAGAAAATGCTGATCTGTATTGGGAGAAGAATGAAGATCATGATTTTGCGGTTCAGCTCAATTTTGGTCAGCCACCCATCAATCATTTTTGCCGCGTTCTCGAAAAATGGGTGCAACACTTTTTAGGTGCCCAGGTACGCATCACTCCAATGCAGCAAATATCCGATCCTAAGTGGTCTTGGCATGTTGGCCTAGATGCTGCTGCAACCGATATCTTGAATAAGCTCTATAACAAAGAGCCAGTTGACTCTGATGAGCTTGAGAAGGTGATTTGTTTATTCCGTCTAGACTTTATTGATGAGGCTGCTGTTACCCAGTCTCAGGCTGGAAAGCCGGTCTACATGGGCATTGCCATGAACGATGAAAAGCAGCTCAAACTGAAGCCGCAAAACTTGCTCTTCAATTTACCCCTAGCTAAAGCTTCCTAAGTAGCAGAGGCTGCGCTAGTCTTCTTGCGATTAGCGCTAAGCCAAATTAATGCACCCGCTGTAACGGCTACGGGGAGTAGTGATCCGAAGTTCAGGATGTTCCAGCCCTGCGAAGTAATGAGCGCACCAGATCCAAATGAAGTGAAGGCCATAGTGCCAAACACAAAGAAGTTAATTGCTGCCTGAGCTTTGTCACGTTCTTCTGGGCGGTAAGCTGTCATCGCCAATGAGGTGGAGCCGGTAAATAAAAAGTTCCAACCAACACCCAATAAAAATAGTGCGATTAAGAATTGATGTAAATCGGTTCCGGAAAGTGCAATTGCAATACACAGGAGATTGAGGATCACTCCAACGCCCATGATCTTGAGTGTGCCAAAGCGCTGAATGAGTGAGCCAGTAAAAAATCCAGGAGCGAACATACCAATCACATGCCATTCCAATACCAGTGCCGTCTCAGAAAAGGGTAGCCCACAAATCTGCATGGCCAGTGGCGTAGCCGCCATCAGCAGGTTCATGACACCATAGCCCAGAGAGGCGCCAATCACGGCAACCATAAAGACGGGTTGGCGAAGAATGGTCTTTAGATCTCTGCCATCAGAAAGTGAGTGCTGGGTTTTGAATTCTTCTGGGAAATGGATGAACTGCATCACGATGATCCCGATGAAGCCCGCTATCGAGAGGGTGAGGTAAGCGCCCAGAAAGGCGGTATCAAAGAAGTCTTTCGTCCATGAGGCAAGGTTGGGTCCTATGACAGCGCCAAGGATTCCCCCAGCCAACACCCAGGAGACCGCCTTATCCCTCTGGCTGACAACGGTTAGCTCAGCAGCCGCAAATCGATAGAGCTGCCCATTGGCGCTGTAGTAGCCCGCAATAAAGGTGCCAAGCACGAGAAGCCAGAAGTTCTTAGTAATGGCGGCATAGGCGCAAAGGAGTGCTGAAAAGACGGCTACTAATAGACCTAGTTGAAAGGAAATCTTCCGGCCAAAGTAATTTTGGGTTTTGGCCACAATCGAGGTCGAGAATGCTCCGCCTACAACGTAACCCATCACCGGCAAGGTAGCCATCCAGGCAACTGGGCTTAGACTGAGCCCAACTAGGCCGTTAATGGCGATAAAGGTCACATTATTGGTTAAAAACAAGCCCTGGCAGAGAATCAACAGTACGAGGTTTTTGTTGAGTAGGGGGTGCTTGTTGCTCATGTATCGCAGTTTACGTTGTAAGTGGATAGGGGGTTGGCTTGGTGGATTCCCTTAAATTGGCCAACTTCAGCCAATTTGGTGCCTAAAAGCCCTCAAATTGCCGGGGTCGATGATTTAAAATAGATGTCTCGGTCCAGTGCGTGAAATTACACCCAAGACAGCCAAAAGCGCCTGAAGTGTTGCGTGCGGAATGCGAGAGTGGTTCGGTATAAGACCGGGCCCTAATATTTATCCATATCGAGGAAACATCAATGGCTTCAGAGAAATCAAAGATCATTTACACGCTGACAGACGAAGCGCCCTTATTGGCGACCTGTGCATTTTTACCAATCATTCGTACTTTTACAGCTCCAGCTGGAGTACAGGTTGTAGAGAGCGACATTTCTGTTGCGGCACGTATCTTGTCAGAGTTCTCTGATTGTTTAACTGCTGAGCAGAAGGTTCCTGATAATTTGGCTGAGCTTGGCCGCATGACTTTATTGCCTGATACCAACATCATTAAGTTGCCGAATATCAGCGCTTCAGTTCCACAGTTGCTCGCCGCCATTAAAGAATTGCAATCCAAGGGCTACAAGCTCCCTGATTTCCCAGAAGATCCTAAGGACGATGCTGAAAAATCAATCCGCACTCGTTACTCCAAGTGCTTGGGTAGTGCGGTAAACCCAGTATTGCGCGAAGGTAACTCAGATCGCCGTGCGCCTAATGCTGTTAAGCGTTATGCCCGCAAGAACCCACACTCGATGGGTGAGTGGAGTCAAGCCTCCCGTACACACGTATCCCACATGCATGGTGGCGACTTCTACGCAGGTGAGAAGTCAATGACTATGACTAAGGCATGCGATGTGAAGATGGATTTGGTAACAAAGAGTGGCAAGACAATTGTTCTTAAGCCAAAAGTCTCTTTGCTTGCTGGTGAAATTATTGACAGCATGTACATGAGCAAGAAAGCACTCTGCGAGTTCTACGAAAAAGAAATCGAAGATGCTTACAAGACTGGCATGATGTTGTCCTTGCACGTGAAGGCAACCATGATGAAGGTGTCGCACCCAATCGTGTTCGGTCACGCAGTCAAGATTTTCTATAAAGACGCATTTGAAAAGCATGCCAAGTTGTTTGAAGAGTTGGGTGTTAATCCAAACAACGGTATGAGCAGCTTGTACGACAAGATTAAAACTTTGCCAGAATCTAAGCGCGAAGAAATCATTCAAGATTTACACGCCTGTCATGAGCACCGCCCAGCATTGGCGATGGTGGATTCTGCTAAAGGTATTACCAACCTCCATTCACCAAGCGATGTGATTGTGGATGCGTCTATGCCAGCCATGATTCGTGTTGGCGGCAAGATGTGGGGTGCTGATGGCCGTTTGCATGACACCAAGGCAGTTATTCCAGAAAGTACCTTTGCCCGTATTTACCAAGAGATGATTAACTTCTGCAAGACTCATGGTAACTTCGACCCAACAACGATGGGTACAGTGCCAAACGTGGGTTTGATGGCTCAGCAGGCAGAAGAGTATGGCTCACATGACAAGACTTTTGAGATCCCTGAAGCTGGTGTAGCCCGCATTGTTGCGGATGACGGCACAGTATTGCTCGAGCAGAACGTTGAAGAGGGTGATATCTGGCGTATGTGCCAAGTTAAAGATGCACCGATTCGTGACTGGGTCAAGTTGGCAGTCAACCGCGCGCGTTTATCTGGCACCCCAGCAGTGTTCTGGTTGGATGAGTACCGTCCGCACGAAGCCGAATTGATCAAGAAGGTTCAAGCCTATTTGAAAGATCACGACTTAACTGGTGTAGATATTCAGATCATGTCTCAGACTCGTGCAATGCGCTTTACGTTAGAGCGCATCATCCGAGGTAAAGATACGATCTCTGTGACAGGTAATATTTTGCGTGACTACCTTACTGACTTGTTCCCAATTATGGAGCTTGGTACTAGCGCCAAGATGTTATCTATCGTGCCATTGATGGCTGGCGGCGGCCTCTTCGAAACTGGTGCGGGTGGCTCTGCTCCTAAGCACGTTCAACAGTTGGTTGAAGAAAACCATTTACGTTGGGATTCTTTAGGTGAGTTCTTGGCCTTGGCTGTTTCATTAGAAGATATCGGCGATAAAACCAATAATCCAAAAGTGAAAATCTTGGCTCGCACTCTAGACGAGGCAACCGGTACATTGTTAGACAACAATAAGTCACCATCACCACGCACTGGTGAGTTGGATAACCGTGGTAGCCAGTTCTACCTGGCAATGTACTGGGCTCAAGCCTTGGCTGCGCAAACCGAAGACAAAGAGCTACAAGCTCACTTTGCTCCGATTGCAAAAGCTTTGACCGAGAATGAGCAAAAGATTGTTGCTGAGTTCAAGGCAGTACAAGGCAAGCCAGCTGATATTGGTGGCTACTTTATGCCTGATCAAGCCAAGTTCAAAGCAGTGATGTGCCCAAGCACTACATTGAATGACATCTTGAAAAAAGCAGCAGCTTAAGCTGAGTTAGCTTCACAAAAAAGGCAAACCACACGGTTTGCCTTTTTTCTTGTGCGCAGCTGAAATACTTAGGCGTTCATATACCGTTCTTCTTGATAAGTACTGACCCACTGCGGTCTATATACAAGGAGGATAGCCAGTAGCATCCCAGATAGTGAGCCCTCCATAAAGGAGAGTACAAGCAAGCCTAAAAACCAGCCCAAAGGATCGCTGGTTCCAAATGAGGTTATTTGAAAATACTGCTGCAAGCCGTAAATCAGTAAACCGGTTGCAAAGGTGCTAATGAATGCAGCCAAATAACCATTGCCCAAGATGAGAATAAATAAATGCTTGGGTAGGAGTCGTTGAACTGCCTTCATAACACCGCAAGCAATGAGTGCCGGTATGACGCTGACTAATAGGTAGTGTCTTGAGGTTTCCACTAAATCTCCGCTAATGCCAAACACCCCAATTAAGGCGACGATGAACAGAAGGGTTATAGCGCTCCAGAAACCAAATAAGGCAACTAGGAGTGAGGCCCCAAAAAAGTGAAAAGAGAGATCGATCAAGTTATCGATATTGCTATTGGGGAGATGGGCGCGAATATTCCAGGCAAGCGCTAATAGCAGGATGCAGGAGATAAATATATTTCTTAGGCGCGGTTGCAGTAAGACGCCATGACGGCTTTTATAGATGCCCAATAAGAAAATGGAGGTTGCTGACAAAATCCAAGCCATAGCGGCCTCATAAAAGGGGTAAAAACCCGATTTAACTCGTTTCTCTTACTTGAGGGTATTGGATTTAACCCTATTCGCTAAACAGAGGTTCAGCAATAAATCCCTAGGCGTAGGAGAATGATCCATATTCATCATGAAGAGCGACATCCATCTTAAGAGATATTGATATGAACCTAAATGATCCAAAACTACTTTCTCAGGAAATTACCCCCAAGGCAGTTTTTGAGGGACGTCGTGACTTGATTAAAAGTGCTGCTGCTGGCGCTTTTGGGCTCGCACTTGCGCCCTGGTTTTCGCGCGAGGCTCTTGCTAGTAATCCACAGAAGCTACTCGCTACACCGAACCCAAACTTTATTCTGAAGGATGAGTCGACTAGTTATAAGTATGTGACTGGCTATAACAACTTCTATGAATTTGGAACAGACAAGTCAGATCCAGCTGCTTATGCTGAGAGCTTGCAAACGCGTCCATGGACAGTAACGATTGAAGGTTTAGTTAAAAAGCCAGTGACTTTGGATATTGATGCATTACTCAAGCTTGCCCCGATGGAGGAGCGCATCTATCGCATGCGCTGTGTTGAGGGTTGGTCGATGGTCATCCCATGGGATGGTTACTCTTTATCTAAGTTGCTGAATCAGGTTCAGCCTTTGGGTTCTGCCAAGTATGTCGAATTTATTTCCTTGGCGGATCGTAAGCAAATGCCAGGACTCAAGAGTCAGATTATTGAATGGCCTTATCGCGAAGGTCTGCGCTTGGATGAGGCAATGAATCCATTGACTTTATTGACCTTTGGTCTTTATGGCGAAACTCTGCCAAAGCAAAATGGTGCTCCAGTACGCATTGTGGTGCCCTGGAAGTATGGCTTCAAGAGCGCTAAGTCGATTGTGAAAATTCGTTTGACAGAAGAAATGCCCAAGACGAGCTGGAGTCAGTTCGACGCAAGGGAATACGGCTTCTATTCCAACGTCAATCCTTTGGTGGATCACCCGCGCTGGAGTCAGGCTACCGAGCGGCGTATTGGCGACCCTAAGGGTGTCTTTACTCCCAAAATTAAAACCCAAATGTTTAATGGATATGGTGATCAAGTGGCAAGCATGTATTCGGGGATGGACCTCAAGAAGTTTTATTAAGGCTACGTGATAAGTAAAGCTTGATGAAGTTACTGATTTTTCTATTGGCGCTACTACCTTTAGATCGTTTGATCTGGCTAGGCTTTACCGATAGCCTGGGCGCCAACCCCATAGAATTCATTACACGTTCAACCGGTACATGGGCGCTAGTGTTCCTATGTTTGACACTGGCGATGACGCCATTGCGTTTGCTCACAAATTCAGTAATGTGGATTCGGTATCGCAGAATGTTGGGCCTGTTCAGTTTTTTCTATGCCTGTCTGCATTTTGGTATTTGGCTGTGGTTGGATCAAGATTTCGATCTAGCGGGGATGCTGAAAGATGTCGTGAAGCGGCCATTTATCACTATGGGCTTTATTAGCTTTGTGTTGCTAATTCCACTAGCCTTAACTTCTACCCATTGGGCCCAAAGAAAGCTGGGCCGTCGTTGGGCGCAACTTCATCGACTGATCTATTTCATTGCTTGCACCGTGATCTTGCACTATTGGTGGCATAAGGCAGGTAAGAATGATCTTGATACTGTGACAATTTATGCAATCGTTTTGCTATTGCTGTTATGTTGTAGGATTCCTCATATCCGCAAGCTCTTGAGCAAGCAATTCATCACTTAACATCACCCCATCTATGACCCTGTTTTCACATTCTCGCGTTTCACTTATTTCGATATTGGGCGCGCTGCTGATTGGCCTAGGATCGTCGCAGGCCACAGCTCAGCAAGCCGACCAAGCAGTGAAGACTATAGCCTCTCTAGATGTCCCTCGATACTTAGGAACTTGGTATGAGATTGCCAAGTTTCCGAACTGGTTTCAGAAAAAATGCGTTTCGAATACCAAGGCTGTATATACCGCTAAACCAGATGGCAATCTTCGAGTGCTCAATAGCTGCAAAACTGCTGGCGGAGAGACTTCAGAGGCGGAGGGCTTGGCTCGTCAAATTGGCGCTAAGGATTCCCCAAAATTAGAAGTACGCTTTGCGCCAGAGTGGCTTTCATTTCTACCGATGGTATGGGGTGATTATTGGGTGATCGATATAGATCCGCAATATCAGGTGGCGGCTGTAAGTGATCCGAGAAGAGAGTATCTTTGGGTTTTATCAAGAACTCCTCAGCTTGATCCTAAAGTCTATGCGGAATTATTACAGCGCTTGAAGCAGCAGCAATTCGACATTCAAAAGCTTGAGCTCACTCCTCAGAAAAATTAACGTGCCTGAAAAGCGAATCGGCAATTACTTGCTGCCTCCCGGAATCGATATCTTCGAACGCGGGTGGTTATCAGCAAACAATATTTTTCTTTTTGGTAATGATGATGTTTCCTTGGTTGATACGGGCTACTGTGCCCATCAACAGATGACGGTTGATTTAGTCATCAGCGCCCTTAAGCAGCATGGCTTGAAAGCGCTTAATAAAGTAGTTAACACCCATTTGCACTCAGATCATTGTGGTGGCAATGCGGCTCTATCAGAGCGATTTGATTGTGAGATCTGGATACCAGAAGCCGAGGCAATTGCTGTGCAAAACTGGGATGAGAGCCTACTTAGTTTTCAACAATTAGGGCAGGAGTGCCCACGCTTTGATCATCATGCCCTCTTGCTGCCTGGCGAAGAAATTATCCTAGGCCCGTATCGCTGGCAAATTCTTGCGGCTCCTGGTCACGACAACCATTCAGTCATGCTGTACCAAGAGCAACATCAAATCTTGATCTCTGCGGATGCGCTGTGGGAGGAGGGCTTTGGAGTCATCTTTCCTGAGCTCTGGGGCGAGGGTGGCTTTGAAGAGGTGGCGCAGACGCTAGAACTGATTGAAGGGCTTCAGGTTGCCTTGGTTATTCCAGGGCATGGTAAACCTTTTACTGATGTAAGGAAGTCTATTGAGACAGCTAAATCCCGCCTGGATTACCTCTCAAGTGATGCCGATCGCAATGCCCGTCATGGGGCTAAGGTGCTCCTAAAATACAAATTATTGGAATGGCGCAATCAGGATTTGGCAAAGGTTCACCAGTGGATTTCGGCTACGCCGGCAATGGAAGGTATTCGACAGCAAATGAATCTCGATATAGAGGGATTTCAAGATTGGTTAGTGCAGGCTTTAGTGAAATCTAAAGCTGCAACTATCGAGAAGGATCATCTCATCAATCTTGATTAACTTCTTTTAATCAGAAATTAAACGATAGCTTTCCATAAAAAGACCAGTCATAAACAGGATAGCTCTGCACTATCTGTTTACTAGCGCCCACCGCAAATAAGAAGTGTTTATTGAGTCGATGAGTCACCATGGCATCAATTGGCACAAACCAGCCGCCGCCTCCACCGGTATTCCACGCAATCCCGTTTTCATCCCAAAAACGAATTTGAGTATCGGTAAAGATGTTAAATCCTAGCGTTGGAAAAATATTCAGATTGCGAACTAAAGGTGGCTGGTTGGAATTATTGGCAAATGAATTGCCTTTGGTGTTAAACCCGTACATATATCGCAAGAGTGGTGAAAAATCTGAGAGCCGCGAGCCAGATCCTTCTTTGGGAACATATACGGTCCCTATCTGAGGTCCAGCTGCCCACTGCCCATAATTACCAAATGGAAAGATGATTCGACCGCCCAAAGTGCCTTCCCAATTTTTTAGAATGCTAGGATGGTTTCCCCAGACGGTAAGCATGGTGTTACCCGCGCTATAGGTTCCAGATGATTGCTCTGGAAGTTGTGGCCCATAAGCAGATACATAGGAGGTATCTAAGCGCAATGTGCCCCGCCATTGATCAAGCTGTAGAGGTTGGTAGTAGCGCAGTTTCAGGGTGTCGCTTTGAGTTTGCTCTCCGAAGGTATTGTGGTATCCCCAAAATTCGAGAACTCGTTGACTAGAGTACTGATCAGAAGCTTTCTCAAGGTCTAAAAATCCGCCTGAGAATTTGCTTTCATCGGCCAAAGCTGACCCCATTAATCCCAGAAGAGCTAGGGAAATTAGGTGGTGAGTAAAAATCCGCAGCAATGTCATATAGGCATTAATATAAATGACTCGGTCAATTAAAAAAGATAAGCAGAAAGAATATGGAACATACAGTTTTAGTAACCGGCGCTACCGCTGGCTTTGGAGAGGCAACCGCTAAACGATTTTTAGCGAATGGCCATAAAGTGATTGCTGTAGGCAGAAGGGTGGAGCGCTTAGAGGCTTTAAAAGCATCTCTTCCGGCAGAGCAGCAGAAGAAATTACTTACCTTGGCTGTAGATGTATGTGACAGCGCAAAGGTTGATGTTCTTGCGGCAATATTGCCGGCAGACTTTGCCAAGGTGACGGTGCTGGTCAATAACGCTGGGTTGGCTTTAGGTTTAGAGCCAGCGCATCAAGCGTTCCTCTCAGATTGGGATCAAATGATTGATACCAACATCAAGGGTCTAGTGCATATGACGCGCGCTTTCTTGCCTGGAATGGTGGAACGCAAATGTGGTCATGTCATCAACTTAGGCTCTGTAGCGGCGAACTATCCCTACCCAGGTGGCAATGTTTACGGTGGCACTAAAGCCTTTGTGCAGCAATTTAGTTTGAACCTTAGGGCGGATTTAATTGGTACACCATTGCGCGTTACTTGCGTTGAGCCTGGCATGTGTTCTGGAACAGAGTTTTCCAATGTGCGCTTTAAGGGTGATGACGATAAAGCAGGCAAGGTCTATACCGGCGTTAAGGCATTAAGCGCAGATGATGTTGCTGAGGCTATTTACTGGTCTGCCAACCTGCCAAGCCATATGAACATTAATTTAGTTGAGCTGATGCCAGTGCAGCAAGCCTTCAACGGATTTAATGTTCACCGTGGCGAGTTTTAAAGAAATCTAGACTGTAGGTTTCCACTTGTAAAACTTGGGATAGACGCGCATCACTACTGGTCCATCAAAGTCCCAAGATTTACAGGTTCCCAAATAGAGGGGTGGCTTGTTGTCATCCGGATCAAATAAGGCTCCAGGAATCGATTGGAAAGCCGCTGTTGCAATATTGCTCAGCAGCTCTCGCAGGTGCGTGCACCCTTTAATTCCGCCAAGATGTTCATTGATAGTTTTGCGCCAACCTTTGCCAAGGCGTGTACCAATTAGCGCATCCATTGGAGGGATGACTTGGGGGCATTCTGGGTGAGGATGGCTATCCATTGCCACCTCAATTGCTTGAATAACTAATTCTGTATTGAGGGTAATGCGAACCCACATGTCGTGAAAAGCTTGGCCAGGCTCCCAGGTTTTCCCACCAGTGGTGAAGGGCTGAAATTTGAAATCCCGTAAATGGGCTTCAATATCCCAAAGGCCATCCTCTCGGGCATAACCCTGAAAGGTAATTTCACGGGTGTGCAAGGGATTTCTAGGGGCTGGGGTTGAGAGCATGGCGGCAGTAAGCAAGAAGCTAAGAGAGGGTATATATCAATCATAACGGCTTCATTTCGTGGTCGCGTAGTCAGTCTGCTTTGTAGTATTCTCGGCAACATATGGCCAAACCAATTTCTCTCGAAAAAATATTATTTAGCCAAGGATTTGGCACACGACGCTTTTGCAGCGATTTAGTCTATGCCGACCTAGTCAAGGTCAATGGTGTTTTGGCAGAAGATCCTGAAGAGCGGATTCCGACAGAGGGCTTGATGCTGAATGTGGAAGGCAAGGACTGGGAGTTTCATGAAAAAGCCTATATCGCCTTTAACAAGCCTCCAAACTATGAGTGCTCTCACAAAACTACGCATCATCCAAGCGTCTATAGCTTATTGCCTAAGCCCTTTGTAGAGCGAGGCTTGCAATGTGTTGGCCGCTTAGATTTTGATACTACTGGCTTAATTCTGATTTCAGATGATGGTCAGTTTATTCATAAGATGACCACGCCAAAAAAGAATATTGGTAAGGTGTATGAGATCACCACCCCAGAGCCTATTACCCAAAAACAGATCGACCACTTGCTCAATGGTGTTGTGCTGGATGACGATCCAAAACCTTGTTTTGCCACAGCGTGCAAACAGCTTGGCGAAAATATATTAGCAATGACTATCGTTGAAGGCCGCTACCATCAGGTGAAGCGCATGATGGCTGCAGTAGGCAATCATGTGGCCAAACTACACCGTACTGAAATCGGCCAATACCTGATGCCTGCGGATTTGGCTGAAGGTGAGTGGCGTTGGCTATACCCAGAAGATTTACAAAAATTGTCTAAAAGCGTGGATGCCCCTAGTGTCTAAGCCAAAGCTAGTTCCAAGCGATTTTGATTTTGAAAAAATACTGCCCGAGTGGCATGTGAACCTGAACACTCAAGAGTTAACTCGAGTATTTGAATTTAAAGACTTTAAAGATGCCTTTGAGTTTATGACGCTCTGTGCAGACTTTGCTGAAGAGCTGGATCATCATCCAGATTGGTCTAATTCTTGGAATAGGGTGTCAGTTCGCTTGAGCACCCATTCGATGAAAGCCTTGACTGAGCTGGATGTGGCCATGGCAAGCGCCATGGATCAATTTGCTCGTCAAGTCTCGGCTTAACTCTTTACTGAACTTCCTCGTCATCTTCATCTTCGGAAGTAATGCTCATGAGGATAGTTGCTAGCAGACCATAAACAACTTCTGTTGCGATCATGCCATCTTCATCAAGCTCGTCAATCAGATCATTAAGGCAATCTTCTGTCGGCTCATTTAAGAGTGTCATGGCGCATTCACACCCATAGTCAAAGTCTTCGTCGTTTTGGGTTTGAGTGTCGTTTGTCATATGGATCCTTTAAGTGATGATGCAGAATAGCAAATAAAGCCTCGCTAGCCCAGCTCTATTATTTCAGTAGCGCAAGAACTTCCTTGAAGACTGGATTTTGAGCATTCTTGAGCCATTCAAATCCCAGCATCTCTCCGGTGATGAGTCTAGCCCCGGCGTTTTGCAGCCGGTCTAGTGCGATTTGCTTGTCGAGCGCTCTGCGTGAGCCAACTCCGTCCACCACCACTGATACATCGTAGCCTTCATCGATGAGTTTAAGTGCTGTTTGCATTAAGCAAACGTGGGTTTCGCATCCCATCAAAATGCATTGCTGGCGATTGCTGGGAATTGCTGCAGTAAGACCATCAGCGCAGGCATTGAAATGCTCTTTGCTAATGGTTGTGCTGCAAAAAGACTTTATGGAATCGACATTGCTCCCTAGGCTAGTCGGATTCTGCTCCGTGCCGATAATCGGAATCTCGAGCAGTTGGGCAATCTTAGCGGTGCGGATGCATTGATTCAGTACTGCCTCACCTTGATCTATTGCGGGCATCAGGCGCCCTTGCAAATCGATCAAGATCAAGATGGATGAGTCTGAATGAATTTGATTAGATGTATTCATAGCTATTGAGTTCATAGATAAAGACTGACGGTTTTAAAGTCGGGGTCATCATCGAGATTGGTAATTTGAAAACCTAGATCAGAAACCAGGTGCAACATTTTGAGATTATTGCTTAAGACATAACCTAGCATTTCTTGCAATCCATTTTCTTTTGCATGTGTGATGAGGTCAAGCATCAAATGTGTACCAATACCATGTGCAGCATGGATATCACTTACGCTCAGTGAGAATTCACAACTACTTTTCTTGGGTGGCGTCACATAACGTGAAATTCCAACAATCTCATCCTCGCCTGAATGATTTTTAATGACTGCAACTAAGGCCATCTCTTTTTTATAGTCTAAATGCAGGATGTCATCCAGAAAATCATCCGGTAACTTTGAAATGGCATGTGCAAAGCGCAGGTAGCGGCTTTCGGGTGAGAGATGATTAAAGAGCCCAATAATTCGCTCTCGATCATCCGGCTGGATAGGGCGAATAAGGTAGTGCGACTTACTGTCAAGCGCATACGTCTTATTGGAAAATGAAATTGGTGTCTTCATCAGTTGGATATGGGCGAGGCTCTTTTCTTCAGAATACCTTTTTATAGCTACCCCCACAGTGTTTTAGCTCTAAAATGAGCTTTCACCCTATCGCACTTGGCAATTCCCCCATGATTTCTTTGGTTCAGGCTTTCAACGACCATTCCCTGCTCTTCTTCGTATTGGCGGTTCTGAGCGTCATCATTGTAGGAATCTCTAAAAGTGGGTTCGGTGCCGGCTTGGGGGTTCTTTCCTTACCGCTGATGGCAAGCCAGTCCAGCATCAATGAGGCTTTAGCAATTCTGCTGCCACTATTGATTGCAATTGATTTAGTGGGATTACGACGATTTCTCAGAAACGCCGATTGGAGAATACTAAAGTTAGTCTTATTACCGGCTGCGTTCGGAATGCTTTTGGGATACCTCTTCTTTTCTGCCATTACACCCAAAATCCTTTCGCTTTCCATCGGTATCTTTACCTTACTCTTTTTGATACAAAGCTTGGTGATCTCGCGCTTGAATCTTAAAGAAGCTAAACCATTTCCTTGGCTTGGAAGATTGATGGGGGGAGTTTCAGGTTTTACTTCATTTATTGCCCATATAGGCGGTCCACCAATCACAATCTATATGCTGAGAGAGAAGGTTTCACCAATGGTGTACACCTCAACATTGGGTATATTTTTTACAGTGATTAATTTTGGCAAATTAGTTCCATACGCCTATCTTGATTTACTGAACTTTAGTCAGTTAGCCACCTCAATACTCTTGCTGCCTTTAGTGCCGGTAGGGGTCTATCTAGGTTTTTATTTGGCCAAGAGGATTTCGGCTAAGTGGTATTACATCATTGTCCAATTTTTCTTATTGGTAGCTAGTATTAAATTAATTGCTGATGGCTTGCTGGCCTAAGTACAACCAAGAAAGATTTATGAATCACTCAATTCGGCTTAAAACGTGTTTGATCTTCGGGACTACTTTTAGCTTTGTATTTCCTGTTGGTGTTAATGCGCAGACATTCTCGCCCTATACTCCCGAGCAAATTCAAGAGTTTAATAATCAGCCGATTGCGCCGGTGGAGACCCCCTCAGGCCCGGTTTACTTAAACCCACCACCCGTTAGTCAGAAGCCGAAGGTTCCTTTTGATTCACGCTATGTCAAAAATCCAGATGGTGAAGAGCAGGCCGAAGCACAGGAGACCGAATCCGCTGCGCCTTTTGAGCCAATACCTGCCACCTTTACCTTCTAGAAAGACCTAACTGTTAATATTGCTTCTACATTTTAGAAAAGAGTTCCCATGAGATTACATTCCATTCGTTTAATTGCAAGCGCTGTATTGGCACTAGGCTTTGTTACATTGGCTCATTCCCAGAATACGCTGCCGATCAACGCGGCCGCCTCTGTTAATGGATACATTATTTCCAACGACCTTGTTGAGCAAGGTATTCAAGCAGCTTTGTCTCAAGGTCAAAAAGATTCTCCAGAGCTTCGCAAGGCGGTCTTGGCTAAGATGATTGAAATTTCCCTCTTGTCACAACAAGCTGATAAAGATGGCCTCGCAAATTCTGATAGAGCTAATAGTCAGTTGGCTATGATTCGTCAAAATTATTTAGCCGACTTAGAGCTATCTACTTATATGTCGAAAAATCCCGTCAGTGATGCAGATGTTCAAGCGGAGTACAACCGCGAGATTGCTTCTTTGGGTTCGCAGGGCATGATCGTGGAATATAAGGTGAGTGATATTGCTGTTGCTACTGAAGCAGATGCACAAGCTGCCTTGGCCAGAATTAAAAAAGGTGAGTCCTTCGATAAAGTGGCTAAGAGTGTTTCATTGGCCCCAAATAAAGTTCAGGGTGGCGCTGTAGGTTGGGTGCAAGCGGGTCAGACCTTGCCACAAATTGCCAGCGTTCTGACAACTCTTTCCAAGGGTCAGGTTTCTCCAGCGCCAATTCAGATGCCGCAAGGTTGGTATTTAATTAAGTTGGAAGATAAAAAATCCAGCAAGCCGCCAACTTTTGAGCAGGCTAAAGCCGCTATTCGTAATGGTTTGATGCAGAAGAAGCAGTTTGAATTCTTATCCCAATTGCGTCAGGGCGCTACTATCGTCGTACGTTAAATCAGGTCAAATGATTAAAAAGGGCGCCTGAGGGCGCTCTTTTGCATTTCTGGCAGTCTCTAGTGGTATTTCTCTATCTCCTTGCCAATCATTCGGGAGTAGATTGAAAAAATCACTGATTAACTAAGGGAGTGCAAATGAGCAAGAATCCATTTGATTTAGGTGCAATGGCAAATCAGAACAAGGGAATGAAAGCCGCCCAAGCAGTTGGTCAAGCCGCACTGACAAGCGCTCAGGAGATCGCCCAATTAAATCAGCGCGCCGCACAAGAGCTATCTTCTCGATTGCAGGCCAAAGTTGCAGAGCTCATGAAAACTCAGGATCCAAAGGCGGCCTTTGATTATGTGCATGCCGAGGTATTGCAAGATGCCGCAAAAGAGGTGGCCGACTATCAAGCCCAACTTTTTCAAGCTTTCGCCAGTGGAAATAAGGAGCTAGCAAAAATTGCGGAAACGATGATTAAAGAATCGCAACATGATTTAATTCATTTTGTGAATGAGGCCACTCAAAATGCTCCGGCGGGAACTGAGCCCTATACCTCGGTATTCAAAACCTCATTTAACAATGCGCTCCAGAATTTTGAATTGATCCGTGCGGCAATGGCAGACTCATTTGTAAGCTTTGAGAAGAGCGTAGAAAATATGAGTCAGTTTTCGTCAGTACAAAAAGGTAGCGCTACACCGAAACCAAAAAAGAAATAGCGCGTTTATAGGACTAGCTTAGCAATCATGGCATACAGAGGAATGCCTAAAATAATGTTGAACGGGAAGGTGATGCCCAGGGACATGCCCATATAGAGGGCGGGATTCACCTCCGGTAAGGCGTGTCGTAAAACAGCTGGCACGGCAATATAGGAAGCGCTTGAAGCAAGGACCATCAGCAAAATAGTATTGCCAAGTGGTAAACCTATCAACTTGCAGAGCGCCAATGCGATCAGAGCATGTGACAGTGGGGAGGCAATTGCATAGAGCAGGGTAATGGGCGGTTTTCCCTTCAAGCCTTTGATATTTCTGGCTGCCATTAAGCCCATATCCAGCAGAAAAAATGCGAGCATTCCCTTGAAAAGATCGATGGAAAAGGGTGCCATGAGTTTTTGACCCGCATCCCCACTGACTAAGCCAACCACCATGGATCCAAGCAGTAAAAGTTGTGCGCCATCGGTAAAGGACTCATGCAGTATTTTTGAGATCCCTGTTTGTGTAACTTCAGTTTGAGTTTGTTTTGCGTGTGCGGCCCTTGCTTTGTTTGCTAGCACTATTGCGAGGATGATCGCCGGAGATTCCATGAGGGCCATCGCCGCCGCCATATGGCCGCCATAACTGATATTGAATTGATCTAGGTATTGGGTAGCTGTGATGAATGTCACGGCACTGACAGAGCCATAAGTAGCCGCAACAGCTGCCGCATCAAATGCATTGAGTTTGGTTCTGAGGATTTGATAGCCAACGATAGGAATCAAGACTGCCAAAAATATTGCGAGGCCAAGAGAGAGGGCGATTTCTGTTGTAAAGCCTGATTTATGTAGTGCGAATCCGCCCTTGAGGCCCAATGCCATTAATAGGTAGAGCGATAGAAAGCGGGCAATGGGCTGAGGGATTTCCAGGTTCGATTTCACGGCGCCCGCAAATGCGCCAAATATAAAAAATAGGATTGCCGGATCTAAAAAATTTGCCATCGCCTAACGCCTGATAATTGCTTCTACTAGTGGGTGCTGAATTTTCTTCTCTGAGCGAATGGCATAAAAATATTCGTAGATATCCTCGCACTTACCAATCATTTCGATGTGATAAGTTTCTTGTAAGTCTTTCTTGATACTTTCTCCAGCTGGAAAGACTCCAAGGCCACTAGCTGCGAAGGTTTTTAGTAGGGCGCTATCCTCAAACTCCCCTGCAATATTGGGATTAATGCCATTTTCAGCGAACCATTGGTCTATCAAATGACGAACCTTCGAGTGAGAGGTTGGCAGAAGAATGGGTAACTCATTCAGGCACGCAGGAAAGGCTTTTTTAGATTGTTTGAGTAGTTTCTTGGGCCCAAACCATGCAATGGATGACTTGATTAATTCTTCACTGTAGACGTGAAGATTTTTGTTGATTGGAGCGGGTCTGTCAGCCAGCACGATATCCAATCTATGTAAGGCCAAGTCTGCTAAGAGATCTTCAAACTCACCTTCATGCGCAATCAGCTGCACATCATTTTTTTCTAGGATAGGCTCCAACAACTGCCTGGTTACCAGCTTGGGTAGGCCATCCGATACGCCAACTGTAATTTTGGTTTTAGGAGAGCTTGCTGCCTCCCTCACTGCCTCAGGCAAGCGCTCGCCCAAGAGAAAGATTTGATCTGCAATTTCTAAGGCGGCAAACCCAGATTCGGTTAAGGCGATACCCCGTCCAGCCGGCTTAAATAGTAGATATCCCAGTGATTTCTCTAATTCATGTACTTGGGCGCTAATCGTCTGGATCGCAATATTAAGGCGTTCGGCAGCCTTAGACATACTGCCTTCTTTGGCTACTACCCAGAAATAGTAAAGGTGACGGTAGTTATAGAGCATTTTGATTATCAGGTTTTTACGAAATTACTATCAATATATCTCTGCTTTTTGTTAAGTGCAAATCAGCCTAAATTAACCCCATGGAAATCCATGGAATTCATGGGTAATTAAATGAGGAGATGAAATTGGAACTATTTAGCCCCGAATTTTTTTCGGCTTTGCTGGCAATCATTGTGATTGACTTGGTGCTCGCGGGTGATAACGCCATTGTGATTGCGATGGCCGCTAGAAACCTCCCTGCCCATTTGCAGAAAAAGGCAATTGTCTGGGGCGCTGTCGGTGCGATTGCAGTCCGAAGCGCAATGACGCTATTGGTTGTCTACTTATTAAAGATCCCTGGTTTGATGCTGATAGGCGGCTTGCTATTGGTTTGGATTGCTTACCGCTTGCTAAATCCCGAGCAAGAGAATGATGAGCATGGCCAAGCATCCACCACTTTTTGGGGTGCTATGAAAACGATTGTGATTGCAGACGCCATCATGGGCCTAGACAACGTTCTCGCGGTGGCAGGCGCTTCGCACGGTAGCTATGTGCTGGTTGTCCTTGGATTGTTAATTAGCATTCCCGTGGTTATCTGGGGTTCAACTCAAATCCTCAAGCTGGTCGAGCGCTACCCTTCAGTTACCTACTTGGGGGCTGGCGTACTGGCATGGACAGCCGCAAAAATGATGATCTCTGAGCCTCTCTCTCAAGATTGGCTTGTCTCCCAGAGCCCCGCTTTGGAATACGTGATTCAAGTGGCTGTTGTATTGGGTGTATTAACTAGTGGGTTTATTAGAAGTAGGCGTGCGCTTGAAGGTGTGATTGCTCCTTCGGTTGTAGTTCCCGAGTCTGCAAATGTCGTTTTACAAGAGCAGTCCCCTAATTATGGAGAAAGCAAAATGAATAAAATTTTAATTCCTGTAGATGGTTCAAAAAATTCAGATATGGCAGTAAAGCATGCCGTGAAGACTTATGGGCAGGATCCCGGTGCACATTTTCACTTGTGCAATGTGCAGCCTACCTTATATCGCCACATCGGCAAATTTTTTAGCAAGCAAGATATTAATGAGTGGCATGCTGAACGTGCGGCACAGGCGGCAGCCTCTGCATCTGCATACCTTGAAAATCGCGGCCTAAACTTTTCCTTTGCTTATGTGTGCGGAGATAAAGGTAACGCCATTCGTGATGAAGCAGTGCGACTTGAATGCAATCGTATTGTGATTGGCACTTCAAAGCAAAACTCCCTGAGTCGTTTATTTGAAAACTCTACTACCGCTAAGTTGCTTGAAATCAGCGATATTCCAGTCGAGGTGGTAACAGGTAGCTCCTTGCCTGCACTTGAGCGTTGGGGTATTCCGGCTCTGGGTGCTGGCGCTGCCACTGCACTGATGGCTGTTGTGATCGATTAGTTTTAATCCAGCTGTTCTCTTTTATGCCCTCGTTCTGAGGGCATTTTTTTGCCCATCTATATTCAGTTAAATACTGAATTAAAGTCAATTAAATTCTGCTTTATTAGAAGTAAAGATTGTCCTATTCTGAGTCTGTGTTTAACAAAGGAGAGATGGCAATGAATGTGATCTTAGATGCGAGAGAAGAAGTTGAGTCGGAATTAAAAGTCTTCACAGAGAATCGGGTGAAGTTTTCATTAAAGCGGCTCTTTTGGATGGTACGAAAAATCAAGATTCAATATTCTGCAGTCCCGTCATCTAAGACGACTTGCAATCAACATTGCATGATTAGTTTAGAGACATTTGACCACCATCAAATCGAAGTGAGTATGACCGCAAGAGATAAACGGATGGCTCTGGAAATGTGCCTTAAGAAAATCTATAAGCTGATTCAGAAGGCGTTTCATAAAAGTCAAAAATATGGGCGATTTTCAAAACACGTCTACGTATGAGAAATTCACCCATAATTCAATTTATTCGTCATAAGTATGATCTAATTACTGTCATACACATGGGGAGTAGCCTGCTCAGTTTTCTGAGTCCCTTATGCCGACAATTCGACCTTTGGGTCCGGTATAAGGGTGATTCAATCTCAAGGCAAGACCATTTTAATTTTTATAAATGGTTTTCTTTTGAATTTGCTACACCAATCTTTGATACACCTACTCAAAACCGTGCTCAGATCCCTGATTTGGGGAATTTCTCGCCTATTTGTCGTCTCAGGGACGGATAATGAGAAGTCACATCTTTTTTCTAAAATTGTCGTAATGAATCGCTTAACGTCTGCATCGATACTGACCCTCTGCATCCTGCTCTCAGGTGGAGTTAGTGCGCAAGGTAAAAAGCCACTTACGCTCAATGAGTTGATTGTCATTGCATTGGAATCGAGCCCTCAAGTCTTGGCTGCACGAGATCAATCTAAGGCTATCAAAGGACAACTTTCTACAGCTCGCGCAATTCCTAATCCGGAGTTTGAGTTAAACACTGGCCAACAAAGATCGGTATCGGGCCCATTAACTACAGGTAATGTGTCATCGTGGTCAGTAACGCAACCTCTAGACATGCCCTATACCCGTTATCCCAGAGTGAATGCTGCTGAGGCGAATGTTCGGGCTGCGGATGCGACACGAATTGCATTCGAGATTGAAATGATTTCAAGAGTGCAACAGCGTTTTTATGAATTAATGCGTCGTGATGCAGAGCTAAAAGCTGCTGAAGAAGATTTGGGGTTAACGAAGCAAATTCGTGATCGCATGCAAATTCGGTATGACGTTGGCGAGACTGCTCGATTTGAATTAATTCGCGCACAAACTGAGTTCCTAAATGCGCAAATTAATACGGAATCTAGCAAGCTTAGGGTTGAGCAGGCTAAGGGGCAACTCAGGCAGGTGGTCGGACATAACTTGCCCGCTGATTATGAGGTGGTTTCTCAAATCTTCAAGATTGAGCCTTTACCCCCTTTACCAACCTTGCTCAGTGAGTTGCACTCGCAGAGTCCTGAGTTACAAAGAGCAAAAGCAGAGGTTGAGGCGACTGAATCTAGACTCAGTTTCGAGCAGAACTCTCGCTTACCAAAGCTATCCATCAAGGCACAACAATATAACGACCCTAACTTTACTGACCGCCTCTATGGTTTAGTGGTGAGCATTCCTATCTGGGACTTTAAGGGTGGTCAGATTGCAGAGGCGGAAGCCAATGCATCCAAAGCTAAGAATCAATTTAATGCACAAAGCCAGAGTCTGGAGCAGCAGTTAGAAACAGCATACAAGCTCTATCAAATGACTAGTTATCAGGTAAAGATTCTGGATCAAGATGTGGTTCAGTTGGCCTCAAGTGCACGACGGATTGCGGAGGTTTCTTACCGCTACGGCGAGCGGGGCATGCTCGAGTATTTGGATGCGCAAAGAACATTTAGAGTGGCTCGTAATGACTTAATTAAAGCGCGGTTTGATTTGGCTTCGGTTGTTACAGAGATTCAGCGTTTAAGAGCAACTCCGGAGTGGATTGCAAAAATTGAGAGTGGAAAGCAATGAAGCAAGAATTCATAGCAAAAATTGACAAATTAAAGGAGCTTTATGCTCGTTATAGGGCAGTGGCAAAGGTTTATGTTCAGAAATGGATTGCCATCGTCATTAAAACTCAGAACGACTGGTATGCACTGACCCATGAGTGGTTTAGTACGCATTTACCTCGCGTTGCTCAGCAATACGATAAGAGCCCTCAGTGGACGCAGAAAGGACTTTTTTACTTTCCTTGGTTTTGTTTATTTTTGATCATCCTAAATTACTTCAATGTGTTTGATCGTAGTCCAACCATTAAGTCGGTCCAGGATCCCAATATAGTTATTGTTAATGCCGATTTGCGCAAAATGATTACAGATGGCAATCTTTATACAGGCTCATTTGTTGAGGAGTTGCGAGCATCTGGTCGCATTGATTTCAACGAGCTCTTTTTATCCCGCATTGGCGCTAATGTCACGGGGCGAGTTTCTGAAATCTTGGGCGTTCCTGGTCAGATCGTAAAGCAGGGGGATATCCTCGCTAAAATTACATCAACTGAATTAACGCAATCCCAACTCGCTTACCTAAAGGCCAAGAGCGCCAGTCAGTTAGCTGATCAAGCTGCTAATCGGGCCAGAATTTTGTACAAAGAAGATGTGATCGCATTAGCTGAGTTGCAAAGACGTGAGTCAGAGGCTAGTAGCGCAAAGGCAGAATTTCGTGCGGCTAATGATCAGCTGAGAGTGCAAGGCATGGATCAGCCTAGCATTGATCGACTGGCTAAATCTGGTGTGATTGAATCCACCAATAATGTCATTGCCACTATTCCTGGCGAAATCGTTGAGCGCAAGATTAATAAGGGTCAAGTCGTTCAGCCTGCAGAAGCACTCTTTACGGTGGCTGATTTGAGTACTTTATGGGCCGTATCTGAAATACCCGAGAGTAACGCCTACTTGATTCACAAGGGGCAAAAAATTACCTTGATTATTCCAGCCCTTAGGAATGCCGAGGTTGAAGGTGTAGTTGCTCACGTGGACTCGATTGTGAATCCTCAAACACGTACGGTAGTTGTCAGAATGGAAGTACCCAATAAAGACAGTCTGATCAAACCTGGCATGTTGGCAACCATGATGATCGAAAGTCAGCCTACCGAGAGACTATTGGTGCCGGTAAGTGCTGTGATTCGTCAAGATAATCATGATCATGTTTTTATTCGCGAAGATGAAGATACTTATCGCATGGTCACTGTTAAATTGGGGCCAGAAGGGAAGGGCTATCGCCCTGTAATTTCCGGGCTTAAAGAGGGTCAGGAAATTGCTGTTAACGGTGCCTTTCATTTGAATGCCGAACGTAAGCGACAGTTGAGCGGTGGATAGATCTCATGATTGAGAAAATTGTTCGACTTTCACTTCAGCAACGTCTTCTAGTTGTCATTATTGCGCTCGTCCTTTTTGTAGCTGGACTATTGGCAACAAAGCGTTTGTCAGTCGACGCTTTCCCGGATGTCACCAACGTACAGGTGCAAATTGCCTCTGAGGCACCAGGACGCTCACCTGAAGAGGTGGAGCGCTTTGTCACGGTGCCAATTGAGTTGGGAATGACGGGCCTTCCAGGGTTAACAGAAATGCGTTCCCTGAACCGTAACGGCTTGTCTGTGATTACCTTGGTATTTACTGAAAAAACAGATTTGTATTTCGCTCGTCAATTGGTTACCGAGCGTTTGATTGAGGTGGCTTCCAAAATGCCGGAGGGTATTACTCCAGTAATGGCGCCTCCATCTACGGGGCTGGGAGAGATCTACCAATACACCCTAGACCATCCCTCCGATGGAGATAGGCAGCTAACAGTAGAAGAGCTCGAGGAACGTCGTACGATTCAAGATTGGGTTGTTCGTCCAATGTTGCGGTCTATCGCAGGTGTTGCGGAAATTAATACGCAGGGTGGTTTTGCCCGTGAATATCAAGTACTTGTTAATCCAGAACGATTGCGCCATTACCAAGTTAGTTTGCGCGAAGTGTATGAGGCACTTGCTAGAAATAATGCCAATTCTGGTGGTGGGCAGTTGCCTAGCTACGCAGAGCGTTTCTTGATTCGAGGCGTGGGATTAGTTACCAAGCCTGAAGATATCGGAAAAATTATTCTCAAAGAGGTTAAGGGGATTCCGGTTTACGTTAAGAATGTCGCGGAAGTGACTATCGGTAGTGAGGTTAGGCAGGGCGCCGCTATTAAGAATGGTTATACCGAGAGTGTTGCCGGCATCATTCAGATGATTCGTGGTGGTAATGCGCGAGAGGTAGTCAATCGCATTAAACAAAAGGTTGCCGAGATTAATGAGGGTAAGTTATTGCCTGATGGCCTGCAGATTGTGCCTTTTTATGATCGTACGGACTTAGTAAATGCTGCGATGTTCAACGTAGCAAAAGTGTTGATTGAGGGTGTGATCTTGGTGGTGATCCTGCTCTTCCTGTTCCTAGGTGACGTGCGCTCCTCTCTCATTGTGGTGGCAACCTTAATCCTCACGCCGCTACTGACATTCTTAGTGATGAACCGCTACGGCATTTCTGCCAACCTCATGTCGCTTGGAGGTTTGGCGATTGCAATCGGCATCATGGTCGATGGCTCGGTAGTGGTAGTAGAAAATACCTTTGCCAAGCTAGGCGAAAGACTGAAGACTGGTGAGTCAAAGATTCGTATTATTTTGGAGGCCGCTACCGAGGTTGGTACACCGGTACTCTTTGGTGTTGGCATCATTATTTTAGTTTTCATGCCTCTGCTATCTCTGGAAGGTATGGAAGGAAAGATGTTTGCGCCAATGGCTATTACGATCGCCATCGCACTCACTATTTCACTAATTCTTTCTTTCACCTTATCCCCAGTTCTTTGCTCTTACATCTTGAAGGGCGGAAGTGAGGATGACACAAAAATTGTGGCTCGTTTACGCGCACCATATGAGCGTTGGTTGCATTGGTGTCTTGCTAATCCAAAGTTAGTTGTCAAAAGGTCTTTAATAGGATTAGCAGCTAGTATTGTTGGATTTACCTTGCTTGGAAAAGCATTTATTCCAGTGATGCAAGAGGGTTCTATTACCCCAGTGATTGTGCGAGCCCCGAATATCTCTTTGGATGAATCCATTAAGTTGGAGTTTGAGGCGATTAAACGCATCATGACTATTCCAGACGTTCAGATGGCAGTATCTCGCCTGGGTAAAGGGGAATCCCCTGCAGACCCAGGTCAGCCTAATGAATCTGACCCGATTGTGACTCTCAAGCCCTTGGGTGATCGCAAGCTCAGCCAGGAAGAGATCGCGCAAGAGATTCGCGATAAGTTGAAGACCTTACCGGGGATTGAGCTCTCTATTTCTCAGCCAATTGCTGCGCGTGTAGATGAGATGGTTTCTGGTGTGCGCTCTCAAGTGGCAATTAAAATTTTTGGAGATGATATGGCTACACTCCAAAAGCTGGGCGCTCAGATCAGTCAAATTCTGACTAAGATGAAAGGTAGCAATGACTTGCGCATCGAGCAAGCCACCGGGCAAAATTATCTAAACATCAACATCAATCGCGATGCAATCGCTCGATATGGAATTAATGTTTCCGACGTGAATGATGTTATTGAGACGGCGATAGGTGGTAAGCAGGCAAGTACGGTGTATGAAGGGGAGAGACGCTTTCCTTTAGTTCTACGCTATCCAGCCCCATATCGGGATAAGGTTGATGCAATTGAAAACATTATTTTGCATTCACCTGATGGTGCTCAAGTCTTGATGCGTGACTTAGCTGATATTTCTTTGGTTGATGGCCCAGCACAGATTTCTCGAGAGTCTGGTAAGCGACGTTTAGTCGTTGGCGTCAATGTGGATGGTCGAGATCTTGGTGGATTCGTAAAAGAGGCGCAAAGTCTCATCGCTAAGCAGGTGGAGTTACCGCAAGGCTATAGCCTGGAGTGGGGCGGGCAATTTGAAAACATGGAACGCGCTATGGCTCGTTTGATGATCATCATCCCGATAACGATTTTGGCGATCTATTTCTTACTCTTCATGCTTTTTAAGTCGATGCGCTTGGCGGGTTTGATTATTTTGGTTTTGCCATTTGCTTCGATTGGCGGCGTGTTTGGACTCTTTATTACTGGAGAGTACCTCTCGGTTCCGGCTGCAGTGGGTTTTATTAACCTCTGGGGTATCGCTGTACTCAATGGCGTGGTGCTGATTTCGTTTATTAAGCAATTGCGTGAGAATGGCTACTCAATGGAAGATGCTCTACTGCATGGCTGTGGCCATCGCTTTAGGCCGGTCATGATGACTGCTTCAGTGGCGATGTTGGCCTTAGTTCCAATGCTCTTTTCTGGTGGACCTGGTTCTGAGGTTACTCGCCCATTGGCGGCTGTAGTAATCTCAGGGCTAATAACCTCAACCGCATTAACATTACTAGTACTCCCAGTCTTATATAGATGGTTTGAAGATAAAGAGGTGGAAGCATGATGGAAGTGAAGGCGGTCATTCGCCCAAATAAATTAGCTGCTCTCAGAACGGCATTATTGGAGACCCCAGGTTTCCCGGGGATGACGGTAACTAAAGTTGAGGGATGTAGCGCTCCCAATCGCACCGGTAAGTTCAATATCAAAGATGAGCTCACGGACTACTCTGCGAAAGTGAAGGTTGAAATTGTTTGCAATGATGAGGTTGCGCAGATTTTCATGGACCGGATTGTGACTATTTGCCAAACAGGTCAAGTAGGGGACGGTGTAGTTTGGTGTACTGAGGTTCCTAAAGCCTTCTTTATTGCAAAATCCACGCCATAAACAAGCATAAATTCAGCATATTTGAATAATCTGCCGGGAATCACAAAACAGCAGAAATTGTTAGAATGGACGGTGCCCAATCAGGGGTAAGTGCATCTAACAAGGATTGAATATGGGTGGTATTTCTCAGTGGGAGCAGCTCAACGTTGAGCTCACAGCAGCTCTTGGAAGCTCTGTTCATTTCGATACTGCTCACCAGGCTGTATACGCCTCTGAAGCATCGAACTATCGCCAAATTCCGATTGGGGTTGTTACCCCTAAAAATACCGAAGAATTTATAAAAGGTATCGAGATCTGTCATCGCAATAAGGCTCCGGTGCTGATGCGTGGTGCGGGCACCTCTATGAATGGCCAAACAGTGAATAACGCTGTGGTATTCGATATTTCCAAGTACTGCAATCACATTCTTGCTTTGGATCCGGCCGCTGGTAATGCGGTTGTTGAGCCGGGCGTGATTTGTGACTCCTTGCGCGACGCTGCTGAGTTGCATGGCCTAACTTTTGCCCCAGACCCATCTACCCATAGCCGCTGCACTTTAGGCGGTATGGTTGCCAATAACTCCTGTGGCGCGCATTCAGTGATGGCAGGAAAAACGCTTGAGAACACTGAGGCTCTAGAAATTCTGACTTATGATGGCGAACGTTTTTGGGTTGGCCCAACATCTGATCAAGAGTTGCAAGAAATTATTGCTGCTGGTGGGCGTAAAGGTCAGATCTACCAAGACCTGCTTACCTTGCGTGATCGCTATGCCGATTTGATTCGTGCGCGCTTCCCCAATATTAAGCGTCGCGTTTCTGGATATAACCTAGATCAACTCTTGCCCGAGAATGGCTTTAACGTTGCACGTGCATTGGTTGGTACTGAAGGTACTTGTGCACTTACTTTGGCTGCTAAGGTGAGATTGGTAAAGAGCCCTGCTAAGCGGGTAGTTTTGGTATTGGGTTTCGATGACATCTATTTGGCCGGTGATGCTGTTCCTGAATACCAATCCTTTAATCCCATTGCGATCGAAGGTTTGGATTACAAAATTATTCGTGGCTTGCAAGAGCGTAATTTAGCTAAAGCGGAAATTGATTTACTGCCCCCTGGAAATGCGTGGGTGGTTGTAGAGTTTGGTGATGACACGCTAGAAGGTGCTATAGCTCAGGCTGAAAAAGCACAAGAGTATTTCAAGTCTCGAACCAAGGGGCCCCAACCATCGACATGGCTCGAGCCGGATCCATTGGTGCAAAAGCGTATTTGGTCTATTCGTGAGAATGGGGCATCTGCTACCCATTTATCAATTGATCCGAACTCCCCTGACCCGGTAGTAGGCTGGGAGGATGCTGCTGTAGATCCGGCACGTTTGGGTGAGTATTTACGTTCATTCCAAGCGTTGGTGGATTCTTACGAGTATGAGACCTCACTCTACGGGCACTTTGGCGATGGATGTATTCATGCGCGTATTACCTTTAACTTGCGTTCTGCAGAAGGTGTAGCCAAATTTAGATCCTTTATTCGGGATGCGGCAACCTTAGTCGTTGCGTTTGGTGGTTCGCTTACTGGCGAGCACGGTGATGGCCAAGCCAGAGCAGAATTCCTCCCAATTATGTTCGGCGAAGAGTTAATGGGTGCGATGCATGAGTTCAAGCGCATCTGGGATCCACAGAACAAACTCAATCCAGGCAAAGTAGTGCACCCATATCGCGTAGATGAAAACCTCCGCATGGGTCCGGAATACAAAGTTGTGAATATCAAGACGCGCCTGAATTTCTTGAGCCAAGAAGGTAACGGCTTCCAGAGAGCAGTCGAGCGTTGCGTTGGTATGGGTAAGTGTCGTAGTGAAAAAATCGGCACGATGTGTCCAAGCTATCGCGCTACTAAAGAAGAACGCTTCTCCACTCGTGGACGCTCACGACTCTTTTGGGAAATGCTCCAGGGCGAAGTGATTAAAGATGGCTGGGAAAGTGAGGAGCTTAAAGATGCTCTCGATACTTGTCTCTCCTGTAAAGGTTGCAAGTCGGATTGTCCTGCGCACGTGGATATGGCGTCTTATAAGGCAGAGTTCTTATCTCACTATCACGAGACTAACAGCAGGCCACGTCAGGCCCTAACAATGGGTCGCATTGGAGATTGGGCGCCACTGGCGAGCAAGTTCTCATGGCTTATCAATGCGGTAATGCAAACGCCTGTGATTTCTACCTTTGCTAAATGGGTTGGTGGTGTGGCACAAGAGCGCACTTTGCCAAAGTTTGCAAACCAAACTTTCAGAAAGCAATTTGAGAAAGCAAAGGGTGTAAGTACTGGGCAGAAGAAAGTCATTCTCTGGGTAGATACTTTCTGCGAGCATTTCCATCCTGAGGTGGCTAATGCGGCAGTAGAAGTTCTGGCTTACGCAGGCTTTGAAGCAACCCTGCCAAAGACCCCGCTTTGCTGTGGCCGCCCTTTGTATGACTTCGGTTATTTGGATCTCGCCAAGCAAAAACTAGAGAAGATTCTGGATGCTATTGGAGATGAAATTAATGCAGATCCAAATTCACCGATTGCTGTAGTGGGTCTTGAACCTGGCTGTATGTCAGTCTTTAAAGATGAGTTGTTAAAGTTCTTCCCTCATGATCCAAGAGCTCAGCTCTTGGCGTCAAGCACCTATTTGCTTGGAGATTTCTTGCATGAGAAGGGCTACACACCACCACCTCTAGACTGCAATATCTTAGTTCACTCTCATTGTCACCAAAAGTCTCTCTTTGGTACAAAGGGAGATGTAGCTCTGTTGGCTGCTTTGGGTGCTAAGGCAAATTACATTGATAGTGGCTGCTGCGGTATGGCAGGATCATTTGGATTTAATCCTGAGCATGTGGAGATATCTAAAGCGGTTGGAGAATTGGTACTACTTCCAGCTGTCCGAGCCGCCGATCAAGAAACGATCATTCTTACTAATGGCTTTAGCTGCCGAGAGCAGATCGAACAAGAAACTGGCCGCAAGGTAAAGCATTTGGCAGAGCTTTTACTGATGGCGCATCAAGCAAAGTAACAAATTTACAACTTAAGATAAAGAATCCTCCGAGGGTCTATTCGGGGGATTTTTTATTTGCACCCCCAATTAAACGTATTGGCAATATGGGAATCTAGATATTGGGCATGTTGCTCAATCTAAGGCGTAATATGTACTTTAGTTAATTACATCACTTTCTGGAGCGCCTATGAGTCATGAAATCGCATCTTATTTGGACCCTAAAAATCTTGGTGCTTGGGGCACATACCTCGAACAGATTGATCGTGTAACTCCTTATCTAGGCCCGCTGACACGCTGGGTAGAGACTTTAAAGCGACCCAAGCGATCTTTAATTGTGGATGTGCCTATCGAGTTAGATAACGGCACGATTGCCCATTTTGAAGGGTATCGAGTGCATCACAATTTATCTCGAGGTCCAGGTAAGGGTGGTATCCGCTTTCACCCGGATGTCACGTTATCTGAGGTCACTGCTTTATCAGCATGGATGTCAATTAAAACTGCCGTTGTGAACGTCCCGTTTGGCGGCGCAAAAGGGGGTATTCGTGTTGATCCTAAAAAGCTATCTCAATCCGAGCTTGAAAGAATGACTAGGCGCTTTACTAGTGAGATCAATATGATGATTGGTCCTCAAAAAGATATTCCAGCGCCTGATGTCAATACCAACGAGCAAATAATGGCGTGGATGATGGACACCTATTGCGTTAATCAGGGTTACACCACCTCCGGCGTTGTTACGGGCAAACCCATTTCACTTGGTGGAAGTTTAGGTAGAAGGGACGCAACCGGTCGAGGTGTATTCGTAGTGGCTAGAGAGGCTTACGGGCAAATGAATCGTGAGCTCTCTGGAGCGCGGATCGCGATTCAAGGTCTAGGCAACGTTGGTGGTCATGCTGCTCGTCTATTTGCTCAGGCTGGTGCCAAGGTGGTGGCGATCCAAGATCACTCTGGTGCTTTATATAACCCCAATGGCTTCGATGTAGATGCCTTGCTTGATCATGTTTCGCTTGCCCGTGAGATTAACGGTTTTCCTGGTGAAGCTATCACCAGTCAACAGTTTTGGTCATCACCATGCGATATCTTGATACCAGCCGCATTAGAGTCTCAAATTACTCCCGCAAATGCTGCGAGTATTCAGGCGAAATTGATTGTGGAGGGTGCGAATGGGCCTACGACACCAGAAGCGGATGACATCTTGAGGGATATGAATATCACTGTTGTGCCTGATGTGATTGCCAATGCTGGTGGTGTGACTGTAAGTTACTTCGAGTGGGTACAGGATTTTTCTAGCTTCTTCTGGACTGAGGAAGAAATTAACAATCGCCTGGATATCTTAATGGTCGATGCCTTCAAGGGTATTTGCGATGTAGCTAAGAAACATGATGTGAGCTTGAGAACTGCTACCTTTATTGTTGGGTGCGAACGTATTCTGAAGGCTAGGCAGATGCGGGGTTTATACCCTTAATGATGCGTGGGAAGTTGCCCATTTGAAATGAAAAAGCCCCGAGTGATTCGGGGCTTTTCTACTTTCAGGGTGCTTTGAAGATCTTATGATCGAATCAAATAATCAAATGCTGAGAGCGATGCCTTAGCGCCTTCACCCATGGCAATGATGATTTGCTTGTAAGGTACAGTAGTGCAATCCCCTGCAGCAAATACACCTGGCATAGACGTCTCTCCTTTAGCATCAATAATGACCTCGCCGCGAGGGGATAAATCAATGACGCCTTTGAGCCAATCAGTATTTGGCAATAAACCAATTTGCACAAAGATACCTTCAAGGGCAATGTCATGCATCTGGTTATTGGCACGATCTTCATATCTCAAGGTAGTTACTTTGCCATCCGCGCCCAAAACCTCTTTACTCAAAGCATTGGTAATGATGGTTACGTTAGGCATGCTATTTAATTTCTTTTGAAGGACTGCATCAGCACGTAACTTGGTGTCGAATTCAATCAAGGTGACATGACTGACAATGCCTGCCAAATCAATTGCTGCCTCAACCCCAGAGTTTCCCCCGCCGATTACTGCTACACGCTTGCCCTTGTAGAGGGGGCCATCACAGTGTGGGCAGTAGGCTACACCTTTACCGCGGTACTCTTGCTCGCCCGGCACATTCATTTCGCGCCAGCGTGCACCAGTACTTAAGATGACGGTCTTACTTTTCAGAACTGCGCCGTTTTCTAGGGTGATGGCAATTTCTTCGCCAGTCTTGCTTAAGCTCTTAGCAGTTTGCAAGTTCATGACATCAACTTCGTATTCCTTCACGTGCTGCTCAAGCGCCATCACTAATTTAGGGCCTTCAGTTTCTTTAACAGAAATGAAATTTTCAATGCCAACAGTATCAGCAACTTGACCGCCGAATTTCTGAGCTACTACGCCAGTTCTAATGCCTTTACGAGCAGAGTAGATCGCTGCTGAGGCACCTGCTGGACCACCGCCAATAATTAAAGAATCATAGGCATCTTTAGCGTTTAATTTTTCTGCATCGCGGGCTGAAGAGTTAGTGTCTAGTTTGGCGGCAATTTCTTCAACACTCATACGACCTTGACCAAAGACTTCCCCATTCAGAATCACGGTAGGTACAGCCATGATTTGATATTGATCGACTAAGCCTTGAAAGAGGGCGCCATCAATCATTTCATGTTCGATATTCGGATTGAGCGCAGCCATGAGGTTCAAAGCCTGAACAACATCAGGGCAGTTGTGGCATGACAAAGAGATGAAAGTCTGAAAGCGCTTCTTGCCTTCTAAGCCTTTGATGCTATCAATAACATCTTGCTCAACTTTAGGCGGGTAGCCGCTTGATTGCAAAATAGCCAAGATGAAAGAAGTCATCTCATGACCCATTGGTAGGCCTGAGAATGTAATCCGCGCAACTTCATCAACTTTAGCTACAGTAAAGCTAGGAATGTTTTTGCTGCTACCAGAAGTCTTTACTGTGATCTTGCCAGATTGCTCGGCAACCTCATTCAATAACTCCAGCATCTGGGCGGACTGGGTGCTGTCGTCCAAAGTAGCCTCTAAAACAATCGGACTTTCAATTTTTTCAAAATAGGCCTTGAGCTGTGCCTTGATGTTTGCATCTAACATGATGTGTTCCTTGGTATTTAATCCTGATGAGTCTATTGGGCAGGGCTTCTGCTTCTCATCCTGCCCAATAGACTCTCCGAAGAGAGTCTATTGATTGCTAGTTACTGCTGACTTCTATGATTAGATCTTGCCTACGAGGTCTAAAGATGGAGTCAATGTAGCTGCGCCTTCTTTCCACTTAGCTGGGCATACTTCACCTGGGTGAGCTGCTGTGTACTGAGCAGCTTTGAGCTTACGCAATGTCTCAGAGATATCGCGAGCGATTTCATTTGAGTGAACTTCAGCTGTTTTGATAACGCCTTCTGGATTGATGATGAATGTGCCGCGCAATGCGAGACCTTCTTCTTCAATGTGTACGCCAAAACCACGTGTCAATGTATGAGTTGGATCGCCAACCAATGGGAACTTAGCCTTGCCTACAGCAGGTGAAGTCTCATGCCATACTTTGTGTGAGAAATGTGTATCAGTAGTAACGATGTATACCTCTGCGCCCATCTTCTGGAATTCTGCATAGTTATCAGCTGCATCTTCAATTTCTGTTGGGCAGTTGAATGTGAATGCTGCTGGCATGAAAATCAATACTGACCATTTGCCTTTGAGAGTCTCATCGGAAATAGTTACAAACTTACCGTTGTGGAAAGCTTGGGTCTTGAATGGTGGAACTTGCGTGTTAATTAGTGACATAGGTTTCTCCTGTAAAAAATAAAATAGTTGATTCACAACAGGAACCATTCTAGAGACTATTTATTTATTTGCATAATGAATAATTTAGATATTAATGATCTATTTATTAGATAACTAATGGGGGCTCAATATAAGCCCAAATCGAAGCTTTTGACTGCTGGAATTTGATTGGGCTTCACTTGGAAGAATCAAAAGCACCCGTTATAAACTGGACCTATGACCCCTATCTTGTACTCTTACCGAAGATGCCCATATGCAATGCGGGCTCGTATGGCATTGAAATATGCTGGTATTCAGGTTGAGCACAGAGAGATTGAGTTAAGAAACAAGCCACATTCAATGTTAATTGCTTCACCTAAGGGCACTGTGCCAGTTTTATGTGCTGATGGACTTGTGTTGGACCAAAGCTTGGATATCATGCGCTGGGCTTTAGATAAGTCTGACCCAGATGGTTGGAGGGAAGTTGATAAAGGGGTCTCTCAAGCGTGGATTGAGAAAAACGATGGCCAATTTAAAGTGCTGCTAGACCAGTACAAGTATCCAAATCGATTTCCAGATCTGAGCCAAGGGGATGTTCTCAATAGCGCTATAGAGCTCATGCTCAAGCCCATGGAGGCGGCACTGCAATCTAGCAAGTATTTAATGGGCAACAAGATGTCTTTGGTGGATATAGCCATCTTTCCATTCATCAGGCAGTTTGCTGCAGTCAATCCAGAACAGTTTGATGCTTTGCCATTTTCCTCAGTCAAAACATGGCTAAATCAACAACTTGAGTCAGACCTATTTAACTCCGTGATGGATAAACACCCAACCTGGCTTGATTAATATTAGCGGGCGAGAATGACTTCATCCATTCATTTCTTGCCTTACTTTGTTATCTGCAAATAAGGCGCATTGGATATGGAAATCAAGCCTTGATAGGGGTTACTAAAAGTCAAGGAGATGATGCAAAGCGGTGTGATGATGGTGAGAGTTGAGATGAGCATTGCTAGTATCAAAGCCTTGGGCTTAGATGAGTGCGTGAAGGCAACGGTTATCAGCACCAAAACACCTAAAAATAGTAATGCATACCAGCGAATAGGATGGACGTCGATGGTGGCATAGGCTAATCGAGTTTCTCGGGAGGTATTAACTAAATTGAATGCGCTTAATAGCGCTTTAGATTCCGCCTTATCCGGGAGCATATTTGCTGCTTTAAATGTAGTTGCTCTCAAGGTGGTAAATTTTTCATCCGCTTCTGCTGATATAGATCGACTTTTGGATAATGTTTTCCACTCGTCATGAATGATGGACTGTGTATATTCCTTTGCGGCTCCAGGCAGATCAATTTCCTTGGGGATTGGGATCGAATTAGCAAGGCTAATAATGTTGAGGATTCCCTGACTCTCGTTTTTAATAGCCTTAGTGGCGATACTATAGTTATCCCAGATAGATGTTGCGAGTAGGGCGGCAGTCAGTGAAAACAGCACAGCAGGAAGGCTAAAGAAGGGAGCAACAATCCCTTCATATTGTCCAATGAAGTGTTTGTTCTTTGGGTGAATAACAAGCCAAACAATCAGAATGGAAAGGCTTGTGAAGCCGATCAAAAGCGCTAGGATTAGGGTAGTGTCGCTTTGGAAAATTAAGTTTTGCAATTTGCACTCTTTTGAATGGGACGCATTATGTATGAAGCTATGTAATCAGTGTAGTTGATTTCATGGCGATCGGAGCTGCGTTTCATTTGGCCAAAAGAAAAGGGACCGCATTTCTGTGATCCCTTTGAGTTACTGGTGAGCCCGGCTAGTTAATCTTTTTGCAGGAATACATTAACGGTTTCTGAAAGTTTCTTATAGCTTTGGAATAAGAATGCATGCCCGCCTTCATAAAAGGCCAGCCAAGCAAAAGGAATTTGATTGGCGATTACGACTGAGTTTTTGGGATTGTCGATGATATCTTCACGACCATCTGCAACTAGAACAGGAACTTTAATATTCTTTAAGTCCTTGTAATTTTGATTGTCTGCATCCCACAGGGTAATGCGAGCACGAACTTGGCGCGCCTTTGTTTCCTTGGATACTATAAAGTCGTCAGGGATAGTTCCTGCAGCTTTTGCTGCTGCCCACCTCTCGTATACAACCTTAGCAGCTGCTTTGCCTTCAGGCGTTATTGGGAATAGCAACTCGAAATTCTCCATCGGAGAAAGGTTTGGATTATTTAATTCCTCGCCAACTTTTTTATTGATGGCAATTTGATATTTTCCACCTGGATTCGGGGCGCACAGAATTACTTTGTTGATTAGCTCCGGGTGTCTGATAACCAGTTGTTGTCCAATCCGGGCACCCATTGACCAGGAGAATACGTTGACCTTTTTAAAGCCCAGTGCTTTGACTAGACCCGCGGCATCATCTGCCATTTGCGGAATGGTGGTGTTATTTTCTTTAGTATCAGTAGAGAGTCCGGCGCCACGATTATCAAAAATAATGAGCTGGTTATTCTTAGCTAACTCATCAAGAAGGGCTGGATCCCATGCACTCAAGGTGCCGGCATAACCCATAATCAGAATCATCGGATCGCCTTTGCCTTTGAGGTAATAGGCTAACTTCACACCATTAACTGGAGCATACTTAATTTCAGGCTTTTCTTGGGCTTGCGCTGGAATGCTTAGGCTCAGAGAGATGAAAAGGGTGGCAATAGTTAAATAAATGCTTCGCATAAGGGCGACATTTAAAAAAGGCGAGATCTTAACGATGGGCTTCATGGCGGTCTATTGTTTTGGATAAAGGGAAATATTAGCATTTGAAGGTCAGCTCAAGAAAACAGAGTGTTCCGGAAATGAAAAAGCCACCCGAAGGTGGCTTTTGGTATTACTGGTGGGTCGGGCGAGATTCGAACTCGCGACCAACGGATTAAAAGTCCGCTGCTCTACCGACTGAGCTACCGACCCAGTAAGACAGAAATTATAGCAAGAACTTGGTTTGACTTCCCTCGGTTTGCTGGGTTTTCCCTCTACGCCTTGTAGTTACAAGAGCGCTACGCGTTTGCCCGTCTTGCTACCGGTGGGTTTTTTGAGAAATAGTCCTTAATTCCCCTCAAGATTGCCTCCGCAATGCGGTCTTGGTAGGCGTCGTCATTGAGGCGAGCTTCCTCCTGGGGGTTACTGATAAAGGCAGTTTCTACCAAGATGGATGGGATATCGGGGGCCTTAAGAACCGCAAAGCTGGCTTGCTCAACTTTGGCTTTATGTAATGGGGCAAAACCACTAATTTGCTTGAGGATCGATGTGCCTACCTGAAGTGAGTCTTTGATCTGGGCGGTGGTCGACATATCCAGCAATAAATTCGCAACCTGTTTATCTTGCGTCTTGATATTGATGCCACCAATTAAGTCGGAAGCATTTTCTTTATTGGCCATCCAGCGCGCTGTTGTGCTACTGGCACCCATTTGGGATAGGGCAAAAACTGATGCTCCTTTTGCCCTGGGTTCAATAAAGGCGTCAGCATGAATGGAAACAAATAGATCCGCCTCTACTCGGCGTGCTTTTTGTACGCGAGTATGCAGAGGTACAAAGTAATCGCCATCTCTGGTGAGAAATGGGCGCATGTATGGATCATTTTCAATCTTGTCACGCAAGCGTTTGGCAATCGAGAGCACTACATGCTTTTCTTTAGAGCCCATAGTGCCAATTGCGCCCGGATCTTCTCCACCATGACCAGCATCGATTGCAATAGTAATAAGGCGCTTATGTTTTGCTTGAGCAGGCGGCTCTTTTACATCCGGAATTGCTTGAGCCACCGGAGCCTTTGGAGCCTCTTTTTCTTTCTTGGTGGCGAACTGTGCAATCAGGTCAATTTCTTCATTGGCTTTTTCTAGAGCACTTTCTTTGCGCGCGCTGCTCTTGACTAATTCCATCAAAGGGTCGGGCGGAATGGCTGGGTAGAGATCCAGCACCATGCGGTATTGATATTCCGCAATAGGATCTAGCGTAAAGAGCTGAGGTTTCACTGGCTCCTTAAGGTCAAATACCAAGCGCACCAGTCCAGGCTGGAATTGACCCACTCGAATTTGTGAAACATAAGGATCATTCGGTTTGACCTTGGCAACCAAGTCTTTCAGGGTGGAATTCAATTCCATGCCTTGAACATCGACTACTAGACGATCGGGATTCGTGAGTAATTGTTGTGTAATCGGCAATGCTTTATCTGACTCCAGGGTGATGCGCGTGTAATCCTCTGCTGGCCAAATACGTACGCCCAAGATCTTGGCGCCCCAAGCGATCTCTGCCTCGCTGAAAAAGAGGATGAAGCCCAACATCTTTGCTGAAGTCTTGAGATGCTTTCTTCTGGAGGAATTAATCAGGGGCTTGCTCATCTCTATTGGGTTTGCATCTTTTCGATAACAGCTATGCCCTGGCTAGAGTTTGCTTTGAAGCTAAGGTTTCTTGCGTTCTCATCATCGCCAGCAATGAGATGAATTTCAATATCAAAAGCGGGCAGGGTGCCTTCGGCTTTTTCTGGCCACTCCACTAAACAAAATCCGGGCTCATCAAAATGTTCTGCAAAGCCAGCCTCTTGCCATTCCAGTGAATCCCGCATGCGGTAGAGGTCGAAGTGGTGGGCTGTGATATTAGTAGCGGTGGATGGATTGCTGCTATTGATTTGAATGGGATATGGCTCACACAAGGTATAGGTAGGACTCTTGACGCGACCCTCGTATCCCAGGGCTTGTATTAGATGGCGAGCAAAGGTGGTCTTGCCGGCCCCCAGATCGCCCTCTAGGGAGATATTGAGGTGTGTGCTGTGAACTGCTTCGAAAAGATGGCTAAGGCTGCTGGCAAGCTTTTTCGCTAAAGCAGTGGTATCCGCTTCTTGCCTACAATATTGATTAAATGAATTCTGAGCCATTTGCCTAGTTTATTCAATTATTAAGCTACATTCTGTATTCCTAATGACTTCTTCCCAAATACCGAACCCTGTTGATCAGGCCAATCTTCGCGAATGGCTGGATGAACAGTCTCGTTCATTGGGTTTTGATGGATTGCGTATTACTGATACCCATCTTGGATCGGCCACAGAGCGGCTTCACGAGTGGTTGGAGCAGGGGCGTCATGGCGAAATGGAATACATGGCTAGGCATGCCAATGTACGCTCTGATCCGGGCATGCTAGTTCCAGGAGCTGTCAGGGTAATCTGCGTCACCATGAATTACCTATCACCCGCAATTGATTTTGACCATGAGTGGGATAGATTGAGAGATCCCACTCAAGCTGTGGTCTCGATGTATGCTCGAGGGCGCGACTATCACAAGGTCATGCGCAATCGTTTGCAAGAATTTGCGCAGTTGATTGAAAAGAAAATTGGATCGTTTGGTTATCGTGTCTTTACGGATTCAGCGCCATTGATGGAGGTCGAGTTGGCTCGTAAGGCCGGCCTGGGGTGGCGAGGTAAACATACATTACTGCTCAATCGCGAATTCGGATCGACATTCTTTTTGGGAGAAATCCTAGTCGATGTTCCCCTACCGATTGATCAAGAAGAAGAATCGCATTGCGGAACTTGCCAAGCATGTATTGATGTTTGTCCAACACAGGCAATTACTGCGCCTTACCAATTAGATGCGCGACGTTGCATCTCCTATTTGACGATTGAAAATCCGGATGCCATTCCGGTAGAGTTTCGTAGGGCGATGGGTAATCGCGTTTACGGATGCGATGACTGCCAATTGATTTGCCCTTGGAATAAATTTGCGCAACGATCTGCCTTGCCAGATTTTGCTGAGCGTCATGGTCTTGGTAGAGCAAGTCTCTTGCAACTATGGTCTTGGACTGAAGATGAGTTTGAGAAGCGCCACGAGGGCAGCGCCATTCGCCGTATCGGTTATTCTCGCTGGCGCAGAAACTTGGCGGTCGCTATAGGTAATGCTTTGGCTGAGAACACTGTGCCTGAGGCAGATAAAGACTTGCTGCGAAAAGCTCTGCGTGATGCTTTGCCCATGGCAGATGTCTTAGTAGCTGAGCATATTGACTGGGCGCTAGGTTCTTAAGCCCTCCTTACCAATTATGTTTCCATCTCACTTACAATGATTTCATGTCATCAGCCGATCAACCCTATATGGACCCTAGCGAAATTGCTCTAGAGGGTTCGGCAGCACAGCGTTTTAAAAATCGCAGCGATGCTTTCTGGACTGGCATTCGGGATGCTGCAGGCGCGCCAGCCATGGTCTTATTTGCTGGCATGGTGGGCTTTGGAGCAATGGGTAAAACCAATGGCTTAGATGTTTGGTTTACTGGGGCGACTAGTTTCTTAATGTTTGCCTTGCCTGGCCAAGTAGTTTTGTTGGAGATGGCGATCACTGGATCATCAGTCTTGGCAATCATTTTGGCAGTCTCTCTGACGTCTACTCGCTTTATCACGATGACGGTAACCCTCTTTCCGCAGTTCCACGAAAAAGATCGCAATCATCGCCTCTACGCTTCGGTGCATTTGTTGGCAATGACTGCTTGGGCTATCTCGATGCGCGAGTTTCAGACGATGGAAGCAAAACATCGCCTAAGCTACTTTGTTGGATTGGGATTGTTGTGTTGGTTAATCTCTATCCCGGGAACTATCTTGGGGTATTTTCTGGCCGGCATGGTTCCGGCTGCAATCACACTTGGTCTTGTCTTTATCAACCCATTATTCTTTTTGCTGACCTTTACCGAGGTAAAGCCTTGGATTAATCGGATTGCGATTGGCTTAGGATTTGTGCTCGGGCCTTTTTTCTTTATCTTAGACCGTGATACCAGCTTGCTCACTACTGGCTTGGTAGCGGGTACGGCTGCTTACTTCTTTGATCGCAAAGTATTGCGTAAGAAAGCAGGGGTCATTAGCTGATGAATGCCGCTCTTCAAGGATGGGGTTTATGGATTGCCCTAGCGGGCGCCACAATCGGGACCTACTTCTGTCGCGCGATTGGTGTCCTACTCGCAAAACGAATTAATCAAGATAGCGAGATCTTTCGCTGGCTTGCAGCGGTAACTTATGCAATGGTTGCCGCCTTAGTTGTCAGAATGATTTTGATGCCGATTGGTCTTCTAGCAACCGTCCCTGTATGGATTCGGATTCTCATTTGCGTGCTCAGTATCGGCGTGATGGTTTCTAAGCCAACACGCCGTCTCGTCCCAGCCTTATTGACTGGAACGCTCTTGATGCTCGCTTACGGCGTAATGCGCTAAGTCAATCGCCTCAGTAATTTGGTTTAGAGATGGGCTGCCAAAATTTTGGCAATGTGTACGGCGTCTCTTTGTGTGCCATCAGCAATTTGGTGGCGACAGCTTGTCCCATCTGCAACGACCCAACTATCTGGCGCTTTCCGTATTGCGGGCAATAGACTAGCTTCTGCCATTTGCTTAGACACTGCAATGTGCTCTGCCTCATAACCAAAACTTCCAGCCATGCCGCAACAAGAAGACTCAATGAGTTTGGGCTCCGCATTAGGGATCAGCTTTAAGAGTTCCATTGCTGGTGTAACAGCGGCAAATGATTTTTGATGGCAATGTCCATGAAATAAGACGGGGCGCGAAGCAGGTTTTAATTGCAGCTTGAGCTTCCCACTCTTTACTTCGCTAGCCAAGAACTCTTCTAAAAGCTGTACATGCTGACTTACAGCAACTGCGCGTTCACCAAAACCCATCACCAATGCTTCATCCTTTAAGGTAAAGAGGCATGAAGGCTCGAGACCAATAATCGGGATGTCTTTTTCAGCAAATGGGGCAAGATGATTTACCAATTCATCTAGGCTAGCTTTGGCCTTGTCAACCATACCGGCAGCTAAATAGGTGCGACCACAGCAGAATTCCTTAGAGCAGGTGTTTTGTGTTGAGTCTGATTTTGAGTTTTCTTTATCCAGGCTTTTCTGAGGAATATGTACACGATATCCAGCGGCTTTCAGAACTGCTAATGCAGCTTGTAAGTTTTCATCTTCGAAGTAAGCGTTGAAAGTGTCAGCTAAAAGTACCACGCCCTTATTACCATTTGTATCAGTCTTACTCAGCTCCGCTGGCGTAAATTGATAGGGTGTAATAGCGCTCTTATTACTCCAGAATGTTTTGGCTTTCCAGATTGGCAGACTTCTTTGTGCGGAAATGCCCATGATCCACTCTTGCAATTTAGCAATCGGCGCGATGTGGTTGCGAAGATTGAGTAGGGCAGGAAGGCCGGGAATACTGCTAATAATTGGGGCGTATTTAGGTAAATAGGCAACTGCTAAATCGCGCAGCGTATGACCGGTTCGCTTTTTATAGGCTGACAGAAACTCAATTTTCATCTTCGCCATATCAACGCCGGTAGGACATTCACGACGGCAGGCTTTGCAACTGACACAGAGCTCCATTACTTCTTTAATGGCATCGCTTCCGAGTGGTGAACTTTCGTTTTTGATATCTAGTTGATTGGAGAGTGCGAGACGCAGGGTGTTGGCGCGACCACGGGTGAGGTGTTTTTCATCACGTGTAACCCGATAACTTGGGCACATCACTTCAGCATCGAACTTGCGGCAGTGACCATTGTTATTACACATCTCGACTGCTTTAGCTAAGCCCATCGCAGGGTCGCCACCAGTACCGGGCGCACTCGTTTCTTCTGTAACGGGATTGTTTTGCACATTCCATGCAGACCAATCTAATGCCGGTTGTAGTGGAATGACTTTATAGCTTGGCGGAAAGCGGAAGTTGCTAGCGTCATCCATCTTAGGTGGATCAATGATCTTGCCAGGATTAAATAATCCATTCGGATCAAACGCATGCTTGATCTCTGCGAGAGCTTCAGTAATCTTGGGGCCAAACTGCCAAGAGATCCATTCGCCACGGCAGAGTCCATCACCGTGCTCACCGCTGTAGGCACCTTTGTATTTGCGAACAAGTGCTGAAGCCTCTTCTGCAACTGCCCGCATCTTTTGTGCCCCATCGCGACGCATATCTAAGATCGGGCGGACGTGGAGGGTGCCAACAGAGGCATGCGCATACCAGGTCCCACGTGAACCATATTTTGAAAATACATCTGTCAGTGCTTGGGTGTATTCAGCAAGACTTTCTAATGGGACTGCGCAGTCCTCAATGAAGCTGACTGGCTTTCCATCGCCCTTGAGGCTCATCATGATGTTCAGGCCTGCCTTGCGCACTTCCCATAAATTCTTTTGCAAGCCGGCATCAGGCATTGCAACTACTGAACCCGGAAGCCCTAGGTCACCCATGAGGCTTTGCAAGGACTTGAGTTTCTCGAGCAAGGGCGCATGCGCCTCTCCTGAGAACTCTACTAATAAAATGGCTTCAGGTGTTTGAGCATCAGCATCAATCAGCGCTGTCTCAATGGTTTTCTTGAAGCTTGGGTTGTGACGCGCTAAGTCAATCATAGTGCGATCCACCAATTCAACGGCGGTAGGCCCTAGTTTGACAATATGCTGAGCGCTGTCCATCGCCTTAAAGAAACTCGCGAAGTTCACCACTCCGAGCACCTTGTGTTGCGGCAAGGGTGCCAGTTTCAGTTCAAGCGATTTGAAGTAAGCCAAAGTACCTTCGCTGCCTACTAAGAGGTGCGCTAAATTGACGCTACCATCTTGAGTGTAAGGACGCTCACTTTGCGGATGGAACACATCGAGGTTATATCCAGCAACACGTCTTAATACTTTCGGAAAGCGCGCTTCGATTTCAGGTTGGAGTGTATTAGCGAGGCCTTTTACAAAATCCCCCAGTTGTTTTGCGGCGCCAGAGCTATGTGCGTAATTGCCAAAGTTGGCGACCTGTCCATTTGCTAACCAGGCATCAATTCCTAAAACGTTGTGCACCATATTCCCATAGGCAATGGATCGGCTACCACAAGAGTTGTTGCCTGCCATGCCACCAATCGTTGCCTGCCCAGCAGTAGAGACATCTACGGGATACCAAAGGCCGTGCGGCTTGAGAGCAGCGTTGAGGTGATCTAAAACAATGCCAGGCTCAACGACTGCAGTTGCCTTCTCTGGATCGGCATGCAAGAGTTTGCGAAAGTATTTAGTGTTATCAATAACGAGTGCCGTACCTGTAGTCTGACCGCACTGACTAGTACCTCCGCCACGCGGCAGAACTGGGACACCTAGGTCAGCTGCAATTTGGATAGCGGTCGCAATATCTTCAGCAGTTTTCGGCACAAATACTGCAACAGGCATAGCTTGATAGATCGACGCATCGGTTGCATAACGTCCACGACTAGCCATGTCAGTCATGACTTCACCGGTGGTTTCTTGTTTGAGTCGCTTTGCTAACTCTGCCTTATTAGCAACGAATTCCGGTAAGGGCAAATCCAGTGGCTTGTTCATGCTGCAACTTTCTCGTTAGATTCTGAGTCAACTAATTGAATAACCACATCACGCTTATTCATGACATGTTGCATCATGACTTTGCGCATACGTACGCTATCGCGCGCCTTTAGTGCATCCAACATTTCTTGATGTTCCCCAACAGCCTTTTCCCATTTCACGCCATCTTGATTGGAGCGAAAGCGGAGCGCCTCGATGCGCGCGTTAACCTGAGTAAATAGCTGACTCAAGACGGGGTTGTTCGCAGCGTGATTAATTGCTTGATGAATCTTGAGATTGAGTCGGTAGTAGCTAGAGAGATCTCTGCGCGCATACGAGGCCATCATTTCATATTGAAGCGCTTCAAGTTCAATGAGCGCTTGATCGCTAATGTTTTGAGCTGCTAACTCCCCAGAGTAGCCCTCTAAGTTTGCGATCACATCAAAGGTGTGAATGATGTCGTCCCGAGTTAATTGCACTGCGATCGCACCACGATTGGCGATCAGTTCAACTAATCCATCGGCAGCCAGACGTCTAATCGCCTCGCGGATAGGGGTACGAGAAACATTGAGTTGCTCTGCCAACTCACGTTCATTCAGTTTGCTGCCGGGAGTGATCGCACCCTCCACCAATAAAGATCGGAGCTTTTGAAAGGTCGCTTCGTGTAAGTTTTGGGTATTTGGAGGTGCTGTGAGCATCATTTGAAATGCCTTAAATTTGTATACATATTTACTATAACCCATCAATAAGGATAAATAAGGCTATAAAAGCCTTATTTTTTACTTATTTGATAAATATTTTGCATACAAAATTGTAAATTGCCAAAAAGTACCTTACACTGGCTTGCAAGATTAACTACAAAAACCAAGCGAGACTCAGCATGCTAAAACTAGATAACCACCTCTCAGGACGTCATTTCTTACACATTCCTGGTCCAAGTCCAGTGCCTTCACGCATTTTGCGGGCAATTAGCTATCAAACGATTGATCACCGCGGCCCCGAATTTGGTGCATTTGGCCTTAAGGTTTTGGATGGCATCAAGAAGATTTTTAAGACCGAGCAGCCCGTGATTATTTATTCTGCTTCTGGAACTGGCTCCTGGGAAGGTGCTTTAGTTAATGTCCTCAATCCTGGCGATAAGGTGCTCTTTTATGAAACCGGTCACTTCGCAAACTTGTGGCGTGCTCTAGCCAAAAAGATTGGCATTGAAGTTGAGGTAGTAGGTAAAGCAGGTGCGGATACTTGGCGTTGGGGTGTTGATGCATCTGTGATTGAAGAGCGCTTACGCAAAGATACTCAGCATGAAATCAAGGCGGTTTGTGTAGTACACAACGAAACTTCAACTGGTATGACATCCAATATTGCTGCGGTTCGCAAGGCGATGGATGATGCAAAACATCCAGCGCTATTACTCGTGGATAGCGTATCTGGCTTGGGTTCAGCGGACTATGAGCATGACAAATGGGGTGCTGACGTAACCGTTTCCGGCTCACAAAAAGGTTTGATGTTGCCTCCAGGGATTGGCTTTAATGCTTTGTCACCAAAAGCGATTGAAGCAAGTAAGCACAGCAAAATTCCAAAGGCTTATTTAGCCTGGGATGAAATTTTAGAATCGAATAAAACAGGTTACTGGCCGACTACACCAAGTACCAATCTGATGTACGGTTTGCATGAAGCAATCGATATGATGCAGACCGAGGGCATGGATACGATTTTTGCTCGCCATCAACGCTTAGCTGAGGCTTGTCGTCGCGCAGTTGCAGCCTGGGGTCTTGAGAACCAGTGTTTGGATCCAAATGCTTATTCACCAGTATTAACAGCGATTGTGGTTCCAGAGGGAATGGATGCGGATGTACTGCGTAAGCATGCCCTTGAAAAGTTCAATCTTTCGCTCGGAACTGGCTTAGGCAAGCTCAAAGGCAAGATTTTCCGTATCGGCCACCTTGGCGATTGCAATGAATTGAGCCTCATGGCTGCTTTGAGTGGGGTAGAGATGAGTTTTAGCTCTATTGGCTACAAACCCAAGGCCAGCGGTGTAGTTGCGGCCCAAGAGTACCTAAAGTAAGGCTTGGTCGGCAGACTCAACCTATAATTCACCATATATATCAATAGCATTAGAGACAGAGAGATTAATCATGTTGGCAACTAAACCGTATTTAACTCAGGCTGATGTTCAAAAGATTTTGGATGCAGCAGATAAGCATGCAGCAGCGAATAACTGGGCAGTGACTATCGCCGTTTGTGATGATGGCGGCCATGTGTTGGGTTTAACTCGTCGTGATGGTTGCGCTCCTGTCTCCGCTTACATCGCCCAAGAAAAAGCACGCACTGCTGCAATGGGTAAACGCGAGAGCCGCGTTTACGAAGAAATTATTAATAACGGACGTATTTCCTTTTTATCTGCCCCACATATTTCGGGCATGTTGGAAGGTGGCGTCAATATCGAGGTAAATGGGTTTACCATCGGCGCAGTCGGCGTTTCCGGCGTTAAATCGACTGAGGATGCCGAAACCGCGAAGGCCGGCATTGCAGCCATTCTGTAAGTTACCTTGACAAATACTGTTCCTGAAATAAATTCTCCTACCGGCGCTACTGAGAGTAGCGCCACCCCAGCAACAATTACCTTTGCTGACTTTGGATTAGATCCAAAGATTCAAAAAGCGGTATCTGAGCAGGGTTACAACACCCCAACTCCGATTCAAGCGCAATCTATCCCGCACGTTTTGGCGGGAAGTGATTTGATGGGCGCAGCCCAAACGGGTACTGGTAAGACGGCTGCCTTTGTGTTGCCGATCATTCAAAAGATTCTGCGTCACGCGAGTAGTAGTGCATCGCCTGCTCGTCATCCCATCCGTGCCTTGGTGTTGACACCGACACGTGAGTTAGCTGTTCAAGTTGCTGAAAATGCAGCGAGCTATTCCAAGCACACCGATTTACGTGCCGCCGTGGTTTATGGTGGTGTGGATATGAAAGAGCAAGTTGCCACATTGCGTGGCGGTGTAGAAATTTTGATTGCTACTCCTGGCCGCTTGCTTGACCACATTGGCTCCAAAGTAGCCAATCTCTCTCAAGTAGAAATTCTGGTGTTGGATGAAGCAGATCGCATGCTCGATATGGGTTTCTTACCTGACTTGCAACGCATTATTGATTTGATTCCAGCACAGCGTCAAACGCTCTTGTTCTCAGCAACGTTTTCTCCAGAGATTAAGAAGTTAGCGCAAAGTTATTTACGTACACCAGTCACTGTTGAAGTGGCTCGCCAAAATGCTGCGGCCGATACTGTGAAGCAAGTGGTGCATATGGTGTCCAGTGCTGACAAGCAACGCGCGATTGTGAAAGTGCTTGAAGCACGTACGCGTCAAGGCTTATCTCGCCAGTGCATCATCTTTACTAATAGCCGTTTGGGTTGTGCTCGATTGGCTCGCTCATTGGAGCGCGATGGTATTAAGGCGGGCGCGATTCATGGAGATAAGAGTCAAGGTGAACGTACTTTAACGCTGGATGCATTTAAGTCTGGCGCGATTGAAGCTCTCGTTGCAACAGACGTAGCTGCACGTGGTTTAGATATTCCTTCGATGCCTTGTGTGATTAATCATGAATTGCCATTTAATGCGGAAGACTTTATTCACCGCATTGGTCGCACAGGTCGTGCAGGCAGTAAGGGCGATGCGATTGCATTGGTCGATGCCAGTGAAAAACGTTTGCTCGACGATATTGAAAAGTTGATGAAGCGGAAGTTGGACGTGCAGCCATTGCCTGAAGGTAGTCCTAGTTCCGCACCGAGCAGAAGCTCATCAAGATCAGATGCGCCAGCCAAAATGTCAGATCCATTTTTCTATAAGCCGTATGAGCCTAGTGCTGCTGCACAGCCGAGCGCTAGCGCTACAAATGCTGAAGAGAAAAAAGTCGGCATCACGCCCGCAAGGCCAGCTGTTGGTGCTTTGCTCGGTGGCTTTAAGAAGAAGTAATCTTTCTATCCCAAGCCTGAGTGGCTGCTAAAAGCCACTCAGCAATCGAAGTATCTTTTCCGTCCGGAAGATCTCTCAATCCTAAATGTCCTGCAGCTTTACGTAACTCCTGTAAAGCCTGTTGCGCATTCTCAGTTTGAATACCACTCGCTAAAGTTTGCTTACTAAGCTTTTCACCATGCTCATCTAGCACCAGGGGTAGATGTAAATAATTTGGTGTTGAATATCCTAAAACATCCTGAAGATGAATTTGTCGTGCCGTGTTATTGAGTAAATCTGCACCACGCACAATGTGAGTGATTCCTTGTTCAGCATCATCCACCACTACCGCCAGTTGATAGGTGAATACGCCATCACGACGACGCAGTACAAAATCTCCCACTTCTCGATTGAGATCTTGGCTTTGTTTGCCTAGGGCTAGATCTTCAAAATGAATGGCGAGATCAGGGGGGAGGGCGAGCCGCCAAGCTACTTCAGCCGAGAGGGTGTTTTCACCCCCATAGGCTGGTATTTCTTGGGGGCGGCAACTTCCTGGGTAGATCATCTCTTGATTGCGAGGGGTAATAACTCCACGAGCCTCTAGGGTGTTTGCAATGCTTTGCCGGGAGCAGGTGCATGGATAGGCGATTTGAAGCTCATTTAAGCGCTTTAGAGCCCATTCATAGCGCTCTTGACGCTTGGATTGCCAAGTCGGCTCCTCGTCCCAGGTGAGGCCGCAGGCAAGCAATTGGCGTAGTATTTCCTGATCCGCCCCCGGAATGCAGCGGGGGGTATCTAAATCCTCGATTCTGAGCAGCCATTCCCCTTGATTTTGTCGGGCATCTAGCCAGCTTCCAAGGGCCGCAACTAGCGATCCTGCATGAAGCGGGCCAGTAGGCGAGGGGGCAAAGCGCCCGCGATAGCCGTCGGCTGGGGATGAGGGGTTTTTAAGGTTCGGCACAGCTAAAATGATCTCATGGCTTCACCCCGTTTTGTTCATCTGCGCGTCCATTCCGAGTTTTCAATTACGGATGGCGTCGTTCGCATTGATGATGCGGTTGCTGCAGCCGAAAAAGACGGGATGGGGGCCTTAGCGCTCACCGATTTAAGTAATTTATTTGGTTTGGTTCGTTTTTATAGCGCCGCACGCTCTGGTGGAATTAAGCCAATTGCGGGCGCGGATGTTTGGGTGAGCAATCCTCAGGACCCAGATCAACCCTATCGTCTATTACTCTTGGTTCAAAACCATTCTGGTTACCTTAATCTATGCCAGTTGTTGAGTAAGGCTTCCCTAGAAAATCAGACACGTGGTCGTGCTGAAGTGGATCCCAAATGGTTTAGTGAGCCTGCCTCCAAAGCTGAAGATAAGGCTGTAAAAAGAACGTTGGCCTACGGATTAATTGCGCTCTCGAGCGGACGTTGGGGTGATGTTGGTTCTGCGCTGTTGGCTGGTCAAGAGGATCAAGCTAAAGACGCCGCCAAGCGCTGGGCAACATTATTTCCAAATTCTTTTTACATAGAAGTTCAACGTGGCGGTCATCCTCAGGATGAAAAGCAGTTGCAGCTTGCCTGTCACTTAGCGAGTGAATTGGATTTGCCAATCGTTGCTACGCATCCTGTGCAGTTTATGCAACGCAGTGATTTCACAGCTCATGAGGCGCGCGTGTGTATTGCGGAAGGTGAGCTCTTGGGTAATCCTCGTCGCACCAAAAAATTTAATGAAGAGCAATATTTTTTATCTCAAGAGGAGATGGAAAAGCGCTTTGCAGATTTGCCTGTTGCACTCGCTAATTCAGTAGAGATTGCTAAGCGATGCAATCTTTCCTTAACCTTGGGTCAGCCACGCTTACCGGATTTCCCAACACCACCTGGTATTACGCTCGACGATTATTTATTACAGCAATCGGAGATTGGCTTGAAGCGCCACATGGAGCGCAACTTCCCTGATCCAGAAGAGCGCGCCAAGGAAGAGGCGCGTTATCACGAGCGCCTCGTGTTTGAGGTGAAGACGATTGCTCAAATGGGCTTCCCAGGTTACTTCTTGATTGTTGCGGACTTCATTAACTGGGCAAAAAATAATGGTGTACCAGTAGGCCCAGGTCGTGGATCTGGAGCTGGATCTTTGGTTGCTTATTCACTTGGCATTACTGACCTGGATCCATTGCGCTACAACTTGCTCTTTGAGCGCTTTCTCAATCCTGAGCGAGTTTCAATGCCCGACTTCGATATTGACTTCTGTCAGCATGGGCGCGATCGCGTTATTCAGTACGTAAAAGATAAGTACGGAAAAGATGCGGTCAGTCAAATCGCTACCTTCGGAACAATGGCTGCGCGCGCAGCCATTCGTGACGTGGGTCGTGTACTCGAGCAGGGCTATAACTTCGTTGATGGTATTGCTAAGTTGATTCCAAATAAGCCAGGTCAGTACATGACTATTGAAATGGCGAAGAAGGAGGAGAAGCAATTAGGCGAACGCGAAAAAAATGAAGATGAAGTACGTCAGCTTCTATCGCTTGCTCAACAGTTAGAAGGTATGACCCGCAACGTCGGTATGCATGCGGGTGGCGTATTAATTGCTCCTGGCCGTTTAACTGATTTTTGCCCGCTATATACACAAGAAGCAAAAGACTCTAAAGATCAAGAGAGTGGCTCCGTCATTAGTCAGTTTGATAAAGATGACGTTGAGGCAATCGGCTTAGTAAAGTTTGACTTCTTGGGCCTAACAACGCTGACGATTTTGGCGGCTGCTGAAAAATGGATTAAGACATTACATGCTGATCGTAAAGATTGGAATATTGGTGAAATCCCTCTTGATGATCAAAAAGCTTTTGAAGTTTTAAAGAATGCTAATACAGTCGCCGTCTTCCAGCTAGAAAGTCGCGGCATGCAAGGCATGCTTCGTGAGGCCAAGCCTGACCGCTTCGAAGACATTATTGCGCTCGTCGCGCTTTACCGTCCAGGTCCAATGGACTTGATCCCAGACTTTATTGAACGTAAGCATGGGCGTCAGAAAGTAGAGTATCCAGATCCGCGTATTGAGCCGGTTCTGCAAGAAACCTACGGCATCATGGTCTATCAAGAGCAGGTGATGCAGATGGCTCAGATGATCGGCGGCTACTCACTCGGTGGCGCAGACATGTTGCGTCGTGCGATGGGTAAGAAGAAGCCTGAAGAGATGGCGCAGCATCGCAAGATTTTTAGTGATGGCGCAAAAGCGGGTGGTATTACCGAAGGTAAGGCCAACGAGATTTATGACTTAATGGAGCGTTTTGCAGGCTATGGATTTAATAAATCCCATGCTGCCGCTTATGCGCTCCTAGCGTATCAAACTGCCTGGTTAAAAGCCTACTACCCTGCTGAATTTATGGCAGCCAACTTATCGCTCGCAATGGATGACACCGATAAGGTGAAGATTCTGTATGACGATTGTTTAGCAAATAATATTCGCGTGTTCTCGCCTGATATTAATACTGGTGTTTATGTGTTCACACCATTGCGTGCGCCAGATGCTGCCCCGGATTCTCCGATCAGTCATATTCGTTATGGCTTAGGTGCAGTGAGGGGTACTGGTGAGGCGGCGATTGAAGTAATCGTGAAGGCACGTGAGGCGGGTGGTCCGTTTAAAGATCTGTTTGATTTCTGTGCCCGCGTCGATCGTCGGCAAGTGAACCGTCGTGCGATTGAGGCTTTGATGCGTGCCGGTGCTTTTGATGGTTTGTACAAAGACTCCATTCCTGCCGGTGGCAATCCTTACGATATTCGATCTACCTTATTGGCCTCTTTGGCGCGTGCAATTGAGGCGGCAGAACAAGCAGAAGCCTCAATCAATCAGGTGAGTTTGTTTGAGGTGGCAGGCGAAGAGGATCGTCACTTACCCGAGTTAGTACGCGAGCCAGTCTGGTCTGAGAAGAAGCGCCTACAGGATGAGAAAAGCGCTCTAGGGCTCTGTTTAACTGGCCACATGTTTGACGCCTATCGTGACGAGACTGCGCATTTTATTCGCCAGCCATTGTCTAAGGTGACTGAGGGCAAAGATCAGTTGATCGCCGGCATTATTACTTCTGCTCGTATGCTAACTGGTCAGCGTGGCCGTATGATGATTGCAACCATTGATGATGGCACTGCTGCAATTGAGGTGACTCTTTATAGCGAAGTCTATGAACCGAATCGCTCTTGGCTTAAAGAAGACGAGTTGCTAGTAGCTAAGGTAAACGTTACGCCAGATAAGTTTTCTGGAGGGATGCGGATCGTGTCGGAGGCAGTGATGGATATTACGGGTGCCCGCATGCGTTTTGCGCGCAACGTGCATCTATCGATCGATTCAGCGATTGATCTCAAATCCTTACGTAGCCAAATCGGACCCTACTTAATGAGTAATCGTGTGCGGGATCCTAAGTTAGGGCCTGCAGCAGCCTCTATGCCAAGCGCTAGTGAAGGCCTCAAAGGTTTAATGCTTACGGCCGCAGTTACTACCAGTGGTGGTGCCTGTCTGATGCAATTCCCAGAAGAGTTGCGCATCTATCCTGATGATGCTTGCTTGCATGGCTTGAATCAAATTTTGGCTGCCAAGCAATCCAATACCGTTCAGGTTCAGTACCACTAAATCGGCGGCAGTAAAACTATACGGAGTTCGTTATTTATTTGTAGCGGCTTGAAGTGCTGTAATTACTTGATTTGGTTCCAAGTGATCCAAGCATTCGCTATTACTGCTTGCGCGGTCTTCGCAACCTGCTTTGCGGCAGGGGACGCATTCACCAGGCCCTTGCAAAATCGTGACATTACCAACTGTCTGCGAGCGAGCTCTTAATTGATAGGGTTGTGCGCCAATAAAGCCATTTGGCCATGGGCCAAAGTTGGTAGGTGGCGTTGGACCAAATAGGGCAATCGTAGGCGTGTTGCATGCTGCTGCAAGATGGGTGATCGAGGTATCGACCCCAACATAAGCTATCGCTCCACGAATCAGGGTGCCCGCCTGTGGGATAGTAAGTAGACCCGTAGTATCAACCACATGCTTACGGGTTTCCTCATCAAGCAATGAAAGAATATCTTGATTGAGTTGAAGATCTTGCTTAGCAGGGGATGCGCTCAGCACCACTTGCCAGCCTTGTTTAGTAATCCATGTCAGCAATGTTTGCCAATAAGCCAGCGGCCAGCGCTTATAAGCGGTTAAAGGTCCGGGATGAACCACTACATAGGGAGAATGAAGTTGAGCAGCAATGCTTGGGGTAATGGGATCACCAGCTGGGGCTGTTACTGAGACTGGTTTTTTAAATAATTCCAGTGGATTCCGATAAAAGATCTCGAGGAGGCGAAGCTTTTCGGTAATGACATGTTGTGCAAAATAATCCACATCAACTGTATGTAAGCTGATAGCCTTTTTCCAGACGTTTTGTTGATCACTTTTACTTTTTTTGGTTTTATCTTGCTCTGTGAGGCCTTGAGGATGGCCACCCAACACGCCTACGCGTTGATGAGCTGCTACTAAGCCATAGAAATAGGCGCGATCGCTCGGTTGCGTAACTACAGCTAAGTCGTAACGTTGAAAGAGTCTAAAAAATAAGCAAAGATATTCTTTGAGTTTGGGGTGGTCTGAAGTTTCGATTGTCTGAGCAATATCAGGATTACCCTTGAGCATGTCGAGCTTACCGCGATGACCCAAGAAGTGAAACTCAGCATCAGGCCACAGTTCACGTGCTTGTGAAATTAACGGTGTAGTGACAAGGACATCTCCAATTTGGCGAGTCGCAATAAATAAAACTTTTTTCGGCTTTAGCGCTGAGAATGCAGTCATGGAGTTAATGTAACTCAATCCTACTGGGCTTTAGCCAGAATTTTTTCGCGAACGCGACGCGCATTTTCTGCGGCATTGGATTGATCATTCATGCGGTGGTAGAGGTGAAGTACTTCAGTGGACCACGATCCAGATTTACGAATCAAACCCCTGTTTTGTAGTCTGAAAACAAAATCGGCATCTTCATGACCCCAACCCGTCATGGTTTCATCAAAGCCACCTATGGCTAGGGCATCTGCTTTCCAGCAGGCTAGATTGCAGCCCTTAATGCGTCGCCAGACGAATTTCTTGTAATCACGCCAGGTGCCATCACCCAACTTGATTTTGATTGGCCAATACTTGTTGACGCCGCCCGATAGTCGATAGCTTAACAAGTGACTGGAAAATTTATTGAAGTCCCAGCGGGGCCAAGAAAGAATATCTTTTGTTAAAGCTTCATTGAGTAAGACTCGACTGCCGGTAATGAAGCAACCTTTTTTTGCCAGCGTTCGATGTTGTGCTACAAAGTCGGGCTGCACTACGCAGTCCCCATCTAGATATATGAAGTATTCGCCCGAAGCCTCTGCGCTTGCAAGGTTGCGAATGAGGGCCAAACGAAATCCTAAATCTTCATGCCAGACATGCTTAATCTGCCGTTTAGATTTGAGCTTAAACGAATCAATAAAGTCTTTGGTATCCGGTCTTGAGCCATCATCGGCAATAAGGATCTCAAAGTTGGAGTCAGTTTGAGTTTCGAGGGATTGCAAAACAAAATCGAGGGCATCGATTCTGTTGTAAGTTGCAACGATGACGCTGATCTTCATTTTTCTGTTTGGTTTTGAATGAGCCAAATTTTCATGTAGCGGTAGTAACTACCTTCAGCATTTGAGAGGGCTAAAGCAAGTCCCTGATAACCATCCAGAAATCCCGCTCTAATGAAGTAGGTTCTGATGAAGGCCCACATGCCGTGCAGAATTGCTTTAAGGGGATTGCTTCGCCTTCCCTTAGCAAAAGCCTGTTCAGCCGATGCTGTTGAATAACGATCAATTTTTTGTAGAACCTGTGAAAAGTTCATAAAACTGAAGTGCAGCATGGAATTTTCTAGCCTCGCTACTTGTCCACTTGGGATCAGGCGCTCATGCACGAGGTCATCGGAGAAGCGGGCAGTACCGCGCTTAAATAACCGGTCTACATAATCGGGACTCCAACCAGAATGGCGAATAAAGCGGCCGCAATACCAAGATAAGCGTGGAATCGCAAAGCAGTCGACGTGAGCGGGGTGATTGATAGCGGTCAGAATTTCACTTCTGAGGGCCGGGGTGAGGCGCTCATCAGCATCCAGGGAGAGAACCCATTCACCTGTTGCTAAGTCCAGGGCGCGGTTCTTTTGGGGGCCAAATCCAGGCCAATCAGCTGGTTGGCTAAGGACTGCCCCGTGGTTTTTGGCGATTTCTAGGGTGCTATCGCTGCTGTTGGTATCAACCACCACAATTTGCTGGGCAATCCCCTCTAGGGAGGCCAGACAATCGGCCAAATTGGCCTCTTCATTGCGAGTGATGAGTATGACGGATAAGGTGGGCATAATTCATTATATGAATGCTCAAGACCGAATCGCACTAAATCGCTTAATTCAGTACCTCAAGCCCCATATTGGCTTAATTATTGGCTCTTTATTAGCTATGGCGCTAGTAGCTGGCGCTGAAACCTCCATCCCTGCGCTGATGAAGCCCTTGTTAGATCGCGGCTTCACTGGACAGATGGATAACAAGCTCTGGCAGGTGCCGGTTTTCTTGGTCGGATTGGCTTTTGTCCGAGGAATGGCGCAATTTTTATCTAGCTATCTTCTGAATCGCGTCATCAATGCGGTTTTGCTAAAGATGCGTTTGCAGATGTTTAAGGTCTTACTGCATTCAAGCACCACTTTCTTCCAAAAGAACTCCGCATCAAGCTTGATTAATGCAGTCGTTTTTGAAGTCAACAACGCCCTCTCAATTATGGGCTCAATGTTGATCAGTCTGGTGCGTGATTCTCTTACGGTCGTTGGGTTGATTGGCTATTTAATTTATCTAAATTGGCAACTTACCTTAGTAGTGCTAATGATTTTCCCAGTCATCGCGTTAATTATTGGCAGAATTAATAAACGCTTGCGCTCACTCAATCGTGAGCAGCAAACAATGACCAGCGAGCTTGCTTATATCGTTGAGGAATCTGCCGCTGGATACAAGATTGTGAAAGTGCATGGCGCAGAAGAGTATGAGATGCGTCGCTTTATGGAAAAGGCTGACCGCTTACGCCAATTTGCTTTGAAGTCAGCAGTTGCTGGCGGACTGAATCAACCCATTACGCAACTCATTGCTTCTATGGCGCTTTCAATTGTATTGGTCATTGCCTTGATGCAGTCGTCCTCTGAAGGCACTACGGTGGGTGGTTTTGCCTCATTTATTACTGCCATGATGTTGGTGATTTCACCGATTAAACATTTGGCGGATATTAATCAGCCTTTGCAGCGCGGCTTAACTGCTTCAGAGATGATTTTCTCGCTCATGGATCAACCTTTTGAAGAGGACGAATCCCGCAAAGAGAATATGAAGTCCTTAAGTAAGGCTAAAGGCGGAATTCGATTTGAGGATGTTGGCTTCTCTTATCAGCAAGAGGTTGGGCGCAAAGATGCGCTTACAGGCGTGAATTTAAATATCAAGCCTGGTGAAGTGGTTGCCTTTGTTGGCCCATCTGGTGGCGGTAAATCCACTCTAGTCAATTTGCTCCCACGTTTCTTTAAACCAACACATGGTCAAATTTTCCTGGACGATATTCCTCTTGAGGATATTGTTCTGGCGGATGTACGCAAGCAAATTGCTTTTGTAAGTCAGGATGTCATTTTATTTAATGACAGCATTGCAGCTAACGTTGCATATGGTGCGGTAGGCCCAGAGGGTATCGACCGAGGACGTGTGATGGAAGCGCTTGAGGCGGCAAATTTATCTGCGCTCATGAAGGAAATGCCTGAAGGTATTGATACGCAGATTGGTGATAACGGCAATCGTTTATCCGGTGGCCAGCGTCAGCGTTTAGCGATTGCGAGAGCGATTTATAAAGATGCACCTATCCTGATCTTGGATGAGGCAACTTCCGCTCTGGATTCTGAATCTGAACGTCAGGTGCAGGACGCTTTAGAACGTTTGATGGCAGGCAGAACCACTCTGGTAATTGCACATCGCTTATCGACAATTGAGCATGCCAATCGGATTGTGGTGCTGGAGCATGGTCGTGTGATTGAGAATGGCTCACACGAAGAATTGATTGCTAAGGATGGCCTGTATGCCAACTTGCATCGCATCCAGTTTTCGAATGCTTAATTCTTTTTAGAGTTTTTGATCCAAAGCCAGGAGCTATTGCAAATATCCGATAGCTTCTCTTTGGTTTTCCACCCCAGGACTTTCTCTGCTTTATCTGCCTTGGCGTAGTACTCCGGAAGATCGCCTGGGCGTCGACCAACTATCTTGTATGGAATTTTATGGCCACTAGCTTCTTGAAAGTGACGTAGGAGATCCAGAACGCTATAGCTATCACCGCTACCTAGGTTAAAGGTATGGCACCCAGCATTGTTCTGAAGCCAGATGAGCGCAGCTAGATGGCCTTCAGCCAAATCCATGACATGGATGTAGTCGCGCTTACCTGTGCCATCTGGGGTGTCGTAATCATCTCCAAAAATATTGAGTACTGGCAGCTTTCCATTTACAACCTGCCCAATAACTGGCATCAAATTGTTCGGAATTCCATTGGGGTCCTCACCAATAAGTCCTGATTCATGGGCGCCAACTGGGTTGAAGTATCTGAGGCAGGCAATTTTCCATTCTTTATCGCTCGTGCTTAGATCCCTTAGTATTTCTTCTACCTGGAGTTTATTGCGACCATAGGGATTGGTTGGGCTGGTGGGGTGGTCTTCATCGTAGGGCAGATAAACTGGATCACCATAAACAGTGGCGCTACTGCTAAAAACTAGAGTCTTAATCCCAACCGCTTGCATTGCTTGTATTAGGCTAATGCTGCCTTGTACATTATTTGCATAGTATTCAATCGGCTTTTGGGACGACTCGCCGACAGCCTTTAATCCAGCAAGATGAATCACTGCCTCAATTTTTGCATCACGCAAAACTTTGGTGAGTTTTTCGGTATCTCGAACATCTCCTTCTGTAAATCCAATGCTCTTAGAGCAAATTTTCTGTACTCGATCTAAAGTGCCGATGTTGCTATTACAAAGATTGTCATAAATATGAACCTGATGACCAGCATTTGCCAAGAGGAGTGCTGTATGGCTGCCGATATAACCCATGCCGCCAGTAAGTAAAATATTCAAAAGAGCCTCGTAAGGATAATTAACTTAGAACGATATCGTACTGCTCTTGACGAAAGCTACCTTCAGCCTGCAGCTTTATAGGCTTGCTAATAAAGTCGCCTAACTGCGCTAAGAATTGATTTTCTTCTTCAAGGAAGAGGTCGATTACATCGGGTGCAGCCACAATTCTAAATTCACGAGGATTGAATTGGCGATGCTCTCGCACAATCTCTCGCAAAATCTCGTAGCAAATAGTCTGCGCTGTTTTGACTTCACCCTTGCCTTGGCAGGTAGCGCAAGGCTCACAAGTGATGTGTGCGAGTGATTCTCGAGTACGTTTGCGCGTCATCTCTACCAAGCCCAATGAGGAAAAGTCACTTACTGAAGTCCGAGCATGATCACGTTCTAAATTGCGATTAAGTTCGTGCAAAACGGATTCTTGATGGTCTTTGCTCAGCATATCAATAAAGTCAATGATGATGATGCCGCCAAGATTGCGTAAACGGAGTTGACGAGCAATCGCCTGAGCAGCCTCAAGATTGGTTTTAAATACGGTGTCATCTAGATTGCGTGCACCAACGTAACTTCCGGTGTTGACATCAATCGTAGTCATTGACTCTGTTTGATCGATCATCAGATAGCCGCCTGATTTGAGGTCGACTCTCCTACCCAAGGCTTTATTGATTTCAGCATCCACATCAAATAAATCAAATAGGGCGCGCTCACCACGATGGAGTGTGAGCTTATCTAGGAGATTGGGCATGTAGAGCGTAGCGAAACCTTTGAGCTTTTCAAAGTTCTCGGCTGAGTCGACTCGGATTTGGGTGGTTTCTTCACCAGCAACATCACGTAATACGCGCTCAGCCAAGCTAAGATCCTGGTAAAGCAGGCTAGGGGCAGCCTTGTGATTTACTGCTTCTCGAATCTTCTCCCAGGTGGTTCGTAGGTAATGCATGTCGTGCTCAAGTTCGGTGTCGCTGGCATCTTGCGCGCTGGTGCGCACAATGATTCCGCCTTTTTCATCGGCCGGCATCAAGCCAGCAAGGCGCGCCTTAATTGCTTCGCGCTCTTCCGGCTGATCAATTCTTTGGGATACGCCAATATATTTCTCGGTGGCTGCATCGGTACCGGCTGGCGGTAGATAAACTAAGTTTCGGCCAGCAATACTGAGTTGGGTTGTAAGGCGTGCACCTTTAGTTCCCAAAGGATCTTTAAGTACTTGGACCAAAACATTTTGCCCTTCAAAGAGCAGCTTTTCAATTTGAGCTTGAGGATTGTTTTGAGTGATATCGGCAACGTGCATAAATGCAGTGCGCTCTAAGCCGATCTCAATGAAGGCGGACTGCATGCCAGGTAGTACACGTACTACTTTAGCTAAATAGATGTTACCGACGATGCCGCGTTGACGCGTGCGCTCAATCTGTAGCTCTTGAACGGCACCTTGCTGAATTAATGCTACCCGTGTTTCTTGGGGTGTGATGTTGATCAGAATTTCTTCATTCATATGCGGGTAACTTTAGCGAAATCCAGTAATTGGTTAACTTCGAAGATGGGTAAGCCCATGATACCGCTATAGCTGCCTTTTATTGAGGGAATAAAAGCTCCCCCAAGACCCTGAATCCCATATGCCCCAGCCTTGCCAAAGGGCTCACCACTCTGAATGTAGCTATCAATTTGCGCTTCAGTTAAGTGGGCAAATTCCACTTCGGATACTTGCACCAAACAAAGGGGGTTAGTTTGGGGATCGATGGTGAGAACAACTGCAGTAAGTACCTCATGTACTTTGCCGCTGAGCATATTTAGAACGCGTGCGGCATCAGCAGCATCGTTCGGTTTTCCGAGGATTTCACCGGCGGGGTTACTTGGCAAACTGACGGTGGTATCTGCACACAGAATAGGTGCCCAAGGTTTACCGCTGTTTTGCCATCTTGCTAATGCAATCGCGCTTTTGGCAAAAGTAACCCGCTCAACATACTGACGGGCTTTTTCATTGGGTAGGGGTACTTCAAGGGTCTCTGTATCTTCACCTGGTGCCGCAATTAGCATTTCAAACTGGATGCCAATTTGTTTGAGTAGTTCTTGGCGTCGTGGGCTTTGTGATGCAAGATAAATATAAGAAAACATCAATGGCTTACTCGCGGTGATAGGGGTGACCCTGCAAAATAGTCCAAGCTCGATAAAGCTGCTCGACCAACAGTACTCTTGCCATAGCATGGGGCAAGGTTAGGCTTGAGAGGCGCCACATGGCTTGTGCGCTTTCTTTGAGGCTGGCATCAAGTCCGTCGGCACCACCAATTAAAAAAGTGATGTCAAATCCTTCTTGACGCCAGTTTGCTAACTGCGTAGCTAGATTTTGTGTGGTTTGATCTTTGCCGCGCTCATCAAGCGCAATGACGCGAGAGCCTTTCGGAATGGCGGCTGCAATTTTTATAGCTTCTTTGGCTGGAGTGAGATCAGGTTTGATCTCTTTGATTTCAATGCTGCAATCAGCAGGCATGCGCTTAATGTAATCATGGGTTGCAGTTGCAACCCATTCTGGCATTTTGTGGCCAACAGAAACAATCGTTAAACGCATTACTAAAGCATTACTCGTCGTCGTCAGGTTCGCTTGCTTTCACAAGGCCCTTGTCAGCCGCTAATTTGACGCGCACCGGCTTAGCGCCCCACATACCTTCTAATTGGTAATAAGCACGCAGTGCGGGTTGCAGAATATGAACCACGATATCGCCGCAATCGACGAGCACCCACTCACCAGTCTCCAAACCTTCGACTGAGATGACTTCGCCGCCTTTAGCGTTGACGGCCTCTTTAACTGACATTGCCAAAGATCTGGTCTGGCGATTGGAGGTGCCGGTGGCAATGATCACGCGATCAAATAGCTCACTGAGCTTAGTGGTGTCGTAAACACGAATATCTTGCGCTTTGACATCTTCCAGGGCATCGATCACGACGCGTTGTAATTTAGTTAAGTCCATAGTTTCTTTAATATTTTTCTGAGATTTTTGTATATAGGGGTGATCTTAGCCTGATTACTTATACAGACCTAGATTTGTGATGATTTCTAAGGCGTGAGACGGAATATGCTCGGAGGCAATGGCGCTACGAGAAGTGCTTTTAAGCTGATTTCGCAACTCGGTTGATGAAAGGTCTACTGAAAGACTGTTATCTAGATAGATGCGGCCAAATCGGCTTTTTTCAAGGGTGTCTGGGTCCGTACATTGATGATTTGCCAGTAAGACCTCAATTTCAGGGTTCCTGTCCGCAGAAATCTCATGGTGAGGCCTGCTGGCTACTGCGAAATTCACAAAGCCTAGTAATTGATCCCAAGAGTTCCAGGAGGGGAGATTTAGAAGGGAGTCGGCCCCCATTAACCAAGTTAGGTTGATATCAGGTCCAAAGCGCTCTCTCAGAGCTCTTGCGGTGTCAATTGCATAGCTCGGACCTGCGCGATCAATTTCGATGCGATCTACGCCAATTTGAGTGGGGATTTGTAAATAGAGGAATGCTCTCGCTAAATCAATTCCTGCTGCTTCGGTAAGTTGTAAGCGGATTTCTGCAGGAGTGATGCCAGTATCTTTTTGCCAAGGCTCACCACTAGGTATTAGCAACAAGGCATCAAGATGTAGAAGTTTTGCAAAATGCGTAGCTAGCTTAAGGTGACCAAGATGCGGCGGGTCAAACGTACCACCCAAGATGCCAATTTTTTTTGAAGTATTCAAATGCACTGAGCTCAAGTTAGGCTAGCCAGTCACGTGGCTTAAGGTAGTAGTCGTAGAGCTTGGCTTCTGGCGTACCGGGTTTTGGTTGCCAGTTGTACCACCACTGAACTACCGGTGGCATGGACATCAGAATTGACTCCGTGCGTCCACCCGAGTGCAGGCCAAAAATGGTGCCACGGTCGAATATCAAGTTGTATTCCACATAGCGACCACGACGGTATTCTTGAAATGCTTTTTCTTCAGCAGTATAGCTGTCTTTGTAGCGACGCTCCACAATCGGTAAGTAAGCATCGATAAACGCATCACCAACAGCGCGCGTCATGGCAAAGCTTTGCTCAAAACCAAGGCCATTGAAGTCATCAAAAAAGACGCCACCAATACCGCGGGGCTCTTCACGATGCTTTAGATAAAAATATTCATCACACCATTTTTTGAAGCGTGGATATAGATCTTCACCAAAAGGATCCAAGGCATCTTTTGCTGTTTGATGAAAGTGTTTGCAATCTTCATCAACGCCGTAATAGGGCGTGAGATCAAAACCACCACCAAACCACCAGACAGGCTCTTTGTCGGGAGCTTGCGCAATAAAACAGCGCACATTCATATGGGTGGTGGGTACCTTAGGATTGTTTGGGTGAAAGACCAAGGAAACCCCCATGGCTTCAAAGCTACGTCCTGCAACCTCTGGGCGATGGTGCGATGCTGAAGGCGGCATTTGATCGCCGCGGACATGTGAGAATCCCACACCACCTTTTTCTAAAATATTGCCACCATCCAGAATGCAAGTACGTCCATAACCCTTTAACTTGCTATCTTCAGGCTTTTCCCAGGCATCCACCATAAAGGCTTTGCCATCAAGCGCACTCATTGCACTAGTGATGCGATTTTGCAGTCCTAAAAAGTAATCTTTTAAGGCTGCAATATCAATTTGAGTATGTTCGGCAGATGACAAGGATGAAAATTTCTTTGTATTGGGTGGTAAGAATTGGTTTAATTATTTGACTGCGCGATAGCCAATATCTTTCCGATATTGCATGCCATCAAACTGGATCTTAGAAATAGCGTCGTATGCTTTTTGTTGTGCACCACGAACGGTATCTGATAGGCCTACTACACACATCACGCGACCACCCGAGGTAACAAGCTTGCCATCTTGCAGCTTAGTGCCAGCATGAAAAGTCAATTGATCTTCGGTGTCAGCTGGTATGCCTGTAATGACATCACCATTACGTGGAGTATCCGGATAGTTATGGGCTGCGAGCACTACGCCTAAAGCGGTGCGACGATCCCAATCTAATTCCACTTCATTGAGTGTGCCGTCAACCGCGTGATCCAATGCATTCACAAGATCGCTGCGCAAGCGGGCCATGATTGGTTGCGTTTCTGGGTCACCCATGCGGCAGTTAAATTCCAAGGTCTTGATCTTTCCGTCGGGAGAAATCATCAGGCCTGCATAGAGGAAGCCGGTATAAGGAATGCCATCAGACTCCATGCCCTTCACGGTAGGCATGATCACTTCGCGTAAGGCGCGTGCATGAATTTCTGGAGTGACAACTGGGGCAGGGGAGTAAGCACCCATGCCGCCGGTATTGGGACCTTGATCAGCATCGAGTAAACGCTTGTGATCTTGGCTAGTAGCTAAAGCTAAAACATGTTTACCGTCCACGAGCACAATAAAACTAGCTTCTTCACCAGTTAAAAATTCTTCAATAACAACGCGTGCACCTGCATTGCCAAGTTTGTTATCGGCAAGCATCATGTCGACAGCCGCATGCGCTTCCGCTAAATCCATGGCTACAACTACGCCTTTACCGGCAGCTAGACCATCCGCCTTAATGACAATCGGTGCACCTTTAGCATCAATGTAAGCATGCGCTTCTAATGCGTTCGAGAAAGTTTGGTATTCCGCTGTTGGGATGCCGTGGCGTTTCATGAACGCTTTAGAGAAATCTTTTGAAGACTCCAATTGAGCAGCTAGCTGGGTTGGGCCGAAGATGCGCAAACCATTGTTGCGAAATACATCTACGATGCCTGCTGCTAATGGGGCTTCAGGACCCACTACTGTGAGGTGAATTTTTTCACGCTTGGCAAAGTCTGCTAACTCTTGAAGACCAGAGATAGGAAGATTTTCAATTCCCGCGGCAGCTTGGTTCGCTGTGGCAGTGCCGCCATTCCCAGGTGCTACATAGACGGTTTGAACTTGTGGGGATTGAGCCAGCTTCCATGCCAATGCATGTTCACGACCACCGGATCCAACTAAAAGAATTTTCATGACGAGCTAAGAATTAAGTTAATAAATGGGATTTATAAATTCGATGACTTACAGGGATGCATTCGTAAATACTTCTTGAACATCATCTAAGTTTTCAAGTGCATCCAAAAGTTTTTGCATGCTTTCAGCTTGCTCGCCTTCGAACTCAGTTTCGGTTTCTGGACGCATTGTCACTGTAGCAAGTTCTGCTTTTAAACCTGCTTGGGTGAGCGCGTCTTGCACTTTAGAAAAGTCAGGTACTGGTGTGAGCACCTCGAGTGAGCCATCATCATGAGTGATGACGTCTTCTGCGCCGGCATCCAGCGCGATCTCCATGAGTTGATCTTCATTAGTGCCTGGGGCAAACAGCATCTGGCCACAGTGCTTAAACATAAAAGCAACTGATCCCTCGGCGCCCATGTTGCCACCATTTTTTGCAAACGCATGGCGCACTTCAGCAACGGTACGGGTACGGTTATCTGTTAAGCAATCAACGATGATCGCAGCTCCATTGAGGCCGTAACCTTCATAACGAATCTCTTCGTAGTTAACCCCCTCTAGTGAACCGGTACCGCGTTGGATTGCGCGCTGCACGTTGTCATTCGGCATATTGGCATCTTTTGCCTTATCGATTGCTAGGCGTAAACGCGGGTTCGTAGCGATATCGCCACCACCTAATTTAGCTGCAACCGTGATTTCTTTAATGAGTTTGGTCCAAATCTTGCCGCGCTTTTCGTCTTGACGTCCTTTGCGGTGTTGAATATTGGCCCATTTCGAATGGCCGGCCATACGGGTAAGTCCTTTTGAGTAATGTGGCTTGAAGACCTCATTTTAAGGGCTTCTGAGGCTAAGAATGGGGGTGCTACAACTTTTTTGTTACACTCTCACCTCTTAGTAAGCTTCAATGCAGTTTTTCCACTGCAAACACCTGCCCCGGTGATGGAATTGGTAGACGTGCCGGACTCAAAATCCGGTGCCGCAAGGCGTGGCGGTTCAAGTCCGCCCCGGGGCACCATCTCAAATAGGCCGTTATTTACGCCCCGAGATGCTCTAAATCTTAAATCTCGTATGTTTCTGACTCGCTATTCATGGCTTGCTCAACAATTTTCTTGGTGAGCGTTGGTGAGAATAGTTCGATGAAGGTGTACACAAAAGAGCGTAAGTAAGCCCCTTGCTTAACACCCAAATGCGTCACATTGTTGCCAAATAAGTGTCCAACTGGAATCACTCGGAGATTGCGATCTCGATCTGCATCGTAGGCTAATCCAGCCACAATACCCACACCCATTCCAGTTTCAACGTAAGTCTTAATTACGTCCGCATCGATCGCTTCCAAAATAATGTCTGGACTGAGATTGCGTTGACCAAATGCGGCATCAATCTTGCTGCGACCCGCAAACGCTTTGTCATAGGTGATGAGTGGGTACTTTGCAATCTCTTCTAAGGTGATTGTTGATTGATTCAGAAGAGGGTGACTCAGTGGCACCATGACAACGTGTTGCCATTGGTATCCTGGAAGCGCCAGTACACCAGGGGTATTGGCAATGCCTTCCGTTGCAATTGCAATATCCGCGCGATCATGAATTAGCAACTCTGCAATTTGACCCGGACTTCCCTGTTGAATACTGACCCGAACCTTTGGAAAGCGTTTAGTAAATTCAGTGAGCACCTTTGGCAATGCGTAACGCGCCTGCGTATGAGTAGTTGCAATCACAAAGTTACCTTGATCTTGACTGGCAAAATCTTTACCAACTCGTCTTAAAGTTTCTACTTCATCCAGAATGCGCTCAATCGAGGCGAGAATGCGTTTACCTGGCTCGGTGAGCGAGCGAATGCGTTTACCGTGGCGTCGGAATATTTCCACGCCCAATTCATCTTCTAACTCAATGATGGCCTTAGAGACTCCGGGTTGGGAGGTGAAGAGTGCCTTAGCGGCCGAAGTCAGGTTGAAGTTCTGTCTGACGGCTTCGCGAACAAAACGAAATTGGTGAAGATTCATATGGATTCCATTCTTTATATCAACTGCGATATATGAATGAGATTCTATATGATTTTGAGGTATTAAGCCCTAGATACCCAACGTAAACCCACAATCGCCAAGATGAAATACAGCAATGGAGGTGTTGTAGCGGTCAGTAGTGTGGGCCAAGAGCCAAGGAGTCCAACATTAGAGAAGAGTGAATTAAAGAGTTGAAAGCTCATGCCTAGCATGATGCCGCCAAATACCTTGATGCCGACACTACCAGCACGTACCTTGAGGTAGGCAAACGGCAGGGCTAAGGCCAGCATGACGAAGATCGTAAATGGGTAGATAACTTTTTTCCAGAACGCGATAGAGTGACGCTGAGCATCCTGTTTGTTATCTCTTAGGTGGGAAATAAAGCGCCCCAAACTAAAGATCGACATTTTTTCTGGGCTTACCAAAAGTACACTTAATATTTGAGGCGTGACTTCAGAATTTAAGCTAACAATCGGATGCACGAAGGTTTGTGCCGAATAGACTGGATTGAGCGGATCGCTCTGCTTAGTTTCTTTAAAGCGAGTTTCGGTAACATCATCCAGAATCCAGGTACCCGTTTGATCAAAGCGTCCGGATACTGCGCTACGAATAGAGAGTAGGCGATACGCATCATCAAATTCATACATGCGAATATTTTTGATTTCGTTATCTTGCTCAATCTTGCCAACGTTGACATAACGAACTCCCGGCCTAATCGGCCCACTACCATCTTCATCTCGTAAGCGATCTTTTACCCAAACCCCAGTTTTAAATTGCGAACTATAGGATGAGCCTAAAGCCTTCATGCGAATTTGCTCTGACAGATTTTCGGTATAAGGCCCTAGCCATTCACTCATGACTAGCGTCAGAACAATTAGTGGCAATGAAATTTTGGCCAGAGTAGTTAAGCCTCTGCGTATATCCAATCCAGCAATGCGCAAGATTGTGAACTCGGACTGACTTGCTAGCATTGCAAATACATAAATACTCCCAATCAAACCAGCGATTGGAATAATTTCGGAAATGCGACTTGGGGCTTTTAATAAAACATGCAGGAGCGCTAATGGCAGAGTGTATTGGCCCTTAACCGAACCAAGCTCGCTGAGGATGTCGAAAAATAAAAACAGTGCCACCAAGGCAAATAGAATAAAGCCAAAGGCAGCATAGATCTGCCTAGCTAAGTAGCGCTCAAAGATGTAGGGAAATAGATATTTCATCTATTGGCCAAGAATGAAGGAAGTTGACGGCGCCACCACTTGAGTGAAGGGTTGATGCGATTGCGAATGAGTAAAAATGCAATTACAAAAGCGAGTGTATGTATGGGCCAAGCCGCTACAAAAACATTTGCTTTCCCTTGCGACACAAAGTTTTGTGTGAGGTTGAGAAGGTTGCTGTAGATTAGGTAAATCAGCACGGCATAAAACATCGCAGTGTAATTCCCCAATCTTGGATTGACGTAGGCAAGTGGAATGGCAATTAACACCAAGCCCAATGCCATGAGCGGTAAGCCAATACGCCATAAAAGCTCTGCTCTATTGGCATTTATTAACCAAGGTTCACTTGTATTGAGGAGTTCCCCCACTGTCTTTTCGCGATCGCGAGGTGGTGGCTCTAGGGATTCCTTGTTGTGAACATTGGTAAGGTATTCGGAAAACTCTAGGATCCTAAAGTCTGGTTGCGTGGGCAACCCCTCATACCTGCGACCATTATTGAGGACGATCGACTTTCCGCCGCCCTCTGCATTTTCAATAAATCCAGTTGCGGCAACAGCGACACTCAGTCGTCCATTCTTAGTTTCTGCAGCGAAGATATTTTTAACTTCACTTTTATCGACATCCAGTTCTTCAATGAAGAACACGCGCTCTGCTTTAGCTGACTCTCTAAATTGACCAGCGGCAACCATGGAAACGTCACTGCGCTGCTGAAATCTTTGGCTAATCAGGGTGGATTCGCGATTAGCCCAAGGCCAAACAAAGAGGGCCAATAGGGCGATGATGATGATGAGGGGTGTTGCAAAACGTAGGATTGGTCGAATCAGGCTGGCAATACTGAGGCCGCTAGCAAACCAAACAATCATTTCGGAATCTTTGTACCAACGCACCAGCACAATTAAGACGGCCACAAATAGAGAGACCGTGAGTAATACAGCCATATAGCCAAGAGTCGCTAACGCTATGAGAACTAGGGCATCTTCTGGATTTACTGCGCCATTTGCTGCAAAGCCCAGAATTCGGATGACCAGCGTGGTAATCATGATGGTTACCAAGACCAAAAAAACACCACCAGTCGTAAAACTGAGTTCGCGGCGAAGGGCTTGGTGAAAAATCATGAATAGATAATGAATTGGCTGTTATGGGCTCACTCAAGATGTGAACCTGCATCTCGGAGGATAATGGATAAACACCCATTTTTTCCCTTGAATTGACTTAAAAATACCGTAAGACATTATGACTATTCAATTTAGCACCAAGATTTTCGCGCAAGCCGATCTAAATAACCCCAAACAACTTAAGGCCAGCCTAAGCACTCTATTGGCACAGAGCTCAGATTGTTTGGTTTTGGCGTACTCAAAGGCAGATTTAGACGCTTTGACGGCTAGCAAATCCAAGTCTGGACTTTTAGTCGAGTTGGATCGTTTGCTTGGTGGTTCTGTCACCCATGCACATTTGGTGGGTGATCTCGATAGTCAGTCAGCCTCTACCTGCATAATCCGCGCTGAAAAATCCTGGGCAACGTCTGGTGCAAAGATAAGGCGCATTCTTTTGGTGTCTTTGGGGGATGTTGCTCCTGCTAGCGCACGTAGCCTTAATTCCTACTCAAAAATTGCTCGCGCTGCATTAAAGCAGTTAAGTGGTGGCTCCATCCAAAGCGCTTTGTGGTTTATCCCGAGCTTTGCTTTGGGGCACCGTGCTGAGTTCATGGCCGAAGAGGTGCGCCTGACGATTCAATATGCTGGTGATCAGGCTTATCGCTTTGGAGTGCGTCAACCTGCCATGAAATTCAAGGCCAAAGATAAGGCGGATACTTTTACTCACCTCATCTTTGCGGGTAACGATACTTGCGCCAAGGAGTTGAAGGCTGCTGTGCCAGAGGGTGCGGCAATGGTTGAGGGTATGAACTTAGCCAAAGACTTGGGTAATCTGCCTCCAAATATTTGCACCCCAACTTACTTAGGTAAAGCAGCACAAGGCCTAAGCAAAAAGACTGGTCTCAAGGTTGAAGTCTTAGGTCGCAAGCAAATTGAAGCCTTGGGTATGGGCTCATTCTTATCGGTAGCCAAGGGTTCAGATACGCCGCCACAATTTATTGTGATGCGTCACCAAGGCGGTAAAGCAGGCGAGGCTCCGATTGTGTTGGTGGGTAAAGGAATTACTTTTGATACCGGCGGAATATCTCTGAAGCCTGGTGAAGCTATGGATGAGATGAAGTACGACATGTGCGGCGCTGCATCTGTCATTGGCACGATGTATGCAACCGCCTTGATGAAGTTAAAAAAGAATGTCATCGGCGTCATTCCAACTTGTGAAAATATGCCCTCTGGCCAAGCTACTCGTCCGGGTGACATTGTGAAGAGTATGTCGGGGCAAACAATTGAGATTCTGAATACCGACGCAGAAGGCCGTTTAATTTTGTGTGACGCCCTAACTTATGTAGAGCGCTTTAAGCCTAAGGCTGTGATTGATGTGGCTACTTTAACGGGCGCTTGCATCATTGCATTGGGTCATGTGCATAGCGGCGTGTTCTCTGATGATGAAGGTTTGGTCAGTGCACTCACTAAGGCGGGTCATGCATCTTTAGATACCGTATGGCGTTTACCTTTGGATGCGGCTTACCACGAGCAACTTAAATCTAATTTTGCTGATGTGGCTAATATCGGTGGACGCCCAGCGGGTAGTGTTACTGCAGCCTGCTTCTTATCGCGCTTTACTGAAAAATATAAATGGGCTCACTTAGACATCGCTGGTACCGCTTGGAAGAGTGGTGCCGCTAAAGGTTCTACTGGGCGCCCAGTCCCCTTGCTTGTAAATTACTTGCTAGAGCAAAAGTAGAAGATAGCACTTATGGCCCGTATTGATTTTCATAGCAACGTTAGCGATAAGCTGGAATATGCTTGTCGCTTAACGCGCAAGATCTGGAGTGCTACACCTGCTGGCGAGCCTGTGCGTCATATCGTGATGGTGGGTGAGAAGGCCGATCTCAAAAAGCTGGATGAGATTCTATGGACATTTAGTGCGGTGGATTTCTTGCCTCATTGTTTTATTGATGATGAGGCGGCAATGGATACCCCTATTTTGCTAACTGATGATTTCTTATCACCGGCTTTATCCCAGTTGCCACATGCAGATGTTCTCATTCATCTGGGAATGCGTATGCCTTCCGATGTTCCAGGATTACTTGCGCGCTTCCCCCGAGTTGTTGAGGTTGTGACAATCAATGAGGCAGAGCGCCTTGCAGGTCGCGAGCGCTATAAAGCCTATCGCGACCTAGGTCATGAGTTGCACAACTTCGATCAATCTAAAGCGTGAGTATTAGCCGCCTCCAAGTATGCTGATTCATCCAGAATTTGATCCTGCCGCAATTCGTATTGGCTCATTTGCCATTCATTGGTATGGCTTGATGTATCTCTTAGCCTTTGCTCAATTTTTATTACTAGGTCGTCTGCGCATACGCGCTGCGCGCTACCAATCTTTGGGTTGGTCATATAAAGACCTTGAAGATCTTTTGTTTGCTGGCGTTTTGGGTGTCGTGCTTGGTGGCCGTTTGGGTTACACCTTGTTTTATATGCCTGGGTACTACCTTGCAAACCCTCTCAGCATCTTCAAGATATGGGAAGGCGGCATGTCCTTTCATGGTGGACTGCTCGGTGTTTTGCTAGCCTTACTTTGGTTTGCTTATCGTCGCAAGGTTTCATTCTTTGTTGTGAGTGACTTAGTTGCGCCACTGGTTCCGTTTGGTTTGGCATTTGGTCGCTTAGGTAATTTCATTAATGGTGAGTTGTGGGGTAGGCCGACAGACTTGCCTTGGGCTATGGTATTTCCAATGGTCGACTCCATTCCCCGTCATCCCTCTCAGATCTATCAGTTCTTTGGCGAAGGGATTTGCTTGGGTATTGTTTTGTGGATCTATTCCAGTAAGCCACGTCGGGTGGGACAAGTTTCAGGATTGTTTTTATTGGGCTACGGACTTTGCCGCTTTTTGGCAGAATTTGCCCGTGAGCCTGATGCCTTCTTGGGCCTCTTAGGCCTCGGCTTGTCCATGGGGCAGTGGCTTTCTGTACCCATGATTATTTTTGGAATTTATCTCCTCACTGTTTTTAGGTCTAAGTCCGCTTAAGCTGTGATTAAAAAGGTTGGCGTATGCTAAATACAGATGTCACTCTTCGCAAGCTGGAGATTCTCTGTTCATTTATTAGAACTGGAAGTCTCTCCAAAACCGGCGAGGAATTAAGTCTGAGTTCAGTGAGCATCCATAAGGCGCTGCACTCACTAGAGGGCGGTGTTGGCTGCCCCTTATTCGTTAAGGAAGGACGTCAATTAAAACCGCTACCAGCTGCAATTTATTTGGCAGAGATGAGTGTCGAATTGCTTGACGACATCGAACACATCCTTAAAAAAACAAGATCTAAAGCAGGGCTTGAGAGTGGGCAAATACGCTTGGGCTCAATGTATTCATTAACTGCAAACGTAATTCCTCGGATCATTATGGGGACCAAAATCCGTAGACCGGATTTAGATATTGATTTACATCTCGGATCTAACGAAGAGCTAATGAAAAAATTATCCGAAGGCGCTATTGATGCAGTTGTTATTGCAACGCCCCCAGGAAAATTACCAGATGGCCTGCAGGTAGTCCCTTTATTTGATGACCAACTTTTCTTTGCCTCTTCCCAGAAAAGCAAGCCCAGTGAAGCTAGCGTTGATTTATCTCAATATCAGGCTGAAAAGTTTCTTACTCTTCAAGAGGGATTTGCTACTACCTCAGGTTTTTATGACGCCTTTAAGTTGGCTGGAGTTAAGCCAAATATAGTGATGAAAGTGGGTGATATTTTTTCACTCATGAATATGGTTTCTGGCGATTTGGGTAAAACACTTTTGCCAGGCAGGGTAAAAGCGCTGATGGGTGATGCCATTGCCCTGACTCCTTTGCTGCCCAAATACGCGGTTACTCAGCATATCGCCTTGATCTATCTTGAGGCTAATGAATTAAATGCAAATATTTTGGCTTTGGCGGCTGAAGCCCGTATGTTGCAACGCAAAATAACAGAGGCAAATTAGCATTTCTCAAAAATCATTAACTTAAAGTTAATGTTATTCTCTTATGATTAATTGATTACGCGTGTTTCCAGTATTAAATTGAATCACATACAAACCCTTTAATCCTTAGTCTTTTCCGAGAGATGACCATGCTAGAGAAGTTAACCAAAGCTCGAAATTTGTCTAAGGCAAATAACGCCATTAAGCGTTTGATATCTGAGCGTGGCGAATCCAATGCGCTCAGCATGGCTGATGATGTGGTCAATAACTATCGCAAATTAGCAAAAGATCAACACGTCTCATTTTTTACTTTTCTATTTGAGAAGCTCAATCCCCAAGCGGATGCAGTTCTCAAGGCAGCGCAAAATTTTGTGGCTGACTCTAGTGCGCGCAATTACATTCAGTTGCAAAAAGTTTCTGAGTCTCCTCGCCAAGAATTTTTTCGTCGCCTCAATCGCGCGAGTCAAGGTACTGCAGCAGTAGTGCAAATGCGTCGTGATTTGCTGCAGCTACTAGATAAAAAACCAGAATTGGCTGCGGTAGATTTCGATATGCGCCACTTGCTATCTTCTTGGTTTAATCCGGGCTTCCTTAAAATGCATCAGGTGGACTGGAAGTCCCCAGCAGAGGTGCTTGAGAAGCTAATTCAACATGAGGCGGTGCACGCCATTGATGGCTGGGATGACTTGCGTCGTCGCCTGCAGCCTGATCGTCGTTGTTTTGCGTTCTTCCACCCACAGCTGCCAAGCGAGCCCCTGATCTTCGTGGAGGTTGCGCTATTGCCCGAGATCCCTACGGTGATCACACCTTTGGTTGATAAAAAAGCAGAAACAGTAGATCAGGTTTCTCAATATAAGGTTGCAGTTTTTTATTCCATCAGCAACTGCGAGCCTGGTCTTCGTGGTGTATCGATGGGGAACTTTTTAATTAAGCGGGTAGCTGAGCAGTTACATGCTGAATTCCCTGGAATAAAAACCTTTGTCACTTTGTCGCCGATTCCAGGATTTATGGATTGGGTTGCCGCAGGTGCAAATTTAGGTGAGGGAGTTCCAGCAGATAGGCTGAAGCCAAATCTCAAGGTAGCAAGAGATGCAGCCTTGGCAGTTCTGAAGCTTGAGAGTCAATCATGGAGTGAGCGATTGGCAGGTGGCTGGCACCCTGATCTCGCTTCAGAAAAAGAAAAAGCAGCTTTACTAAGTTTGGCAAGCATGTATTTAGGACTTGCCTCAACTGGGCGCGATGGTAATCCGGTGGCGAAGTTTCACTTGGGTAACGGCGCTAAGTTGCACTTGGTGAACTGGGCCGGAGATTTATCTCGCAAGGGATTGCGCCAATCTGCTGGCCTGATGGTGAATTACCTGTATGACTTGGGAAGCGTGGAGGATAACCATGAACGCTTTGCCAATGGTGAAATTGTGTATTCCAGGGCAGTGGGTCGCTTGATGGCCCCCTAGTATTAACGCTGAGGCTAACTTCTGCTGAAAAGTGGAAGTCCCCTTAGAATAAGTGGTTAATAGTTAGTTGTGAAAATAAAACCAACGCGATAGTTGGTCAAAGATAAAGGAGACAAGCATGTTTACTAAAACAAACAGCAATTCTGTATTCTCATTAAGCACTTTGAAAAAAGCGCTGTTTTTAATTTGCGCCGCCCCTCTCGCTGTAATGGCTCAAGAGTGGCCAAATAAACCCATTACTTTTGTTGTGCCGTTTCCTGCTGGTGGCGGTACTGACGCTTTTGCCCGCCCTTTGGCTGCGCAGCTAACAAAGCAGTTGGGTAAACAAATCATCATCGATAACCGTGGCGGTGCTGGCGGTACATTGGGCGCGTCCTTGGCTGCTAAAGCAGCTCCAGATGGATATAGCTTTTTTGTTGGTGCTGCTCATCATGCAATCGCTCCTTCCATGTATCCAAACTTAGATTACGACATTGAGAAGAGTTTCATTCCAGTTGCAATGATCGCTAGCCCACCCCAAGTCATCGTGGTGAACCCAAAGAATGTTCAAGTTAAAAACTTAAAAGAATTTATTGAGCTCCTGAAAAAGAATCCAGGTAAGTTCAACTACGCTAGTGCTGGTAATGGATCTTCACATCACTTAGCTGGTGAGCAGTTCAAGATGTTGACTAAGACCTTTATTACTCATATTCCTTACCGCGGTGCGGGCCCAGCTATGCAAGACCTAATTGCAGGCCAGGTGGATGTGGAGTTTGATGGTTTAGGTTCCTCAGCAGCACAAATCAAAAATGGTTCAATCGTTGCCTTAGCTGTCGCATCACAGAAGCGTTCTGCTGCGTTTCCAAATGTGCCTACAGCAGCCGAGGCTGGTTTAGTGGGCTATGAAGTGTCAACTTGGTATGGTCTGTTTGCTCCTAAGGGAACGCCTCAGCCTATCGTTGACAAGATGATTGCTGAGGTGCAAAAAGCACTCAATACACCTGAGTTGAAAACTATTTGGACTAATAACGGTTCAGATACGCCAACTTTGACTGGTGATGCTTTTGGCAAATTTGTTTCCGCAGACATTAAGCGTTGGGCTGCAGTGGCTAAGGCCTCTGGCGCAAAGCTTGATTAATAATTTGATTTAATTTACTGGTTTGGATTTGAGGCTCTAATGAATTTATATTCCTTATTGGAAAAAGGTTTTCCGAAAGATAAGCAGGCTTGTGCACTAGAAACGCATGATGGGTTGTATTACTCCTGGAGTGATCTAGAGTGCGCTACTGCCAAGATGGCAAACCTTCTCAAGAGCCTCAAACTACCCGCAGGATCTCGTATTGCGGTGCAGGTTGAGAAATCACCCGAAGCACTCTTTTTGTACCTCGCTACTATTAAGGCGGGCTATGTTTATCTGCCCCTGAATACCGCATACCAAGCAGCAGAAATTCAGTACTTCTTAGAGAATGCTGAGCCAGCAGTCGTGGTTTGCAGTAGTAAGAATTTCTCTTGGGTATCCAAGGTTGCTTTTAAAGCGGGTACTAAACATGTCTTTACTTTGGATGAAGATCGCAAGGGCACTCTGTTAGAGCGCTCTGCCGGTCAAAGCGATAAGTTCAAAACAGTTGCCGTTAAAGACGATGATTTGGCCGCTATCTTGTACACCTCTGGCACAACTGGCCGCAGCAAAGGTGCAATGTTGACCCATAAAAACTTGGGAAGCAATGCGCAAGTGCTGCAGAAGTTTTGGGGCTGGAAAAAAGGCGATGTTTTATTGCATGCACTCCCGATCTTCCATGTTCATGGATTGTTTGTAGCTGCTCATGGCGCATTGATTAATGGCAGCAAAATGATTTGGTTGCCACGTTTGGATACTGCGCAATTAATTCATCACATGCCGAACTCGACTGTGATGATGGGTGTACCAACCTTCTATGTACGTTTACTGGCGGATAAAGGTTTTAATAAAAACGTTGCACGTAATATGCGCCTGTTTGTTTCTGGCTCCGCACCTTTGCTGACTGAAACATTTAATTCCTTCAAAGAGGTGATTGGCCAGCCGATTCTTGAGCGCTATGGCATGAGTGAGACCGTGATGTTGGTTTCCAACCCATATAAAGGGAATCGCGTAGGTGGATCAGTTGGTTTGCCTTTGCCAGGCGTAAAAGTTCGCGTGGTGAATGAAAATAATAAGCCGTGTGGTGTTGATGAAATCGGCAGCATTCAGGTTAAGGGTCCAAATATATTTAAGGGCTACTGGCGCATGCCAGAAAAAACTGCCGAGGAATTTACAAAAGACGGTTGGTTTAAGACTGGTGACGTCGGTCGCTGGGGTGGTGATGCTAACGGCGGTAAAGCGCCTAAGGATTACCTCTGCATCGTTGGTCGCAGCAAGGATCTGATTATTTCTGGTGGCTATAACGTCTATCCAAAAGAAATCGAAAGCTTTATCGATGATATGGATGGTGTAGATGAAAGTGCTGTGATCGGTATTCCGCATCCAGACTTTGGTGAGGCGGTAATGGCAGTAGTGGTACCAAAAGCAGGCGCCAAATTAGATGCGCAGGCTATGATCGCTACACTCAAAACCCAAATTGCGAATTTCAAGATTCCAAAGCGTTTAGAGATTGTTTCTGACTTGCCTCGCAACGCCATGGGCAAAGTGCAGAAGAATATTCTGCGTCAGCAATACACCAGCTAACAGCAAAAAATACTAGCTTAGAAACCGAATGCCTTGCGGCTTTCATTAAACATGAAGGCCGCAAGCATAAACAGCATCACACCAAAGATGCGTTTGAGTTGAGCCACATTGAGTTTTCTGGCCATTTTTGCGCCAAGTGGGGCGGTAAATATACTTACCGCCACAATGCACAGCACCGCTGGAAGATAGACAAATCCCAATGAGCCTGAGGGAAGATTAGGGTTGCCCCAACTTCCATACATGTAACCGATCGTCGCTGCAGCCGCAATCGGAAACCCTAAGCCTGAAGAACTTGCCATTGCTGTGTGTGGTTTTACATTGCACCAAAGCATAAATGGCACGGTAATAAATGCACCGCCTGCGCCAACTAGACTGGCAATCACGCCTGTCAACGCTCCGAATGAGAAAAGGCCGAGGGTGCCCGGTAGCTCTCTTCCAGCAGCAGGTTTTTTATTGATGATCATTTGAATCGAGGTGTAGACGATAAAAATGGCAAAGAATAAAGATAACCAAGAGGTATTGATTGCTTCAAAAATCTCACTACCGCCAACAAGACTACCAATCACTAGACCTGGACTGAGCGATGCCACCAGCTTCCAATCAATTGAGTTGTGTTTGTGGTGCGCCCAGATAGCTGAGGTAGTTGTAAAGAGGATCGTTGCCATCCCAGTTGCAATGGCCATATGTACGATGACATTTTGCCCAAAGCCTAAATGATTGAAGACCACAATCATGAATGGGACCAAAATCATTCCACCACCAATGCCCAGGAGTCCTGCTAGGAAGCCAGATATGCTTCCACATAACATCAGCATTGCGATATCGGCTATTGACATGAATTCCCCGCCTTAGCCGCTAGGCCGTCATCCTGAACCCTAAGGTTCAAGGTGGAACGGCTACTCTGCTTCGGGTGCATTAAGAAGTTCAGGGAGTGAACAGCGCGAAGCTGCCACTGTGAAGATTCGAAACGCTCACGCCCACAGTGTAAAGATCGTTCCTGATGCTTGCGCATCGGTTCAAGGAACTATTGGCCTTGGCGAACCAGGCAGGGAAAGGCTTTGCATCAGAGCATCCACTTGATCTTCCAGGGTACGAATTTCATTCTGGAGTCGAGCAATCTCTTCAGGATTGGATGAATGACTCTGAACGGGAGCTTGCTCAGAAGCAGTTTGCAATTTAATAAGATCACCAGCGATCTTCAGTGCAGCCATCATGCTGGCGCGCTCAATGCTGCGATTGCCACCATTAATTGCTAATTGAATTTGTTCATCGACTAATGTGCAGGCTGCACGAAGTAATGGCTCATGCTCAGCGCTAGTTGCTAATGTGATCTTTTGACCGGCGAGGGTTACTTCAATGCGTTGTTGGCTCATTGTCATCCTCTGGATTGGTTGGTGTCACGGGCTCACCGAGCAAGTTCAATTGACGTCCGTCACTCTGTTCTGGCAGACGACTCAAAATATGCTGAATCCGTTTTTGTGCATCCTCAATTTTGGTTTCAAGCTGACTGCGATCTTGATGTAGCGCTTTAACGGCGTCGGAGATCAGTTGAATTTTCTTAGCCAGTCTCTGGAGAGATGCGGCTATCGAATCAGATTCAGTGGAGTCGCTTGGGACATGAGGGGTGTACTCGGTCATATAGGCATTGTAGCCTCAGGGCAAAGCTTTGTGAAACCCCCGATTTTGGGCTCAATGGGGTAGAGCGATCCAATCACTACTAAGCTTTTCTGATTGAATGCGGCCATCAAATAAGCTTATTGGGACTTAAATACCGCCACAACCCATCGGTCATCCGCTGCAGACGCTGGGCCTGCAAAAGCAGCCAGTGAAAATCCTAAGAGAAATACAGCAACCCCAACAAGGAAGTAGCTGAAATGTATCGAGAGTTGGGCGGTGCTTTTAAACATCTAATTTATAGAGCGTATTTAACGCTCAAGAATACAGATCGAGGATCGCTTGGATAATAGTAGTAGCCGGTAGTCAATCCTCCGCCCGGAGTCGATAGGCTTCCGTACCCTCCATAACTAGAGTAATTTACGCCACCAACATTCTTGATGGTTAAGCGACTTTCCCATTTATTTGTCTTATAGCTGGCAAATAAGTCACCGACCGTATACGAGGGCATTTTTGCAAGAGAGTTACTGATCCCTGGTTCGGAATCGTACATTTGCTGACTAACAAAGTTGATGACGCCACCGAATGACCATGCTGCATTAATAAGATATTGTGCTCTTGCATTCAGAATAAGATCAGGGACAAGAGAGACGCCAGTTCCGCTATAGATGCCCGTGGTGTAGGTAGATTTTTGAAATTTCCCCCCACCTGAAATGCTTAATTTAGATGTGGCATTAAAGGTGGAGTCCAGCAGAATACCTTTTCTGCCAATGTTATCTGCTGAATTAGTGTTGTAGTAAGTTGTTGGGTCATAGCGTATTTCATTTTGCGTTAGTGATTGAAATGCTGAGCCGGAAACTCTCACGTTGCTGATACTCCATTCCCCCCCTATTTCATAGGTTTGCGTAGTCTGAGGTTTAAGAATTCCCGAGAAGATGCGGTTACCACTAGGGTCCCAACCCCAAAATTCATCAACGTTTGGAAACCGAAATGATTGATTCCATTTGGCATATACCTTTTGGTTTTTTTGGTATGAATAGTTGATTGCTACATCTCCTGCATTAGCTGCATATTTTTGACTTGCACTGGTGGGGGTGGGGGCATAAAAGTTCGAATCATTTGTTGAGGCGTTTTGAGTCTGCCTTCTGAATCCTCCGCTAGCCTCAACTGCTTTACTGATGGGCACCCGGCTAATAATGTAAGCAGATTGATTAATTAGATTTGCAGATTGGGTATTGTTGAGTTGATTGTTATAGAACCATCCCATTGGTGATTGGTTCGCAAGTATCAACTCTTGTGCTGCGCCCGTGTACTGGTTGTTTGAATTTTGATTTGATTTGCCGTAGTCATATCCAACTACAGTTGTTCCCCAGCTACCAAAATCGGCTTTAATCCTCGGCGTTAACCCTAGATCCCAGCTTGAGATATTCCCATTGCTAGGGCCTGGGAAATAGCCGCCAACGGAATCGGTGCTTGCATAGTAGGGCGCGCCATAATTGATGCCTCTACTGCCATAAGCAAGGTCAATCATCGCAGTGTAGGTATCGCCCAGGCTCTTAATACCACCCGCTCGCACACCAGAATTATTGCCAGTATTTCCGGCTCCCACATTGTTAAATTTAGCGGCCTGTGGATTGCCCTGCCCAACTTGGCCAACCACACCACCTGGAGTTTGTTGGTTTGTGTAGCTGTAATAGACATCAGCGTAGACGTTGTCTATCCCGCCTAGGGCTTGAGAAATTTTTGCATCGAACGCATAGGCATTTGCCGCGGAATTTGCTCTCCATCCCTGGCTATTTGAGGTGTTCGCTGTTAACTGTAAGGTCGTGTTATCAACTTTGTTACGAAGAATTGCGTTGCCAATATAGGTGCCAAAACTACCTGCAGTAATGCTGGCCTGATTTAGGGATACCTTGCCACCATTGGTGATGATATTAATGACGCCACCAACAGCGCCATTGCCGTACTGCACACTTGCACCACCTTGAACAATTTCAATGCGCTCAATTGAATCTATGGGAATGGATTCCCAGGCAACACCCAAGGAATCTATGGGGTTCATACGTTGACCATCAACAAGGATGAGCGTATTGCTATTTGCAGTTGCTCCAAACCCTCCCATATCTATGGTTGCATCCAGATTTAACTGGCCAGAGTTTGAGCTTCGAACTACTAAGCCTCCAATTTGTGAAAGTACATCTGGAATATTGTTTGATGTGGAGTTTGCAATTTCATCGCGTGTAATTACTTTGACGTTTGCTGGAACTTCATTGAGGTTCTCTTCAAAGCGTGAGCCGGAGACAACTACTGTCGACTGAGAGTTTTGAGCTGCTGCATTAAATATTGTTGCTGCGCCGCAAAGTAGGGCGACAAGCGTTTTGCTGCTGAACTGCTGTTTCATGATGAACCTTCTGCCTTCGAATCACCTAGCTCACTTCCCCGTAAGCTGGGTCGAACAGAATTTCACTTTCTGAGAGTTCAGGCGTCAATTGGGCATCTGGCCAGCTTGACTGGGGATGCTTCATCGGCGCGCGAAAGTCCCCGTCCGCAAAATTCCACCTGTCTTGGCCGGTATCCGGGCTAGTAAATCTCAGAATCTGGCCTTCCCATGCAGTTGACGCGCACAGTGGCTTACTCAGACTCCTGACACCTTCACCATTAGTTAGGGTGTATTTACTTACCGTTGCGGGGGCAGCACACGTTTAGTGTTTCCCGTTTAACTTTATTGCACTGCAATAAAGCACCACGACCCTGTAATTCTATCGCAGGCCAGCCTTGGATCGGCTTAAAAAGCTAAAAAAGCCTACAATAGGGGCTCTAGGATTAAGGATTCATGACAGCATTAGACAAGCACCCCGAAAAAAACCTGATTCGTTTGCAACTGAGCCAAAACTCAGTGTTAAAAAGCTTGGATCCTGAAGCAATGGCTGACTTAGAGCGCCATTTAGTCATTTCGGACCTCAAAAAATCAGAAATCCTGCTTCATCAAGGTGATCACCAGATGGAGCAGTACTTTGTGCTGGATGGAATCTTGAAGCGCATTGTTTCTAGTGCGGATGCAAAAGAGATGATTTTGCGTTTTGCTATCGAAAAAGATATCGAAACAAGCTATGCAGCCTGGCGCCTGAAGACGGCGGCTCCATATAGTATTGCCTCGGTAACCAAGGCGCGCGTTGCACGTATGCCGCTTAAGAAGTGGGCCGAGTTTTTGGATGCCCACAAGCCCCTCAAGGAAAGCTTTGAGTTTGAGGTTATGCGCCTCATGAGCGAGATCATGGCCCACACGATCACCTTGCATATGCTCGATGCCCCAGGCCGAGTAGAGCGGTTTTTACGTAAATACGAAGACTTATTTGAGCTTCTCCCCAAAAAAGAGCTGGCCGCTTACCTCAATCTCTCCCCGGAGACTTTAAGCCGCCTCAAAACAAAGCATAAAGAGCTCTTTGTCTAATTAGAAACCCCCAGTTGCTTCTAGATTTCAGGGGAAATTGACCGAAGTCAATGATGAACCCCGGCCCCAAGCCTAAGATTCATCTCAGCCTCAACGGGTATGCTTATAGATACCCGTGGCACTACTAATAACTTAATTGGAGACAGTTAGCGAAAGCTAAATTGCACTGAACATCTTTACGTTCGGGCGGTGTAATTAACTATAAATTTCTATGACAACAGATAATCAAAATACCCAAGTCACCGATGGCTTCCATCTCGTTATCGATGCTTTAAAAGCAAATGACCTAGATACTATTTTTGGTCTCGTTGGTATTCCAATTACTGACTTATGCCGCTTGGCTCAAGCCGAAGGATTGCGCTTCATTGGTTTCCGTCACGAACAGCATGCAGGTAACGCTGCAGCAATTGCTGGTTACATGACTCAAAAGCCTGGTATTTGTATGACTGTGTCAGCGCCTGGTTTCTTGAATGGCTTAACAGCGTTAGCTAATGCTACTGTGAACTGTTTTCCAATGATTTTGATTTCTGGTTCAAGCGAACGTGAAATCGTTGACTTGCAGCAGGGTGATTACGAAGAGATGGATCAGCTCAATGCTGCTAAGCCATATTGCAAAGCTGCATATCGTATTAATCACATCGAAGATATCGGCATTGGTTTTGCGCGCGCTATTCGTGCAGCCGTTTCTGGTCGTCCTGGCGGCGTGTACTTAGATTTGCCTGCACAATTATTGGCTCAAACAATGCCAGTAGAAGAAGCTAAGAAATCCATCTTCAAAGTAATCGATCCAATTCCACGTCAAATTCCTGCAGCTGATGCTGTAGAGCGCGCTTTGAATGTATTGAAGGGTGCTAAGCGCCCATTGATCCTCTTGGGTAAAGGCGCTGCTTACGCTCAGGCTGATAAAGAGATTCGTGACTTGATCGAAAAATCTGGCATCCCTTACTTGCCAATGTCGATGGCTAAAGGCTTGTTGCCGGACAATCATCCACAATCTGCTTCTGCTGCACGTTCATTTGTACTTGCTGAAGCTGATGCGGTGATGTTGGTTGGTGCGCGTTTGAACTGGCTGCTTGCGCACGGTAAAGGTAAGACATGGGGTAAAGATCCTAAGAAATTTATCCAAATCGATATTCAGGCAAACGAAGTTGATAGCAACGTACAAATCGATGCTCCATTGATTGGTGATATCGGTTCTGTTGTTGGCGAGCTCCTCAAAGGTATTGCTGCTGTTCCGAAGCCAAGCGCTGAGTGGATTGGCGCAATCAATGAGAAGAAAGATAAGAACTTGGCGAAGATGGCTGAGACTCTTGCTAAAGAAGCTTCACCAATGAACTTCCATGGTGCTTTGCGTGCGATTCGCGATGTGATCAAGAAGAACCCAGATGTGAACCTGGTTAACGAAGGTGCAAATACACTCGACTATTGCCGCGCAATTGTGGACATGTATAAGCCACGTAAACGTTTCGATTCCGGTACTTGGGGAATTATGGGTATTGGTATGGGCTACGCCATTGGTGCTGCAGTAACTAGCGGCTTGCCAACAGTTGCAGTTGAGGGTGATAGCGCATTTGGTTTTAGCGGTATGGAGTTGGAGACAATTTGCCGTTACAACCTGCCAATTACTACCGTCGTATTTAATAACAACGGTGTGTATCGCGGTACTGACGTAAATCCAACTGGTGGTGCAGATGTTGCTCCAACAGTATTCGTTAAAAATGCCCGTTACGACAAGATGATTGAGGCGTTTGGTGGCGTTGGTTACTACGTAACTACTCCGGCTGAGTTAGAAGCTGCTTTGACTAAAGCGATTGCTGAAGGTAAGCCCGCTTTGATTAATGCCGTGATTGATGAGACAGCTGGTACAGAGAGTGGACGTTTGACTAACTTGAACCCATCAACTGCAGCAGGTAAGAAGTAATCCGAAAGCAATTAATAAGTAATTTTTTAAGAACAAATTTAGCAATACACAAGAAAGACTTTAAGGAGAATCAAATATGACTAAACCATTAGACGGCATTCGTATCATCGACTTCACACACGTACAAGCAGGTCCTGCATGTACCCAGCTATTGGCTTGGTACGGCGCAGACGTGATCAAGGTAGAGCGCCCAGGTTCTGGCGACGTAACTCGTAGCCAGTTGCGCGATATCCCAGGCGCAGATGCTTTGTACTTCACGATGTTGAACGGTAACAAGCGTTCTTTGACTTTGGATACTAAGACTCAAGAAGGTAAAGAAGTTTTAGAGAAGATGATCAAGACTTCTGATGTGATGGTTGAGAACTTTGGTCCAGGCGCTTTGGATCGTATGGGTTTTAGCTGGGCGCGTATTCAGGAATTAAATCCAAAGATGATCATGGCATCTGTAAAAGGCTTTAGCGATGGCCACTCATATGAAGACTTAAAAGTGTATGAGAACGTTGCTCAGTGTGCTGGCGGTGCCGCTTCTACAACTGGTTTCTGGGATGGTCCTCCAACAGTTTCTGCTGCCGCTTTGGGCGATAGCAACACTGGTATGCATTTGGCGATTGGTATTTTGACTGCATTGATGCAGCGTCAAAAAACTGGCAAAGGTCAAAAAGTATCTTGCTCAATGCAAGACGCTGTATTGAACTTGTGCCGTGTGAAGTTGCGCGACCAACAACGTTTGGACAAAGTTGGCTACCTCGAAGAGTATCCACAGTATCCACACGGTACATTCTCTGACGTAGTTCCACGTGGCGGTAACGCTGGTGGTGGCGGTCAGCCAGGTTGGGTGTTGAAGTGTAAGGGCTGGGAAACAGATCCAAATGCTTACATCTACTTCACTATTCAAGGTCATGCTTGGGAGCCAATTACTAAAGCTTTGGGCAAACCAGAGTGGGCAACAGATCCTGCATATATGACAGCTGAAGCACGTCAAGACAAGATCTTTGACATCTTCGCAACAATTGAAGAGTGGCTCAAAGACAAAACTAAGTACGAGGCTGTGGATATCCTCCGTAAGTTCGATATTCCTTGCGCACCAGTTCTCTCAATGAAGGAATTGGCTGCATCTCCTGACTTGCGTAAGAGCGGTTCTATCGTTGAAGTTGACCACAAGGTTCGTGGTAAGTACTTGACAATCGGTAGCCCAATCAAGTTCTCTGATTTGAAGATCGATGTTGGTCCATCACCAGTATTGGGTGAGCATACCGATGAAGTATTGAAAGATCTTGGCTATAGCGCCGATGACATCGCTAAGTTGCATGCAGCAAAAGCGGTTTAATAATAATTAGTATTACTTGTTTTAGTTTTGAAGGCGCTCCTTGTGAGCGCCTTTTTTATTTACCTAGATCAAGCTAATGTCTATAGACTGACAGTATGAAAACGAATATAGATTTAAACCAACTGCTTGACTGCATTGGTGACGCTGTAGTTGTTGCAGATGCCCATGAAAAGATTGTTCTTTGGAACGCTGCTGCCACCAGAATTTTTGGTTACTTGGAAGAAGAGGCGCTCGGCAATACCTTGGATTTAATAGTTCCCGAGCGCCAACGCCAAAAGCATAGCGAGGGTTACAGCAAATCGATGGAGACGGGTACAACCCGTTATGGAACTTCATTATTAAAAGTCCCAGCAAAGCACAAAGATGGACATACCTTATCCATCGCCTTTACCGTGGGTATGTTGTTTGATGAGAAACATCAGGCCAATGGTGTGGCAGCAGTGATTCGTGACGAGACTGAGCGTTTTACTGAAGAAAGGGCTCTTAAAAAGCGGCTTTCTGATCTTGAAAATCAATAAATTTGCACCCAAATAGCTAATATTGGGCATCCCTTGCTAGATGTGCCCAATAAGTAGGCACGCCATGTTGCACCGCAATCTGTCGCTGGTAAAATTGGCTTAATTCAAAATTTCAATCTTATTAGGACTTTAATCATGGCAAAAGCATTAGAAGGGGTGAAAATCCTCGACTTTACGCACGTTCAATCCGGCCCAACTTGTACTCAGTTGCTCGCTTGGTTCGGCGCAGACGTAATCAAGGTAGAGAAATCGGGTGAGGGTGATGCTACTCGCGGTCAATTGCGCGACATCCCTGATGCCGACAGTTTGTATTTCACAATGTTGAACCATAACAAGCGTTCAATCACTGTGAATACGAAGACTCCAAAAGGTAAAGAAATTCTAGAGCGCTTGATTAAAGAGTGCGATGTTCTTGTTGAGAACTTTGCTCCGGGCGCTTTGGATCGCATGGGTTTTTCTTGGGAACGTATCCAAGAGCTTAATCCGATGATGATCATGGCTTCTGTAAAAGGTTTTGGCCCCGGTCCTTACGAAGACTGCAAGGTTTATGAAAACGTAGCACAGTGTGCAGGCGGTTCAGCATCCACTACTGGTTTTGATGATGGCCCTCCGATGGTGACTGGTGCTCAGATTGGCGATAGCGGTACTGGCTTGCATTTGGCCCTTGGTATTGTGACTGCACTATATCAACGTACTCATTCTGGTCGCGGTCAAAAAGTATTGGCGGCGATGCAAGATGCGGTATTGAATTTATGTCGCGTGAAGTTGCGTGATCAACAGCGCCTCGAGCGCGTTGGCCTGATGCAAGAGTATCCGCAGTTCCCTAACGGAGAGTTTGGAGACTCTGTACCCCGTGCTGGTAATGCTTCTGGCGGTGGTCAGCCTGGTTGGATTGTGAAATGCAAAGGATGGGAAACAGATCCTAATTCCTATATGTATGTCATCGTGCAAGCTCCAGTTTGGGAAGCAATTTGCAAGGTAATCGGTCGTGAAGATTGGATTACAGATGTGCGTTTCGCTTCACCAATGGCTCGCTTGCCACACTTGATGGAAATCTTCGGTGAAATTGAAAAATGGACAATGACTAAGACGAAGTTTGAAGTCATGGACATTTTGAATAAATACGATATTCCTTGCGGTCCAATTTTGTCGATGAAAGAAATCGCAGAAGAGCCAGCGTTACGTGCTACTGGAACAGTTGTTGAAGTGGATCATCCAATTCGTGGCAAGTACCTGACTGTGGGTAATCCAATCAAGATGTCTGATAGCCCAACTGATGTGACTCGTTCACCATTGCTTGGTGAGCATACCGATGAGATTCTTAGTGAGCTTGGCTTTACTACTGATGAGTTGATTGCTCTTCGTCACGATAAGGTAATCTAAGATGCGGGTTGCGTTGATTGGAAGTGCGGATTTTGGCAAGGCGGCTTTAGAGGCCTTTTTAGATCGCGGCGATGAAGTTGTTGCCGTGTTCTGTCCGCCGGATAATCCGAAATCAACCAAGCCTGAAGTACTCAAAGAGGCGGCGATTGCAAGAGGCTTAACCCCCTTGCAATTCTCCTCCCTTAAAGGCCCTGAGGCAGCGCAAGCAATGATTGATAGCAAGGCTGATATCTGTGTGATGGCCTATGTACTTCAGTTCGTACCACAAGAGCTTTGCAAGATTCCGAAGCATGGCACTATTCAGTATCACCCTTCGCTCTTACCTAAGTACCGTGGTCCAAGCGCCATTAATTGGGCGATTGCTTTGGGTGAGGAGAAGACGGGTTTAACTATCTTCCGTCCATCTGATGGCTTGGATGAAGGCGAAGTCATTTTGCAAAAAGAAGTAGCAATTGCGCCTGATGACACTTTGGGAAAAGTCTACTTTGATAAATTGTTCCCATTAGGTGTTCGGGCCTTACTTGAAGCTGCTGATCTGGTGATTGCGAATAAACATCAAGAAATTGTTCAAGACGAATCGCAGGCAAATTACGAAGGTTGGTTTGATGCGAATGTCGCTCAAATTCATTGGGCTACTCACATTAGTCAGATCTACAACTTAATTCGTGCATGCAATCCTGCGCCTGGCGCTTGGACTAAGTTCGGCGAGCAAAAGGTTCAGATTTATGACTGCCATAAGCATGTAGCAGCTACTTTTGGCGCTGTAAAAGGCAAGCCTGGTGAAGTCACTCAAATTACTTTAGATTCTTTCTTTGTCACCTGCCATGGTGGGCAAATCGAGGTCCTCAAAGCAAAAGGCGCCGCTGGAAAAGTAACCGGCGCTGAATTGGCTAAAGAGTTGAATTTAGAAGCGGGTCAGTTTTTTACTCTGTAATTCACAGCGTGAATCCAATACCTAGAAACTAGATTTCTAGGTTATCAATCAAACGCGTTTTACCAAGCTTGGCAGCCGTCAGAATGACTAGCGGCTCACCAGCTTGCAAGCTTTCATTGGATGCTGGAGCTAAATCGCTTTGCTGACGAATAGCAATGTAGTCCGGTTGCCAACCACGGCCAGTGAGAAGATCTACCGCGATTTTTTCAATCTCTAGCAGTGAGTGAGTACTGCGCTGACTTAAATCTAGTACTCGTGCACGAACTTCTTGCAAGGCTCTCTGTAGTTCAGGTGCTTCTGCACGCTCTTCAATGGAGAGATAGCCGTTGCGAGAGGAGAGGGCTAGGCCATCTTCAGCGCGCACTGTTTCACCTGGAATAATTTCTACAGGCAATGCAAATTGCTTGGCCATCTGACGAATAATCATCAGCTGCTGGTAATCTTTTTTACCAAATACTGCCACTTTAGGTTGTACGCAAGATAAGAGCTTCAGTACAACTGTGCAAACACCTTTAAAGAATCCAGGGCGGAACTCACCTTCAAGGATATCTCCCAGTTGTTGTGGTGGATCTACTCGGTATTCTTGTGGCTGTGGATATAGGTCGCGCTCAGTTGGCGCAAACAAGATGTACACACCTTCTTTTTCCAACTTATCGATATCTGCCTGCATGGTGCGCGGGTAGCTATCAAAATCTTCATTTGGACCAAACTGCAATCTGTTGACAAAGATACTGGCTACTACCGGATCACCATGTTGTCTAGCAAGGCGCATGAGGGATAAATGACCTTCATGGAGATTGCCCATGGTTGGCACAAAGGAGGCGCGATTTTGTCCACGTAAGTGGTCACGCAGCTCTTGTATATCGCTAATAATTTTCATGCAACAGGGGTGTAGGCGAGCCGTACATAAATTGGAGCATATGGTTCAGCTTGAGTGATTTCAACTAAGGCTTCGCGTGAGAGCTCAAGCATTGCAATAAAGTTGACGATCACCACTGGAATGCCTTTGCCGGATTTAATGGCTTCTTCAAATAACTCACCGAACTCTACGAATTTAGTACTTTGCAAGCGACGCAAAATACGTGTCATGAAATCACGAACGGAGAGCTCTTCGCGAGTAATGGTGTGATGTTGGTTCAGTTTTGCGCGGTGAAGCACATCACGCCAAGCCATTTGTAAATCATCTTGATTAACATCTGGCCAAGTAACGGCAACGGTCGTATCAACATAGCCATGGGCGATTTGGAAATCACGCCCTTGCTGTGGAATTTGATCGAGCTCTTGAGCGGCCAATTTCATGCGCTCGTACTCTAAGAGGCGGCGAACCAGTTCTGCGCGCGGATCTTCAACCTCTTCATCGCTATCGGCCTTCTTCATTGGCAACAGCATGCGAGATTTAATTTCAATCAACATGGCGGCCATCAGCAAGTATTCAGCTGCTAGCTCTAAGTTGTGATGACGGATTTGATCGATATAGCTTAGGTACTGTTGAGTCACCTGCGCCATTGGAATATCAAGTACGTTGAAGTTCTGCTTGCGAATTAGATAAAGCAGAAGATCAAGAGGGCCCTCAAATGCTTCTAGAAAAACCTCTAGTGCATCAGGTGGAATATATAGATCGGTAGGAAGCTTAAATAATGGCTCGCCATAGAGTTTGGCGAAAGCCGAAGACATTCCATCGGTTACTGATGGGGTGCTATCTAACAACTCAGATTGAGCTCCTGGCTCGGCTCCCAACTCAGTCATTCGAGTACACGTAAGCGCGTTGCTTTAATTTGGCTGCCTTAGCACGACGTTGATCTTCGGTAGTCAAAGGCTCTTTATCCCAAAGGAGTGCGCGACCAGCTTGCTGGCCCGCTTCGAGCTCAGGCTTCTCAGATTTGAGCTCATTTAAGAACTGGGTGAATTCGGATGTATATCTAGCCATCATATTTCCTAAAATTCTCAATTAATTCAATAACTTGCAAAAATTACTGCGTAGCAATTATCTGCCAGCCCATCATTATTAACGATTTTTCCTACAAACCTGCCGACTTTTTGGCCAATTCTTAGAAATTACCCTATTTGGGGTCGTTTTTAGAGGTTTGCTGCTAATAAAGCCTCGATTTGGGGCGCTTCGACCCGGGTCATGAGGTGTTTATAGGCTTTGATCGGATTTTGGCTGGAGAGAGGTGTTTTAACGTCATTCCAGGTCATGGCTGGGACTGAGAGGAAGTCTTCAACTCCGGCTGTGACCTGAGGCAGCACTGGCTTCAGATAGAGGCTCAATAAACGGAATGCCTCTAAGGTGATGCTGCAGACCCGCTGTAAGTCAGCTTCACGCTCAGGATCTTTAGCGATTTCCCAAGGCTTGTTTTCGTCAACAAAGGCATTGACCTTGTCGGCTAGCTCCATGATCGTGCGCAATGCTTTTGCATATTCACGTGCCTCATATAGCTCAGCAATTTTTTCACTAGCAGATGCAATCTCAGTCAGTAATGGATTACTCATTGCTGCATCAGAAACTACACCGCCAAAACGCTTCACCAAGAAGCCGGCGCTGCGACTTGCGATATTGATGTACTTACCCAATAGATCGCTGTTTACTCGAGCAACAAAGTCTTGAAGATTTAAATCCAAATCTTCCATGCTGTCATTGAGTTTGGTTGCAAAGTAATAGCGGAACCATTCAGGATTAAATCCAGATTCAATTACGCTGTGTGCGGAAATTAAAGTGCCACGTGACTTACTCATCTTCTCGCCATCAACAGTGAGGAAGCCATGAGCAAATACATTGGTTGGGGTGCGATAGCCTGCAAAGTGCAGGGTCGCTGGCCAAAAGAGTGTGTGGAAATACAGAATATCTTTGCCGATGAAATGGTACTGCTCGGTAGTCGTATCAGGTCGGACCCATTCCTCAAAGTTCAGGCCTTTACTCTGGCAGTAGTTGAGGAAGCTGGCGTAATAGCCAATTGGCGCATCAAGCCATACATAGAAGTATTTGCCTGGTGCATCAGGGATTTCAAAGCCAAAGTAGGGCGCATCTCGAGAGATGTCCCAGTCCCCAAGCTTGCTATCTCCGGGCTGCCCAACCCATTCTTTCATCTTGTTGCGAGCTTCTGGTTGCAAGGGAGTTTTTACTTGGGTCCACTCGCGCAAGAATGTCTCGCAGCGTGGATCCGATAACTTGAAAAAGTAATGATCGGAAACTTTTTTAATCGGTGTTGCACCACTCACTACGGAGAATGGATTCTTTAAATCGGTTGGAGAGTAAGTTGCTCCGCATTTTTCGCAAGAGTCGCCGTATTGATCTTTAGCGCCACACTTAGGGCACTCACCTTTAATAAAGCGATCCGGCAAAAACATTTCTTTAACGGGGTCATAGGCTTGCTCGATTGCACGCTTTTCAATCAGACCTGCATCACGAAGTTTGAGGTAGATGCTTTGAGACAGCTTTTCATTCTCAGGACTATCTGTCGTGTAGTAGTTATCAAATGAGATTAAGAAATCATCAAAGTCGCGTTTGTGCTCTTTCCAAACATTGGCGATGAGTTCTTTAGGAGTGAGACCCTCTTTTTCAGCGCGCAACATAATCGGCGTGCCGTGGGTGTCATCTGCACCAACGTAATGCACTTCGTGACCACGCATTCTTTGGAAGCGAACCCAAATATCCGTCTGGACATATTCCACCAAATGCCCAATATGAATCTGGCCATTGGCGTATGGCAGGGCGGAGGTAACTAGCAGGCGACGTTTGGGGCTACTCATGCGTACTTAAATAGAAATCATTTCAACAAATGGGAATACAAGATTATGGGGCTTGGGCCCTCACTTCAGCAGCAATTTTAGTCTGCGGTTAAAGTTAATACCGATTTGAACCTATTTAAGAGGCGTTTTATGGCTTTGCCCCACAACATTCAGATGTCTCACGCTTCCGTGCCTTTAGTGCACGAAGTGCAGGTCATGGATGAGGCGGGGCGTATTAAGACCACCCATATTCCTGGGGAGCGCCCCTTAACCATTTATTTGGATAAGCGGGAGGTCGTCACCCTGATGACCTTGGGAAGCGCCCCTGAAGCCCTGGTACTGGGCTATTTGCGTAATCAGCGCCTAGTAGAGTCGCCTGAAGATATTGCCAGTATCCAGGTGGATTGGGAGACCGATTCAGCAGCCGTAAAGACCCATCGCAGCACGGTAGATATTGATGCTCTCACCAGTAAGCGGGTAGTGACTACGGGTTGTGGGCAGGGCACCATGTTTGGTGGCTTGATTGAGGAGATGGCGGAGATTAGATTGCCAGATGGCCCTCAATTAACCCAAGAGGCAATAGTCGCCCTCATAGATAGCATTCGAGTTCACGACACCATCTATAAGAAATCTGGCTCCGTACACGCTTGCGCTGTATTTGAGAGAGAGGGTAACAATAGCGTCCGTCTACTTCACTTTATTGAGGATGTTGGACGTCACAACGCCGTTGACTCTATCTCCGGCCTCATGTGGCTCGCCGACAAGCCGGGCAAAGATCTGATCTTCTTTACTACGGGGCGTCTAACCTCAGAGATGGTCATTAAAGGCGCTCAGATGGGCATCCCATTCCTGATGACCCGCTCTGGCATGACCTTAATGGGTTTGGAGCTTGCCCGCAAGACTAATCTCACCTTGTTATCTCGCTGTTCCGGGAAGCATTTTGAGATCTTCAATGCCCCTGAGAGGGTGATTTTTACCTCCCCGCCTGCCACCTCGTAAATTCGTGGGCATATGGCCTGCGATGGTTTTACAATTCGGCCATGACTATTAAATCTGACCACTGGATCCGCCGTATGGGCGAGCAAGGCATGATCAGCCCATTTGAACCTGGGCAGGTCCGCCAAGATGCTGCCGGGCAAAAAATTGTGAGCTATGGCACTTCAAGCTATGGCTATGACATTCGTTGTGCTGATGAGTTCAAGATCTTCACGAATATCAACAGCACTATCGTTGATCCCAAGAATTTCGACGAGCAATCGTTTGTGGATTTCAAGGGTCCAGTTTGCATCATTCCTCCAAACTCTTTTGCTTTGGCAAGAACTGTTGAGTACTTCAAGATTCCACGCAGCGTATTAACGGTTTGCGTTGGTAAGAGCACTTACGCACGTTGCGGCATTATTGTGAACGTCACTCCATTCGAGCCTGAGTGGGAAGGTTACGTTACGCTCGAGTTTTCTAATACGACTCCATTGCCTGCAAAGATTTATGCCGGTGAGGGATGTGCACAAGTTCTGTTCTTTGAAAGCGATGAAGTGTGTGGCACATCGTACAAAGATCGTGGCGGTAAGTATCAAGGCCAAGTCGGCGTAACTCTGCCGAAGACTTAATCTGCTTAATCTGCTTCATCGCCATATTGGCGACTCTAAGGGGTGCTCATGAAATTTCGTTTTCCAATCATCATTATTGATGAGGACTTCCGCTCTGAAAATATTTCAGGTTCAGGTATTCGCGACCTAGCGGAGGCGATTGAAAACGAGGGTATGGAGGTGATTGGCTTAACTAGCTATGGTGACCTGACATCCTTTGCCCAGCAGGCCTCCCGGGCTTCCAGCTTTATTGTGTCGATCGATGATGAAGAGTTTGTTTCTGACTCTGAAGACCATGACTTACCTGCATTAAATAACTTGCGCGCATTCATTACAGAAGTGCGTAAGCGCAATGAGGATATTCCAATCTTCTTGTATGGCGAGACTCGTACTTCACGTCACATGCCGAACGACATCTTGCGTGAACTGCATGGCTTCATTCATATGAATGAAGATACGCCGGAGTTCGTGGCACGTCATATCATTCGTGAAGCAAAGGTTTACCTAGATTCTTTAGCTCCACCATTCTTCCGAGCGCTGACTAATTACGCTTCTGAAGGCTCGTACTCTTGGCATTGCCCGGGACACTCCGGTGGCGTAGCTTTCTTAAAGAGTCCAGTGGGACGCATGTTCCATCAATTCTTTGGCGAGAACATGCTTCGTGCTGACGTTTGTAATGCAGTGGAGGAGTTGGGTCAGTTGTTAGATCACACTGGCCCTGTATTACAAAGTGAACGCAATGCTGCACGCATCTTTAATGCCGATCATTTGTTCTTTGTAACCAATGGCACATCGACATCAAACAAGATTGTTTGGCACTCTACTGTCGCTCCTGGCGACGTGGTATTAGTTGACCGCAACTGCCATAAGTCAGTAATTCATTCGATCACGATGATGGGCGCGATCCCAATCTTCTTGATGCCAACCCGTAATCACCTTGGCATTATTGGCCCAATTCCAAAGGAAGAGTTTGAGTGGAAAAACATCAAGAAGAAAATTGATGCCAATCCATTCATTAAAGACAAGACCGTAGTGCCTCGTGTCATGACGCTCACGCAAAGCACTTATGATGGGATCGTCTACAACGTCGAGATGATTAAAGAAATGCTCGATGGCAAAGTAGATTCATTGCATTTTGATGAAGCTTGGTTGCCGCACGCTGCATTCCATCCTTTCTATAAAGACATGCATGCTATTGGCTCTGATCGTAAGCGTACGAAGAAGAGTTTGATGTTTGCTACCCAATCAACTCATAAGTTATTGGCCGGCCTCTCACAAGCTTCTCAGGTGTTGGTGCAGGATGCTGAGGATACGAAGCTTGATCGTGATTGCTTCAATGAAGCCTATCTAATGCATACCTCCACTAGTCCACAGTACGCCATCATCGCTTCTTGCGATGTGTCTGCTGCAATGATGGAGTCTCCCGGCGGCACTACGCTGGTTGAGGAATCTATTGCTGAAGCGATGGACTTCCGTCGCGCAATGCGTGAGGTGGATGATAAGTTTGGTGCAGACTGGTGGTTCAAGGTTTGGGGCCCAGATCATTTAACTGAAGAAGGTATTGGCGAGCGTTCAGATTGGATTCTGGAGCCTAATGCCAGCTGGCATGACTTTGGCAATGTCGCTAAAGACTTCAATATGCTTGATCCAATCAAGGCGACTGTCGTCACCCCTGGTTTGGATATTGAAGGTAACTTCGGTTCCATGGGTATCCCAGCAAGCATCGTTACAAAGTACTTGGCTGAGCACGGCGTGATCGTAGAGAAGTGCGGTTTGTATTCCTTCTTCATCATGTTCACTATCGGCATCACCAAGGGTCGTTGGAATACTTTGGTAACCGAACTACAGCAATTTAAAGATCACTTTGATAAGAACGCTCCTTTGTGGAAAGTGCTGCCAGAGTTTGTTGCCAAACATCCTCGTTATGAGCGTGTTGGCCTGAAAGATATCTGCCAGCAGATTCATGAGTTTTATAAGAGTCGTAACGTTGCCCGTATGACTACGGAGATGTACACATCAGATATGGTGCCAGCGATGATGCCTTCAGATGCTTGGGCCAAGATGGCACATAAAAAGGTGGATCGCGTTCCTTTGGATCAACTCGAAGATCGCATTACTGCAATGCTAGTAACGCCATATCCTCCAGGTATTCCATTGCTGATTCCGGGTGAGCGCTTCAACAAACGCATCATTGACTATCTCTACTTTGCTCGAGACTTCAATGAGCGATTCCCTGGATTTGAAACTGATATTCACGGCTTGGTTAAAGCAGATATTGATGGCCGCAGCGAGTACTACGTTGATTGCGTGAGGCAAGAGCCGGATATCACCCTGTGACCCAGCTTAAGTAAACCATCCTCCAATACCCTGCATTTGCAGGGTATTTTTTTACTTGTGTCTGAATAAGGCTTTGACTATACTTGTACAATATATTGAACAAGTAAGGCTGGACCATGAGAATAATTAATTTTTCTGACGCAAGAAACCAATTCAAACAAGTAATCGATCAAGTGGTGAGTGATTGTGATGTAGCGATCATCTCTCGCAGGGATGCTGATGATGCTGTGGTGATGTCTTTAAATACCTATAACAGCATGATGGAAACACTCCATTTATTAAAATCTCCAGCTAACGTAAAACATTTGGAGAAATCATTGGCGCAATATCGCAAAGGGCAAACCAAAGAAAAGGCTCTTGTAGGTGCTGAGTAGGGTTGTTTGGACAAGTGCTGCATGGTCTGATTACGTTTACTGGCAAGGGCAAGATAAAAAAACTTTAAAACGCATTAACGCACTCATAAAAGATGCCATGCGAAATCCTGAGGATGGAATTGGAAAGCCTGAGGAATTAAGGGAAAGTTTATCGGGATTTTGGTCAAGGCGAATTGATGATGTTCATCGTCTTGTTTATGCCATCGAGAAAAATCAACTTGTGATTATTGCGTGCCGATACCACTATCAATGATCATGATTCAAGGCTCGCTACTTGCCTGGCTTATCCAATTGAAATACAACCGGTGCATCTTCATCCGCTTTGCTTGAAGGCGGCTCCGATTTAGCGTCATCACCCCCAGTGAAATTAAAGTCCTGGCTCTGAATTACTGCTGCAGGCTTATCCAAGAAGGTGGTGACTAGCGCTGGGAATGCTGCCACTACAACAACCATGATGAGTTGTAGGGCTACCCAAGGTAATGCGCCCCAATAAATATCACTACTTTTGACTTCTTTCGGCGCAACACCACGCAGATAGAACAGCGCAAATCCAAATGGTGGATGCATAAATGAGGTTTGCATGTTCACACAGAGCATGACACCAAACCATACCAGTGCAGCACTGGCTGCAGCTTGAGGATTGCCATTCATGGAGGCAAGTAGTACTGGTGAAAGTAGCTTGACTGCAACTGGTGCCAGCATCGGCACAACGATGAAAGCGATTTCAAAGAAGTCTAAGAAGAAGGCCAAGAAGAAAACAAACAAGTTCACAACCACCAAGAACCCAACCCAACCGCCCGGCAGATTAGAAAACAACTCTTCTACCCAGTGACCGCCGTCAACACCCTGGAAGACAACTGAGAAGCAGGTTGAGCCAATCAAGATGAAGACCACCATCGCAGTAATACGCATGGTGTTTTGATATGCCTCTTGTATTAATCCCTTCAGGTTGGGAATGCTTGCCCTGCGTATCCAGGCTAAGAGCAATGCACCCATCGCGCCCATGGCGCCAGACTCGGTTGGCGTCGCAATGCCAGTCATGATGGTTCCCAGCACCAAGAAAATCAGCACTGCCGAAGGAATGATGCCCATGAGGCATTTTTTCCAGAGTGCCCAGCCTGTGAGGGTGAGTTCGTGTTCGGGTGCGGCGGGTAAGTAGCCAGGCCTAAAGCGAGATAGGAAAAAGGTGTAGAGGGCAAAAAGACCAATTTGTAGTAGAGATGGACCCCAGGCACCCAGATACATGCTGCCCACATCGGCACTGCCGCTTTGGGTTTTTAATTGGTCAGCCAGCACAACCAGCACTAAAGAGGGTGGTACCAACTGGGTAATGGTCCCAGAAGCCGCTAAAACGCCCGTGGCGTAGCGCATGTTGTAGCCGTAGCGCATCATCACTGGCAGGGAAATCATCGCCATAGCGATCACCTGAGCAGCTACTGTGCCGGTAATCGCCCCCAGAATAAATCCCACAATAATCACTGAGTAACCAAGGCCGCCCCGAATACGTCCAAAGAGTTGACCCATCGAGTCCAGCATTTCTTCGGCAAGACCACAGCGTTCCAGAATGGCACCCATGAAAGTGAAGAAGGGAATTGCTAGTAGTAAGTCGTTAGCCAGGACGCTGCCAAAGATGCGTTGAGGGATCGCTTGTAAAAACGGCATGCCAAAGAAATTCTCAGCAATCGCAATGCCAGCGAAAAATAAGCCTGCAGCCATCAAAGAGAATGCCACCGGAAAGCCGATCAACATAAACACAATGAGTCCGCCAAACATAAGCGGTGGCATCCATTCAAGTGGAATCATTGCATGGGCTTTTCATAATGGAGATCGGCGGCGGGCAATGTTTCTTTGCCTCTGAGTGCGCCAATGCGTTTAATGATTTCGGATAAGCCTTGCAGGCTCAGCATGAAGAAACCAAAAGGTACAACAAACTTAATGGGGTAGCGTGACAAACCGCCTGCATTGAGTGAATGCTCTGAGACTAACCATGAGGGATAAAACAATGTTGTCCAAGATAGCCAGGCAAATAAGATGCAGGCTGGCATTAAAAAGACAATCAAACCAAAAAGGTCGATGTAAAGGCGACCGCGATCAGAAAGCTGCGAGTAAATTAAGTCAACTCGGACATGTTCATTGCGTTTGAGGGTGTATGAGGCGCCGAGCATCACAGCTGCAGCAAATAAATACCACTGCAATTCCAGTGGCCAGTTATTGCTCATGTCTAAGCTATAGCGGAGTACGGCGTTGGCAGCTGACACTACACAAGATAGCAAGATCATGATGCTAGCAATCTTGCCCAGGAATTGATTTAGGCGGTCAATTCCTGTTGAGAGTGTTCCCCAAAAGCCCATGCAGTTTAGAGATCTGCACGACCCCGTTTGATCGCAGCAAGTACTTGTGCTGGGGCGGTACCACCAGCATGTTGACGAGAGTTAACAGAGCCATCAACAGTCAAGAGGGCAAAGACATCATCACCCATCATCTCAGGGCGATTATCTAGACCACAAGCAAAGCGCAATTCAGGAAGAGATAGATCGGTGAGCATGCAGTTGCGGCCAACGCAGGCCTTAACAGCATGGGCTACTGCTTCATGGGCATCGCGGAAGGCTAAACCTTTTTTAACTAGGTAATCAGCTAAGTCGGTTGCCGTTGCGAAGCCTTCTTCAGCAGCAGCCTTCATTACATCTGCTTTAACCTGAATATGCGGCACCATATCAGCAAAGATACGTAATGTATCTTGTACGGTATCGACTGCATCAAACAAAGGCTCTTTGTCTTCTTGGTTATCCTTGTTGTATGCCAATGGCTGGCTCTTCATCAAAGTTAATAAAGAAATCAAGTCGCCATACACACGACCAGTTTTTCCACGAGCCAATTCAGGTACGTCTGGATTCTTTTTCTGAGGCATGATCGAGCTGCCAGTGCAGAAGCGATCCGGTAAATCAATAAAGCCAAAGCGTGGGCTAAGCCACAGCACTAGCTCTTCAGATAGACGAGACACGTGCATCATCAGGATGGATGCAAAGGCGCAAAACTCAATCGCAAAGTCGCGATCAGATACGGCATCAAGTGAGTTATTGCAGATGCCATCAAAACCTAGGGTCTTGGCAACTTGCTCGCGATCGATCGGATAGGTTGTACCGGCTAAAGCAGCCGCACCCAGAGGTAGGCGATTAAAGCGGGCGCGTAAATCAGCCAAGCGGCTTGCATCGCGACTAAACATTTCGTAGTAAGCCATCAAGTGATGACCGAAAGTAATGGGTTGCGCTACTTGCAAGTGAGTATGGCCGGGCATGATCGTAGCCGAGTGAGTCTCAGCAAGATCGAGCAAGGCGATACGTAAAGTTTTGAGAGTAGCGGCGATTTGATCAACACTGCCACGTAACCACAGACGTAAATCCGTAGCTACTTGGTCATTACGTGAGCGACCAGTATGAAGACGCTTGCCAGCATCGCCAACTAATTCAGTGAGGCGAGCTTCGATATTCAGGTGCACATCTTCTAAGGCGAGTTGCCAGTTAAATTCACCAGCTTCAATTTCACCTTTGATCTGAGCCATACCCTTCTGAATATCCGCCAAATCTTGAGCGCTAATAATCTTTTGGGTAGCCAGCATTTCAGCATGAGCCAAAGATCCAGCGATATCAACCAAGGCAAAGCGTTGATCAAAGCCAATAGAGGCTGTATAACGCTGAACTAGTTCGTTAACGGGTTCGTTAAAACGGGCCGACCAAGCTTGGGCTTTGTTGGCGAGGGAATTTTTTGATGAGCTCATAAACGCAGTATATTGGTGTAGGTCTTTGATTATTTTAAATGTTATGTCCCAAACCCCTATTTCTAGCTCCACATCCCCCGTATCCGCCACCCCTAAGCGTCTGGTAATTGCCTCCCGTGAGAGTCGCCTTGCCATGTGGCAGGCGGAACACGTCCGGGATTGCCTTAAAAAGCTCTATCCAGCGTGCGACGTGCAGATCCTGGGAATGACTACCCGAGGCGATCAAATATTGGATAAGGCCCTCTCTAAAGTGGGCGGTAAGGGCTTATTTGTGAAAGAGCTTGAAACTGCCTTGGAGGATGGTCGGGCTGATTTGGCGGTGCACTCCCTGAAGGACGTGCCCATGGTCATGCCCGAGGGTTTTGATTTGTCCTGCGTGATGGCGCGGGAGGATGCGCATGATGCATTTGTCTCTAATGACTTTGCGAGCCTAGAAGATTTACCAAAAGGTGCGGTAGTGGGCACATCAAGCTTGCGCCGTGAGTCGGTCCTGAGATCCAAGTTCCCACATTTAGTGATTCAGCCATTGCGTGGCAATTTAGATACCCGTATGGGTAAGCTCGATCGTGGCGAATATCAGGCCATTATTTTGGCTGCTGCTGGTCTCAAGCGACTTGGTTTGGAAAGCCGTATTCGTGCGCTGTTACCGATTGATCCATATACGCCAGCTGCTGGACAGGGCGCACTCGGCATCGAAACCCTTAGCAAGCATCCCAACATCAAAGAGTGGCTATCACCTCTCAATGATCTGCCAACTCTTTATGCTGTCACTGCTGAGCGTATGGTGTCACGCCAATTAGGTGGTTCTTGTGAAGTGCCTTTAGCGGCTTATGCTACTTGGGATAATGATCATATGAACATCCGCTCTTTTGTGGCTAGCGTTGATGGCACTGCAAGTTGCTTAGCTAGTGCCCAAGGTGCGGTAAAGAGTTTGGAAGACGCAGAAGCGTTGGGTCTCTCAGTTGCGCGTGACCTAATTTCTCAAGGCGCTGAGCGTTTATTGCCTAACGGGTTGCCAAAGTAAGTGGTAACAAGGTAATTCTCTAATGAGCACTAAGACCATTGTCATTACTCGTCCAAGCGGACAAGCGCGCCAATTGTCAGAAGCGTTGCAGGTAAGTCTAGTAGATAGCGGGTTTACGAAAGAAACCTTCCCTCAGATCATTTCTTTACCCCTACTGACGATTGTTCCGAAGGGTGATGATGTTTTGCTGGAGCAGATCACTACTGCACTCAAGACTGCAGACCTGGCAATTTTCGTTAGTCCAAATGCAATTGAATGCACGATGCGTTTACTCGAGCAATCTTGGCCAGATTTATCTGGTAAGCCCGTGCCTGTTGGGGTTATGGGAGGCAGTAGCATGGCAGCCCTCAAAAATCATGGCATCGGTGTTGAGAGCAATCCCACGACAGTCATTCTTCCTCAGAACAATACGCAATGGGATTCCGAAGGTTTATGGGCTGAATTGCAGAAGCTGAAATGGGACTGGTCCACCAAGAAAGTGATCATTTTTAAAGGTGAGGGTGGGCGCGATTGGCTGGCTGATACTTTGAAGCATGCTGGTGCGCAAGTTGAAGCCTTCTCAGTTTATGCGCGCGTACCTTTGGATTTCAATAGTCCTGCCTGGAAGGAAATTCATGAGATGGATTTTGCTAAAGCACTTTGGCTTCTCACTTCATCTGAAGCAGTGCGTTATTTAGGGCAAGCAAAATTGCCACTCGATCTCGCAACAGCCATTTGCCCGCATCACAATATTACTGATGCTGCTGAGCAAATTGGTTTTGGTGAAGTATTTACTTGTGAGCCTGGCGATGAGGCTTTGATTGCTGCATCACAAGCTTGGCTATCTATTTAATTATTAGGATAGTTAAGTAGTGCCGGCAGAAAGACTTCGCTCACTAAGAGTGGGCGCCCTTTAAGTTGATATAGCGTCCGTCTTGCCCAGCTAACTGATGGCAACTCTGGATATTGCTGGAAGCATTTTTTCCATAAAGCGTTTTGCTGATCTAAGCGAGCAATTTCACGGAATGGTTTCTGTTTGGAGTGCATGCGTGTTTTGGCAAATAGAACTGCACCTAAAGGCTTTTTACCTAGGCGCAAAACCTCGTGGTTACTGCCACTCGAGCTAGTGCTGGGGATGATGCTATGCGCCATCACCAGCGGAATGCCGTCGGCACACAGCAATACTTCCCTGATGCGACAACGTTTAATCTTGAAATGAAAATAGCGACTCTCGTCGCTATTTAGGTTTTGACGGCAATCTCGCAAAACTAGAACTTCTAGCTTTTGTCCAATTGCACGTTCAATTTTTTGGGTTAAAGAACCGGTATCGCTGAGCCAAGACTGCCACTTGCGTGGCGCTTGATGCAATTCACCGGAATCGACTCGATTCCATGCAGAACGGAGACGACGACGGTGAACCATTTTTAGCTACCGCTAAAGTTTCTACGTTGACCGCCAGATTTTGGTTTAGCAAAACGTGGACCAGCGGACGGGCGTGAGTCACCAGAGCGATTGCCACCAGCAGGACGTGAGTCACCAGAGCGTGCAGGGCGTGAATCGGCAAAACGATTACCACCAGCAGGACGTGAATCGCCGGATGGACGTGAGTCACCAGAGCGAGATTCGAAATGATTGCCTGAGCGATTGCCACCGCCTCCGCCACCAGAACGAGACTCTGAACGAGCGCCTGAGCCATAACGACCACCACCGCCACCAGAGCGATTGCCGCCCCCAAAGCCACCACCAGAGCGACCGCCACCTGGGCGACCACCGCCACCACCAAAGCTAGGCTTGGCTTGTGGCTCAAGGCCGGCGATAACAGAAGCAACGATGTCTTGCTGTGTAAAGCGTTCGATATTGCGAATCTTGGCGCGATCACGATGTTCAACCAAAGTGATAGCAACACCATTACGACCCGCACGACCAGTACGACCGATGCGATGCGTATAGTCTTCTGGCTTCATTGGCAAGCCAAAGTTAATCACGTGACTAATACGTGGCACGTCAATACCGCGAGCCGCTACGTCAGTCGCAACCAAAATTTTGGTGTGACCTTTACGCAAAGACTCAAGACGACGCATACGAACAGCTTGAGGCATTGCACCGTGTAAGGCGCTAGCTTCGTAACCATTGGCACGTAAGGTGTCAGCAATTTTTTCGCTTTCAACTTGAGTGCTTGCAAAAACTACCGCTTGATCCAAAGAGGCATCAGCCAAAATGTGCTCAAGCAATTTATGCTTGTGTGACATGCTGTCAGCCCAGTGGAGCTTCTGCTCAATGTTTGCGTGCTTTTCGCCAGCATGAGCAAGCTCAATACGTTTAGCGTTAGTAGTCAATTCATTTGCCAAAGACATAATCTTCGGTGCAAAAGTTGCAGAGAACATCAAGGTTTGAGTGCGAGCAGCGCAACGCTTATCAATTGCCTCGAGATCATCGGCAAATCCCATGTCGAGCATGCGATCGGCTTCGTCGATAACGAGCTGTTTGACATCATCTAAGCGAATTGCTTTGCTGTCAGTTAGGTCGAGCAAACGACCAGGAGTTGCGACAACTAACAATGCGCCTTTCAGCGCTTGGATTTGCTTGCCATAAGGCATGCCACCCATGACGGTTGCAATACGGATACCCTTCATGCCGCGAACTAAGTTCACTGCATCTGCGGCAACCTGCTGAGCTAATTCACGAGTAGGGCAGAGCACTAACACTTTAGGTTGTGCGCGGCCTGGTACAGGTGAGCCATTTGGGTTGTCTTCAATGAGTTGATTAATCAAAGGCAATAAGAAGGCTGCGGTTTTACCGCTACCAGTTTGGCTGCTGACCAATAAGTCACCGCCAGCGAGAGCCGCAGGAATAACCTGAGCTTGCACTTCAGTGGCTTGGGTATAACCCAGTTCAGCAACGTTTTTAAGGAGTGGCGCCGCGAGGGCGAAATTCTGGAAATCATTTCCAGAGGGATTGGTTTCTTTAGAAAAAGTCATGCTATTACACATCCCCTTTAAGGGATGTCTCCGTGTATACACTCTTTGTTTTTTTGAGTGTGATGGTCAAAGGCATCGACCATCAGACAGGCGGCAGCGCGTTTTTTAAACTTTGTTGTTTATGACTTCTAAACGGTACGCTGAAATATAGCTGGGGGGCGATGAATCAAATTGCTTTAAAAAGCCTCCCATTATGGCATTTTAAGATGCTAATTACAAGGGTTTTCCCGAATTAATTGCAAGTAATTCGATTAACGCATCCAGCGCAGTAAGCGCTCAACACCTTTGCCGTAGGGTGGTCTAGCCAATTTGGTACCGCTTAAGAAATTGAGTCCAAAGAAACCTCGAACTTCTAATACCGATTTGCGATGACTAAACGCCTCAAAACCGGTTTTGCCATGATAGGCGCCCATACCGCTTGCACCGATGCCGCCAAACGGTAAATCTTCGATAGCTGCGTGCAATAGCGTGTCATTGATTGTTACGCCACCAGAGCGAGTCTCATTCAGAATGCGTTGCATCACCTTTTTATCTTTGCCGAACCAGTACAGAGCCAATGGCTTTGAACGTTCATTGATGTAGCGAATTGTTGAGTCGATATCGTTGATTGCCACAACTGGCAAGATAGGTCCAAAAACTTCTTCTTGCATGATGAGTGCATCTTCAGAAACATTGAAGAGTGCCACAGGCGTGAATGGCAACTCAGTGTTATCAGCAGAATGGATGAGTGGAATTGCTTGTGCCCCACGATCTACCGCATCTTGAACTAGTTGATGCCAACGCGCTAGTTGCTGCTCATCAATCGCACCAGTCAATCCCTCTGGATTGGAGAATTGTTTTTGAGCTGCATTCTGTAACTCTTGAATAAATGCCTCGCAATCACTTGCATGAACCACTGCGTAGTCAGGCGCAATACAAGTTTGTCCGCCATTCACCAGCTTGCCGTAAATGATGCTAGCGGCAGCATCTTTGAGCTTGGCTGAGGAATCGACAATCGCCGGCGATTTACCGCCTAACTCAAGGGTAATCGGTGTGAGATGATCTGCAGCTGCACGCATCACTTTCTTACCAATCTCTCCTGAGCCCGTAAAAAAGAGATGGTCAAAGGGGAGTGCCGCGAAAGATTCGGCAACATCCGTGCCACCAATGCTCACGCAAAATTCGCTAGGGTGAAAATATTCTTGGATCAATGTTGCCAAGAATCCGGATGTACGCGAACTTCTTTCTGAAGGCTTTAGCCAAACGCGATTACCTGCTGCAAATGCTGCAATGGCTGGAACCAGCGCCAGTTGCACGGGGTAATTCCAAGGGCTCATGATGCCAACGACACCCATCGTTTGCATTTGAGTCCAAGCGTGAGATGAGCCTAAGAATCCTGGTGTTGTGACCAACTGAGGTTTCATCCACTCTTTGAGATGTTTGCGAACATGCTTACATGCTTGATAAATCATCTGAAATTCCAGAAGCTGACTCTCAATTGAGTGACGAATACCAAAGTCTGCAGCCAAGACTTTGCAGATTTTTTCTTCATTGGCAGAAATCATTTGCTCAATGCGCCCAATTCGCTCGAGGCGAACCTCTAGAGTAGGGTTGGGTTCTGCAGCATAAGCAGCCTTGATTTCATCTAATTGGAGTGTGAAGCGATTTATCGACATGGGTTTTATGTGGGGCAAGCAAACGATTGAATAAGGTATTAGGATAAAGGTATGAACGAAACTATCCTCAAAAACCAGCCAAGCCTTGAACGCGCCACTTTGGGAGGCGGCTGTTTCTGGTGCCTAGAGGCGGTTTACCAGCAAATCACTGGCGTGAGTGCAGTAGTTTCAGGGTATGCAGGGGGAGCGATGCCAAACCCTGACTATGAGTCTGTTTGCTCGGGTCAAACAGGGCATGCTGAAATCGTTGACGTCTATTTTGATCCAGCGCTGGTCTCTTACCGTGATTTATTGGAAATCTTTTTTGTTATTCATGATCCAACTACCTTGAACTATCAGGGTAATGATCACGGCACCCAATATCGTTCAGTGATCTTTACTCATAGCGATAGCCAAAGCGCAACCGCTCATGAGGTAGTGAAAGAGCTGGAGGAGGCGAAAATCTATTCCAATCCAGTGGTGACGCAAATTGATGTGGCGCCGGTTATTTATCCAGCCGAGGATTATCACCAGAATTATTTTCGTCAGCATCCAGGGCAGGGCTACTGCATGGCAGTAGTTGCTCCTAAGTTGGCAAAATTTAGATCAAAGTTTCAATCTCTGATTGCGTCAGAGTTTCGCTAGTGTAAGTGCTGGTGAAGCTATTAAGGCGCTAGGCGAGCAATACGCCAGTGCGCACCTTCAAGTTGGTAGTGAATGCGATCATGCAGGCGAGAGGGTCGACCTTGCCAGAATTCAATTTCAGTAGGGTGTAAGCGATAACCACCCCAATGTTCAGGTCTTGGCGGCTTATCCCCAAAGTCAGCTGCGAAACGTTTTTCAGCTTCTTCAAGAAATTCGCGATTGGGAATCTCAGCACTTTGTGGCGAAGCCCAAGCCCCAATTCGGGAAGCTGCTGGGCGGGAGTGGAAGTATTCGTCGCTCTCAGTAGGGCTAACACGCTCAACCATTCCTTTGATGCGAACCTGGCGTTCTAGTTCATGCCAATGAAATAACAAAGCAGCATGAGGGCGAACAGCCAAATCTTTGCCTTTTTGGCTTTCATAATTGGTAAAGAAGGTAAAGCCAGCCTCATCAGCACCTTTTAGTAAGACAATACGAGCTGATGGATTGCCTGCTGTATCTGCTGTTGCCAAAGTCATTGAGTTGGGTTCAGGACATTCCGCTTTGACGGCTTGATCAAACCAAACCTGAAACAAGCTCAGTGGATTGGGCGGAACCTCAGTCTCTGAAAGCTGGCCAAAGGTATAGTTTTTGCGGAGTTGAGCGATGGAGTCCATTTTTTCAGTATAAAGAGAAGCTATGGCAGAAGACAAGATAGAAGACAGTGTGGGAGATCGTCGCTTTGGGGGTGTAGCCCGGCTATATGGACCAGAGTTGCGTGAGCGTTTTCGAGATGCCACAGTCGTCGTGGCTGGATTGGGTGGGGTAGGCTCTTGGGCTGCTGAAGCTTTAGCTCGTACCGCCATCGGCCATCTTGTCTTAATTGATTTTGATCACATTGCCGAAAGCAACACCAATCGTCAGTTACATGCGCTTGAAGGTGAGTATGGCAAAGCAAAAGTACAAGCCATGACTGAGCGCATTCGTCAAATTAATCCTGAAATTACGCTCACTACACATGATGCATTTTTGGAGCCAGAAAATCTGGATACTTTGATTCCTGAAAATGCGATTGTTTTAGATGCTACGGATTCAGTGCAAACCAAAATTGCTTTAGCGGTTTGGGCAAACAAAAATCAGCGAGCTTTAGTGATGTGTGGTGCTGCTGGTGGAAAGTCAGATCCTACCTCTGTGCGATGTGATGATCTTTCTAGAACGGAGCAAGATGCGTTACTAGCAAAAGTACGTCAAGGCCTCAGACAGGATCATGGCTTCTCTAGAAATCTGAAGAGAAAGATTGGTATACGCGCAATCTACTCACACGAGCCTCGCGCAGGAGTTGCTAGCGGTGGGCTTGCTTGTTCTGGTTACGGCTCCACAGTGATGGTTACTGCAGCCTGTGGTTTGGCTGCAGCCGCCGAAGTTTTAAATCTAATTGCTGACCAACAAGTGATTTCTTCAAATCAGCCAGTAAATCCTTAAGGGGAATCCCTGTAGGAAATTACTGATTCTGATGTCATCCCAAATTTCTTAATTTGCTAATGGGCTAGTACCTACCTAGCACATCCATTTCTTACGCATCAAATTTGTTTGTATAAATACTTTTCGTATTTTTCTGCCCTAGTGTAGATGCGCAGTCCTCCCTAGACTTTGCCTCGTTGGTGATTTACCAACGACAAATCGAAAGGAGGTCTCTTTTGCAGACTGAACAAACTGGTTTACAGCGCCACCTCAAAGTGCGGCACATTCGCCTCATGGCATTGGGGTCGACTATTGGGGTTGGATTATTTCTAGGCTCGGCAAGCGCGATTCAGATCGCGGGACCTTCAATCTTGTTGGGATATCTACTGGCTGGCATTGTTGCCTTCATCGTCCTTCGCGCTTTAGGTGAGATGGCGGTGCATGAGCCAGTCGCAGGTTCATTTGCGGCATATGCCAATACCTACGTAGGGCCGCTTGCGGGCTATATGGTTGGATGGGGTTACTGGACCTATTGGATTGTTGTCGGAATAGCTGAAGTGACTGCTGTTGGCATCTACATGACCATTTGGTTTCCTGAGACACCTCAGTGGATCTGGGCTTTGTCTTCCATCTTGATGATGGGTCTGATCAATCTCATCGCCGTAAAAGTATTTGGTGAATTTGAGTTTTGGTTTGCTCTCATCAAAGTAGTTGCCATCGTTGCCATGATTGCATTGGGTGGTTCAGTCATTTTCTTTGGCTTTACAAATGATTGGAATCCCATTGGTTTCAGTAACTTATGGCAGCACGGAGGCTTCTTCCCTAATGGAATTAGTGGAATGCTGCTTTCCTTGCAGATGGTCTTATTTGCTTACGTTGGTATTGAGATGATTGGTTTATCTGCTGGTGAAGCAGAGAACCCTCGCAAGACTATTCCGATGGCAATTGATTCTCTAGCATGGCGCATCTTGATTTTCTATATGGGTGCAATCCTCGTTATCTTAGCGATCTTTCCTTGGAATGAAGTTGGTCAACAAGGTAGTCCATTCGTAGTGATGTTTGAGCGGATTGGTTTGCGTGAAGCCGCTGGAATCATTAACTTCGTAGTCATTACTGCCGCATTGTCATCCTGTAATGCCGGCATCTTTAGTGGCGGACGCCTCTTATATGCGCTCTCAGTGAATGGCTATGCACCTTCGCCATTTGCCAAGTTATCCAAATATGGCGTGCCACATCGTGCGGTGATGTCGACAGTCGCAGTTTGTATGACCGGTGTGGTGCTCAACTACTTTGTTCCAGATAAGGCATTTCAGTACGTCATGGCTGCAGTTACCTTTATTGGGCTGATGGTATGGATTGCAATCTTGCTCACCCAAATTCAATTTCGTCGCTCTCTTACAAAAACCCAGGTTGCTGAATTGGCATATCGCACGCCTTGGTGGCCCTATTCCTCGTGGTTCGCATTGGCATTCATTGCCTTGGTAGTGGTGTTAATGGGCTTTCATGAGGATGCACGGATTGCACTGGTTTTAGGTCCGTGTTTATTGGGCGTGTATCTAGCCATGTTCTACATCGTTGGCCTGCATCGCAAAACAAAACTGAGTCGTGAATTCAAATAAGGAGACATAAATGATTATTGGCGTACCTCAAGAAGTAAAAAATAATGAATTTCGTGTTGGCTTAACCCCGGGTAATGTGAGGGGTTTATGTAAGCAAGGTCATTCTGTCTTAGTGCAGAGAGGAGCTGGTGAGCAAATTGGTCTGAGCGATGAATCCTATCGCTTAGCTGGCGCTACTTTGATCAATAGCGCTGCTGAAGTCTTTGCAAAAGCAGATATGGTAGTGAAGGTGAAGGAGCCTCAGCCACAAGAGTGTGCGATGTTGCGTGAAGATCAAATTCTGTTTACTTATTTGCATCTAGCCCCAGATCCACAGCAAACTAAGGCGCTGCTTGCCTCGGGCGCGAGTTGCATCGCCTATGAGACTGTTACTTCTTGTAGCGGTGCCCTGCCATTGTTAGCCCCAATGAGTGAAGTTGCGGGCAGGATGTCAATTCAGGCGGCGGCTTCGCATTTGGAAAAAACAAATGGCGGCTTGGGTATCTTGATGGCGGGTGTGCCTGGAGTGGCACCTGCAAAGGTAGTCATATTAGGTGCGGGTGTAGTGGGGCGCAACGCTTTGCAGATGGCAGTTGGTATGGGTGCAGATGTTTGCATCTTTGATCGCAACATTGATTGCTTGAGACAGATTGATATGCTCTATGGCAATCGCGTAAGAACCTTCTATGCTGATCCACTTTTAGTGGAGTTGGAGGTATGTGAAGCGGATGTCGTGATTGGTGCCGTATTGTTGCCTGGCGCTGCAGCCCCTAAGCTAGTGACCAGAGAGATGGTGCGCAAAATGAAAGCGGGTGCAGTAGTAGTGGATGTGGCAATTGATCAAGGCGGCTGCTTTGAGACGTCTAAAGCTACTACTCACGCAGATCCTACCTTTATCGTAGATGGTGTGCTGCACTACTGCGTTGCAAATATGCCAGGAGCCGTTGCCAGAACATCCACCTTTGCTTTGACGAATGCAACTTACCCGTACATTGAGGCCTTAGCAAATAGTGGAATGGTGAAAGCCCTTTCACATAACCATCATCTGCGAAATGGCTTGAGTGTGCATCGAGGTAATCTCACCTCTGAGCCAGTAGCTAAGGCACAAAAAGTCGACTTTGTATCAGCGGAAGAGTTGCTAGCTGCTTAGTTGCTCCACCTAAGTTGTCATGAGTGAATGTCTTGGGAGTCTGTGCTCCCAAGCTTTCCTCTATCATTAAGAGCATGGACTTATCTGCTTTAGCACTTTCTACTGGTGTAGTCGCTCTCGCTGAGATGGGCGATAAAACCCAATTACTCTCTTTGATGTTGGCTGCGCGTTATCCAAAGCAGGCGCTTGCCATTATTGGTGGGATATTCATTGCGACGATTGCCAATCATGCTTGTGCAGCATTGCTAGGCCATTGGTTAACTACTTTTATCAACCCAGATCTTCTGAAGTGGGTCTTGGGCTTGAGTTTTTTAGGAATTGGTCTGTGGCTATTGGTGCCTGATCACATTGATGATGCTGGTGGGTCAAAGGTGGCTGATAAAGCCTTGCAAGTATTTATGTTGACGGTTGGACTCTTTTTCTTGGCGGAGATGGGGGATAAGACCCAAATCGCTACGATTGCCCTCGGCGCTAAATATTCTGATGTCTTTTCAGTAACAGTTGGCACCACTTTGGGGATGATGTTGGCTAATGCGCCAGCAGTCTGGATTGGGCAGAAATTTACCAAGCGTATGCCCATTAAGTGGGTGCATGCTGTAGCTGCCGTCACTTTCATTGCCATTGGTATTTTCACCCTCGTTTGGGCTTAGGCTGAATTTTTCTAGGGGGCTTAAAATTGCCCTATGAAAACTGATCTGCCACAGAGCTTTCGCAGGCTCGAATACCGCGCTCCCAATTACACCTTTTCCCAGGTTGAGTTAGACATTGCTTTAGATCCCGCTAGGACGATTGTGAAGAGTCGCCTAGAGGTTCTTCCTGGTGCTGGTCATGAAGTTGGTACGCCTTTGGTATTGCAAGGTCATGAGCTCGAGTTTGTGAGTTTGCGTATTAATGGTGAAGCCCACCGTCAGTTTGAGTTGACCCCAGAAATGTTAACGATTCATGCACTGCCCAATCAAGGTAAGCAAGCTTTCGTTGTTGAGATCATCTGCGTTTGTGTACCCGAGAAAAATACTTCACTCATGGGTCTGTATGTCTCAAACGGCAATTTCTTTACCCAGTGTGAAGCTGAGGGTTTCAGAAAGATTACTTACTTCCTTGACAGACCAGATGTGATGGCGCGCTATCGCGTCACTCTTCGTGCTCGTGAGGCAGAGTGCCCGGTATTGCTATCCAATGGCAACCTCATTAGTACTGAAAAATTGCCGAATGGTTGGCATAGCGCTGTTTGGGAAGATCCATTTCCAAAACCGTCTTACTTATTTGCTTTGGTCGCCGGAAAGCTCGAGTGTATTGAAGAAACTATCACCACAAGCAGCGGTGCAAAAAAGTTATTGCAGATTTGGGTTGAGCCACATGACTTGAAAAAGACCCGCCATGCCATGGACTCGTTAATTGCTTCGATTCATTGGGATGAAAAGCGCTACGGTCTCGAACTTGATCTCGAGCGCTTCATGATTGTGGCGGTAGGCGATTTCAATATGGGTGCGATGGAAAACAAGGGCCTCAATGTTTTCAACACCAAGTATGTTCTTGCCCAAGCAGAAACTGCAACGGATGCTGACTTTGCCAACATCGAAAGCGTAGTAGCCCATGAGTACTTCCACAACTGGACTGGTAACCGAGTGACTTGTCGAGATTGGTTTCAGCTATCCCTTAAAGAGGGTTTAACTGTATTCCGTGACCAAGAGTTTTCTGCTGATCAAATGGGTAGCGAGTCCGGTAGGGCAGTTAAGCGTATTGAAGATGTGCGTTTATTGCGCCAACTTCAGTTCCCTGAAGATGCGGGTCCGATGGCGCATCCAATTCGCCCAGATGAATACCAGGAGATTAATAATTTCTACACTGTGACCGTGTACGAGAAGGGTGCAGAAGTCGTGCGTATGTATCAAACCCTATTAGGTGTTGAGGGTTTCCGCAAAGGCATGGATCTGTACTTCAAGCGTCATGATGGCCAAGCAGTTACTTGTGATGATTTCTTGGCGGCGATGGCTGATGCCAATGACCGTGATCTTTCCCAGTTTAAGAACTGGTATAGCCAAGCGGGTACCCCCAAGGTTAAGGTGCAAGAGTCCTACGATGCGGACACAAAGCAATATCGAATTACTTTGACGCAAAGTCCTGCAGCAAATACGGTAAACAAAGATAGCAAGCCGTTCCATATCCCACTGAGGATGCGTTTATTAACCCCAGAGAATGATCTGGTTGAGGCATTATTGGAGTTAACTCAAGATCAGCAAACCTGGACTTTTGATCAGCTTACAAGTCGCCCAGTGCTATCAATCAATCGCAATTTCTCAGCCCCGATCAATTTAGATTTTGATCAAAGTGAGGCCGACCTGCTAACTATGTTCTCGAGCGATGACGATGCTTTTAATCGCTGGGAAGCCGGTCAGAAACTGGCAATGCAAATGATTTTGGATAATCGCTTGCCTGATAAGGCGCTGATTGAGGCTTACCGCACTCTCTTGACTGATCCGGAGTTGGATCCGGCGTTCAAAGAGCTGGCACTGACTTTGCCTGCCGAGACCTATCTATATGAACAGTGCGCAAGCGTTGATCCCCAACAGATTTATGCTGCCCGTCGCGCTTTCCGTCACGCTATTGCGAGCGAGTTGCGAATTGAGTGGGCGGCTCTTTATCAACAGATGCAAACACCAGGACCATTTAATCCTGATGCAGCAAGTGCTGGCAAGCGTGCTTTGAAGAATCTTGCACTCAGCATGCTGCTCGAAGCCGATCCATTGATCTGGGCACCTATGGCCGTCAATCAATATCAGAATGCTGACAATATGACTGACCGATACGCCGCCTTAGCTGGCTTAGTGATTCATGGATGCAAATCAGCGGCAGCTTGTTTGGAAGATTTTTATACCCGATTTGCTGATGATGCTTTAGTGATTGATAAGTGGTTTGCATTGCAATCGAGTAGACCTCCAGTAGCGAACGCTGAATCCACCTTGAGTGAAGTCAAGCGTTTGCGTGAGCACGAAGCTTTCAAAATGAATAACCCCAACCGGGTTCGTAGCGTGATTCATGCTTTCTGTATGAATAACCCCGCTAGCTTTCATCAAATGGATGGTAGCGGTTATGCATTTTGGGCTGAATCCGTTCTCGCCTTGGATCCAATCAATCCCCAGGTTGCCGCTCGTTTGGCCAGGGGATTGGATCGCTGGCGTCAGTTTGCTCCGATTTATCAGGAGCAGATGCTGTCAGCCCTAAGGCGGGTGGCAGCATGCGAAACCCTCTCCGCAGATGTGAAAGAGGTGGTTTCTAAGGCTTTAGGCAATTCAGCCGGCTAGAACAAGGCAAAATAGAGTCTATTCAGAAATAAACCCATCACGGAGAAACTCCTTTTGAGCGCTTCAAGTACTTTTAATACCAATTTCAAGCAATACCTGACTACTACCAAGGTGAAGGGTGCTGACATCCCTGCGGGCCTACAAGAGTTGCTATTAGCAGTTGCTGATACTTGCTCAACCTTGAGTCATGAAGTTGCTCAAGGTGCCTTGGTTGGCTTGCTGGGCTCTGCTGGCACTGGCAATGTCCAGGGCGAAGTTCAGCAAAAACTGGATGTGATTGCCAATGACTTATTAATTGACGGCGTACAGGGATGTAAATCATTGGCTGGTCTAGCCTCTGAAGAAATGGAGTTACCGCTCCCGGTTCAAGGTACTGGTGATTACTTATTGCTATTTGATCCACTGGATGGCTCTTCAAATATCGATGTGAATGTATCCATCGGCACTATTTTTTCTGTACTCAAGAAGCAAGATCCTGCGGCGCCATTACAGACGGAAGATTTCTTATTGTCAGGCCGTCACCAGGTGGCAGCTGGTTACGTTGTGTATGGCCCACAAACTACCATGGCATTAACTCTGGGTGATGGCGTAGTGATGTTCACCCTCAATAAAGTAACTGGTGAATTTGTTTTAATTAAGCACGCGGTAGAGATTTCTCACTCAACCAAAGAATTCGCAATCAATATGTCGAACATGCGCCACTGGGCTGAGCCTGTCCGTCGCTACGTCGATGAGTGCTTAGCTGGTGTGAGTGGAGAGCGTGATAAAGATTTCAATATGCGCTGGATCGCATCCATGGTTGCTGATGTGCACCGTGTTTTATCGCGTGGCGGTATCTTTATGTATCCATGGGATCAACGTGAGCCCCATAAGCCAGGAAAGCTCCGTCTGATGTATGAGGCAAACCCTATGAGCTTCTTGGTAGAGCAGGCTGGTGGCGCATCTACCAATGGTGATCAACTGATTATGGATATGGTTCCCACCGAGCTGCATGAGCGTGTCTCTGTCATGTTGGGATCTAAGGAAGAGATTGAGCGCCTCCAGCACTATCACTCTCAGGCATAACTGGCTGCCAATATTTCTTAGGTGGTAGTAAATTAAAAAAACCCAATCACTGATTGGGTTTTTTGTATTTCAGATGATCACCTGAAAATCAACCAAAGGATTAGGGTTGTACCTTCTCTTTAAGGTAGGCCAGAGATTCTTCTACTTGGTCAATCAGGATTAGGCAAATATCGCCAGCAGATAAATCATTGAGGGCGGTATCAATGGCGAGGAATTCACCGGTAATTTCTTTAACCTGTTTAGCTTTCTTAGTGCCTACCAAGCCTTCTTGAAGAAGCTTAAGAACCTCTCCATCTTCACGGCCACGCTGACACTGATCTTGATAGAGGATGACATTGTCAAAGCTATTGCCCAGAATGCGGGTCAGATCACGAATATCTTCATCGCGACGATCGCCGGCACCACTAATCACTACGTGACTCTTCTTAGGCTTCATAGCCTCAATAGCGCTTGCTAAAGCGCGCATGGCATCTGGGTTGTGACCATAGTCAGCAATCACAGTAGCGCCTTTGTGCTGGAATTGATTGAAGCGTCCTGGCACTGCATTAGCCGAGCTCTCAAAAGAATGAAGTCCACGCGCAATCTTTTCAGCGTCTAGACCTAAAGCCCAGCCAGCACCAATAGAGGCCATCGCATTTTCAATTTGGAATCCTAAAACGCCATTTTGAGTCAGCGGAATCTCGCTTACAGGGAAGCGGAAAAGTACGCGTGCTCCTTTTGAACAGACGATATAGGTACCATCAAAGAAGATTACTTTTTTATTCTTAGCACGATGGGCTGCAATGACAGGGTGGTGTTGATTCTGTGCAAAGAAAATTACACGACCAGTGCAAACATCGCCCATCTTCACGACTATCGGATCAGCAGCATTCAGAACTGCAGCGCCTGTTGGTGCAACGTTCATCACAATGACCCGTTTCAGAATCGCTAAGTCTTCTACGCTAGTGATGTAGTTAAGACCTAAGTGGTCACCTTCACCAATATTAGTCACAACAGCAACTTCGCAACGATCGAATCCGAGACCTTCACGCAACATTCCACCGCGAGCTGTTTCTAATACGGCAGCATCGACATCAGGATGCATGAGGACATTACGTGCACTCTTAGGGCCACTGCAATCACCGGAATCAATTAGGCGATGGTTGATATATACGCCATCAGTAGTCGTCATGCCAACGCGTAAACCAGTCTCATTCAGTAAATGAGAAATCAGGCGAACAGTAGTGGTCTTGCCATTAGTCCCTGTCACAGCTACAACTGGAATACGACCATCTTCACCTAGCGGATACATCATGTTGACGATATCTTCGCCAACAGGGCGGCTCTTGCCATAGGAAGGCTTGAGGTGCATACGTAGGCCTGGTGCAGCGTTGACTTCAACAATGCCGCCACCTTGGGTCTCTAAAGGCTTGTAAATTGCCTCACACAGAATGTCGACACCAGCAATATCTAAACCAATCATTTGGGCGGCTGCAATTGCGCTGGCAGCTACATCTGGATGAACATCATCAGTCACATCAGTGGCGGTGCCGCCAGTGCTGAGATTGGCATTATTGCGAAGTAAAACGCGCTCACCAGTTTTGGGAACATACTGTGGGCTTAAGCCATTGCTCGCTAAATGCGCAAGAGCGATGTCATCAAAACGAATTTTGGTTAAAGCAGTTGCATGGCCATCACCGCGCAATGGATTTTTATTTTCTAGCTCTACTAGTTCAGATACGGTATGTTTGCCATCGCCAACTACTTGAGCGGGTTCGCGGCGAGCTGCAGCAGATAGGCGATTACCAACTACTAGCAAGCGGTAGTCAGCACCAGGTAGGTAGCGCTCAACAATGGTTTCACGTCCAAAGGCTTGGGTAACTACAAAGCCTGCGCGTACCTCTGCTTCAGTTTGAATGTTAGCAACAACACCTTTGCCTTGATTGCCGTCTTTAGGCTTAAGAACAATCGGACCGCCAATTTTTTGGGCGGCGCGCCACGCATCATCAGCAGTAGTAACCACTTCGCCAATCGGAACAGAAACGCCCGCAGCTGCCAATAGATTCTTGGTGAGCTCTTTGTCTTGCGCAATGGCTTCTGCGATTGCGCTGGTGTCACTAGTCTCGGCAGCTTGAATACGCTTTTGCTTGCTACCCCAACCAAACTGCACCATGCTGCCCTCAGTCATGCGGCGATAGGGGATATTTCTTTGTACGGCAGCATCTACGATAGATCCGGTGCTTGGTCCCAAGCGCACATCTTCATACAAAGCCTCTAATTCAGAGAGGGCGGCTGCTAAATCAAATGGCACATCATTGAGTGTTGCTTGGATTAATCCAAAGGCAAAGTCAAAGGCCATGCGCCCAACAACTTCTTCGGTGTACTCCACTACGACTTGATAGACACCAACATCAACGGTTTGTACTGTGCGGCTAAAGGTTACTGGGCAGCCTGCTTGTGACTGAAGGCCTAAAGCAGCATGTTCAAGAGCGTGTGCGAGTGAGAGGATTTCATTATGTCCACCACGACGCATGCTGCCTAATTGAGGAAAGCGTTCGCGAATCTTGATTTCAAACTGAGGGATTGAGTCGATAGAGCGTTCTGTTTCATCGCAAGAAACAATTGCCTCTAGGGCTGTGTGGCGGCTCCACAAATTCGGGCCGCGCAACATGCGAATACGGGTGATTTCCAATTAAACCCCTACTGGAATGCTGGCATCAGAAACAAAGGTTTCAGCACCAGCTTCGATTACGTTGAACGGAATATCTAAGGCCCAAGCTGCAGCAATCGCAGCACCAAGATTCATCGGTTTCCATGGCTCACTGGCGCTAGGCTCACAGTTACGCGGCACTGGAATACTCTTTTGATCATGCTTGGCAGATTTGAGAATGATTTGTTGATTACCAATCATCACTACACGACCACCATTTTTAAGGTGCTCTTGCGCAATAGCGGATGTTGAGTCTTGGGTGAAGAAGATCACCTCACCATCACTGAGTTCTGCCATGCTCGCAACCATTGGGTCATCGGCATTAAGTACGGCAACACCTGTTGGCAAGACCACATCTACTTGCGTTCTAACGATGCTAAACACTTGGTCTTCATCGTAGATGGCGTATTGAGGGAAGTTGGCTTTTGGATCTACATTCAAAACAACGCCAACTTGGCAGCGATCATAAGCAAGACCTTCTATCAACATCGATAGATTGTTGTTCTCGATCACAGCTGCTTCAACTGCACGATTTAATAAAGTGCGACGGGCATTTTCCCAGTTGGCAGCATTGCTCTTTTGAATTGAGCGATGACCAAAAAACAAACCCTTGCTGCAAGACAATCCAACATACAAATTAGTGAGTCGCAAGAAGTGGGCAATCATTTCAGCAACAGGAGTTTTGCCGCGAGCACCGCAGACACCAACTACTGGAATGCGGAAATCAGTGCCTGGCGGGAAAAGATGATTCGCAATTTCTTTGCCAACTGGTTGAGGTTTGCCGCTGGCAGGTTTCAAGTGCATCAATAAACCTGGGCCAGCATTCACTTCAACAATGGCTGCATTCTGCACATCCAATGGTTTGCTAATGTCTTGTGCAACTAGATCAACGCCAGCAATCTCCAGCCCCACTACGCGAGCGGCTAAAGCTACTTGGCTAGCTACTTCCGGATGAATTAAATCGGTGACATCAAATGCAACGTTGCCATTACTTTGAATGAGTACTTTTTGATCCAATGCTGGAATGCTTGCGCCAGTGAGTTTCTGACGCGCAAGCTCTAACTCCACTGCAGAATCAATGCGTACTGGATTGAGTGGACATTCTTCAGTAGTGCCGCGACGTGGGTCAGAATTAATTTGGGTCTGAATGAGTTCAAGCACGGTATGTTTGCCATCACCGGTAACCCAAACAGTTTCGCCTTTAGCTGCTGCAACCACTTTGTTGCCAACCACTAGCAAGCGATGTTCGTCACCAATAATGTGACGCTCTACTAAAACTTCGCTACCTTCATCAATTGCAACGGCATAGGCCGCTTCAATTTCTTGTTGGGTGTAGAGGTTGATAAAAACACCGCGACCGTGATTGCCATCAATTGGTTTGACTACAACTGGCAGGCCGATATCTTGTGCTGCTTCCCATGCATCATCGGCACTAGTAACGGTGCGGCCTTCAGGCGTAGGGACTCCCGCGCTAGATAAAAGACTCTTAGTAAGATCTTTATCGCGAGAAATTGTTTCAGCGATTGCGCTGGTTTGATCTGTTTCAGCAGTCCAGATGCGACGCTGCTTAGCGCCATAACCTAGTTGTACTAGGTTGCCTTCAGATAGGCGGATAGAGGGAATACCGCGCTCTTCTGCTGCATTCACAATGCAGGCTGTACTTGGCCCAAGCAATAGATCGTCACCAAGCTCGCGCAATTCTTCAATGATCGTGCTCACAAGAGCAACAGGATCTTTAGTGTCTTGGGCTAAAGCAAGATACAGGTCACGAGCGTATTTGAGTGCAGTGAGAGTAACTTCTTCGTTAATCGCACTCACCATGACTTTGTAAACTCCGCGACGATCACCATCACGTGCTTTACCAAAGCCGCCGGGGATGCCGGCTAAATTTTGTAATTCCAGGGTCAGGTGCTCAAGGATGTGAGCAGGCCATGTACCTTCTTCTACTCTTTTGAGAAATCCACCAGCTTCGCCATAGCTGCAGCGGTGTTCTTGGAGGCTAGGGAGTGCTTTGACGAGTCGGTCATAAAACCCAGGGATGAGGTTAGAAGGGAAGTCCTCTAATTCACCAATATCGAGCCAAACTTCAATAACAGGATGGTAAGTCCACATATTGGGGCCGCGGAGATGCTTGACACTCAAGATCTCAATGGTTTTATCTAGTAATTGGGGCATATGTGGAATGGGGGGTCTTGGCGCAGCCTCAGAGGGTGAGGGCGGGGATGACTCAGACTATCTCTCTGGTTCTAGTAATTATTCAAAATCCACAAAATTAGCAAAAATACACAAAAAAGCCTACTTCGTTAATTTAACGGCTTTCTGCCCTGTAAAGTTGACAGACTTACTAAATCTAAAAAATCTAGCTCCACTATACTTTTAGGACTAATGAAGCCAGAAATTACCCCAACCGCTCCCCCTTTGCCAACGCTTTGGGCTAGCGCTTTAGAAGCACCCCAATCCCCAGTAAAAGATGCCAACTCAATGCTGGCATGGGTTGAGCTGGATCTTGATGGTGAAATGCGCTTTGAAAAAAGCCTGCTTTGTTTGATCCCAACGGGCTTATTTTGGACGGACGGCACTCACTCAGAATTCTGGCCTATTAGCTCTGGGGCTCATCTTTCGCATGGAGATCATGCTGGAGTAGGGCACCTCAAATTGGAGTCTGAGACTAGTCTGCTGCGACTTTGGTATTTCACCTTAGCCGTCAATCCACAAGTATTGCGCCTACAAAGTAGTTTTAAGCAGTTAATAAAAGGTGATCAGGCCACTAAAGAGCCTGAGGCTTCTGAATACGACAAGCAGGTGTGTCCGGTGTGTTTGAGTCCTAAGCCTGCCAATTCAGATGCATGTCCGACTTGCGACCCGGAAGAGGATGCCCCTCCATCTACTTGGACTTTATTTAAGCTTTGGCGTTTTGCACGCCCTTACAAAAAAGAGCTTTTACTGGGTTTCGTGCTGACTTTGCTCTCTACCGGCGCTACGCTCATTCCGCCGTACCTGACGATGCCTTTAATGGATCACGTGTTGATTCCCTATGAAAAAGGTAATCCGATTGATTTTGCTCTGGCCACCAAATACCTTTTGGCTTTATTTGCTGCGGCAATCGTAGCCTGGGGCTTGGGTTGGTGGAAGACTTATCTGCTGGCCTTGGTGAGTGAGCGTATTGGCGCAGACTTGCGTAATACGACTTTTGAGCATTTACTCAAATTGTCCTTAGAGTATTTCGGCGGCAAAAGAACGGGTGACTTAATTGCGCGTATTGGCGCTGAGACTGACCGCATTTGCGTATTCCTATCTCTTTACGCTTTGGACTTTGCGACCGACGTCATCATGATTACGATGACCGCAGCAATTTTGGTGTCGATTGATCCTTTGCTCGCATTGGTCACTTTGGCACCATTGCCATTTATCGTGTGGATGATTCATGTAGTGCGAGACAAACTCCGTTTTGGGTTTGAAAAGATTGATCGCGTTTGGTCTGAAGTAACCAATATCTTGGCTGATACGATCCCGGGTATTCGAGTAGTGAAAGCCTTTGCTCAAGAAGACCGCGAACTCAAACGTTTTGTTGATTCCAATAAACACAATTTACAAATCAATGATCGCGTCAATCGCGTCTGGGGATTGTTTTCCCCAACAGTCACACTCTTAACTGAAACTGGTCTCTTAGTGGTGTGGGGTTTCGGTATTTGGCAGGTGGCACATCAAAAGGTTACTGTTGGTGTGTTGATTGCATTCCTTGCCTACATTGGACGCTTCTACATTCGACTCGATTCAATGAGTCGCATCGTTTCTCATACGCAAAAAGCGGCTGCTGGAGCTAAGCGTATTTTTGATATCTTGGATCATGTCTCGAGCGTTCCTGAGCCAATTAATCCAGCGCCCTTGGGTGAAGTCAAAGGCCGAATCTCCTTGCGGGGCGTGGGTTTCCGGTATGGTAACCGCGCGGTTTCTAAAGGCATTGATTTAGATATTGCCCCCGGAGAAATGATTGGTTTAGTTGGGCATAGCGGCTCTGGTAAGAGTACTTTAGTGAACTTGATTTGCCGCTTCTACGATGTGAGTGCAGGCTCCATTGCATTGGATGGGCGCGATATTCGTAGTATCGGAATTGCTGACTATCGCAAGCGCATTGGTTTAGTTTTACAAGAACCATTTTTATTCTTTGGCACGATTGCGGAAAATATTGCTTACGGCAAGCCGGATGCTACTCGTGAAGAAATTATTGAAGCAGCACGCGCCGCACATGCACACGAATTTATTCTTCGCTTACCACTTGGTTACGACTCATTGGTCGGTGAGCGCGGTCAATCTCTCTCAGGTGGTGAGCGTCAACGGATTTCAATTGCACGCGCGCTCTTAATTAATCCAAGTATTTTGATTTTGGATGAAGCCACTTCATCGGTAGACACCACTACTGAAAAAGAAATTCAGCGTGCTTTGGATAATCTAGTTAAGGGCCGCACTACGATTGCGATTGCCCATCGACTTTCCACCCTAAGAAAAGCAGACCGCTTGGTTGTGCTCGATAAAGGTGAGATTGTGGAGATTGGCTCGCATGATGAGCTCATGGATGCGCAGGGTGCGTACTACGCCTTGTATCAAGCTCAGCTACGCCATGCTGCCGAGTTGGTTGAAGGTGGCGCTATTGGTGAAAGCATTGAAGAAAGCAAAAATGAACGCGAAGAAGAGCGCCTGCAAGTGATCGCTAAAGAAACTGGAGGTGGCGTATGAGTCATCATCAACAGTCGCACACCTTAGGGCGTGATGCGCTAGGTCGACTTGTATTCGTTGACGCTGCTGGCACACGTCATACAGGTGTCTATCCAGTTAGAGCCTTCCCGATTACCGCTCCAGGCGCTGGTATCTCCATCATGGATCAGTCTGGCAAAGAATTATGTTGGTTTGATGGCATCACCGCTATTCCAGAGGGTGAGTTAGCTCTGATCGAAGAGGAGCTAGCTGCCCGTGAGTTCATGCCAGTGATCGAAAAAATCACCAAGGTGTCTACTTTTGCTACCCCGAGTATTTGGGATATCGAAACTGACCGTGGCCCCACCAGAATTCGCCTCAAGGGCGAGGAAGACATTCGCCGTATTGCTGGCAATACGCTTCTGATTGCTGACTCCAATGGCCTCCAATTTTTGATCAAAGATTCCACTCAGCTAGATAAAGTGAGTAAGAAACTTTTAGATCGCTTCCGTTAAGAATTTCCCCCATAAAAGTCGTACTAGGGTTACTACTAATAAGCTAGTGTTACCCCTAACTGTCCATTTGGCAAATATTGATGGCAATCAAGTATTCATGCCCTGATATGGATAAAAATCCATGCATAACAAAGAGAAGCCAAAGTAATATTGGTATTCAAAATTTATTGGAGGAGCGTTCATGAAGATGAAGTTAAAAGGGGCATTGATTTCCACCGCATTAGCCCTCGGTGCTGCTGCTGTTTCACCTGCTTTTGCTGCTTGGGAACCAACCAAGCCAGTTGAGTTCATTATTCCTGCCGGTCCTGGCGGCGGTGCTGACCAAATGGCGCGCATGATCCAAGGCATCATTACAAAGAACAACTTGATGAAACAGGCAGTGATTCCTGTGAACAAGGGTGCAGGCGCTGGAGCTGAAGGCTTCTTGGCAATGAAAGAAGCTAAGGGCGATCCAAATAAGATCGTGATTACGCTCTCCAACTTGTTTACAACTCCATTGGCAACAGGCGTTCCATTTAACTGGCAAGACATCACTCCAGTAGCCATGTTGGCACTTGACCAATTCGTTTTATGGGATAACTCTGACAAGCCTTACAAAACTGCCAAGGAATATATCGACGCAGCTAAAGCGGCTGGCCCTGGCAAGTTCAAGATGGGTGGTACTGGCTCTAAGTCTGAAGACCAGATCATTACTGTAGCGATTGAAAAAGCAACTGGCGCTAAGTTCACATACATCCCATTCAAGGGGGGTGGCGACGTTGCTGTGCAGCTCGTTGGTAATCACATTGATTCTTCTGTGAACAATCCAATTGAAGCAGTAGCTCAATGGCGTGCAAACAAATTACGCGCATTGTGCGTATTTGATGACACTCGTATGCCTTACAAAGAAAAGATCACTACAACTCAGTCTTGGAATGATGTTCCAACTTGTAAAGAAGCTGGCGTGCCAACTGACTACGTGATGTTGCGCGGCATTTTCATGGCTCCTGGCGTAACTCAAGAGCAAGTTGATTACTACATCAACGTGTTCAAAAAAGTACGTGAGACAGCAGAGTGGAAGAAGTTTATGGCTGATGGCGCATTCAATCAGACATTTATGACTGGTAAAGAGTTCAGAAATTGGCTCACATTAAATGAAGCATTGCATAAGCAATTAATGGCTGAAGCTGGTTTCTTGGCTAAGTAATTTTTGAGAAATTAAATAGGACCCCTAAAAGCGGGGTCCTATTTTTTGAGCAAGCGTATCTACTAACTTTATTAAAAAATATAAAAATGTCTGAACATACAAACAATACAAATCAAGACTCAGTCATTAGCGTGAGAGCGATGGACATCATTACATCGCTCGTGTTCCTGGCAATAGGTCTGACAGTGATGATTGGTAGTCTGAAGTTGGGTGCTAGCTGGGGTGTTGATGGTCCAGAGGCTGGTTATTTCCCTTTCTATATCAGCTTGATCATCATGCTATCTAGTACGGTTACTTTGTATCAATCTGCAATCGTGAACAAGAAAAAGAAAACCGAATCCTTTGTTGATAGCGAGCCCGCCAAGCAGGTGATGGCGGTATTGTTGCCAGCAATTGTGTTTGTGCTTGGCGTGCAATTGATTGGTATTTATGTTTCCTCGGCTCTCTACATCGCAGTCTTCATGGTGTGGCTGGGAAAATATCCAATTTGGAAGGCTGTTGCTGTCTCTGTTGGTGTGAGCGCGGCGCTTTACCTCATGTTCGAATACTGGTTCCAAGTTCCATTGCCACATGGTGCATGGTTCAATCCACTCGAGTTTGTGGGCGTAAATTAAAAAACAATAACTATTAAAAAAGATTAAAAAAGGAGTCTAAGTTGGAAGAAATTAACGCTCTATTCAGCGGCTTTGCCGTTGCAATGACACCCTTTAACTTGCTATTAATGCTTGTTGGTGTAACTCTTGGTGTGATTATTGGAGTATTGCCTGGTTTGGGTGGTGCGAACGGTATTGCGATTCTGTTGCCTTTAACCTTCACAATGCCTCCAACATCCGCAATCATCATGTTGTCCTGTATTTACTGGGGCGCATTGTTTGGTGGTGCGATTACATCCGTACTCTTTAACATCCCTGGTGAGCCATGGTCTGTTGCGACAACCTTTGACGGTTATCCAATGGCTCGTAATGGTAAAGCTGGCGAAGCATTGACTGCAGCGTTCACATCATCATTTGTGGGTGCGTTCTTTGCGATTGTGATGATTACCTTCTTGGCACCATTGGTTGCGAAGTTCGCTCTCCAATTCGGTCCGCCGGAGTTCTTCTCGGTCTACCTCCTGACCTTCTGTAGTTTTGTGGGTATGAATAAAGGTTCGCCATTCAAGACAATTTCAGCAATGATGTTGGGCTTTGCTTTGGCTACCGTTGGTATGGATACCGTTACAGGTCAGTTGCGTTTAACTTTCGGTAACCCAGAGTTGATGCGTGGTTTTGACTTCTTGATCGCTGTGATCGGCTTGTTTGGTATTGGCGAGATTCTTCTTTCAATGGAAGAGGGCTTGGCCTTCCAAGGTGCTGCAGCGAAGATTCGCGGTAAGGTTGTTTGGGAAACTTGGAAGCAGTTACCAAAATATTGGGCAACTTCATTGCGCAGCTGCTTGATTGGTTGCTGGATGGGCATCACTCCAGGTGGTGCTACTCCTGCATCTTTCATGGCTTACGGTGTTGCAAAACGCGTATCTAAAGAAGGTGACAAGTTTGGCACTGGAAAAATGGAAGGTATTGTTGCTCCAGAAACAGCAGCTCACGCTGCTGGTACAGCCGCCTTGTTACCAATGTTGTCATTAGGTATCCCAGGATCACCAACAGCTGCTGTGTTGCTTGGCGGTTTGTTGATCTGGGGCTTACAGCCAGGTCCATTACTCTTCGTTGAGAAGCCAGACTTTGTTTGGGGTCTGATCGCTAGTATGTACTTGGGTAACTTGGCAGGCTTGTTTGTTGTATTAACTTGCGTTCCATTGTTCGCCTCAATCTTGAGAATTCCGTTCTCCATCATTGCTCCAGTCATTATTGTGATTTGTGCGGTTGGTGCATACACCGTCCACAATGCGATGTTTGACGTTTGGTTGATGTTGGGCTTCGGCGTGTTGGGTTACGTCTTCAAGAAACTCGATTACCCAATGGCACCTATGGTCTTGGCCTTGGTGTTGGGCGACCGTGCAGAAGATTCTTTCCGCCAGTCCATGTTGTTCTCACAAGGTAGCTTAGATATTTTCTTCTCTAACTACTTGGTAGGTGCGATCACTACATTGGCTTTGGTATTGCTGTTCTGGCCATTGATTGGCAAAGTTATTGGCAAGAAAAAGGCAGCTGCAGCATAAGAGTGAAATAAGCTAGAAATAGCGATTTCATAAGGGAAAAGGGGCGCAAGCCCCTTTTTTCATGCCTAAAGCAAAATTCCGATAAAATCTCCCCATCATGAATTTCCGCAAAAATCGCCTCATTCACTGGATTGCTGCTCTAGCAATCGCAATGAGTGCGCTTGCGCCAGCAGTTTCTCAAGCGGTATCGCTAGCGAAGCATGGTCAAGGTTTTGCAATGGAAATCTGTTCTGCTGATGGCGCTAAGATGCAAATTCAGGTGCAGGGCGATGATCAGGCGAATGAATCTGAATCTATGCAGCCTTGCCCATACTGCGTTGCTCACACAAGCATTGCTCCATCGTTCAATACGAACCTCACATTCCAAGCGCCGCAAACATTGTCTTTGCTGCCACAGCTTTTCTATCAATCACCCAAGCCTCTCGCTGTTTGGGTAACACCGCCTTCAGCAGCACCTCCCACACAAGCCTAAATCTTTTTAGGGCATAGCCTAGCTATGTAGTTGGCAACCAAGTTGCCGTGATGTTGTGTGGAGAATTACATGTTTTTGAAGCAAAAGAAAATTAGCGTATGCATTGGCATGCTATGTGGATCGGTATTGATATCTAGTAGTGCTCAGGCTCAAATTGCACCTCCGCCTGATTACGATCAGAAATTGGCTGATATGGTTGTGACTGCGACGAAATCAGGTACCACTCTTAAGGATATGACTCAGAACACCACAATTCTGACGAAAGAAGAGTTGGAGATTGCACCCGACCAAACGATTGATCAAGTTCTTAAAAACCAGACAAGCGTATTTTTAAACGATCAGCCTTATTACGAGAAAGATCCAACCGGACAAAGTATTAACGTCCGAGGCTTGGGAAATGCGAGAACTTTAGTTCTGATTGATGGTGTGCCTGCTAATGATGCGATGTATGGAACCGTGCAGTGGAATTTAGTGCCAATGTCAGCAATCCAAGATGTCGAGTTTATTCGCGGCGGGGCTTCTAGTCTTTATGGAAATATGGGTATGGGCGGTGTGATTAACATTACTACCAAGCCCATCAGCGATAACAAGGGCGAGGTGTCGGGAAGTATTGGATCTTACGCAACTGGGACTGCAGCCGTATCAAAAGAATTTTCAATAAGCGACTCCTTTAAGTTGAGAGCTTCAGCTGATTACTTTAGTACCGAGGGCTACCAAAATATCGCAACAATTTCTCCGTCTTCGCAAGCCGCCCTTAAGCGTGGGATGGGAAATGAAAGTGCTGAGAGTGCTAACTATCGTTTACAAGGCGCTCTAAAGGTTAGTCGGGACACTGATGGATTCTTCAATTTCGGACTTCATTCAATGTCGAACTTACCTACGGGCGGTTACAACTTTGCTAGAAAATCTACCAATGAGACAACGCTTTCCGGCGGCACCACTACAAGGCTGAATTCTAGTGAGCAAGTTCAGGTCAATGCTTTCTATGAGAACACGACCTTGCAGCAGCAAAATGTAGCCTCAAATAGCCCATATATTAATGCTACCTTCCACAATCCCTACTACCAAGTTGGGGGCTCAGCTCAATATACAAATAACTTTCAAAATGCAGTAATTGATCAACTTATCTTAAGTGCTGATGCGAAGCAGTTATCCGCATCAAACTTTCAAAATAACTATAACTCTCCCGGCAATGCAAATTTACAAACTAGTAAATTGGGTGTAATGACTTCTCAGGTTGTTGCTCAGGGAACGCAAAACTTTTTAGGTATTTTGGGTCAAGTAAAATCAAACTTAACATCTATACCTCTTCAAGCTACCTTATCAGCCAGGGTGGATAACTGGACCAGTCAGATACCTGTAAATTACACTCAGCAGGTTGGTCAAGCCCAGGTAAGTCAGGCAGTGCCAAATCAGTCTCAAACTAAGTTCAGCCCAAATCTAGGCTTGTTGTACCGAGCATCAAAAGAGCTTGATTTTAGGGCCGCTGCTTATCAAGCATTTCATGCGCCTGGACTTAACAATTCCATACGTAGTTATGGTTCAGGTTCTAGTTATGTCAGCAATAATCCACTGCTAACCCCAGAAAATATGACTGGTTATGAGATTGGATCTGATTACCGATGGAGATCCGGTTTTATACAGGTAACTGGATTTAATGCAAATGTAACAAATGCTATTGCTACGTACACTATGACAAGCGCTCAAATCGCAAGTACATGCGCGCCAGTATGCACGGCTGGGGCAAAATCCTATAGTAATGATCAGTCGTTAAGAAGTACTGGTTTAGAGTTGCAGGCTCACTATGACATTAGCTCTAAATGGGCAACAGATTTAGGGTATACGCTCACCAAGGCTGTATTAACTTCCACCTATGGGGCAATTAGTCAGGCATTGAACCCAACTGGCGTTCAGATTGCTGGAACACCAAGAAATATGGGTAGTGCAAGCCTTACATATTTTCCGGTACCAAAGGCAAGTTTGACTGCCTCAGTGCGTTATATTGGAAATTCTTGGTATGACACGGCTCATACTTCGCCAATACCGGCATATGCTGTAGTGGGTGCAAGAGCTAACTACGAGGTAACTCCAAATGCAACTGTTTACTTGAGTGCTGTGAACTTATTAAACCGTAATTACGTAACATTTGGTTCCGGCTCTCAATACATTGCTGGTCAGCCTCAAACAATCACTGTTGGTGGTCGGATAACATTTTGATAACAATAAAAAACTCACTTCATTTCAAGCCACGTGACGTGGCCAAGGTTTTAATTCTGAGTCTCTTGGTATGGGGTGGGATTGATCTGGCCGTTGCTCAAATGGACCACGCATCCCACTCCGGAGCGAGTGCGCCTGCCAAGCCTTCTTCATCATGCAAGGGATCGGGTTTAGATTGCGCGAATTCTGCAACGCCATTTTTGGGTAAGGATGGTAAGTTGCTTCTGGCCTGGACTGGTGGTGGATTTGTTTCAGTTGCTAAATCTGATGATTTGGGAAAGACGTTTACATCCCCTATAGTTATTGCGGAACATGGAAAATCTCTGGACGCTGGAAGTGATGCTCGCCCACAAATCGTTTCTGATTCCAAAGGTAATATATTTCTGGCTTATGCATTTTTCAAAGATGGTAATTGGAATGCACAGATTAATACTGCTCGATCCTCCGACGGAGGTCTCAGTTTTACGACCCCCATCCCGCTGATAAAAAATGGTTCTAGCGAGCGCTTTCCTTCAATGGTGATTGGTAAAGATGACTCCATATTCTTGGCTTGGATTGATAAGCGTTTAGTTGCTGATGCGAAGAAGTCGGGTAATCCGCGTCTTGGTGGATCCATCGCTTACTCATTTTCAAATGATGCTGGGAAAACGTTTCAGCCTGAGAAAATAGCTAATGAACAGAGTTGTGAATGCTGTCGTATAGGTTCCAGCATTGATCCAAAGGGTGGGGTAGTCATTGTTTATCGAGCTATTTTCCCTGGTGGTATACGTGATCACGCCACGCAGTTAATTAAGGAATCCTCGTCCGGAAAAATTCGCAGAGTCTCTAAAGATGAATGGAAGACTGATGCTTGCCCTCACCATGGCCCTGCAATCACAGTTTCTAGTGCTGGAAAAATGCATGTGGCTTGGTTTACTCAGGGAGCTGCTCGATCTGGAGTGTTCTATTCCAACTCTAGTAATCAGGGCGAAACCTACTCGAATCCAATCAGAATTGGAGGTGAGCATGAGAATGTTTCGCGCCCTTATCTCCTCGCTCAGGATAAGTCCATTTGGTTAGTTTGGAAGGGGTTTGATGGGGTAAAGACATCTGTGTACCTTAAGAAATCACCGGATGATGGCGTTACATGGTCTCAGGCAACCTTGATTGCGCAGACAAGTGCTTATTCAGATCACCCTCTGTTAATTAGTAATGGGGGCGATGTCTTTTTATCTTGGCTAACCCGAGCCGATGGCTATCAAGTCATTAAACTAAACGGCAAATGATGAAAAAAATACTTTTTACCCTTTCTCTATTTGTTCTGACAATGCACACTGCCTTTGCGGATGTATCCACTATTCAGGCTTATCAGAAAGGGGATTGGAGCTCTTTATTAAAGAAAAATGCTGGCCAAGCAGTGGCCGTTCATTTTTGGGGCGTCACTTGTGCGCCTTGCGCAAGAGAAATGCCTCAATGGGGCACGTTTCTCTCCACGGATAGAAGTGCGAAGGTGATATTCATTCAGGTTGATGAAGTACCCCTCGAAGCGACTAAAAAAATGTTAGCTAAGGCCGGCTTAGATAAAGCTTCCAGCTATTACTTAAATACTCCCTTCGATGATTATTTTCGCCATGAAATTGATCCGCAGTGGCGTGGTGAAACTCCAATGACTTTGTTGATTGATAAAAATGGAAAGATAGTCCGGAAAATAGGGCCGATAAATTTTGTTGAGTTAAAGAAGTGGTTCGCTAAAGGTGTTTATTAATTTAAGGAGAGTAATTTGAAAAATATTGTGATTGGTTTAATTTCTTTGTCTGCGGCAGCATTTACTACTGGAGCCTATGCTCAAAACGCAAAAGTGGGCTCTCTGCAAATTGAGAATGCCTATACCCGTTCAACTGTGCCGGGCCAAATGGCTGCTGGTGGTTTTATGAAGATCGAAAACAAAGGTGGCGTGGATTTATTGGTATCAGCTAGCTCTCCAGTGGCTGGCGAGGTGCAACTGCATGAGATGGCCATGGAAGGCAATGTCATGAAAATGCGTCAAGTGAAAGATATCCCCGTGCCAGCAGGTGGTGCCGTTGAATTAAAGCCAGGCGGTATGCATTTGATGTTCATGAATATCAAGGCGCCATTAACTGCAGGCGAGACTGTTCCAGTTAAGCTCAAGTTTGCTAAAGCGGGTGAGGTGGAAGTGAAGATGCCTGTGAATGCTATGGGTAATTCTGGAGCTATGAAGCACTAAGCACATAGTTTTTTGCATTCAGCTTCGGCATTAAAAAAGCCCCTAGTTTTACTTAGGGGCTTTTTGTTTTGATGCTTTGGATTTATTGCTTATGGTTAATCCAAATTGAGATCGGTTACTGCACCTTTACTTGCAGTGCTCGCAAGGTGAGCATACTTAGCAAGTAAGCCACGGGTATAGCGTGGTTTAGGTTGTACCCAGGCAGCGCGACGCTTCGCAATCTCTTCATCGCTCACATTGAGTTGAATGAGTAACTTATGGGCATCGATCGTCACCGAGTCACCTTCGTGAATAAGGGCAATTACACCGCCCACAAAAGCCTCAGGGGCAACGTGACCTACAACCATTCCCCAAGTGCCGCCAGAAAAGCGTCCATCAGTGATGAGGCCTACTGTCTCGCCTAAGCCTTGACCAACGAGGGCAGAGGTAGGGGCAAGCATCTCACGCATACCAGGGCCGCCTTTAGGGCCTTCATAACGAATCACCATGACGTCACCGTCTTTGATCTTTTGCGCCATGATGGCTGCCATTGCATCATCTTCGGAATCAAATACACGAGCAGGGCCAGTAATGGATGGGTTCTTGAGACCAGTAATCTTGGCAACACAACCTTCAGGAGAGATGTTGCCCTTCAGAATAGCTAAGTGACCTTGCTTGTACAGCGGGTTGTCTAAAGTGCGAATCACCTTTTGATCGGCGCGCGGTACTGATGGAACGTCTTTCAATGTTTCAGCAATCGTTTTGCCAGTAATCGTTATGCAATCGCCATGCAATAGTCCGCCATCTAGCAAGATCTTCATGACTTGCGGAATACCGCCAGCTTCATGAAGGTCGGTTGCCAAATATTGTCCAGAAGGCTTCATATCGACGATGACGGGAACACGCTTACGAATGCGCTCAAAGTCATCAATAGTCCAGTCGATCTCAGCAGCGCTGGTGATAGCTAGATAATGGAGAACAGCGTTAGTGGATCCACCAACAGCCATGATCACACTAACTGCATTCTCAATCGATTTTTTGGTGATGATGTCGCGTGGACGTAAATTATTCTTAATTGCCTCAACTAGCACTAAAGCTGAGTCATGAGCACTGGCAACCTTCTCGGCATCTACATTGGACATAGTAGAAGAGTAGGGCAGGCTCATACCTAAAGCTTCAAAGGAGGAGCTCATGGTGTTTGCAGTGTACATACCGCCGCAAGAGCCGCTACCTGGGCAAGCATGTTGCTCTACGCCCTTGAGGTCTTCCTCACTCATGCGACCAGAGGTGAATTCACCAACAGCTTCAAATGCGGAAACAATGTTCAGATCTTTGCCTTTGAAGTGACCTGGCTTAATCGTTCCACCATAAACATAAATACTGGGTACGTTAGTGCGTGCCATCGCCATCATGCCGCCCGGCATGTTCTTATCGCAACCGCCGATGACTAGAACACCGTCTTGCCATAAGCCGTTGACGCAAGTTTCAATACTGTCCGCAATCACTTCACGTGAGATGAGGGAGTACTTCATGCCTTCAGTACCCATGCCAATACCATCGGAGACAGTGGGTGTTCCAAACATTTGCGCTTTTGCACCAGCTTCTTCAAGAGCAGCTACCGCTGCGTCTGCCAGTTTTTGCAAACCGCTATTACAAGGGGTGATGGTGGAATGACCATTTGCTACACCAACCATCGGCTTAACAAAATCCTTCTCTTCATAGCCCATCGCGTAATACATTGAGCGATTGGGTGCGCGAGCAACCCCTTCGGTGACATTGCGCGAGCGTTCATTGAGGCGTTTCATGCTGATATTGACTCCAGAAAAGAATTTGTCGAAAAGCTCTATTGTGCCGTGAGACCAGTAGAAGCGCAGGGGTTTATGTAGTCTTTCCTATGCTCCTGTCATGCGCCGCAACAAGCAGATTTCTCTATTGTATTTGCTGATTGGGCCTCATTATTAGCTTGAGAGCTAATATCCTTGGTAAAAAAGCTGCGGTACATTGCCTTATCTATTACTTTTCCTTTTAAATTCAATGACTAAAGTTGGCCATATTTACCTAATCGACGACGATGAGTCGATGCGTACCTCTTTAAGCAGAATGCTCAAGGATGTAGGTTATATCGTGGAGGATTTCTCCTCTGCTGTGACATTTTTAGAGGATTCACTACCTGTAGCACCTGCAGTTATCTTGCTCGACATGCAAATGCCAGATATGACTGGCCTAGATCTACAGGAAAAATTGATCCAACTTGGTCGTAAAACCCCGATTGTGTTTGTGAGCGGCCAGAGCCACCCCCATCAAATCGTCAAAAGCCTGAAGCGCGGAGCGGTTGATTTCCTCTTTAAACCCTTCAATTTGGAGGATTTATTGAAGGCTGTTGCCGATGCCCTGGAGTTTGATAGACGTCAGCTCAAACGCGTTTCTAAAGAGGTGGAAACCAAGAAAGACTATGCGACCCTCACGCCTAGAGAAAAGGAAGTCTGCTTTTGGCTGGTCAAGGGATTGCTTAATAAAGATATTGCCGTCAAACTGGGAACAACAGATGCCACGATTAAGGTCCATAAGGCTAGAGTGATGGACAAGATGCATGTGGAGTCAGTTCAAACATTGGTAGCAAAGTATCTTGAATCCGATTTAGAAAACATCCAGAAAAGCTAGCTCTTGAGCTAATTTCCCTGGTGTTATATAGGCACTATTATTGGGCATCATTTCGACAGATAAATCACTTTAAATACTTTCGTGACTGCTAATACTAAGCTACCTGAGATTCGTAAAGAGGCATTTGCTCAAGCCAGGGAAAAGCTCGCCCTCAGCGCAAAAGATCTCGGTGGTATGGCTTGTCTTTCACATCATCAAATCTCTCAAATTGAAAATGGCGAGTCCAGCTATTTCTACGGAGCTCAGAATAAATTTACCGCTGCTAAGAAAGTAGCAAAGCTTCTGAACTTAAGTGATGAGGAAGCATTTGACTATGGCTCTCAAGCCCCAGTAAAAATTATTGAAGAGTCAAAAGTTGAAGAGCCTATTAAAGCTCCAGCAAAAAAAGCGCAGTCAAAAAAAGAAGCTGTAGCAGTTAAAGAGGTAGTGGAGGAGACTCAAGCTCCCGTATTAGTGACTGAAGAAGAAAAAAAAGATCCAGTCCAAAAAGCAGAAACTACAAAAGTAGAACCTGCAAAAGTTACCCTAAAACAAACTCCTTTTTCCGCAGCTTCATCAAGCTCAAAGCCTACCTCATCAAAGAAGATGTTTCTTTGGCTCAGCGTATTGGCTGCGCTGGTGTTCTCAGTAATTAACTTGCGCCCACTCTTTTTTGCTGACAAGCCAGAAGAAATCGTTGTTGTCAAAGAAGAAATTATTGAACCAGCTCCTGCTGCAACCCCAGTAGAGCCTGCGCCAGTCGCCCCAGCCGCGGCTGTGCCAGCAGTGCCGGTTCCTGCGGCTAGTGCCGAGGCCTCAACAGCTTGCCCGGCTGAGGAAGGCATTATTAGCTATAAGCCTGATGCGCCCCGTAAGGCTGCGGATATGGTTTACGTGCAAGTTAAAACCAAGCAAGTGATTTGCGTAAGTGATGCTTCTGGAAAGATACAGAACAAGATGGTTGAGCCTGGTGTGGGCGCATCCTTTTATGGCAAGCCGCCGTTTAAAGTGCTGACTGGTGGCCTTGCTCAGGCAGACGTATTTTTTCAAGGCGCAAAAGTGCGCCTGACAAATTTGAATTACAAAACCTTGATATTGGAAGCTGCTGAAGTGGTGGCACCACCCGTAGACCGGACAGATTCTCAGCAGCGCTAACCCTTCGGAGGATTAGCGCATTGAATGCTGATGCTTAAACTGCTGAGTCGTTAGTTTCGCCAGTGCGAATACGAATAGCCTGTTCGATTGGGCTAACAAAAATCTTACCGTCACCAATCTTGCCAGTGCGTGCAGCTTTAGTAATTGCTTCAATTGCTGAATCTACGCGGTCATCAGCAACAACTACTTCAACTTTTACTTTAGGCAAAAAGTCGACTACATATTCGGCGCCACGATAGAGTTCGGTGTGACCTTTTTGGCGACCAAAGCCTTTAACTTCAGTAACAGTCAGTCCGGTAACGCCTACTTCAGCTAAGGCTTCACGAACTTCGTCAAGTTTGAACGGCTTAATAATGGATGTGATTAGCTTCATATATTCCCCTTAATACAGTAATCATACCTAGAACTGAAAACGAATGCCCAGTTACGCCCTAAATTGGGATGTAATAGGGTAGCGCCAGTCACGCCCAAAGGCTCGGGTGGTCACACGGACGCCTGGAGGTGCTTGGCGACGCTTGTACTCGTTGAGCTTAATCAGGCGGGTTACTTTTTCTACGCTGTCGGCATCAAAACCGGCGGCAATAATTTGGGCGATAGATTGGTTTTGCTCCATGTAGCGCTCTACGATCCCATCCAATACTTCGTAGGACGGCAAGCTGTCCTGATCAGTTTGATCGGGGCGTAATTCTGCAGAAGGGGCGCGAGTCAAAATCCGCTCCGGAATAATTGGGGCAATACTATTGCGATAGGCGCATAAGCGATAGACCAAGGTTTTGGCGATATCTTTGATGACGGCAAATCCGCCAGCCATATCTCCGTACAGAGTGCAGTAGCCAACAGCCATTTCACTCTTATTGCCGGTTGTTAAAACTAGGCGACCAGTTTTGTTGGATAGCGCCATTAGAAGAGTGCCGCGCACTCGTGCCTGAATATTCTCTTCAGTAGCATCGAGCTTTAAGCCTTTAAATTGCTCAGCCAGTGCAAGCTCTAGAGCCTCTACAGGTTCGCTAATAGGAATCTCATCGTATTGAACACCTAGATTCTGTGCCATTTCTCTAGCATCAATCCAGGAGATGTCGGCCGTGTAGCGTGAGGCCATCATGACGGTGCGCACTTTGTCTGCACCTAAAGCATCCACCGCAATCGCTAGTACCAATGCAGAATCCACGCCACCCGAGAGGCCAATGATGACGCCTGGAAAACGATTCTTCTGAACATAGTCGCGCACACCTAAAACGAGTGCTTGATAAGCTTGAGCTTCTACGCTGGAAGGTGTCACTAGAGCTCCAGGCTCTAAATCAGCTGCTGCATTGACATCAACATAGCCAAGAGCGGTTTCAAACTGCGGCATAGTCATAACTACTTTGCCTGCACTATTTAAAGCAAATGATCCGCCATCAAATACCAATTCATCTTGACCGCCTACAGCATTGACATAGACCAAAGGCATCTTGCTTACGGTAATCTGTTTGCGTAGCACCTCAATGCGTAAAGATTCTTTTTGGAGGTGATAAGGCGAAGCATTGAGAACTAGCAGTACTTGGGCGCCAGCTGCATGAGCCTGCTTAGCGGGGCCTTCATGCCAAGCATCCTCACAAAGAATGAGCCCGTATTTGACTCCGGCATTTTCAAATACACAGGCTTCATTGCCCGGAGTGAAATAACGTACCTCATCAAACACTTCATGATTGGGTAACTCTTGTTTGGCATAGCCAGCAATAACTTTGCCATCACGAATGACGGAGGCGTAGTTTTGCAAACCAGCGGCAGTCTTTTTAGGGTGACCAATAATCACGGTCAGCCCTGGAAATTTTTGGAGCTCTAGCATTAAACAACTGAGCTCGCGATCGGCGGCCTCAATAAAAGCAGGGCGCAATAACAAATCTTCTGGGGGATAGCCGGTAAGCGAGAGCTCTGGCGTAAGAACTAATGTGGCGCCTTGTGCATAAGCATCTGCGGCGGCTTGAGAGATGAGCTGCGCGTTGCCAGGCAAATCACCCAAAAGAGGGTTGATTTGCGCTAAGGCGATTTTTTGCGAGCTCACTCCCAATGACTGCGAAATTACTTCTGTGACTTAGCGTAACCTTCGATGCCGTCCAAAATTTCTTTATGGGCACCAGCAACACCAGTCCAACCTTTAACTTTTACCCACTTACCTTTTTCGAGATCTTTGTAGTGCTCGAAGAAGTGTTGAATTTGGGCGAGGAGTAATTCGTTTACATCTTCAGGTTTTTGCAAATGCTTGTAGATTGGCAAAATCTTGTCTTCTGGAACGGCCAACAACTTCGCATCTTGTCCACCTTCATCTTCCATCTCTAACATGCCGATAGCGCGGCAGCTCACTACTGAGCCCGGAACTAATGCAAATGGAGTAATGACGAGAACGTCAACAGGATCACCGTCACCAGCAACTGTCTTAGGGATGTAACCGTAGTTGCATGGGTAGTGCATTGCTGTACCCATGAAGCGATCTACGAATAGGCAGCCAGTTTCTTTATCTACTTCATACTTCACCGGATCCGCATTCATTGGGATCTCAATAATGACGTTGAATGATTCTGGGATTTTCTTACCTGGGCTGACCTTGTCGTAACTCATAAATACTCCGGTTAGTGATTAATGGATACCTCGATATTAGCAAAGAGGTGTCGTAGCGATTATTTTAAAGCTTTCCAGGCCCGCTTAAAGGCCCGTAATTAGTTAATTTGCTCGGGTAAACCTCTACTGGGCTGGGCTGAAATGAAAAACGCCCAGCAGAGCCAGGCGTCATCTTGCGTTGGTGAAGCGGCTATTACTCCAAAGTCTCCAAATAGCGCTGTGCATCTAATGCGGCCATACAACCTGTACCTGCACTGGTGATCGCTTGACGATAGATATGGTCTTGCACATCACCCGCTGCAAATACGCCAGGGATATTGGTGGCGGTGGCATTACCTTCCAAGCCAGAGTGAGTCTTTATGTAGCCGTTATTCATATCTAGCTGACCAACAAACAACTCGGTATTAGGCTTGTGACCAATTGCAATAAAGGCGCCAGTTACAGCAAGATCTTCTGTACTGCCATCAGCTTTCTTGATGCGAACACCAGTAACGCCTTTTTCATCGCCAAGTACTTCGTCAAGGGTCGAGTTCAATTTGAGTTCGACTTTGCCTTCAGCTACTTTCGCCATGAGGCGATCATTGAGAATTGGCTCTGCACGGAATTTATCGCGACGGTGAATCACAGTAACTTTTTTAGCAATGCCAGTCAGGTATAACGCTTCTTCAACAGCAGTGTTACCACCACCGACTACGCAAACATCTTGATTACGATAGAAGAAGCCGTCACATGTTGCGCATCCAGAAACGCCGCGACCCATAAATGCCTCTTCACTAGGAAGGCCAATGTATTGAGCAGAAGCACCCGTAGAAATAATGAGGGCATCACAGGTATATGTGCCGGAATCACCAACCAAGCGAATCGGTTTTTCAGTTAGCGCAGCAGTATGAATGTGATCAAAGATGATGTTGGTATTAAAGCGCTCTGCGTGCTTTAAAAAACGATCCATCAGCTCTGGTCCTTGGACGCCATCTGGGTCTGCTGGCCAGTTTTCTACATCAGTGGTGGTCATTAATTGACCGCCTTGGGCTAGGCCAGTAATGAGGGTTGGGCTCAAATTAGCGCGGGCTGCATATACGGCAGCTGTGTAGCCGGCAGGGCCTGAACCTAGAATAAGGACTTTAGAGTGTTTTGGAGTATTTGTAGTCATCTCCAAATTATAGGATTGCTTGATTACAATCGGTAGAACATGGCAAGAACCGCATACCCGAAGTCCAAAACCCCTTTAAGCCCCCAGCCCCCTGAGAATCAAGGGCAGGGTAGGATGCCCCGCCTCCTTTTAGAGGCCCGCTGGTTCATCTCCTGCGGCTTATGTTTGGGCTTATTTGCCATTTTGTTGACCTATTCCAAGGCTGATCCAGCCTGGTCGCATGCCAGTTTTGAGGTTCCCAAGAACCTGGGCGGCCGTTTTGGGGCCTATTTAGCGGATTTATTGCTCTATATCTTCGGTATCTCCGCTTTTTGGTGGGTGGTGCTCTTTGGCCGTCGTGTTCTGAGTGGCTGGCGTGAGCTATGGAGCATTCCTTTGCCGCCAGACCCAGATGCCAAACCAGACTCCTTATTAATGCGTTGGCTGGGCTTTGGGCTCACTTTGCTGAGCAGTATGGGTCTTGAGTCCATTCGGATGCATTCGCTTGCCTGGGAGCTTCCAAGACCTCCTGGAGGCATTTTGGGTGAGCTTATTGGCGATCCCTTACAGATGACCTTAGGCTTTACTGGCTCCACCCTGGTTTTGCTATTTACTTTGTGTGCCGGACTATCTTTATTCCTCCATTTTTCTTGGCTAGATGTTGCTGAAAAAGTAGGGCGCTCGCTTGAGCTCACCTACAACCGCTTGCGTGAACGTCGCGATAGTGAAGAAGATCGCAAGTTGGGTGAAGCTGCAGCCGAAGAGCGCGAAGAGTTTGTTGAAGAGTTTCGTGGGCGCGTTGAAATTGCTAAGCCAGTACAGATTGTTCGTGCCCCAGTAGAAGTTGTGAAAAGCGCTCGAGTAGAGCGTGAGAAACAGCAGCCACTATTTGTGGATATTCCGGATTCAGAGTTACCTCCGCTGGCATTGCTTGATCCTGTGCCAGAAGCGAAAGAAACGATTTCAGCAGATGTATTGGAATTTACTTCCCGTTTAATTGAACGCAAGTTGGCTGAGTTCAATGTGGAAGTGAAAGTCATTGCTGCCTATCCAGGCCCGGTAGTAACCCGTTACGAAATCGATCCCGCCGTTGGCGTGAAAGGCAGTCAGATTGTGAACCTCTCCCGCGACTTGGCACGTTCGCTGGGCGTAGTGAGTATGCGTGTGGTAGAAACCATTCCAGGTAAGACCTGCATGGCCTTGGAGTTACCAAACCCAACGCGTCAATCGGTTTACCTTTCAGAGATTTTGAGTTCACAGGTTTACAACGATAGTCATTCCAACTTAACCCTCTCTTTGGGTAAAGATATTGCTGGTAGCCCGATCGTTGCTGACTTGGCGAAGATGCCGCATTGCTTAGTTGCTGGTACGACTGGTGCTGGTAAGTCTGTTGGTATCAACGCAATGATCCTTTCCATTCTCTTCAAGGCTAAGCCTGATGAAGTGCGTCTGATCATGATTGATCCGAAGATGCTCGAGATGGCCATGTACGACAAGATTCCGCATCTCTTGTGCCCAGTTGTGACTGATATGAAGCAGGCGTATAACGCGCTCAATTGGGCTGTAAACGAGATGGAGCGTCGCTACAAACTGATGAGTAAGTTTGGTGTGCGTAACCTGGCTGGCTTTAATAAAAAGATTTTAGAAGCGGAAGAAAAAGGTGAGAAGCTTACCAATCCATTTAGCTTGACTCCAGATGATCCAGAGCCAATCTATAAAGCACCTGTCATCGTTATCGTGATTGATGAGTTGGCTGACTTGATGATGGTCTCTGGCAAGAAGATTGAAGAGTTAATTGCACGTATTGCACAAAAAGCGCGTGCTGCTGGTATTCATTTGGTATTGGCAACTCAACGTCCAAGCGTGGATGTGATTACTGGTCTGATTAAAGCCAACGTGCCAACCCGTATTTCATTCCAAGTAAGTTCAAAAATTGATAGCCGCACCATCCTAGATCAACAGGGTGCTGAAGCACTGCTCGGTATGGGTGACATGCTTTACATGGCACCGGGTACTGGTTTGCCGGTTCGCGTTCATGGAGCCTTTGTTTCTGATGATGAAGTCCATCGTGTAGTGGAATGGCTCAAAGAGAAGGGCGAAGCCAATTACATTGACGGTGTTTTGGAAGGTGCCGACGAATCCAATATTGATGCGCTGACTGGTGAAGGCGGCGGCGAAGCTGATCCTTTGTATGACCAAGCAGTAGCCATTGTTTTGGAAAACAAACGTCCATCTATTTCCTTGGTGCAGCGTCATTTACGCATTGGTTATAACCGTGCAGCTCGCTTACTCGAGGATATGGAGAAAGCCGGTTTAGTTTCGAAGATGGGCAATGGCGGCAATCGCGAAATCCTTCATCGTCCTTCTGAATAAGGCGATCCTCTTGTGTAGATTTTTTTCAGCAGCAGCTTTAGGGCTCACAATTCTTTTATCTCCAAGCATGGTGTTTGCAGATGGTGAAAGTGGTGCAGAGCAGTTGCGTCAGTTTGTACGTAATTCCAAAACAGCTGAGGGTGAGTTTGTGCAACAGCAGTTGCGCGCACCCAAAGCAAATGAACCGCAAGACAAAGGTTTAAAAGTGGTTCGTCAAACACAAGGGCGTTTTGTGTTTCAGCGTCCGGGCCGATTTATCTGGGATACGCAAAAACCATATGAGCAAAAACTGATTGCCGATGGCAAGCAACTTATTTTGTGGGATAAGGATTTAAATCAAGCTACTTTCAGACCTGCTGGTCAGGCTTTGGCTGCTACCCCTGCTGCAATCTTATTTGGTGAAACTTCTTTAGATCAGCATTTTGATTTGGTTGAAGGCGAGGATCGTCTGGGTATGAAATGGGTTGCTCTCGTGCCCAAGAAAAATCCTAATGCCAAAAATGGCAACGACTTGCCGTACACCAAGATCTCCGTCGGAATGGTCAATGGCCTCCCTAAAGCGCTAGAACTCATTGATGGCTTGGGTAGCGTGGTGTTGGTCACCTTGGATAAGATCCAGCTCAATGTGAACCTACCTGCCAATCGCTTTACTTTTGTTCCGCCCGCCGGAGCGGAAGTCTTACGCTTAAACTAGAGCTAAATTAGCAATAAATTCGTACTCACCGCACCCTAACCAGTAGAGCATTACATGATTGATCCGCAATTACTCCGCAAAGATATCGCAGCTGTTGCTGCCCGTTTAGTTACTCGCAAATTTCAATTGGATGTTGAGAAGTTCAACACCTTGGAGTCTGAACGTAAATCTTTGCAAACTCGCACTGAAGAGCTGCAGGCTAAACGCAATCAATTGGCTAAAGCTATTGGCATGAAAAAAGGTAAGGGCGAAGATGCTGCTACTGAAATGGCAGAAGCAACCCAGATTAACGTCGACATGGAATCAGGCGCAGCTCGCTTAGCCATTTTGCAGGCAGAGATTGCAGATTTCTTAATGGGTATTCCAAACCTGCCAGATGAAGCAGTTCCAGTAGGTAAAGACGAAACTGAGAACAAAGAGGTAAAACGTTGGGGTCAAGAGCCTATATTTGATTTTGAAATCAAAGATCACGTTGACCTTGGTGGACCACTAGGTCTCGACTTCGAGGTGGCAGCCAAGATTAGTGGCTCACGCTTTGTAGTGCTGAAGGGCCCTATCGCTCGATTGCATCGTGCTTTAGCGCAGTTCATGCTTGATACCCACACCACTCAACATAATTACCAAGAGGTCTATGCACCTTACATGGTGAACGCCGCTTCAATGCGCGGTACTGGTCAGTTGCCTAAGTTTGAAGAGGACCTATTCAAGGTGCCTCGTCAGATGGGCGGCGAAGATGGATCAGGCGAAGCAAAAATCGAAAACTTTTATTTGATTCCAACAGCAGAAGTGCCAGTAACTAATTTAGTTCGTGATGAGATTGTCAATGCGGATACATTGCCTATGAAATACGTTGCACATACACCATGTTTCCGCTCTGAGGCTGGTAGTTATGGGCGCGATGTGCGCGGCATGATTCGTCAGCATCAGTTCGACAAAGTAGAGTTAGTGCAAATTACAAAGCCAGAAGATTCAATGCAGGCTTTAGAGGATTTAACTGGTCATGCAGAAAAGATTTTGGAGTTGCTAGAGTTGCCTTACAGAAAAGTATTGCTCTGCACTGGCGACATGGGTTTTGGTAGCACCAAGACTTACGACTTAGAGGTATGGGTGCCATCACAAAAAGCCTATCGTGAGATTAGCTCTTGCTCGAGCATGGGTGACTTCCAAGCAAGACGCATGCAGGCAAGATTTAAAGCGGGTCAAGGTAAGCCAGAATTAGTTCATACATTAAATGGCTCTGGTCTTGCAGTGGGAAGAGCATTGGTTGCATTGCTGGAAAATAAACAGCAAGTAGATGGCAGTATTGCTATTCCTAAAGCTCTGCAGCCTTACTTGGGCGGCTTAGAAGTTCTCAAGAAAATTTAATCTTAGAGCAAGTGAAAAGTGGTCTCAGTCAAATGAATAGGCGCTCAGTATTTTTATTCTTGATTGGCACAGGATTGATGTCTCAAGGTGTTTTCGCTGCTGAAAAATTCTATCGCTGCGAGGTATTAAGTGATGCCTACATTAAAACTAATGGAGAGTTAGCGGTAGTTAAAGACAGCCCTAGAGTTGGTCTGGAATTTGTGGTGATCAAGAAAACTGGGGAAGTTGTTGGAGATGTGATGGATACTCTCAAAAATCCCAAGGTGCTGGCTTCCGGAAGCGCAAGCAATTCTTATAAAGTCATTTGGACCCAAAAAGCTGAAGGTAAGAACGGCTTTTTTGTGGAATATCTCAGCATCGAAGAGTTTGTAAAAGGTAGTAAGAAGCCCTTCGGGTTCTTTTCTGGTGGACTTCTGATGACAGGCGTCTGCGAGCAATAGATTGCAGGGCTTCAAGTAGGGATAGCGTTTAAGTTCTATCCTGTAGTTAACGGAGAGGTGGCAGAGTGGTCGAATGTACCTGACTCGAAATCAGGCGTACTGTCAAAGGTACCGAGGGTTCGAATCCCTCCCTCTCCGCCAATTAGCTAAACATGACTAAAGCTTTAAATTCCCCAGAATGATTTGTAGCACTTGCAGCATGAGCAGTAGCGCGAGTGGGGATAAATCTAAGGCACCAAAGTTGGGTATTGCCTTCCGAATTGGAGTGAGCAGGGGATCAACTAATAGCGATACTAAGAACTGAATTTGAGTCCCTGCGCCAACCCAAGAAAGAATGATGCTGGCAAAGACCAGGCCAACTAGACCCGATAAGGTAAGGTCAAGTAGATCAATCAATGCAAGTGCTAACCAAGAGATATCAATTGAGGTTGCGCCAGAGATCAATAGCAGAATCGAAATCTTGCACAAAATTAAAAGATAAGCTGCAACGCAACTCGCTAGATCAAAGCGGCCAATGCTAGGTATGAAGCGTCTTAGCGGGAGAACAATCCAATTACTTAAAGGCAGAATATAAGCGCCAATGGACTTACTTTGTCCTGCACCTAAATTGAAGGCAAGCCACTGTAAATAGCAGCGTAAAAGGCAAGCCCCCGCAACAATGCTAACGAGTACCTGAAGAATGAGATTGGCGATTTGTATCAACATCAGCATATTGTAGGTGGTTTAAACCGCGGGTGGTGAGCAGCACTTAGTCGCTAAAGGTCACCACGTGATCAGCCACTAAGTGGATGCCAATCTTTTCACCAATTGCATGATCATGGTGGCTGGGTACAAAAGCAAAAATCTCAGTACCCGATGCTAGCTTGAGCGTATATAGAAAGTCAGCGCCTCTAAAGGTTTTACGCACAACCTCTGCTAGCAAGGTGCTGTTGTCATCATGCTGAATATCATCGGCACGCAAGAGGACATCGATTTCTTTGCCGACTTCCTTACTGCGATCTTCTTCTAAGTCGAGTTCACCCAACTCAATGTTGACTTTGTTGTTAGCTTGTACGACGCCTTTAACAAATACCCCACGACCAATGAAGTCGGCGATATAACGATTAGCTGGTTTGTGATAAAGCTCGTACGGGCTATCCCACTGCAAGACTTTGCCGTCTGTCATCACGCCGACTTTATCTGCAATCGCAAAGGCCTCAAATTGATCATGAGTTACTAGTAGTGCAGTAATGTTGTTTGCCTTGAGGATCTCTCGCATCTCACCCGCAAGACGTTCTCTGAGTTCAATGTCTAAACTAGAGAAGGGCTCATCAAGCAAAATTAAATCTGGCTCTGGAGCCATTGCTCTGGCCAGTGCAACACGCTGTTGCTGGCCACCACTGAGCTCATGAGGATAAGCATCAGCTTTATCTGCGAGGGAGACTCGCTTGAGCCACTCCAGCGCCACGGACGATCTTTGCTTGCTTGGTAAGTGTTGCAAACCAAAGGCAATGTTCTCTAAAACGTTGAGATGGGGGAAGAGGGCGAAGTCCTGAAAGACCATGCCTACTTTTCTTTGGTTGGGCGGGAGGTGGATGGAGGCGGAGCTCACGATCTGATCGCGGAGGAGGATTTCTCCTGCTTTAACAGGCTCAAACCCACAAATTGCTCTCAAGACGGTAGATTTGCCGCAACCAGAAGAGCCTAGTAGGCAGCCAATTTCTCCTTGGGCAAGATTAAGTTTGAGGTCTTTAACTGCAGTGACGCGACCCTGACCATCTCGACTTGGATAGTCGATTTCGAGTCCTTTGATCGAAAGCAGTGTGTGAGCGGAGTTCATCCCTATAATTTTCTCATTAATACTAGTATTCAATGCTGGTGGTTTAATGCATAGCTAGAGTCTAAACGGATTGCCGATTTCATGAATCGTATTGTCGTGCCACTTGCCCTGTTGTTATTTTTGCCCCTATTTGGCTTGGCAGCACCTTTCCTATTCTCCGGAAGTGACCAAGTAGCTACTGGCACTCTTAGCCACCTCTGGAACTTTGTGTTGGGTGGATATATTGTCTCAACTCTGGTGCTTATTCTTGGTGTTGGAGTAGGGGTATTTATTCTCGGGGTGGGTAATGCCTGGATCATTGCTAGCTACGATTTCCCTGGTAAGAAAATATTTGAGTGGGCACTCATTCTGCCTTTAGCTGTGCCCACCTATGTCATGGCCTACCTATTTGTAGATCTCTTGCAATTTTCTGGACCCATACAAAGCACGCTTCGTGTAGTGCTGGGAATGGATTCACTTTGGTTCTTTCCGGATCCAAGATCTCTGAGCGGGGCTATCTGGTCTTTCTCTTTCTGCCTCTTTCCTTATGTCTACCTGATTACGCGTACTGCATTCTTAGAGCGTAGTGGTCGATTAATTGAGGTTTCAGAAACGCTTGGCTATAGTCCGCTTCGGGGATTTGTGAAGTTGGTATTGCCAATGGCTAGGCCAGCGATCTTTGCAGGCATGGCTTTAGCTCTCATGGAGGTCTTAGCGGATTTTGGAGCGGTGTCTTATTTTGGCGTGCAGACTTTTGCGACTGGCATCTTTAAGGCATGGCTTTCTTTTGGTGACCGCATAGCCGCAGTGCAACTTGCTCTTGGTCTTTTGAGTTTTGTTTTGCTTATCTTCTTTATTGAACAAAGTAGTCGCTCAAAATTGCGCTATGCCTCTTCAACACGGGGGAGACCATTAGCCAAGTCTCTACGGGGCAAGAATGCCTTTTTTGCTTTTGCATTTTGTGGCGCTACTCTTTTATGTGGATTTCTGTTGCCGGCATTTGCGCTCCTGCAATTACTGTTCAAGCAAGGCCTCACGATCGACATTCGTTATCTTGATTGGTTGAGTAATTCTTTATCTGTTTCGATTCTGACGGCGCTAATCTCCGTTGCGCTCGCCGTATTCTTTGCTTACTCAGTACGAATGCATGCGCGCTTAGCTTGGGTCAATCGATTGCTAGGCTTTGGTTATGCCTTGCCTGGAGCTGTATTGGCTATAGGCATCCTTTCTTTCCTAGAGATCTTTCAGCTTGCTTGGTGGATGTCTGCCAGCATGTTGGTATTGATTTATGCTTACTTGGTCCGCTTCCTTTCCTCCAGCTTGCAAAGTGTTGAGGCAGGGCTTGTACGCATCACGCCGTCTATGGATGCATCTGCAGCGCTACTTGGACTTTCTAAAGCGCAGATTCTGAAGCGAGTGCATGTACCCTTGCTTAAGCGCAGCCTCATCACTGCTGGCCTCTTTGTATTTGTGGACGTGATGAAAGAGTTGCCGGCAACTCTATTACTGCGCCCATTTAACTTTGATACTTTGGCTGTCGCTACCTATCAGCTGGCAGCGGATGAGCGTCTTGCCGAGCTTGCCCTCCCGTCCCTAACCATTGTTTTAGTTGGACTTTTCCCCGTACTGCTGCTTTCCAGAGTCATCTCCAAATCTTAATTGATAATCATTCGTATTTGTGATAAATTAGATTTACTCTAATTTTGATCGTAAATACAGCAATGGCAACTCAAGCGATTCACAAATTCCTAGTCGCAACCTCATTGGCGCTGAGCAGCTTTATAGCTTTGCCATTACATGCTCAAGAAGCCAAAGAGTTGAATCTCTATTCCGCTCGTCACTACCAAACAGATGAAGCGCTCTATAGCGATTTCACTAAAAAGACGGGCATCAAGATTAATCGTATTGAGGCTGATGACAATGCGCTGGCTGAAAGACTGAAAAGCGAAGGCGCCAATAGTCCAGCGGATGTGATCTTGATGGTCGATGCAGCGCGATTGTGGCGCGCACAAATTGATGGCTTCTTTAAACCCATTCATTCCAAGTATCTAGAGAGTCGTATTCCAGCGAACCTACGATCTAAGCCTGATCCAGAGGGATCAACTTGGTTTGGCTTTTCAACTAGAGCTCGACTCGTGGTCTACAACAAGGCAAAAGTAAATCCACAAGACGTCGACACTTATGAGAAATTAGCTGAGCCCATGAACAAGGGTAAGGTATGTACACGCTCAGGTGCACATCCATATATGTTGTCATTGATTGGTGCCATGATTGAGCGCCGTGGTGAGGCGGCTACCGAAGAGTGGGCTAAGGGCATGGTGGCAAATATGGCTCGCCCTCCAAGAGGCGGTGATACCGATCAGATCAAGGCGGTTGCTTCAGGCGAATGCGGAGTGGCATTAACAAACTCTTACTACCTAGTTAGACTCTTGCGTTCAACCAAGCCAGAAGATCAAGCTATTGTTTCTAAGATTGGTTTTGTTTGGCCTAACCAGCAGACAACTGGCACACACATCAACATCGCAGGTGGTGGTGTAGCCAAGAATGCACCGCATTCACAAGCCGCTATTCAGTTTCTTGAATATCTCGCTAGCGATTCGGCACAAGAATATTTTGCTAACGGTAATAACGAGTGGCCTGTGGTGAAGTCAGTCAAAATTGAAAATGAAGGTCTCAAAATGTTAGGGCCTTTCAAGGCTGAAAGCATTTCAATTGCTGCGATTGGCAAGAATCAAATTGCTGCACAACGCCTGCTCGATCGAGTTGGCTATAAGTGAAATATATTAGGGAAAACCCTTGACTTTTAGAGGGTTTTCGTTTACATTAGAACTTCGCTGAGAGCCGGCTTTCAGCATAAGGAGCGTACAGACTAGAGTTTTACCGCAGTTGTGGAGACTGTCAGTACGCTTCTTAAAAACATCCTCAAAAGCAGTAGCCAGGTCGCATCAGTGATCATCTGAAAATCAGAAATGAGCTACAGCAAATCAAAAAATATTTAAAAAGAATTCAAAACAACAGCAGGGTCTCTGCTCGTTTGCAATTTATATCTTGAGCCTTTGGTGCCTAAAGGTCGCTAGAATGGATCCATTCTTTAAAGGCTTGGATTTCTATATGAAAATCATCTCGAGTGTTCTAGTGCTTGCCGTGTCGGTGGCCATGTTGGCTTGCTCAACACCGACAAGTAATTTTGGTGTCTATCAACAGTCTGATGGAACAATTGGGGTGCATGCCCCAAAATCTGCAAAAGATACTGAAGCGCAGGCGGCTGCAGCAGAGGAGTGTAAAAAACTAGGAAAGCGAAGCGCCACTATTGTTGAAACTCGTAAAACAGTGAACGACCGCTTTCCTATGACTTACATTTTTGTGTGCAATACCTATTAAGTTACAGCTACTTAGCTAAGCAACCATTTCTTAATGGATTTGTTTACACACATTGCATCTAAAGCTAGTCCAAAGAACTCTGAGCCATTGGTAACCATGCTCTCAATAGCCTCAACCTTGCCAGATTTCACGCCACGCAAATAAGTTGCTGCACGATAGCGTAGGAAGTGTTCATTCTCACCTTCTTCATTATCTGTAGAGCAGATTTCTAAGCTGCCATAGCGAGTTTCTGGGTTGATATTCAGAATAGAGAGGCCTAATGCGCCAATGAGCTTTTCTGGAACAGGGATTGGAACGTAAGAGTAGAGGGATACCAACTGCTCTTGCTCATCGACTTCAATGATGTGGTCAACATCGAACACATCTTTTTCTGTCAATTCGGTTTCACCGGAATCGCCACCACCAAATGTAGACTCAAATTGCAACATTGCTGTATTGCTGTCTTTTGAGATCTCAATCATGTCAGGGTAACCAAGCAAGCCTTTCCACCAGTACATGAGTGAGAAGGTGCAAGGTTTAACTTCAACTAAACCCTTATTGGTTGATTTGGCAAAGTACAGGCCGTAGAACTCGTCATCTTCCTCGAGTCCGTACTGATCGACTTTCAGCTTCTTTGGCGCAGCTGCCTTTGGTGATTTCTTGGCAGCTTTCTTAGGGGCAGGTTTTTTGGCTGCCGGCTTCTTTGCCGCTACCTTTTTAACTGCCTTCTTTGCTACTGGTTTTTTTGCAGCCGCTTTTTTGGCGACAGGCTTTTTAGTTGCTGGTTTTTTCACTACCTTCTTTACAGCCTTTTTGGCTACCACTTTCTTAGCGGCAACTTTTTTAACGGCTTTCTTTGCAGGGGCTTTTTTTACCACCTTAGTAGCTACTTTCTTTTTTGCTGGAGACTTCTTTGTAGCCATGGTCTATTACCCTTCCTATTGGTAGTTAATGTGCTTAGCGCACAAGTTGATATTACTTCAGTTCTATCTACTTTTGCTGATACCTATATGGGGATTTACCTTGCGATATCAAGGGTCAAGATCCAATTGTTTTTTAGCTATATTTAAGCGGGGGCGGAGAGCTTGAATTTGAGCGTTAACTTGCTACACTGGAGCTGTGCAGTTATGAATAACCTCAACTTAAAGAGAATCTATGTTCCCTGAATATCGCGAGTTAATTACTAAGCTGAAAACATCAGATCGTCACTTTTCCCATTTATTTGATAAGCATAACAATCTGGATCAAAAGATTCAGAGGATGGAGGCTCACACTGAGCCCAGCACCCCTGAGGAGATTGAGGTTTTGAAAAAAGAAAAACTCTTATTGAAAGATCAGCTGTACGCAGTTTTGAAAAAAGCCAGCGCTGCTTAATGGTGGCGGACCATCGGAGCCCATATATGGGTCTGATGGTCTTTAATTGAGAATTAGGCTTTCTTCAAAAAGCAGGCTTTGAGCAACATATTGCCGGCCTCTGTTTTACAGTCCACCTCATGATCGCCGGAAACTAGGCGAATTCCCTTAATCTTTGTTCCTACCTTGAGTGTTGTGGATGACCCCTTAACCTTCAGATCCTTAATGAGGGTTACTGTATCGCCATCAGCCAGTAAATTACCGTTGGCATCTTTCACAATCAGAGCACCTTCATCTTCTTCTGCGCTGGCTGCCATTGGCCACTCATGGCCACATTGAGCGCAAACAAAGTTCTCGCCGTCAGGATAGGTCATATCCTCTTGGCAGGCTGGGCATTTTGGAAGATTGGCGGTGGAATTCATCAGTAGCACTTGAAAAGTCATGTAAGTATGAATTTTAGTCTACGGACAGCTTGGTAATTTAGAATCAGTTAACAATGAATAAATCAGTCAAAATCATCGTCGGAGCTTTGGGTGGGGTAATCATCCTGTTTGCGGCGGGAGTATGGTACGCGAGCGCAACGGTTGACCCAGTGCAATTAACTAAATTGCTCTCCACCTCAGTTAAGACCGCTACAGGTAGAGATTTAAAAATCAGTGGACCTGTGAGCTTAAGTTTTTTCCCGGGAATTTCAGTTTCAGCAGAGCGCTTGAGCTTAAGTAATGCAACTTGGGCATCCAATCCTGAGATGCTGACTCTCAATCGCATTGATTTGAACATTAAGATGCTGCCGCTACTTAGTAAGCGCATTGAGGTTGGTAGTGTGAAACTTGCTGGTCTTGAGCTGCATCTTCAAAAAAATGCATCAGGCAAGGCGAATTGGGATATGAGTACAGACTCACCCAATACTACCCCTGGTTCTAGTGGTGAAAATGCAGACACCTCTTCAGTTGGTGATAATTTGATCTATATGGATAGTGTTTCTGTTGTGGATGCTCAGATTCAGTATCAAGATCCTTTTAACTCAATTGCCAATTATCAAATTAAGCGTTTGTCATTAACGGAGAGTGGGGATAAATCAAACATCTCGCTCAACATGCAGGTTCAGGGTCAAGCTCTAGAGCTCAGTGGAAAAACAGGCTCCCTTGCTAAGGTGCTGAAGCAGTCAGATGCTTCATCGATGCAATTTCCAATCGACCTTAATCTCGCTATAAATGGCAAGACCCTGTCGATTAAGGGTGAGGTAAGCAGGTCCCCCAAAGATATGCCCACGATCAATTTGGCTTTAAGCTCAAAAGCCTTTGATTGGCCTAACTTGAGTGCGGCTGTCAATCAAGCTCCTCAGCCTTCAAATGCGCTTAAGTCAGCTCAAGTGGTGCATCAACCCGCAAAGCCGCAATCCAAATACTTATTTAGCAGTGAGACCATTCCTTTTGATGCATTGCCTCAGGCCAAAGGGAAGGTGCTTATCAACATTGCGGAGTTGGACCTGCCAAAGCGTAAGCCAATTGAAAATCTTCAAGCCACTCTGCAGCTAAATGGTAATGAAATTGATATTCCAAATCTGACTTTTCAGATGGGTAAGGGAAGTGCTGATTTGCAGATTAAGCTCTCAGGATTTGATGGAGCAAGTCCTGCGTTGGCAGTCAAGGGTGTCACAAAGGATTTCACGCTCGAGAATTTATTGGCTAGGCTTGATCCAAATTCCAAGGTCAGTGGGGGCGCCATGAAGTTGGCATTTGATGTGAAAACATCCGGAAGTAGTCTTCATCAGCTGGCTGGAAATTCGAATGGAAAATTCCAATTAAGCATTAATCAAGCTCAAATGGGCACGAACTTTTTAAATGATGCTGGTGACTTCGTAGTCACACTCTTGGATTCGATGAACCCGTTGCGTAAGAAAACGAGTCAAACAGTTTTAGAGTGCGCAGTTGCCTATTTACCAATTAGTAATGGCCAGATCAATATAGCCAATACAGTTGGCGCTGAAACCGATAGATTGAATGTGGTGTTAGCTGGCTCTATAAATCTAAAAACAGAAGCTGTTAATCTCACGATTGATCCTCAGGAAAAATCGGGTCTGACCACTGGTCTTGATTTAGCGGGACTGGTGAAGATGGGCGGAACGCTAGCAAATCCTAAGGCCGGCATTAATCAAGCTGGTGTTGTGAATAGCGCCGTCTCAATTGGACTTGGATTTTTGACTGGTGGCGCAAGTATTTTGGCTGAGAATGCCAGATCAATGACCTCTAAAGGTCGCCCTTGCCGCGATGCTCTCCACCCCTGGTCAGATATCTACCCCGGGGCGGAGTAATTCTTAAAACAATATTCCGCTGACAAAGAGGCTGAATAAAGAAATAAAGATGCTGGCAAAGAAAGCGGTCCAGAAGCTAGAGATCGTAAAGCCGCCTACCACTGCAGACACTAGCATTAACACTAAGGCGTTGACTACCAGCAGAAACAGCCCCATGGTAAGAACGGTTAGTGGCAGAGTAAAGAGAATGAGTAATGGTTTGACTACCGCGTTGGCAAATCCAAGCAATAGGGCGGCAATTAATAGTGAGCCACCATCCGCAAAGCGCAAGCCGCTAAAAAGATAGCTGGCGACCCAGAGGGATAAAGAAGTTAAACCCCATTGAACTAAAAACGGTACTAAGTTACCCATGACAAATGTCCTTTGTTAAAAAAGCTGCGATATTTACGCTAAATGTTATCAGGGCTTTTAATAGTGCGGAGGAATTTCATCTTTGGGGCTGCTATTGCCTGCCCCATCGCTACTACTGGCTTGCTCCTTAATGGATTTAAGCTCGCGATATAGAAATTCAATCTGCTGCTGTTGCTTGTAGATGGTTTGATTCAGTTGATCAATCAAATCTTCAGTAAAGCTGAGTTTGATTTCAAGGTTGGCGATGCGATCTTCGGTCATTTTGGTTCCTCTGTCCTTATCTTAAGCATCAACTAATGCAAATCGACCATCTTCCATTTCTGCTTTTGGTCTGATCCAAAAATCATGCGACTGGAGTGATTCATATACGTAAGCTGGTTCTAGGTTGACTTCAACATTAGCGAGCAGCACCACCTTATAAAAGCCACCAGTCTTAATGTGTCTTAGCTTATCGCCGGGCTTAAATAGGCCGTCATCGGCATCCGCCATTTTTGGTTTGCTCATGTCAAAAAAGTGCTTTCTCAGTATGATCTACGTATGACAAATTCTGTCCCGTACTCCATTCTAGATATATCTCCAATCCCGCAGGGATTTACTGCTGGAGACGCCTTGCGTAACTCATTAGATGTTGCTCAACATGCGGAGGCTTTGGGCTATACCCGTTACTGGGTGGCTGAGCATCACAATATGACGGGTAATGCCAGTTCTGCTACTGCAGTCTTAGTGGGCTATATAGCTGGAGGCACCAAAACCATTCGGGTTGGGTCTGGCGGCGTGATGTTGCCAAATCATGCCCCACTAGTCATCGCAGAGCAATTTGGTACTTTGGCATCTATCTACCCTGGGAGGATTGAGCTGGGCTTAGGACGTGCGCCAGGAACGGACCAAATGACTGCTAGAGCCTTACGGCGAGACTTACTGGGAAGTGATGATCGCTTTCCGCAGGATGTGCGAGAGCTGCAACATTACTTTGGCCCCGTTCAGGAGGGGCAAGCAGTAAAGGCAATTCCGGGAGCTGATACAGAAGTGCCGATTTGGATCCTAGGCTCCAGTTTGTATGGCGCTCAACTCGCAGCTCACTTTGGGCTGCCTTATGCATTTGCCTCGCACTTTGCGCCGGAGCAATTGCTGGATGCAATGTCTACTTATCGTGAATTATTTAAACCATCCGATAAGCTCAGTAAGCCTTATTCTGCATTTCTGATGAATGTAGTGGCCGCCGATACCGATGAAGAGGCTGCTCATCTCTTTACTACTTTGCAGCAGAACGTCATTCGTATGCGTCGGAACACTCGTGGTCAATTACCACCACCAATTGCAAATTTAGATGACTTCTGTGAGCCACACGAAAAGACTACCGCCGCTCATGCTCTTCGATGCTCAGCTGTTGGGTCTATGGAGACAGTGAGAAAAGAGATGCAGTATTGGCTCGATCAAACTGGCGCTAACGAAATTATCATCACAGGCCAAATTTATGATCATCAAGCACGCTTGAGGTCATTTGAGATCGCTGCTGAAGCGGCTAAGGGATTGCGCTTTAGCTCTAAAGCGTAAAGGCGTTGTAGTCGCTTGTAATTAGGATATCTTCTAGAGCGGCTCGACTGGCGATATGGAGCAGGGCATTATCTTTGCTGATGAGTATCGCTGGCCTGAATTGATAGGCTAGATCTAAGAAGATTTGATCATCGGGGTCTTGGCATTTCCAGGGCGCAGAAGCCAGGTTTGAGTCGTCATGGTGCTGTGCGAGGGATTGCCATTGATTCAAAATTGCGGCTTGAGTTACTTCATCGAGTTTAAAGAGCGAGCGTGAGATGACATCAGCAAACTCGACTAAAGTCTTTTGACTAGCAAGTGCCTGAATGCTTCCATCCACAATTGCTTGTTTCAGATTGACAGCTCGCTCGTCATTAAAGACAAAAATATCTAGCAAGATATTGGTATCTAAAACTACCGGTTTCATTGCTGTTGATTGCGCCAGATTTCTGGGGTGATGGTGACTTGACCTTTATCTGAAGAAACGTAAGCCTCTCCATCTTGAATATTGACATGCAAAACCATGCTGCGCTCAACGAGATTGTTAAGTTCTTTAGCTTGCTCAGCTGGAATGGAAATTACCTGAAGATTGCGAGCGCGAGTCAATTTATTCGCAATGCCATCCCACCAGATTTTGCTAGTGTGCCCACCGTAGCAATAGACGATGACTTGATCGGATCGCCCGCAGGCTTTTAGGATGCGTCGTTCATCAGGTTGGCCGACTTCAATCCAAAGTTTGATGGCATCCGTGAGGTCTTTGATCCAAAGGTCAGGCTCATCGGTATCGCTCAAGCCTTTAGTAAAAGCTAAATCTTCCTGGGCTTGGAGGGCAAAGGCGATGATACGTATCATCATCCGCTCTTCAGTTTCAGAGGGGTGCTTAGCGATGGTGAGGGAGTGACTGCCGTAATAGTGGCGGTCAGAGTCTGCGACGTGGAGGTCGGCTTTGTGGATAGTTGCGCGTAGAGCCATGGCGCATTATCGCCTTTAAAAGGGGGTAAGCCGGATCTCCCAGTATTATTTAGAAAATTACCCTGATTTACTGTGTATCGTAGAGTCCCATGATCCGTATTACCGAACTTCGTCTGCCTATTAGCCATGCCCCTGAGGCATTGGAAGAGGCAATCTTGAAGCGCTTGAATATTCAGGCTCAAGACTTGATTCAGGTTGACGTTTTTAAGCGTAGCTACGATGCGAGAAAAAATGTCGCTCTAGCGTTTATCTATACCGTTGATTTATCGGTAAAAGATGAAGAAAAATTGCTTAAGCAGTTTGCGAATGACATTCATATAAGGCTATCCCCAGACACGAGTTACCACTTCGTCGCCAATGCTTCACAAGTGAAGAGCGCAAGCTTTGAACGGCCCGTCGTCATTGGATTTGGCCCCTGTGGAATTTTTGCTGCCTTGGTGTTGGCACAGATGGGCTTTAGACCCATCGTATTGGAACGTGGCAAACCAGTCCGGGAGCGTACTCAAGATACTTGGGGCTTATGGCGTAAAAATATCCTCAATCCAGAATCGAATGTGCAGTTTGGTGAGGGTGGTGCAGGTACCTTCTCTGATGGCAAGCTCTGGAGTCAAATTAAAGATCCGAAGTTTTATGGTCGCAAAGTCATTGCTGAATTTATCAAGGCGGGCGCCCCCGAAGAAATTCGTTACGTAGCCAAGCCACATATTGGCACCTTTCGATTAGTGGGTGTGGTCGAAAGAATGCGTCAAGAAATTATTGAGCTTGGTGGAGAGATTCGTTTCTCGCAAAAAGTAGTTGGCTTTGATATTCAAAATGATCGGATTACAGGCGTCAAAATTGAAGGCCATGCTGATTTGCCTGCTAGTCATGTGGTGCTTGCTTTAGGCCATAGCGCTCGGGATACCTTTGAGACTCTTCACGCGGCAGGTGTTTATATGGAGGCAAAGCCGTTTTCAGTAGGCTTCCGAATCGAACACCCTCAGTCTTTGATTGATAAGGCACGCTTAGGTCCGCACGCTGGCAATGAGCTCATAGGTGCAGCCGATTACAAATTAGTGCACCACGCCAAGAATGGCCGCGCAGTCTATAGCTTTTGTATGTGCCCGGGCGGAACGGTTGTTGCCGCAACCTCTGAACCCAATCGCGTTGTGACTAACGGGATGAGTCAATATTCTCGTAATGAGCGTAATGCCAATGCCGGTATCGTTGTTGGCATTACTCCTGAAGACTATCCCGGTGGCCCGCTAGCGGGTATTGAGTTTCAAAGGGCTTTAGAGTCCAAGGCGTATGAATTAGGCGGATCTACCTACGAAGCCCCAGGTCAATTGGTGGGGGACTTCTTAGCTGGCAAGGCATCTACAGACTTTGGCTCTGTCATGCCCTCCTATAAGCCTGGCGTTTACTTAACAGACCTCGCTGATGCATTGCCTGCTTATGCAATTGAGGCAATCCGAGAGGCGATCCCTGCTTTTGAGAAGCAAATCAAAGGCTTTTCAATGAAGGATGCAGTATTAACCGGTATTGAGACCCGTACGTCTTCTCCTTTGCGGATTACTCGAGGCGCTAACTTTCAGAGTCTGAATGTCAAAGGTCTTTATCCTGCGGGCGAGGGTGCTGGCTATGCCGGTGGAATCTTGTCTGCTGGAGTTGATGGGATTAAAGTAGCAGAAGCGGTAGCGCTCGACTATCTATCCAAATAATCCAATAAGCTAATTTCTGATGAGTTCTGTAGTGCCTGTATCTACCCCAAATGAAAAAGAAGTACTTTTTCATCCAGAGCTATTACAGAAGTTTGATATCAATGGGCCGCGCTATACCTCTTATCCTAGCGCCGATCGCTTTCACAATGAGTTTTGTGAGTCCGATTATTTGGGGGCTTTGCAGCGTGTAGCTAAAGTCAATGAACCGCTATCCCTGTATTTCCATTTGCCGTTCTGTCCCAATATTTGTTACTACTGTGGTTGCAACAAAATTATTACCAAAGACCATGGTCGAAGCGCTAAATACATCAAGTATTTAGCCAAAGAGATGGCGATGGTTTGTGCTGCTATGGGTGCCCAGAAAAAAATACCGGTGACCCAGCTGCATTGGGGTGGTGGCACGCCTACATTTTTATCTCACGAAGAGATGATTGAGTTGATGCACCATACGCGTGAGCATTTCGATCTACTTCCTGGTGGCGAATATTCGATTGAGATTGATCCACGACGAGTGACTGAGGCCGATATAGCTTTATTAGCGGAGTTGGGTTTTAACCGCATCAGTCTTGGGGTGCAAGACTTTAACCTCGAAGTGCAGCAAGCGGTGCATCGCGTGCAGACTATAGAAGAAACTCAAGCAGTAATGGATTGGTCTAGGAAGTATGGATTTAAATCCAGAAGCGTTGATTTAATCTATGGCTTACCAAAGCAGACTCCTGAGACCTTTAAAGAAACTGTTGATGCGGTTCTTAAGATGAGTCCAGATCGATTATCAGTTTACAACTATGCGCACTTGCCCCATATTTTTAAACCGCAACGCAGAATTGCTGAAGCAGATTTGCCCGGTGCTGCCGATAAGCTAGATATTCTGTCGAACACGATAGCAAGACTTGGTGAAGCAGGTTATGTATTTATTGGCATGGATCACTTCGCAAAACCAGATGACGAATTAGCGATTGCGCAAAAAGAAGGAAAGCTTCATCGAAATTTCCAAGGCTATTCCACGCAAGCAGAGTGCGATCTCTTGGCTTTCGGTATTTCTTCTATTGGTAAGGTTGACGATAGCTACTCGCAAAATGTACGTACTTTAGATGAGTACTATGCAGCCATTGATGATGGTCATTTGCCCACCCTTCGAGGTCTTCAGCTAGACAAGGATGACTTGCTTCGCCGTGAACTCATTGGCGAGTTGATGTGCCAATTTGCTCTGGATACTGAGCTTTTTGCCAAATCCCATCAAATCGAATTCCCAAGTTACTTCAAAACAGAGATTGAGGAGCTAAAGCACCTAGAGGAAGCTGGTCTGCTCGAGTGGCAGGGCGCCAAGATGGTCGTTCCTATCAAGGGCAGACTCTTGGCTAGACGGGTGGCTATGACCTTTGATCGCCATCTAAGGGAATCTCAGGCTAAGGGCACTTATTCCAAAGTTCTTTGATCAAATAAGCCTCAAAAATTGATCGATTTGATATAGATCAAAAACTCATCAAAACAGTGTTGCTTTAAAACCAATAAAAAATTTCAGTAGCCCTTGCATTTGGTTTGCATCAAATGACCCCCAGCTTTAATTTAAAAATAGATCCATCAATACAGCACATTAAGGGTTCTATTTTTTGGCCTCTACTTATCGAATGAGGTGATCGATTAATTTCTCAAACTTAGCTTCATCGAAATGTAAATTGTCGAAGCGCTGTATTGCAATATGTTCTGGTGGCTCAACTCTACGTTGAGTGTATTGATCCCAGTGTTTGAGTTTGTATTCATCTCGAGGGTCTGCGCGCTTCTCCATTCGACTCTTTGCCTCCCTCTCATCGAGATCTATCCAGGCAATTTTGATGCTGGATACACTGGGGACTCCTAGCTCTTTGGGATTGAACATTCGGCCGCTTTGGATTTCGCTAGAAAACGGACCTACCAAGATAACGTTAACTCCCAGTTGTAGATTTTCTTTAGCGATGGCGAGCAGCCCTGCATATTCCCAATCCCTCAGGTTTTGGAGATAGAAGGGGCTATCGCGATCATTGGGATTGTTGGTGGTGAGCTCCATGACATGGGCACTATAGGCACCATACACAGTGTCTTTGTCCAAAAAGAAAAAGTCTTCTCCTGTTTTCTCAATAATGAGTGGTAGTGCCTTTTTAGCCAAGGTAGTTTTACCTGTGCCAGCATGGCCGGCAAAGAGGATAAGTCGTGGAGCACTAAGGCTGAGCTTACAGGTCATTTATCTCTTTATTTGGAGGTATTGCTTGAGTAAATTCTACTGCTCAATCCCATGTTTATTGGAAATATCCCCACTTTGGGTGAAGTGACGATAATGTCGCCATGGCTTTAATCGTACTCACTGATGCAAAACTGGCTTTTGGCCACGTTGACCTCCTCGCAAATACTGCTTTCTCATTGGAATCTGGGGAGCGTGTTGGCTTAATTGGCCGCAATGGCACGGGCAAATCTTCCTTGTTGAAGATCTTGGCTGGCATAGAAAAAATGGATGATGGTTTGCTGCAATATCAGCAAGGCCTCCGAATTGCCTACGTTCCGCAGGAACCTATTTTTGAGGCTGAGGAGACGGTGTTTGATGCGGTATCCAAAGGCGTGGCTCAGGCTAAGGCGCTGCGTGAAGAATATGAGGCTCTCAGCGTCGGGGAGTGGGATGATGCAGCCCACCATCGTTTAGATGAAGTGCAATCCCAATTGGAGGCCTTAAGTGGCTGGAATTGGGAGCAGCGCGTTCACGAAACTTTAGATCGCCTGCATTTAGAGGCTGAGGTAAAGATTAATACTTTATCGGGCGGAACTAAGAAGCGTGTTGCATTAGCCCGCGCTCTAGTAGAGATGCCTGACGTATTATTGTTAGATGAGCCTACCAACCATTTGGATTTAGATTCGATTTCTTGGTTGGAAGATTTACTTAAAGAGTACAAAGGCTCTGTAATTCTGATTACCCATGATCGCGCTTTCTTGGATAACGTTTGTACGCAGATTGTTGAACTTGATCGCGGTATCTTGCGCACCTATCCAGGTAACTTTTCGGCCTACGAGGTATTAAAAGATCAGGAAATGAATTCCGAGTCTTTGGCCAATGCACGTGCAGATAAGTTGCTTGCCCAAGAGGAGGTCTGGATTCGCAAAGGGGTTGAGGCAAGACGTACACGCAGCGTTGCCCGTATAGCCCGTCTTGAAGCACTTCGGACAACACGCTCGCAGAGACGTGATGCTGTTGGGCAGGTCAAGCTTGCAGTTTCAGCTGGAGATCGAAGTGGCAAGATTGTTGCTGATCTTCAGAATGTCTCTAAGTCTTACGATCGCCCGATTGTGAAGGATTTCACAGCAACGATTTTGCGTGGCGATAAAGTGGGTCTACTTGGCCCTAACGGTGCTGGCAAGACTACGCTCCTTAAATTGATTCTCGGAACGATCGCACCAGACTCCGGTACGGCAACAATGGGTACTCGTATTGAAGTAGCTTACTTTGATCAGATGCGCGAAGGTCTTGATCTCAATGCTTCACTTGAGGATTACATAAGCCCAGGTAGTGAGTGGATTGAAATTAATGGCAATAAGAAACACGTTAAGAGTTATTTAAGTGATTTCTTATTCGCACCAGAGCGCACCAATTCACCAGTAAGTACTTTGTCTGGTGGAGAGCGCAATCGCTTATTGTTGGCGCGTTTATTTGCGCGCCCTGCAAACGTCTTAGTTTTAGATGAGCCAACTAACGACTTAGACATTGATACTCTAGATTTGCTCGAGCAGTTGCTGCAGGATTACAAGGGAACTGTGTTCTTGGTCAGTCATGATCGTTACTTCTTAGATAACGTGGTTACCAGCATCATTGCCAATGAAGGCGATGGATTTTGGCGCGAGTATGAGGGTGGTTACGAGGATTGGAAGATTCAGAAGGCTCGCTCAGACAAGATTCGTGCAGCTAATGGTGGTGCCAAGGCTGAACTAAAACCAGAGGCAAAGATTGAGTCCAAAATTGAATCTAAGCCTGTAGCTGCAAAGTCTGGGGTGCAAAAACTCAACGGCAAAGAGCGTCAGGAGTTAGAAGTTTTACCTTTGCAGATTGAAACTCTCGAAACAGAGCAGGCGGATATTGGGATTGCGATGAGCAATCCGGATCTCTATAAAAATGAGCCTGAACTAGCTGCCAGCATGCAAGCACGCCTATCTGAAATCACGGCCGATCTCGATATCAAGCTACAGCGATGGGAGCTGCTCTTAAGTCGCTCAGAATCTTAATGTAACTTGGGGTGCTTGGATTTGAGTCGTGAAAATGCCTCAAGTCCAAAAGATGCGACAAGAGCAATGAGTAGGGCGATAGCGCTAGATGGTGCAGTCTTAATCGTATTCATCAGCAGTGCGGTGAATAAGCTCAGATTGATTGCAATCGCACACCACAAAATTTTTGGATTCGCTCCAGTTTGCTTATGTACGCGAATATGTCCGTAGGTAATCACCGCATAAACCAATAGAAAAGCTAGGCTAGCCATTTGACCCACTTCACTCAAAGGGAAGATTAGGGCTAAGATAATGACGCCAACTGATGAGAAGGTGAGCGCATGAAGATTATTCTTAAGCACGGTGTTACCTAGCGCGCTGGAAACCTCTTTCTTTTTAGCCACATCAGCCGCGATATTAGAGGCTGCAAAAATAGTAGCATTGACTGCTGCAGCACAGGCTAGCAATGCAGAAATGCTAATGACAATAAATCCCAGTTGACCTGCTACCAATTTTGCTGCGTCAGCGAGAACATGCCCATTGTCAGTTTGTATGATGCTTAGGGGCATGAGTAACACAACGGCAATGCTCACGGCTAAGTAGGCGATCGTCACCAAGATCAGCGCAGAAAACATTGCTAGAGGTAACTCTTTTTGTGGGCTCTTCATCGCTGATGAGGAGTTGGTCACGACACCAAACCCCTGGAAATTAATATAGAGAATACCGGCAGCTACCGCAATGCCTTCTATGGAGCCACCCGCCATGGGGTAGCTCTTGAAGTCTGCGTGATGAAATCCCATCGCTGAAAAGACTAGAAGACTAATTACTACTAGACCAATAGCAAATGTTTCGGCCTTACCAACCAGGCTGGGCCCAAGAAGATTCAGAAATGTACAAATCAAAATGATTGCTGCAGTAATGCATTTCAAGAGAATGGGTGAGAGATCACCACCAAAAAGTGTATTGGTGTACTCGACAAAACCTGCTGCGTATAGAGCGGCAGCAATTAAGTATGCGATGTATTGAAATAGATTGATGCTGCCGGAAATGATCCCCGGCCCAAAGCTCATTACTGTAAAAGTGGCTGCTCCACCGCTGCTTGGATAAGCGGCGCCGAGTTTTGCGTACGAGTAGACCGAGAAAGAGGCTGCTATAGCTCCAATCAGAAAAGCTAGAGGCACATGGGTGCCTGCATGTGAGCTTGCCAAGCCAAGTAGGGAATAGAGGCCTGCACCCATCATTCCGCCGATGCCTAGCGCGGTCGCAGAAAAAAGACTAATGTCCTTGGCTTGCTTTGGGTTGCGTTTAAGTAAGTCTGAGTTCAATGGCGCTTAACCTAAATTCGTACGAAGCAGCTGGCTACGTAAGCGGGTGATTTCATCCAATAGGTCGAGCGCTAAGGCAACTCCAGGAGTATTGAGCTCCAGGTCGTGGGCAAGATGCGCAGCAGTTTTTGCGCGCTGAAGTGAATCTCCGCTAAAGCGCCAATCTTCTGGGGATGAACCAGTAGGACTCAGAACGCCTTCGGTTACCCAAGACATGATGAGATCCTCTGGTGCGCGTGTGGCTTGTGAAATTTCCACAATGCTCATGTGCACCTCTTCTTCAACAAGACTACCTTCGATCCAGGTGATTTGTGTTTGTGTCATGTTCATCATCCCTTCAGGTGGGTTCTGGGGTTGAAATCAAAAGCTTTCTCTAGTGATTGATAGGCTTCTTTTTGTGCATCGGTATCGGCGCCAGGCAAAACAATATTTGGCACTACATATAGGTCACCAGCTTCTTTGCTGGGGATTCCTTTTTCTTTGAGTCGCATCTTGCGGCCTGTTGCTGTCCCAGCTGGAATTTTTAATTCCAAAGTAGAACCTGCAGGAGTGGGGATATTGACAGTTGTTCCGAGAGCAGCTTCCCATGGGGCAAGAGGTAGGTCAAGGTAAACATCTTTGCCATCTACACGGTAAATCGGGTTTGGATGGAAATCAATTTCAAGATATAGGTCGCCTGCAGCACCGGAGCCTATGCCTGGTCCACCTTGACCAGCTAAGCGTAGATTTTGTCCGGCTTTAATGCCTTTAGGAATACTGACATCGAGTTTGCGCTCTTGAGTACTGACATGACCATTGGCATCTTGAGTTGGCATATGCAGAGCAATGGTGCGCTTTGCTCCATTGTAGGCATCGGCTAGATCAATCAATATTTTGGCGTGATGATCTTGGCCTTTGAAGTCCATGCCTTGACGTGGGTTCCCACCACGACCACCTTGGCGATGCCGACCTCTGCCAAAGAGTGATTCAAAGAATTCACTTTGATCACCTTCGTAGCCTCCACCAAATCCACCGTGACCACCACCAAAGTTGCCGTCGGAATACTCAAATCCTTCATTCCAATTTGGTGGTGGAGTGAAGTCTTGGCCATTTTTCCAATTGGCACCCATGCGATCATAGGCAGCACGCTTTTCAGTATCCTTGAGAACGGAGTAGGCCTCACCGACTGCCTTGAATTGCTCTTCAGCACCAGCTTCTTTATTCACGTCCGGGTGGTATTTGCGAGCTAGCTTGCGGTAAGCCGCTTTAATCTCTGCTTCGGTTGCGCCACGCGCCACACCGAGTGTTTCGTAGTAGTCCCTGAATTTCATAATCCTAATGAATTCCTGATTAAATCAATAAGTTCAATTCTACAGTCCCCGGCGGTGATTTCTAGCTTCTTTTGGGCAAAGAAAAAGCGGACATCTTGCCCGCTTTTAGCGATCTTGAGCTGCAGCTAGGTTTAGCTCATTACCCCAATTTGCCATGGTACAAACTCGTAATCTCCTAGGCCCAATAATTCGCTTTTAGAGGCCTCTCCCGAGGCCGTTCTGAGGAAGAGTTCAAATATACGTTGACCCATCTCCTGAACTGAAACGGTCCCATCTAAGATCTCACCGCAATTGATATCCATGTCTTCGGTGAGTCGCTCGTACATCGGTGTATTGGTTGCAAGCTTGATGCAAGGTGCTGGCTTTGATCCAAACATGGAGCCACGCCCCGTGGTAAATGCAATCAGGTTTGCGCCACCAGCAATTTGACCAGTTGCGGAGACAGGATCAAAACCGGGCGTATCCATAAATACGAAACCCTTGGCTGTTACTGGCTCTGCATATCGATACACTTCCATTAAAGGTCCAGTGCCGCCTTTCATAGAGGAGCCAAGTGACTTCTCAAAAATATTGGCCAGACCACCGATTTGATTCCCGGGGCTCACTTGTCCATTGATTTGGACATCGCGGCCAACCGAGTATTCATCTTTCCACCAACGAATACGTTGGATTAATTTTTCACCAATGGCCTTGCTCGCTGCTCGACGAGTGAGTGTGTGTTCAACGCCATAAATCTCAGGTGTTTCAGAAAGGATGCCCGTACCGCCATGGCGCGACAAAATATCAATCGCGGCGCCTAAGGCTGGGTTCGCAGTAATTGAAGAGAATCCGTCTGATCCGCCGCACTGTAAGCCAACACAGAGGTGACTTGCAGATACGGTCTGCCGCTTCACTTTATTGGCTTCCGGCAGGAGTGCTTTAACAGCCTCAATACCTGCTTCAATAGTTTTGCGTGTGCCACCAGTTTCTTGCATGATGAAGGTATGCAAAGTAGAGTTTTCTTGAAGAGCCTCTTGCTCCATCAATCCTTTGAGTTGATTGCGCTCACAACCTAAGCCAATGATCAGGGCTGCAGCGAGATTGGGGTGCTGAGCATAGCCCGCCATCGTTCTACGCAGTAATTGCATTGGCTCGCCACTCATTTCCATGCCGCAACCGATGCCATGGCTAAAGGCAACAACACCATCAATATTCGGAAAGTCTTTTAAGCGTTCAGGCGTAAACCATTCCGCAATTTTGTTGACGACTGTTGCGGAGCAATTGACTGTAGAAAGGATGCCAATGAAGTTGCGAGTGCCCACTTTTCCATTGGCACGGACGTAACCCTGGAATGTTGCGCGTTCAGACTCTGGCAGAAGGGTGGTGGGTTTGTATTCGCTGGCATAGGCATAGTCGCGATCGAATTCTCGAAACTCAGTATTGTGGCTATGAACCATCGTGCCAGCTTCAATATCAGTGTTAGCAAATCCCACAGTCACGTTGTATTTCAGAATGGGTTCGCCCTTGGCAATTTTTTTGGCTGCAATTTTGTAGCCCGCTGGAACCTGGCTGCGACTTGTGAAATTTTCACTGGGCACCCCTTCGCCAATTGCCACATCAACCCGAGCAACGACAATATTGTCATTCGGATGGAGGCGAATGATGGGGCCTATTAAGCGCTTTTCTGAAATCTCGATCATGGGGGTGTATTCAAATTGATGGGTTCGTCAGTTAGAAGTACATCGTAAGACTCAAGCGGAAAATTTTTAATGACTCAGGTCAAAGATAATGACTTCAGCATCATTGCCGCCGCTGATGAGTAGGTCACTCTCGTTTTCTATGAGCAGGGCATCGCCACCAGACAGAGGGATGCCATTGATCTGTAGCGATCCCTTCACAAGGTGAGCGTAGGCTTTACGCCCTGGATCGAGATCTAACTTTTGGGATTGAGATCCATCAAATAAACCTGCATACACTTTGGCATCCGCATGAATTTTTACCGCATTACCCGATCCATCTTGAGAAGCAATCAAGCACAGCTTGCCTTGCTTATCCGCGAGTGGAATAGTTTTTTGCTCGTAACTCGGAGGAATTTCCATCAGGTTTGGCTCAATCCAAATCTGTAGGAAGTGGGTGGTTTGATCTTTAGCGTGATTGAACTCGCTGTGGGTAACGCCGGTTCCAGCACTCATGCGCTGAACATCCCCAGGCGGAATACCTTTGACATTTCCCATGCTGTCTTCGTGAGCTAATTCACCAGATAAAACATAGCTGATGATTTCCATATTGCGGTGCCCGTGCTTACCAAAACCCATGCCTGCGGCTACCCGATCCTCGTTGATCACCCTTAAATTGCCCCAGCCCATAAATTGAGGGTCGCGATACCCGGCAAAAGAGAAGGAGTGAAAGCTTTTAAGCCATCCGTGGTCAGCATAGCCGCGGTCTTGAGCTTTTCTGAGGGTTAACATGATGTAGGTCTTTTCTGGAAAGGGATAAGCACATTATCATTAGCTTTTGACATATTTGCTGATTGGCCTTCCATGGGAAGTATCAAACAAGACATTAAAGAAACCTACTTGGGCGTCTACGAGACCGCCCAAGAAAAGTGGAGCGACTTTACCCAGTTTTTAGTAGAGGCATGGCCTATATTGGCAATCCTATTATTGGGTTTAATTGGGGTTTGGTGGTATGCCGATCCACCACCACCTAGACATGTTGTGATGGCAACGGGGCAGCCCGGAGGATCCTATCATGCTCTAGGAGAGAAATATGCTGCCTTTTTTGAGAAAAAAGGAATCACCCTTGAGCTTTTACCAACGAAGGGCGCTGAAGAGAATGTTGCACATTTAGTTGATCGAAAGGATCCCGTGCAAGCAGCCTTTGTACAGGCTGGTGCGTTTAAACCCCATGACATTGTTGGAGTTCAATCCCTTGGGACGATATCTTACGACCCGATCTGGTTATTTTATCGAGGTACCGAGGTCAACACAAATGATTACCAAGAGATAAAAGCACGATCCCGTTACTTTCTTAACTCCAAAATTTCGGTAGGTATAAAAGGTAGCGGAACGCATGCGCAGGCGATGAAAATTCTGAAGGAGAATGGATTTGAGGAGGGCCCTAATTTTCTTTATCTTTCAGGGGCGAAAGCAACCGAGGCTTTGCAAAAAGGTGAGATTGATGCGGCGTTTATTGTTGATGCTTACGAAGCCCCCAATGTCCAGGCTCTCTTAGCGGATCCAAACTTGCATCTATCCGCATTTCCCAGAGCAGAAGCCTATTCTCGTTTATTGCCTTATATGCAGATTCTCAAGGTTCCAGCTGGTGGATTTAGTTTGATACGCAACTTTCCTTCTAGAGACATTCAGCTGATGGCATCAACCACCAATTTACTGATTGATGACAGAATGCATCCGGCACTGCAATTTTTATTCTTAGAGGCCGCTCGCGAGATTAATGGAAAGGCCACCTTCTTTTCGGAGCGCGGTGAATTTCCTGCTTTCAAAAATACAGGCCTACCGCAAAGTCCAGTCGCTTTGCACTACGAAAAAAATGGCTCCCCATTGTTGATGACCTATTTACCATTCTGGTTGGCTGAGTTGGTCAATCGTTTGATATTTGTATTTCTGCCATTCTGCGCATTGGCTTACCCAATACTACTGACCTTGCCAGGCTATCGTAATAAGCGCATGCGTCGGAAGATTAATCAGTTGTATGGAGTCCTAAAGAGTTATGAGCAGGAGTTGACCAATAACTATCAGCCGGAAACGAGAGACGAATACCTCAAGAAATTAGATCTACTGGAGTATCAAGCTCTTCAGTTAAAGGTTTCTAAGAATATGGCTGGCGATTACTATGCATTGCGAACCAGCATTGACTATGTCCGTAACTGCTTGAATCGGGGTGAGCATCCTTATCAATTTGAAGATGAGAATGGTGGCGTATAGTTTGCTAATAGCAATTTAATACGCAACGCTTATGAAACCATACGATCACCCAGCTCGAAAACAGTTGCATGAAGAAGTGCATGCCAGGCCGCCTATCGCGCTTTGGCCAAATGAGAGGGTGTTATCCCAATCTTTTTTACTTGATGCGGATTCTCGTCAGTCTCAGATTCTGTGGATTCAAAAGCTCAGCGCTGCATTGGGCATCTCCAATGATGGTGAGCAAGACCACTCTTTCAAGATGCTTACTCTGGCGCCTGAGCCGGAGAGGGTGCTGATTAAATGGGAGTTACATGGTGAGTTTGCAACCATCGCAGCTATTGTGCATAACCCCGCAAAAATTACTGGACCACTGCTGGATTCTCGTCTCGCCTTAGAGAAGGGTTTAGATAATTTATTTCATAGTCTAGGTTGTCCAACCATTGTTGAGGCAGGCGGCGAAAGAATTTCCGCCTTAGATCTGGCGTTTGAGCATCGCCCTTTGTTTGCAGAGGCTCAAGAGGTATCAGCTATTTTTAGTGGAAATACCGTCTTGGGTAGTTATATTCTTTCAAGCAAGAAAGCGCAGCTGTGGACAGACTTACGCTTGGATGAGGATGGCTATATCTCTTACTTCATTCCACACGATGTTTTGGGTTCACGACAGGCTGGTCGCGTAGCGCGAGCGATTGCCGAAGCCGAAACTTATCGCATGGCTGCAATGATTGCTTTCCCCGTAGCCAAGAGCCTCTCTATGCCACTCAGAAGTGCGGAGTCGGAATTAGCGGATTTATCTAACAACATCTCTCAACTCCAGACTGAACCAGGTGTGCATACTGAAAAAGATGGACAGTTCTTAGGAGAACTTTCTCATTTGGCATCAAGAGCGGAGCAGTGGATATCAGGCTATGGCTTACGCTTTACTGCTGCTGAGGCCTATAGCCAATTACTCAGTAAAAACTTATATGAGCTAGCAGAGTCTCCAATTCCAGGCGTCCAATCTCTCTCTGAGTTTATGGATAGACGTTTTCAACCTGCCATGGGTACCTGTATTTGGACTCAGCGCAGATTAAAAGAATTGTCTGATCGCATCTCAAGAACAACACAAACTTTGCGAACGCGTATTGAGTTTGTAAATGAAGAACAGACGCAAAAACTGCTCGCTAGCATGGATCAGCGTGCGCGTCTGCAATTGCGCTTGCAGGAAACTGTGGAGAGCCTATCAGTTTTGGTGTTGACTTACTATGCCGTGAGCTTATTGGCCTATGTCGCCAAAGGTGGCAAAGAGGCGGGCTTTGCTATTCATCCAGAAATTGTTGCTGCAATTGCTGCTCCAGTGGTGGCGATCATCTTCTTGTTTATTAGCAAGCGACGACGCAAGAGAATTGTTGAGATGGGTAAATCTCTGTAGGCATAAAAAAAGAGGCCGAGGCCTCTTTTTTAATTGATGCAAATACTGCTTAACCCAGGCTATCAGCCCAGATGTTGTGCGCCCAGCCCCAAGCATAAACACCCTCAAGGGTAGATGGTGCAGGTGATAAGCCACCAGAACCTGGAACGGTCTTAAAGGTTTTCTCGGCAGCGTTGTATTGATGAACGCTAGCAACGTGAACCACTTCGCGATCATTTACAAAGCTGTAGCAAGTATTGGTCAGCACTGGTGCTGGATTGACTTCCCAGCCACTCAATTCCGCAACGATAGCTGCAGCTGCTACTTTGGCGTGTTGGTTAGCCATATGGCCAGACTTCGGCATTAATGGCGCAATTTGAATAGAGTCACCCAGCACGTGAATATCTTTGCGAGCAGTTGATTCAAAGTTTAGGAAGTTGACATTCACCCAGCGGCCATTGGAATTGGCTAAGCCAGTTTTTATGGCAATCTCACCAGCGGACATTTGCGGGAGAACGTTCAATACATCAGCTTTAACGTCATCCTCAACTTCGAGCTTCAGTGTTTTAGTTTTCGCATCAACACCAACTACATTGCTCTTTGGTCGGTATTCAATGATTCCAGCATACTGTTCAGCCCATACCTTCTTGAATAAGGCGCCCTTGGATGTCACATCTTGATTGGCATCCAAAATGACGACCTTACCTTTAGGGTTGTGGGTCTTGAGGTAGTTGGCAACCTGGCAGGCGCGCTCGTACGGTCCAGGAGGGCAGCGATATGGAGCTTCTGGGATCGTGATGGCAAAGGTGCCACCTTCACGCATAGCGGCAATTTGCTTATGCAGAGCAACAGTTTCTGGTCCTGCTTTCCAAGCTTGGAGAGTGACGCCATCCTTATTGGCTTGCGCAAGACCCTCAATGCTCTTGAAATTCAGTGAAACACCGGGAGACACAATAGCTTTGTCGTAACGCAAAGTCTTGCCTGAGGCGAGTGTAACTGTTTTCTTATCCGGGTCAATGCTGCTGACACTGTCTTGAACAATCTTGATGCCATGACGCTTGCTCAGGGTGTCATATGGAGAGGTGATTTCGGCTAAAGTGCGCGAGCCACCAATCACTAAATTGGACATTGGGCAGGAAACAAATGCTGTGTTTGGCTCAATCAGAGTTACTCGTGCAGTGTTATTGGAGAACAAGCGCAAATATTTAGCAGCAGTAGCGCCGCCATATCCACCACCAATGACCAAGATTTCTGCTTTTTGTAAATTCGCTGCCTTTGCTGGGCTTGAAAGACCTGCAAGTAGACCTACTGCTGCAGCGCTCTGACCTATAAAATGTCGACGATCCATGGCGCCTCCTTATTGTTTCTTGCCAAGTTGATTGGCAATGGTGGTGAGTTGTTCGTCTGTGTAACCTTTGGCAAGTTGCGGCATGATGGTGCCTTCTCGTGCGCCAGACTTAAATGCTTTTAATTGAGTCAGCATTTGTTCGCTTGTAAGGGTATTGATCAGCGGCATACCGCCATCAACCACACCTTTGCCATCCGTACCGTGGCAATTCGCACAAGTTGCGGCGAGGCCACGTTTATATAATTGGTCGGCAGTTTGAGCGAAGCTGAGCCCGCTCCACTGGCTTAAGCCAATGAGGGCGCTGGCCACCAAAATGGGTTTTAAATACTTCACTTGCATAGGGATAATCTCCGTCTTACATACAGCTGTTCTTAGGATGATGCTGATTGACTCTATCTTAATCAGATGGGGATGGGATTGGTGGTTTTACTTAGATTGATTTTCAATATGCTCAGAACCAAAAACGAGGGTACTGCCCTTGATAGTTTTTAGCTTTTACCCTCAAGAGCTATAAACTAACGATATGCGTGGCTCTTTTACTTACCGAAATGCAATCTTCATCCTACTTCTAGGTGTATTTACCTACCTCTATGGTTTGGATAGTCGTTTTGCTCCAAAGAATGGGGATGAATATCCCTATATGCACATCGTCCGGATGACTGCTGATGCTGGAGCTTGGTTACCCCTCCAATCTGAGATGGATGGCATTAAAAATACCAAGCCGCCTTTGGTGTTTTGGGAAGGTATCGCTAGTACGGGGTGGGGGAGTGACTGGACGCTCTTGGCACTGCGTTGGCCCAGCGTTTTATATACCGGCCTAACGGCATTGTTCTTATTTCTGACGGTGGCTCGGTATAGCGGCAGAAAGCAGACTGGCTTATTGGCGGCTTTGGTATGGCTTTCCTTTTTTGCAACCTATCGCTATGGCCGACCATTTTTGACAGATCCCCCCGAAGTGTTTTGGTTGAGCCTGCCATTCTTTGCGCTGCTTTATTGGGGTAGGACTGCATTTGAATCCAAGCTTTTTTTTCCGGTAATGGCGGGCGCCTGCTTTGGCATGGCTTTACTCTCAAAGTCGTTTGCTTATATTGTTCCTGCCACATTTGCCTTGGGCTTGTTTTACTGGCGCTGGCGTGAGTGGAGTATCCCGAAAGTCTTATTGCAAGACTTATATAAAGTGATATTGATTGCTATTCTGGCTTTGGGTGTATTTGCACTCTGGTTTTTGCTAGATCCATTTCCGGAGGCAGTCTGGAAAGAATTTGTATTGGGTGAGAATGCCGGCAAGTTCGAGGCGCGTAGCTCTAACTACCTTTTAGATTTAGTGCGTGGCGGGGACAGTATTTGGATGCTGGCTTTAACCACCTTAGCCAATGCTGGACTATTTACTTTCGTATTGATATCCGCATTGATTCAATCTTGGAAACAGCGGCGCTTCATATCGCTTGAAGAGGGCTTATTACTGCTTTTAGTATTGGCATTCTTCATCGTCTTTAGTTTGCCAAGTCAGCGTTCTGGCCGCTATCTATTGCCGGTAATGCCAGCCTTCGCTGCTTTGATTGCAATGTATTGGGATCGATTGCCTTTATGGGGATTCCGAATTGCATTGCTACTACAGTTGATATTGCTTTCTGCCCTTGCTTGGGTAGGCGGAAATTTGCAGCTATCAAATTTCTTAGGTCAGCCTGCCATCTGGAATTACTCACCGTGGCATTGGGCCTTTATGGGGCTTGCGATCGCTCTAGTGTTGCTAGGTATATTCAATCGAGAGCGCAGCAAGACAATTGCTTTGGCAGCCTGCTTTTTTTGCTACTGCGCCCTCACTAGTAGCCTGGCTCCGCTGGAAGGTGCATTGGGCCGATACTCACAATCCACTATCCAAGGAGTTGCTGGGCAAGATGTTTGGGTGCCTTGCGACTACCGCGCCAAGGATGAGGAGTATCGACTCTTATTGCCAGGCGCAACATTGCATGGCTATTTAGCGAAAGATGCCAACCAAATCGATTTATTGAGCAGCACTTATCCATTGGTAGCGCTACAGTCACCGATCGGCGTAGAGCCGGAGCTTTGTGACTCTTGCAAGATCGTGGGTAAGCGCATGGAGATGCGAGCCCGTCATTCTGATGCGGAGATTCAGGCGATACTCAAAGGTCATATTGGAGAGCACCTATTTGTGAATGAATATTTAGTTTCTACACCTGCAACAATTGCGTTGCCAGTGGTGGGTAAGGATGCTTGTCGATGAGCCGTGTAATTGCCCTCTGTTTTTTATTACTTGCCTCGGTACTGGGCTACCTCCACATTGATAGTCGTCCTGTATGGGCACCTTTTGCTAGCGCCTACCCAGTTGATGTTGCAAATCCAGTCGAGGATTCTCCTGAGTTACCTGAAAGCAATAAACCAGTAAAGACTTTGAAAAATGCTGCGCCAGTAAAACAGGCGCAACCCAGCTTGAGGACGGACTGGTTGCCCGATACGGGAGCTCCCTCGGTGCATGCGGCCTCTTTAATTGCACTAAAGGATGGCGGGGTGAGGGCGTTCTGGTTTGCAGGAAGTCGAGAGGGTGCGCCAGATGTGGCTATTTATACAGCCGTCTTTGATCCACAGGTATCTAGGTGGAGTGCTCCAACTGTTGTGATGGATAGAGTCAGCGCAGAAAAAGGTTTGTCCCGCTACATTGCCAAATTGGGTAACCCCGTTCCAGCCAGAATGGCTGATGGCCGCATGCAGTTATTTTTTGTCACTGTTTCTATTGGGGGTTGGGCTGGCAGCTCAATCTCTTCAGTGATTTCAGATGATGAGGGTTTAACTTGGGGTCGACCACAGCGACTCATTAGCTCGCCATTGATTAACCTCAGCACCTTGGTAAAGTCACCGGCCATGCTGTTTACGGATGGGCGACTAGGATTACCGGCATATCACGAGTGGATTGGTCGTTTTGGAGAGTTCCTCAGAATTGATGCGAGTCAGGTGATTGATAAGCGACGTATGAGTTCTGGCAGGGGCGCGATTCAGCCTGTTGTCTTTGGTGATGGACCGCAAGATGCGAGTGCTTTTTTCCGCCAAACTCGCTCAAGCTCTCAGCCAAAGCAAATCCCTGTTAGTGAAACCAAAGATGCTGGACAGTCTTGGGTGGTAACAAAAGATCTTGAGATCTCAAATCCGAACTCCGCTCTCGCTGCGCTAACTTTGGCTAATGGTACGAGATTGATGGTTCTCAATAATATTGAGGCAGGTCGCTATCGTTTGGTGATGGTAATGCGTGAATCCAATTCTGCTCAATGGCAAGTAATACAAGTGCTCGAAGATGATGAGTCTTTAGCTAATGATCAGCGTCGAGAGTTTTCTTACCCATACTTAATTTCTGCCAATGGTGAAGATGCGCATCTTGCCTATACCTGGGATAGAAAAAAGATTAGACATGTTTACTTTCCAGTCGCCTGGTTTAAGCATGCCGTAAGTAGCCTCAAAGAAAAGGAAGTGCAATGATCGCCTCATATTTACAGCCCATTGCCTTATTGGAGATGTCTCTTACTTGCGCGGTAGTGCTCATGGTGTTTTTGCAAAAGCTGAGCTCAAAAGAAATTCCATTTGCAGTGCGCATTTTCTTGGTTTTCTTATTGGTTAACTTATTTTTCTGGCCGCTAGGAATGTCATTGGAATTGCCTCTATCTGCTTATGTACGCGGCGTTACTGGTGATCTTAGTATTGTGACAATGCTCTTGTTGTGGAGCTCCATGCTTCCTACTGCTAAAAAGACGCCGCTTGGATTTAAGGTGCCACTGGCACTCATTGCAATTGCGTTTTATCCCTTGGCGCTTGGCTTTGGCATGATGGATCCTTATGTGTGGGGCTATGGTTCCATTGGCTTCTTGATTGCTGTCGTCGTATTCGCCATTTTTTGCGGTCTCGCTGGTTGGACTAAGGGTGTTTGGATTCTTTCGCTTGCGATCATTGCTTGGGCAGCGCATTGGCATGAATCAGCAAATCTTTGGGACTATCTCTTAGATCCTTTCTTGGCTTTATGGGCTGTGTTTGCCATCCCTAGTGCGATTTATCAGAAGCGTCGTGAGAAGTCGCAATCAGGCTACCTCTTTAGAGCGGGCTGATTATTGCAGCCTAATTTCCCTAGTAAATTTTAGGCAACAAAAAAGCCAGCAGATCGCTGGCTTTTTTGTTTGCTGCTATTCCGGAATTAATCTGGAATATTTGCTTTACGAATGACTGGACCCCAGACGTTGATTTCTTTTTCAAGGTGATCCTTGAGGCCTTTAGAAGAGATCTTCTCTGCTGGCACGATATCAATGTTGGCATCTTCCAAGCGCTTCTTCACATCAGGTGTATTCAATGCTTTCTTCAATGCTGCATTGATTTTGTCCTGAATTGGCTGTGGAACGCCTTTTGGAACATACACACCATGCCAAACTTTCACTTCAAAGCCTTTGAGGCCTTGTTCGTTCAAAGTTGGTACGTTAGGAATTGCTGGCAAACGCTTCATAGTTGTTGTGCCGAATGCTTTTACACGGCCATCCTTGATGTAAGGAATAGTTTGTGTAGTTTGGTCGCACAAGAGGTCAACTTGACCACCCAAGAGGTCGGTCAAAGCAGGGCCGGTACCTTTGTAAGGGATGTTCGTCAATTTCACGCCCATACGACTTTGAAATAACAAGCCGCATAACTGTGACACTGCGCCTGGACCGGCGTTAGCCATTGTTACTTTTGAACCATTAGCTTTGATATAGGCTTCGAGTTCTTTAAAGTTATTGGCAGGCAAATCTTTTTTACCCAGCAATACCATTGGTACATCAGCTACTTGGCCAATGTAATCAAAGCTAGTCATTGGGTCATACGGGAGTTTGTCGTACAGCGCGTTTGCTGTAGCCATACCCATATGGTGAATGTACATTGTGTAGCCATCTGGGGCTGCGCGAGCTACCTTGGTAGAGGCAATCGTGCCACCAGCACCAGGAACGTTCTCAACCACAACAGTTTGACCTAAAGCCTGACCCATAGGTACGGCGATCAAACGCGCGATTGTGTCAGTTGGACCACCAGCAGCAAATGGCACAACTAACTGAATGGATTTGGTGGGCCAGTCCTTTTGGGCGGATGCAATATTGCTACCCAAAAGAGTGCCAGCGCTAATGACTGCGGCAATGCCAGTGAATATGGTTTTTTGTAATTTCATTTAAGTCTCCGTTAATATTTAATGCTTATGAATTTTGCCACCTTTATTTGCTATCGACTCTAGGGTTTACCAGCAACCGCCAGTGTCCTTTGGGCTAACAAGACAACTGGTCGATCAATCATGCGGCCGTCTAATTTCACGGCACCACCTTTGGATGCCTTGTCAGCTTCAATCACGCGCTGTGCCCAGGAGACCTCCGCAGCCGTAGGCATAAAGGAATCCTTAACTAAAGCAACCTGCTTTGGATGAATACACAGCTTGCCTCCGAACCCCATTCTTTTGGCGCGCTCGGCATCATCAGTAATGCGCTCAATATTGTCTGTAGAAGGAGTAACCCCATCAATTGGAGGGGCAATCTGAGCTAAGCGTGAGGCCAACACGATCTGAAAACGCGCAGTTTGCAGTTCAGTTTCTTGTGCGTCACACACCATTCCTAAGTCGGCCTGTAGATCAATATTGCCTAATGCCAAGCGCAATACCTGATCCGAGTTTGCAATCTCATTGAGATGATTAAGACCGATGGCAGTTTCAATCATCGGAATGATTGCTGTGTTTGGTAGGATTTGTGCTGCACCATTCATTTGGTCGAGAGATTCACTTTTCGGAATGAGTAAGCAGGCAGCATCCAACTCTTGAACCAAGATAAGGTCAGCTGCATAAAACTTAGTGCCGGGAGAATTCGAACGAATAATTAGGCGCTTCTTTTGTTCCGCAGTAAATGTAGGCCAAGCAGTGCGTATAGCTGCGCGCGCAGATTCTTTATCTTCCTCGGCTACTGCATCTTCTAAATCGATGATGACGCCATCAGCACCACTATCCAATGCCTTTGCAAAACGTTCTGGGCGCGTGCCTGGAACAAATAAGAAGGTGCTACTAAAGCCGATAGGTGTATCAAGTGGGTTCATGTGTGTGGCTTTATTGAATATGAAGCAAAAAAGAAAATAAATATCTCAGAATTTATGAGATCAATAACCCAATCTTGGACTGCTTACGGATATTCCACAAGCGTTCAATGGCGACACTCATCTCACTTGGCGTTGCGCCACCACTAAATGCAGCAAGACGCATGGCCTTATCTGTAATTTCAGTGCGACTGAGGGTATTACCAGGATCACCCTTGGGTTCATCAACACGGCCTTCTAAAACTTCGCCATTATTTAAATAGACTTTGACTTTGCCAATCCAGCGTTGAGGGTAGGCACCATCTACTTCTGCATCCAGAGTCATGGTGACACGATCCCGGAATGCACAAATTGCTTGATCATGAAAGTGTTGATCAAATTCTTGCAAGCCAGCAAATTGATAATGGGCAATCAGAGCGAGCACCGTTCCCATTGAAAACTTGGATTGGTGAACCGTTGCGGGATCAGTTACTGGACCCAGTACATCAATTGCGCCTTGGTGAACCAGAGTTTCTACTTTGGCAATATCACTAGGTTTGAGTTGATGCGCGAGCATGACTTGTAATAAGGCGTCTGCAGCGGGGTGAGTGTGACGACATGAGGCGTGATATTTAAAGCTGGTCTCCGCAATAGTCCAGCGACTACCCAAACGATCAATCAACTTGCTAGGGTCTGCATCGCTCGACATGCCGGCAGCTAAACCTTGCTTGCCTTCCAAAATATGTTCTGCACCAGTAAAACCAGATTGCGCTAAGTAAGCAGACATCAAGCCAGTAGAGGCGGCATGCGCAGTATGTAGTTGCTTAGAGTCGGCGGCATCACGCAGAAATTCCCAAAGACCGGCCGATTGCGTTCCCGCAGAGCCAAAGGCATGCAACATTTGGGTGGGGTTCAATTTGAGTAAATGACCCACGGCGGCAGCTGCTGCTAGGGTGCCTGCAGTACCTGTCGTGTGAAATATCTTGTAATGCGAGCGACCTAAAAATTCACCAACCCGAATACCAACTTCATAGCCAGCAACAGCAGCAACCAATAGATCTTCACCTGAGGCGCCAATCGTCTGTGCTGTCGCTAGTGCCGCAGGAAACACTACGGTAGCTGGGTGAAATACAGAGCCATTGTGAACATCATCTTGTTCGGCAACGTGTGATGCTGCTGCATTAGCGAGTGCGGCTAAGAAGGGGCTTGAGTTGGTTCGGCTAATCAGAATTTCAGCGGAGCCGGGATTGGCAGCGTTAAAGCCACCCATGTTTTGCGCAAACTGCGTAATCGTTTCAACTGGACGCGATCCTTTGCCAGCGATTGCTGAGCCAAACCAATCAACCAATAAATCTTCGGTGCGCGCAATCACCTCGTCGGGAATATCGCCAATCTTTAATTCAGAAGCAAATGTTGCTAAAGCTTTAGATAAATGTGGAGTAGTCATGGGGTAATTTATTCTTAAGCTAAAACTGCAGTAGCCTGCATGGTGAGCCAGCCTTCGTGATCTTCAGCCCAAATGGAAATTGTTTTTCCAGATGGATCTTTCTCCAGATCAGGTTTGGCGCTAACCTTAAATATATTGATATCAAAAGTAGGGCGTATGGCTCGGAACTCAAAGCTTTTGAGTTTGCAGCCCGGAATGCTTTGACGGACAAGATCTACTAACAGGGTTGCAATTAAGGGGCCATGAACAATTAAGCCTGGATAACCTTCTACCTCAGTAACATATTTGCGATCGTAATGAATGCGATGACCGTTAAATGTCAGGGCTGAGTAGCGAAACAATAAAACATCATCTGGGGTAATTGTTTTAGACCAAGTAGCGCCAGTGGGTGCTGGAGTTGGCGCAACTGGTTTGTCGTCTGGGCCTGGTGCATCGCGATATACGATGTCATGCTCTTCAATTAAAGCCAAACCATTTTGATTGGAGATTTCATGTTTGACTAATACGAAGATGAGGTCGCCAGTGCGACCTGCTTTGTGCGTAACAGATTCAATTTTGGAGACGCGTTCGATTTCATCGCCTACGGAGAGAGGTGCTAGCCATTGAACTCGACTGCCTGCCCACATCCGACGTGGCAGTGGAACGGGCGGTAAAAATCCGCCACGCTTGGGGTGTCCATCAGGACCGATTTCAGATTGAAGGGCGCACGGCAAGAAATAAAGCCAATGCCACAACTCTGGAAGAAAGGTTCCGTCATTCGGAGCGGGATCGGGTCTATCGAGCGTTGCCGAGAGAGCTCGGACAGGTGCCGCAGTGACGATGTCTTGAAGAGTCTCGGTTTTGCCGAGCCATTCTTGGAGATGGGTGATGGTTTGAGGTTCGATTCGCATAAGTTCCATTATGCCAATTCCAGCCTCAAATGCGATGGAGCTAGATCAATAAACTCGCTAGTAAATAACTTAGTAATCCGGCCAGTGCTGAGCCAGTTAGTACGCTAATCACACCTTTTTGAAACTTAAAGAGCGCTAAACCTGCAAGCAGAGTGATTGCTATTGATATCCAAGAAATTGAGCCACCAAGGCCATGCGGAAAAAAGACGTGATACGCAAAGAACAGGCCGAGGTTGGCGATGACGCCGACTACAGCGGCAGAGATTGCGGTGAGGGGCGCAGTGAAGCTGAGCCTGCCATGAGTAGATTCAATGAGTGGGCCGCCGGCTAGTACTAGGAAAAAAGAAGGTAAGAAAGTAAACCAGGTGGCAACACAGGCCCCAAGCACGCCAAACCAAAATGGATTGCTATTACCAATCATATGTTGGATGTGGCCGGCCAGATAACCAACAAAAGCCACCACCATGATGAGTGGTCCTGGAGTGGTTTCTCCAAGTGCCAAGCCATCCATCATTTGACCGGCACTGAGCCAATGAAATTGATCCACCGCACCTTGATAGACGTAAGGTAGTACTGCGTAAGCGCCACCAAAGGTTAGGAAGGCGGCCTTAGTAAAGAACCAGGATATTTGCGGATACAGTGTTTTCCAACCAAACGCTAGTGTTAGAGCAAAAAACGGAATCAACCAAAGCGCTAGAACGGTTGAGCTCTGTAATACCAATTTCTTTTTGGAAAACTTGGCATGCTCTGGAGTTGGGGTGTGATCATCAATTAGAGCTGCAGCGTGCGTTCCACTCGCTTTGTCGTGAGATGCGGTTTGCTGGAAATACTCTGGGTAGCGTTTGCCACCCCAAATACCAATTAAGGCCGCAAAGATAACAATGATTGGGAAAGCCAAGTTAAAGATAAAGATCGCCAGAAAGGATCCGAGCGCAATCCAACGTAGCGCTTGATTGTGAATCGTCCGCTTACCAATACGAACTGCAGCGTGGAGGACGATGGCAGTGACTGCGGGTTTGATGCCAAAGAAAATCGCGGCAATCCAAGGCACTTGGCCAAAGGTGAGATAGACCCAAGATAGGCCAATCAAAATAAAGAGAGAGGGGAGAACAAAGAGGGTGCCTGCTAAGACGCCACCCCAGGTGCGGTGCATGAGCCAGCCAATGTAAGTCACTAACTGTTGGGCTTCAGGACCGGGCAAGAGCATGCAATAGTTCAGCGCATGTAAAAAGCGCCGCTCAGAAATCCAGCGACGCTTTTCAACTAGCTCTTGGTGGAGGACTGCGATTTGTCCTGCAGGTCCACCAAAGCTAATAAAGCCTAGCTTGGCCCAAAACTTCAGGGCCTCGCGCAGTGGAACGCTCAAACTTCTTCCATTCCACCAACAACTTGGCTAAAGCCATTATCTACATAAATAATTTCAGCAGTGATGCCATTTGCCAAATCAGATAACAAGAATGCGGCGGTATTGCCAACATCATCAATAGTCACATTGCGACGCATTGGTGCAGTTTGTTCAACAGCTTCCAAAATCTTGCCGAAGCCTTTAATACCGGCAGCAGCCAAAGTTTTGATTGGGCCAGCAGAGATACCGTTAGCACGAATGCCCTTAGGTCCGACTGAGCCAGCGATATAGCGTACCGAGGCTTCTAGTGAGGCTTTAGCAAGACCCATGGTGTTGTAGTTGGGAACATTGCGTAGGCTGCCGAGGTAGGTCAGGGTAAGCAAAGAAGATTTGTCGCGCAACATTGGCAAAGCTTCTTTTGCCATCGCTGGGAAGCTATACGCAGAGATGTCGTGAGCGATTTTGAAGCCTTCACGAGAAAGACCTTCTAAAAAGTCGCCAGCAATCGCTTCGCGCGGTGCAAAGCCAATTGCGTGAACAAAGCCATCAAACTGAGGCCAAGTTTTTGCCAAATCCTTAAACAGGGCAGAAATCTGCTCATCACTGCCAACATCGCAGTCAAAAATCAAGTCGGTATTGAATTCTTTGGCGAAATCGACAATACGGTCTTTAAAGCGCTCACCAACGTAGGTAAAGGCCAGTTCAGCCCCTTCGCGGTGACATGCCTTGGCGATGCCATAGGCAATAGAGCGGTTAGAAAGAAGTCCGGTAATCAGGATTTTTTTGCCAGCGAGAAAGCCCATGTTGTTTCCTTTACTTCAAATATGATTAGCTATCTACAATTGTTGCATATATGCCCACCCTAAACCCCATTCGCCAAATAGCCCATTTCTTGCTACTAGCCATGCTAGTAGGGCTTGGGGCCAATGTAGCGCAGGCAGCTCAAGGGATTTCCCAGTATGGCAAGCCTAAATATGCCGATGGATTTGCCCATTTTGATTATGTGAATCCCCATGCTCCCAGGGGAGGCACCCTCATTTTACCCAACCCAGGGCAAAGAACGAGCTTTGATAAGTTCAATCCATTTACCCTCAGGGGAATCACTGCCCCAGGTATTGATTTGATGTTTGAGTCACTGGCTGAGGGAAGTGCTGATGAGGTTTCCAGCATTTATGGATTATTAGCCGACGATATTCAGGTTGCTAAAGATCGAAGGTCTGTAACTTTCCACATTCGTAATGAAGCGAAATTTTCGGATGGTAGTCCCGTGCTTGCCGCGGATGTGAAGCATAGCTTTGATACCTTGATGAGTGGTAAGGCGCACCCTCGCTATAAAACAACTTTTGCAGACATCAAGGAAGCGGTTGTATTGTCAGATCGATCTATTCGCTTTGATTTTAAAAATGACAATGCTGAGCTTCCCATCTTGGCAGCAACCTTTCCAGTCTTTTCACGTAATTGGGGTAAGCAGCCAGATGGATCAATTATTCCATTTGAGAAACTGGCATTTGATGCGCCATTAAGTAGTGGCCCTTATTTGATCGAATCTTTTAAGGCTGGAAAATCCATTGTCTATAAAAAGAATCCGAACTATTGGGCGGATCATTTAAGTAAACCACTGAATGTTCGCGTTGGTTTTTATAACTTTGATCGTGTCCTATACAAGCTTTACAGTGATGATGCCGTCAGGCTGGAAGCCTTTAAAGCAGGGGAGTTTGATGCTCTCGTGGAATATCGCGCCAAGATCTGGGCCAAGGGATATGTGGGGTCTAAATTTGATAAAGGCATCCTGCTCAAAAAAGCATTTCTGAATCACAATGGCGCTGGCATGCAAGGCTTTGCGATGAATGTACGTCGGCCGATCTTTAAAGATGTGCGCGTGCGCGAAGCTTTGGGATATGCGCTTGATTTTGAATGGCTCAATCGTCAAATCTTTTTTGATCAGTATGGTCGTATTAATAGTTATTTCACTAATAGTGACTTAAGCGCCAACTTTGATGGTCCTCGTAAGCCAACAGAGGCTGAGTTGAAATTACTCAGACCCTTGAAAGCCAAGTATCCTCAGTGGGTACCAGATGGTGTCTTTGGGCCAATGCCACCTGCACCATCTACCAAACCTCCTGGTAGTCTGCGTCAGAATTTGAAGAAAGCGCGTGAGCTTCTCATGCATGCCGGTTGGCAATATCGTGACGGCGCTTTGCGGAATGAAAAGGGTGAGCCATTTCGCTTTGAGATTGTTGAAGATGGGGGATTCTTCTTAAGAGTTATTTCCGCATATGTACGTAACCTCGAGAAATTGGGTGTACAGGTAGATATTCGAACAAGCGACTTTGCCTTGCATCAAAAGCGTATGAATGAATACGACTTCGACATGACAACAGTGCGCTTTCAGGACTCACAAAATCCGGGTAATGAGCTGTGGGATCGTTTTGGCAGTCAAGCTGCCAAAGAAAAGGGCTCAGATAATGTGATCGGTGTTCAGTCCCCAGTTGTCGATGCCTTAATCGAAGAAATTACCAAAGCCCAAAATCGCGAGCAGCTAACAACTGCCACGAGGGCGCTAGATCGAGTCTTGTGGAATAGTTATTACGTAGTGCCACAGTGGTACAACCCAACACATCGCGTTGCATTCCGACATGAGATGCGCTACCCAGAGCCTCCTTTGTATTACTCAGCTGAACTTTGGATCATGCAAAATTGGTGGAAAGAGGAGGCTAAATAATGCAAGGTCAAATGCGCGCCTATATCTTTAAACGTCTACTGTTGATGATCCCTACCTTATTGGGTGTATTGACCTTGACCTTTGCAGTCGTGCAATTTGTGCCTGGCGGCCCAGTAGAGCAGATGGTCTTGGAATTGAAGGGCAAAGGTGCTGGAGCAACAGGTGGATCGGAATCATCGGGTGCTGGAGCAACCTATCGCGGGCGCCAAGGTGTCGATGCACAACGCTTGGAAGAGGTTAAGGCGCTCTACGGATTTGATAAGCCGCCAGTAGAACGTTATTTCATGATGTTGGGACGTTTTGCTAGATTCGATTTGGGTCAAAGCTATTACCAGCATGAAAGTGTCTGGGGCTTAGTAGTTTCTAAACTGCCCGTATCGATCAGCATTGGTTTGTGGACTTTCTTCATCACGTATTTGGTTTCGATTCCACTAGGTATTGCGAAAGCAGTGCGCGATGGCTCTCGCTTTGATGCAGTGACTAGCAGCATCATCTTGGTCGGTTACGCCATTCCAGGATTTGTATTGGGAGTGCTCCTCCTTGTCCTCTTTGGTGGTGGTAGTTTCTTGCAAATCTTTCCACTACGCGGACTGACTTCAGATGACTGGAGTGAGCTCAGCATGATGGGCAAGGTGATGGATTATTTGTGGCATTTGGTTTTGCCGATCACCGCTTCAGTCTTGGGGAGTTTTGCAGTCATCACCATGTTGACGAAGAATTCTTTTTTAGAAGAGATTCGTAAACAGTATGTATTGACTGCGAGAGCTAAGGGCCTTACCGAGAAACAAGTGCTTTGGAAGCATGTGTTCCGCAATGCGCTCTTGCCTTTGGTAACTGGCTTCCCCGCAGCATTCATCGGCGCATTCTTTACTGGTTCACTGCTGATTGAAACCCTGTTCTCATTGGATGGCTTGGGTTTGCTGTCTTATGAGTCAGTGATGCGGCGTGACTACCCAGTAGTTTTCGGAACACTCTATCTTTTCACGCTGATTGGCTTGTTTACTAAACTGATCTCTGATCTTTGCTATGTCTATATTGATCCACGTATTCAGTTTGGTGCGGGGGGTGGCTCATGAGTCGCTGGCATCGCTTTAAAAATAGCCGCATGGGTTATGCCAGCCTCTGGATTTTTATGATCCTATTTGGTCTATCTATGTGTGCCGAGCTCATTGCGAATGACAAACCCTTGATCGTGCGCTATCAAGGCAAGTTCTATTTCCCGATTGTGAAATCTCAACCTGAAACAGTATTCGGTGGTGACTTTGCGACACCAACGGACTTTTTAGATCCTGACATTCGTCATAACATTACGAGTGATGGCAATTGGGCGATTTACCCCCCAATTCCCTATAGCTATGAGACGCTGAACTACTTTTCAAAAGTACCCAATCCTTCGCCACCATCATTTGATAACTGGCTGGGCACAGATGATCGTGGGCGCGATGTCTTATCACGTTTGATTTATGGATTTCGACTGTCGATTTTGTTTGGCTTGGCGCTCACTATTGTGGGAGTTAGCGTAGGCATCATCACCGGCTCTTTGATGGGTTTCTTTGGCGGAAAGTTTGATCTGGTTTCTCAGCGCTTAATTGAGATTTGGTCGGCAATGCCGGAGTTATATCTACTCATCATCTTTGCATCCATTTTTAACCCAAGCATTTGGCTCCTTATTATTTTGCTGGCTGCTTTTGGGTGGATGGGTTTATCCGACTATGTGCGTGCAGAGTTTTTCCGCAATCGCGCTTTAGAGTACGTTCGCGCTGCTAGGGCATTGGGCTTAACGAATTTGCAAATCATGCGCCGTCATATCTTGCCCAATAGCTTGACTCCAGTGATTACCTTCCTCCCTTTCAGAATGAGTGCGGCGATTTTGTCGCTCACGAGTTTAGATTTTTTGGGTTTGGGTGTACCTCCGGGAACGCCAAGCCTTGGGGAGTTGCTCTCTCAAGGTAAGAGTAATTTAGACGCGTGGTGGATTTCACTATCCACCTTTGTTGTATTGGTTGCTACCTTACTCCTACTGACCTTTATGGGTGAGGCCTTGCGCGATGCATTTGATTCTCGTAAGTCAGGCGCTATGAGTGGAGGTCGCTCATGAGTGAAGTTAATAACTCTAGTAAGCCGGTAGTCCCTTTACTTCGTTATGAAGATTTCTCAATCTCTTTTGGTTCTGGTCGACGTGAGAAATTTGCCGTTAGTCACCTTGATCTCGAGATTGGAGTGGGGGAGCGGGTTGCTTTGGTCGGGGAGTCTGGCTCAGGTAAGACTCTCACTGCCTTAGCGCCATTGCGCCTTGAGCCTGAGGGTGCAAAGACATCTGGTCGAATTCTGTGGAGTGGCAAGAATGCGCACGCCGGCAATTCACCAGTCAATTTGCTAGATTTACCAATACAAGATATTCGTGAGATTCGGGGACGTGAGATTGCGATGGTTTTCCAGGAGCCGATGACTGCGCTCAATCCCTTGTTTACTATTGGCAATCAAATTGTTGAGGCAGTGCAGATATATCAGCCCCTAATCTCCAAGGCTGATTGCACGTCTGCTGCAATTGATCTACTCAAGAAGACGGGCATCCCGGAGCCAGAGAAACGTTTTCATTCTTATCCCCATCAGTTATCAGGTGGACAGCGTCAACGCGCCATGATTGCAATGGCATTGGCGTGTAAACCCAGGTTATTAATTGCGGACGAGCCAACTACTGCTTTAGACGTTAGTCTGCGTTTGCAAATTCTGGATTTACTCAAAGAGCTGCAAGAAGAATCTAAGGATCATGGCGGCATGGCGATTCTGTTAATCACCCATGACCTCAATTTAGTAAAACACTTCGCACAAAGAGTTGCCGTATTAAATCAGGGCAATCTGATGGAAGTTGGGCCAACTAAGCAAGTGTTCGAGCATCCTGATAATCCTTATACAAAAGCCTTGGTAAATAGTGAGCCTGTGCGCGATCTAGCCCCGGTAATGCCTTTGGCGCCGGTGTTATTAAAGACGGATAACCTATCTGTCTCTTATCCGGGTACTGAAACTACATCTTGGTTTAAAAAATCTCCACGTCATCAGGTCTTGCGTAAGGTTGGTTTTGAGCTCAAGCAGGGTCAGACTATTGGCGTTATTGGTGAGTCTGGCTCTGGCAAGACCACTTTAGGTATGGCGGTCTTAGGTTTATTGGGTGACTCTGCTGCAGAAATTACTGGTGATGTAGATGTACTTGGAAATGATTGGCAAAAGTTAAAACCGGCAGAGCGCCGAGCTATGCGATCTAGTTTGCAGGTCATTTTTCAAGATCCGTTTGGCTCACTCTCTCCACGTATGAATGTGATGCAAATTGTTTCGGAAGGTTTGGATGTGCACTTTCCAAACTTATCTGCGGCGGAGCGTGAGTCTCGAGTATTGGATATTTTGCGAGAAGTCGGAATTGATCGTTCTGCACTCACACGTTATCCCCATGAATTTTCTGGTGGGCAAAGGCAGCGTATTGCAATTGCGCGTGCTTTGATTCTGAAGCCGCAGATTTTGGTCTTAGATGAACCTACTTCAGCTTTGGATGTATCGATTCAGAAACAAGTACTTGCCTTACTGACTGAGCTGCAGAAAAAATATAACTTGGCGTACTTGATGATTAGTCATGATTTGGCAGTGATTCGGGCAATGTCCCATGAAGTCATGGTGCTTAAAGCAGGCAGGGTGGTGGAGTTTGGTGATACCGAGACTCTGATCAAGCATCCTCGCCAGATCTATACAAAAGAGCTTTTTGCAGCCGCTGAGCTGACCTAAAGCCCTCTTGAAGTGGCTTCAGCAAGGCGCTAAGTTGGTGCATTCATGCACCGCAATACGAAATATTCCATTCAAAACAATGAGTTAGCCCTTGGGCTAGCACTTGGTGAAATAGGCCTTCTTTGTTAGAATGAAATGATGTCCTTTCAAAAAGACCTCCTGCCACGCTTAGCAAAGCAAATGCCTTTGGCTATGCTAACTGCATTCATGCTTGCCGTGAATCCAGTAATGGCGGTGGACGCTACTTCCGAATCTGCAAAAGACGCCTCTGTTGAGTTGGCCAAAGAGACGCCTAAAGAAAGCATGTTCCAAGCTGGTAAGTCTTACTTTGCTCGCGTATCAGATCGCTTAGCAGATTCAGTTACTGGCAAATCGGATGAATTGATTAACCGCGCGATGGAAGTGATTGGTGTCCGTTATCGCTGGGATGCAGAGTTGCCACAATCTGGTTTGGACGGCAGTAGTTTTGTTGGCTACGTCTTCAAAGACAAATTGGGTTTTTTATTGCCACGCAAATCCACTCAAATGAGTCGTGTTGGCAAAGCTATTACTCGCGAAGAATTGCAGCCTGGTGATTTGGTGTTCTTCAACACCATGCGCTTAACGTTTTCTCATGTCGGCATTTATGTTGGCGACAATAAATTTATTCACTCGCCATCTAAAGGTACTAGCGTACGCGTTGATGATCTTGGAAGTCTCTACTGGGATAAACGTTTCGATGGCGCTCGTCGATTAGATGGCAGCGACAACTTGGGTGATGCAGAGCGTCAAGAGTTGTTAAATGAAGTGAATAAACTCAAGCGCAAATCTCGTAGCCTCTAAATTAGAAGCTTGCCGCTAGACCAATAGAAGTGCCTCGGACGTTCTGTCCAAACTGATACCGAAATACCAAGCGCACCCTACTAAATATCGGGTCTGAGGCGCTGCGATCAATTTCTACTCCTGTGCCCACAGAGGAGAGTGAATCAAATCCAAGAGCGCCGCGGAGCTGACCTAAAAACTCAGTATGTGCAAGCTCAAAGACGGCTCGCAAAGGTCTCTCTAATACTGTTAGTGGAGTAGGGTATCTGGCGCGGGCCCACAGACCTAAGCTTTGAGAATCTGCAGAGCCTTGAACTGCAGCAGAGCTATCGAAGGTATTGAGAGCGATATTGGTATAGCGTAACTCGACATCGTATTCACGTTCAGGTTTGTAGTCCTCATAGTCCAACATTAATGAGCCACCAGCACCATAGGCATTCATGCGTCCTTTGTTTAGGAACTGCAAATCTGCCCCATTGTTATTTTGAATATAGCGACCCGCAATGGAGAGATCGCTCTCGACGTGACCAAGCATGATGTTGGCAATTGGACGAATCCGTAAGTTGTCCGTTAATGGGAAGTCCCAGCCAATACCGCCTGTGCCTGTAATGCCATTCCAATGAACGGGTACTGTAACGCTGGTGTTGCCAATGCCATCAGTAAAGGTTGGGTTATAGCGATTAACAGCAATCGTGCCTTCAAGATAGAGCGGGAAGTTGGCGCTGATACGATCACCTCCCCCAAGAGAAATCATTTGTAGGTTGGTGTTATCTCCACCCTTATCAGTGATGGAGAGTGATCCAGTGGTGACATCTGGCGTGAGCGAGTAACCCGTGATGGTCATGAAGGCATCAGTGCGTTTCTTGAGGTAGTTGTTTGCCCCCGCAGAGAATTGGCCACTCTGCGCATAAATGTGATGCGCTTGCATTGCTATTACCAATGCAATTAGGGTTTTGAGAAGAGTGGGAATAGTTTTGATAAACACCTTGCACCGAATCCTAAATCAATCACTTCCGCTTGGGAAGTTAGCTTTAGAGCTAGCCTCGAAGTTTTTCTTTCAAGGTGGCCATCTGCTCTTGGGCTGCCACTTCGCCAGCGAGGATTGCGGCATTTCTGGATTTGAAGTCACCGCTACTCATTTGCTTGAGATGCGGGGTAATCACAATATCGGCACTTTTGAGTTCGTACTGATTAATGCTTCGTTGCATGATGGATATTGTTTGTTGCATAACGCCAAATGTGCCGCTCGCATCTTGATAGGCCGGCTCTGAGGAGATGTTGACGGCAATCACGAGTGTCGCACCCATTTGCCTTGCATAACTGACGGGAACTGGCGCTACTAGCCCGCCATCAATATATTCTTTGCCGCTAATGACAGCTGGCTGAAATACTCCTGGAACACTGCAGGAAGCGCGAACTGCCAAGCCAGTATTGCCTGAGCGGAATAAAACACCTTTGCCGGATTGCAATTCGGTCGCCACAATTCCCAAGGGAATGCGCATTTGCTCAATCGATTTATTTTGCACTTCACGATTGACCATGTTTTGCAGGGCATCTCCTTTAATGAGGCCACCAAATCTTCCTGCAAAAGGAAGTCCCCAGTCGGCAATGGTTGCTTCATCGAGATTTAAGGCAAGTCGGTTCAAATCATTTCCAGTGGCACCAGATGCAAGTAATGCGGCAATAACGCTACCAGCACTACTGCCCACCACGATATCGGGTCGAATGCCCTGAGCTTCTAATGCCTTGATGACGCCTACGTGGGCAAAACCTCTGGCTGCTCCCGCCCCCAAGGCCAAGCCAATGATAGGCTTGCGACTACCCATCAGGCTGCAACCGCTTAGGTTTGAGCCTCCAATAAGCGCTCCCAAACCAAGACCTAAGCCCAGAAAGCGGCGCCTTGAGTCGGTCTCAGGGGGTAAATCTAGGGTTAGGGCTGTATTTTCGTGCATGTGGCTATTGTATTGAGCCTCCCTTATAATGGCCAAACGGTGAGCGAAAAAGACTTCGTTTCAGCATGGGCAGCTCTCCCAAGTGGATTTTCGGAGATGAATTGCCCGTAGTAGCTAAATAGCGCCACCAAAACACCACCAACCCATTACTGAAATACATTTTTTATAGCGCATCAGGTCATAGCCTGATAGCCAGAATTTTATGGATGATCACAATAAACGCGTAATTGAAACAGCCCTCTTGTGCGCGCAAGAACCACTAACCATTGCTGATCTGACGCGCTTATTTGCCGAAGACATTGCTGCCGGCGAAATTGATGACGCTTTATTAGAGCTCCAAAAAGCCTGGGAGGACAAGGGTATGGAGTTGGTGCACATTGCAACTGGCTGGCGTTTCCAAAGTCGTTTAGCGATGCGCGAGTACCTTGATCGTTTGACTCCAGAAAAGCCGCCAAAGTATTCTCGTGCAGTAATGGAAACCTTAGCAATTATTGCTTACCGTCAACCAGTGACTCGCGGTGAAATCGAAGAGATTCGTGGCGTTGCAGTAAGTAGTAATGTGATGAAGCAGTTAGAGGATCGTGGTTGGGTTGAGGTCATTGGTCATAAAGAGACTATTGGTCGCCCAGGCCTATACGCCACTACCAAACAATTTTTGGACGACTTGAGCCTCACGAATTTACAAAGCTTGCCGATGTTGGAAGATGCTGCGCCGATGGCTGCGGCAGAACAATTAGGCCAAGCGGTAATGGAGTTTGATCCAAGCGCAACCGTTGAAACAGTCATTGAGTTGGATGAAAACGGCCAGCCGATTATTCAACCGACAAGCGAAGAATCCATTAGTGAAGAAGTTGTTGCTGAGATTGCTGATGATGTCATCAGCGAAGAGATAAGTGAAGAAGTAGAAGAAGTTTCTCCAGAGTCTGAAGATAAATCAGACGAACAAAAATAATTATTAATGACAAGTCATAACGAAAACGATTCATCTCCGATTAAACCTAAATCGGATAATTCCCCTAGCTCTGAGTCTGCATCTAGTCCTGCAGAGGGTAATAGGGGTGAAGGGCGTGAAGGCGGCCAGCGTCGTCCACGCCGCCAGGGCGCGGGTGCTAGCAAGCATCCTTTCAATAAGAAACGCCCATTCAATAAAGACCGGCCTCGTCGCGAGGGCGGTGAGTCCGGAGGTCAACGCGAGGGTAGCAATAATGCATCCGCTAAGCTCGCACCAAACCCAGCTGAGAGCGAAGCTTTATTTGCGTCAGTAGTTTCTGGGGAATTCGATGCAGCATTAGATGCGCCTGAAGTCCTAGAGGTTAAAAATCCTGACGGTTTAAATGAGAATGAGATTTCTCATCAGACTGGTGCTGAGCGTCGTGCACAACGTGTGCGTCATGACGAAGATGCAGATGCACCTACTGACGATGAGATGAGTAGTTTGCAATTTGCAAACATCGATGATTTACCGCTCAGCTTGCGTGATGAAGTTTGGTCAGACTTAGATGGTTTAGACGACGACGCTGACGACGAAGATACTGTGAAGTTACACAAGGTATTGGCTGATGTTGGTATGGGTTCACGTCGCGATATGGAAGACTTGATTATTCAAGGGCGCGTATCCGTAAACGGCTTACCGGCTCACATTGGCCAACGTATTGGGCCGACTGATCAGGTGCGCATTAATGGCAAACCAGTTCATCGCAAGATTCAGACTAAGCCACCGCGCGTGATCATGTATCACAAGCCTGCGGGAGAGATCGTGAGTCAATCCGATCCTGAAGGTCGTCCAACTGTATTTGATCGTTTGCCAAAGCCACGTCAAGGACGCTGGATTGCAGTAGGGCGTTTGGACTTTAATACTGAAGGTCTTTTGTTATTCACCACTTCTGGTGAGTTGGCTAATCGCTTGATGCATCCTCGTTACGGTGTTGAGCGTGAGTACGCTGTCCGTATTCTGGGCGATTTGAGTCAAGAAAATATGACTCAATTAAAGAGCGGTATTACTTTAGATGACGGCCAAGCCAAATTCTTGCGTCTTTCTATGGGTGGTGGTGAAGGTGCAAACCGTTGGTACCACGTTGCTTTGACTGAAGGTCGTAATCGTGAGGTGCGCCGCATGTTTGAAGCAGTCGGGCATGTCGTCTCTCGCTTGATTCGTACGCGTTACGGCATTTTCTTATTGCCTCCACGTTTAAGAAGAGGCAAATGGGAGGAAATTGAAGCCGGCGGCATCTACAACCTGATGAAGTTTGCTGGTTTAAAAATGCCTCAGCCACAAGATAAGGGTCGCAATCCGAATGCACAAGGTCGCGATAGCCGTTCTACTGTCGGTGGGGACTTTCAGCCTGATCCAATGCAAACCTCGGTTTCTTACTGGGGTTCACGAGATGCTTTAACCCAGGCTAGTGGCCATGGTGCACTAACCCATCAAAATAGGGGTGGTAAACCTGGTAGCGGTGGTTCGGGTGAAGGTCGAGGTCCTTTCCGGGGTCGTACCCAGGGTGGTCGTCCAGGTGCAGGTGGTCAGGGTGGCGGTCAGGGTGGCCAAGGCCAAAATCGCAACAAAGGCAAGAAAGTCCATCATGGACAGTCTGCTTTTGTAACGGCAAGCCCCCAAAGCCCAGGAAATGGCCCTAAACGGGGAGCACCAAAAGGGCGCAAACCTTTCAATAAAGGGCCTAGAAAGCCAAGAAATCCAAGCGAAAGCTTCTGATTTCTATCGGTTTTCCTCTAAATCGGCTATAATTTTGGTCTTACAGCAGTTCGCTGCTGTTTTGAGTTGTTACCGACTGATGTTGCGATCAACGTAAGTCGGCCTGTTCTGAATTTCGAGAATATGGGCTTTGAAGCCCATTTTTTTTTGCCGTTTTGGATTGAAGGGTGTTCGTGAAAGATCAGCGGATTATTTCTGCAGAGGTAGAAAACCTAGGGTACACGCTAGTCGATATCGAGCGTGAAGCCGGAGGTTTGCTGCGCGTCACGATTGAAAACCCGGATTACGAGCGCTTGATTAATGTCCAGGATTGCGAAAAGGTAAGTCACCAGCTGAGCTACACCCTGCCGGTGGAAAACATTCCTTTTGAGCGTCTAGAGATCTCTTCTCCTGGCCTGGATCGCCCTGTGAAGTCAGCGGCTGATTACGAGCGCTTCTCTGGAATGGAAGTGGATTTGAAGTTGCGTGTTGCCGTTGGCGATCGCAAGAAGTTTCGTGGTGTGTTGCAAGGTTTGCTGAGTGGTGAGTTGGATTCGCCCGATGCGAAATTTGGTTTGTTGTTTGAAGGTGCTGATGGCACTGAATCTCAATTGGAGTTTTCTTTAGCCGAGGTCGATAAGACTCGGTTGGTCCCTGTTATTGATTTCAAAGGAAGAAAGTCATGAGCCGAGAAGTTCTCATGTTGGCAGACGCCTTAGCGCGTGAAAAGAACGTAGATCAAGCCATTGTGTTTGAGGCGCTAGAGATGGCGTTGGCATCAGCCACTAAGAAACGTTATCCGACAGAAGATGTGGATATTCGTGTATCGATTGATCGCGAGTCTGGTGAATACGAAACCTTCCGTCGCTGGTTGGTTGTTCCTGATGAAGCGGGCCTCCAAGAGCCGGATAAAGAAATCCTCCATTTTGAAGCGCTCGAGCAATTTCCTGACATGGAAGTTGGCGAATTCATCGAAGAGCAAATTGAATCTTTAGCCTTTGGCCGTATCGGTGCACAAGCCGCCAAGCAAGTGATCTTGCAGCGTATTCGTGATGCTGAGCGTGAACAGATTTTGAACGACTACCTTGAGCGTGGCGAAAAAGTCATGACCGGTACCGTAAAGCGTGCTGACAAGAATGGTTTGATTATTGAATCAGGCCGTGTCGAAGCATTGTTGCGCCGCGATCAAATGATTCCAAAAGAGAACCTCCGTTCTGGTGACCGTGTTCGCGCTTACATTCTGAAGGTAGATCGTGAAGCCCGTGGCCCACAGATCGAACTCTCACGTACTTGCCCTGATTTCTTGATCAAGTTGTTTGAGAACGAAGTTCCAGAGATGGAGCAAGGCTTATTAGAGATTAAGGGTGCAGCTCGTGACCCTGGTATACGCGCAAAAATTGCCGTGATTACTTATGACAAGCGTATCGATCCAATCGGTACTTGCGTTGGCGTTCGTGGCACACGCGTTACTGCAGTTCGTAACGAAGTAGCTGGCGAAGCGGTAGACATCGTGTTGTGGTCTGAAGATCCAGCGCAGTTTGTGATTGGCGCTTTGGCTCCAGCTCAAGTGTCTTCTATCGTGGTTGACGAAGAGCGTCATGCCATGGATGTGGTTGTTGACGAAGAGAACTTGGCAATCGCAATTGGCCGTAGCGGACAGAACGTCCGTTTAGCTAGCGAGTTGACTGGTTGGCAGATCAACATCATGACTCCTGAAGAATCTGCTGAGAAAACTGAAAAAGAAGCTGCTTCTGTGCGTCAATTGTTCATGGACAAATTGGACGTTGACCAAGAAGTTGCTGACATTTTGATCGAAGAAGGCTTCAACACATTGGAAGAGGTTGCTTATGTACCGCTTTCTGAAATGTTAGAAATTGATTCTTTCGACGAAGACACAGTAAATGAATTGCGTACTCGTGCGCGTGACTCTCTCTTGACCATGGAATTGGCTAAAGAAGAGCGCGTTGGCGAAGTCTCACAAGATTTACGTTCCCTAGAGGGAATGACTACTGAGTTGATTGCCAAGCTTGCTGACAATCAAGTTCACACACGTGACGACTTAGCTGAACTGGCTGTTGATGAGCTAGTTGAGGCGACACAAATTGACGAAGAAACCGCGAAAACGCTCATCATGAAAGCGCGCGAACATTGGTTTACTTCATGAGAGGAAGTAGTGCATGGCAACAACAGTAAAAGTACTCGCTAAAGAATTAAAACGTACCGCGCCAGACCTTCTGGAGCAGTTGAAGGCGGCCGGTATCGAAAAAGGTTCTGAGGACGACAGCATTACCGAAAAGGACAAGACTGTCCTGCTTGAGCATTTGCAAAAAGAGCATGGCAGTGCGGATACAGGTAGTCGTAAAAAGATTACTTTAATCAAGCGCGAAAACTCAGAAATTCGTCAGGCGGATTCTGCTGGACGCACTCGTACCGTTCAGGTTGAGGTTCGCAAAAAGCGCGTGTTAGTTAAAGCGGGAGACAAAGCTCCTGAAGAGACTCCAGCTCCAGTGGCTAAAGAAGTTGCTCCTGCAGCACCTGCTAAACCAATCCTTTCTGCTGAAGAGTTAGAGAAACGCGCAGCTGAAGCGACTCGTCAAGCTGAGTTGTTAGCTCGCCAAGAAGCGGAAATGAAAGCGGCAGAAGATGCTCGCCAAAAAGAAGCTGATGCCGTAGCTGCTGCAAGCGCAGTTGAGCCTGTTGCTGAGAAAGCGGCTAAGTCGGATGATGATGCTTCTGCTGCTAAAGCTGCTGCTGCAAAAGCCGCCGATAAAAAGGCGCAAGCGGATAAAGCTGCCAAAGAGATTGCTGATGCGAGCAAGGCGCAGTTAGCTGATATTACAAAACGTCGTGCCGCTGCTGAAGCTGAAGCTTTAGCGATTCGCGACATGATGAGTGCGCCTGCACGTGTTCTCAAAGCACCAAGTGAAATTGCTGCTGAAGAGGCGAAAAAAGGCACCCTTCATAAGCCTGCTAAGGCTGAAGGTGCTGACGATAAGAAAAAAGCAGTTGCTAAGGTTGGCGGCAAGACGATTAAGTCTGCAGAGACTTCATCTACTTGGCAAGAAGAGGGCGCCAAGAAACCAGGTGGCCTCAAGACTCGCGGCGACAGCTCTGGTGGTGTAGGCGGTTGGCGTTCAGGCGGTGGCCGAAGAAAGCAACGTCAAATTGCAGAAGCCAACGTTGATACCAACTTCCAAGTTCCAACAGAACCAGTTGTACGTGATGTTCATGTTCCTGAAACTATTACTGTTGCTGAGTTAGCTCATGCAATGGCCGTGAAGAGTGCAGAAGTAATTAAGCTCTTGATGGGTATGGGTCAGATGGTAACGATTAACCAGATCTTGGATCAAGATACTGCAATGATCATCGTAGAAGAGATGGGCCATACAGCCCATGCTGCTAAGTTAGATGATCCAGATTTAGATCTCGGTATTGCTGGTCACGACGCAGAATTATTGCCGCGTCCACCAGTTGTTACGGTGATGGGTCACGTTGACCACGGTAAAACATCTTTGCTCGATAAGATTCGTGCGGCTAAGGTTGCTACTGGCGAAGCTGGCGGTATTACTCAGCACATCGGCGCTTATCACGTTGAAACTCCACGCGGCATGATTACCTTCCTTGATACTCCGGGTCACGAAGCCTTTACGGCAATGCGTGCTCGTGGTGCTAAGGCAACGGATATCGTGATCTTGGTTGTTGCGGCTGATGACGGTGTGATGCCACAAACCAAAGAAGCGATTGCTCACGCAGTAGCTGGTGGCGTTCCAATTGTTGTAGCAATTAATAAGATTGATAAACCAGAAGCAAACTTAGAGCGCGTTAAAACTGAGTTGGTTGCTGAGCAAGTCGTTCCAGAAGAGTACGGTGGCGATGTGCCGTTTATTGGCGTTTCCGCTAAAACAGGTGACGGCATTGATGCCTTGCTTGAGAACGTACTCTTGCAGGCAGAAATTTTGGAACTTAAGGCAGCGAAAGATGCTCCTGCGCAAGGTCTCGTTATTGAGGCGCGTTTGGATAAGGGTCGCGGTCCTGTTGCCACTATTTTGGTTCAGTCTGGCACGCTCAAGCGTGGTGATATGTTGTTGGCTGGTTCGACCTACGGTCGCGTTCGTGCGATGTTGGATGAAAACGGCAAGCCATGTAACGAAGCTGGCCCATCTATCCCTGTAGAGATCCAAGGTTTATCGGAAGTTCCTGCAGCAGGTGAAGCAGTGCAAGTAGTTCCTGACGAGCGTAAAGCACGTGAGATCGCACTCTTCCGTCAAGGTAAGTTCCGCGATGTGAAGTTGGCTAAACAGCAAGCATTCAAACTCGAAACCATGATGGAAAACATGGAAGAGGGTGCTATTGAAGCGAAGTTGTTGCCATTGATCATCAAGGCAGACGTACAAGGTTCTCAAGAAGCGTTGTCTCAGTCATTGCAAAAATTATCTACTGCAGAGGTGAAGGTTCAAATCGTTCACGCAGCAGTGGGTGGCATTACTGAGACTGACGTTAACTTAGCAGTTGCTTCTAAGGCGGTCATTATTGGCTTTAACTCTCGTGCGGATGGTGCGGCACGTAAGTTAGCCGAGAACAATGGTGTGGATATTCGTTATCACAACATTATTTATGACGCGGTTGATGAAGTGAAAGCAGCTCTAAGCGGCATGTTGACACCAGATAAGAAAGAAGAAATCACCGGTATGGTGGAGATTCGTCAAGTCTTCTTGGTATCTAAAGTTGGCGCGATTGCTGGTTGCTTGGTGCTTGACGGTGTTGTTAAGCGTACCTCTAGTGTCCGACTCTTGCGTGACAACGTCGTGATCTGGACTGGCGAATTGGATTCTCTCAAGCGCTTTAAAGATGATGCAAAAGAAGTTCGCGCCGGTGTTGAGTGTGGTCTGTCATTAAAAGGCTACAACGACATTAAAGAAGGCGATCAACTTGAAGCCTTTGAAGTTACTGAAGTCGCTAGAACACTTTAAGAGCTATTGAGTTAATGCATAAAACTAGTCCTCATCGTAACCAGCGTCTCGCCGATCAAATTCAGCGAGACCTGGCCGAGCTAATTCCTCGTGAATTGCGTAGCCCAAGCTTAGGTTTGATTACTTTGCAAAGTATTGAACTCACGCCAGATTTGGCGCATGCTAAAGTTTTCTTTACTGTCTTAGGCGCTGAGCCTGAAGTGGCATTGAAGGCTTTGCAGGATAAGGCGGGTTACTTACATTCCTTATTATTTAAACGTTTGCACATTCATACTGTGCCAACCCTGCATTTCCACTACGACAGTTCTGTAGAGCACGGCATTGAAATGTCTCGCTTAATTGATCAAGCAGTGGATAGTGATCGCAAAGACGAGAACGCGTAAATAGCTATGTCTGTACGTATCGACGGCGTTGTCTTGCTTGATAAACCTGCTGGCATGAGCTCGCAAGGTGCAGTCACTGCCGTGAAGCGTGCCTTCAATGCAGAAAAAGCAGGGCACACTGGCACATTAGATCCAATGGCTACTGGCTTACTCCCGATTTGTTTGGGCGAAGCAACGAAGTACTCGCAGGATTTATTGGAGGCCGATAAAACCTATATCGCTCAAGTGAAATTCGGTCAGCGTACGGACACTGGTGATGCTGAAGGTTTAGTCATTGAAGAGCTCCCATTACCTGTATTTGCTGATGAAGCCACTATTAAAGCTGCGTTAGATGCTTTATTGCCAGCCTTCACCGGCCCAATTAGCCAAGTTCCGCCAATGTATTCCGCTCTCAAGCGTGATGGCAAACCTTTATATGAGTATGCTCGTGCTGGTGTTGAATTAGAGCGCGCTCCACGAGATATCACGATTCATGCAATTCGTTGGACGAATGTTAATTGGCCTGAAGCTACTTTGGAAGTGAGCTGCAGTAAAGGCACTTACATTCGTGTACTGGCAGAAGATATTGGTAAGGCATTGGGTTGTGGCGCACATTTAGTTGGCCTGCGCCGTACTGAAGTGGGTCACCTCACTCTCGATCAGTCATTCACTATCGAATCTATTCAGAAAGGCTTGCAAAATAGTTCAAGTTACATCTTGCCAGTCGACGCACTTTTGCAGACATTGCCGCACTTAACTGTGGATGAGCAACAAGCAAAACGTTTGGAGATGGGTCAACGAGTCCCACTCAATTTACCTTCGATAGAGGCGCTAGTGCGTATCTATCGAGCAACCGCTGCTCCACATAACTTTATTGGTACTGGAGATTGGCGCTCTGGGGTGTTGCATCCTAAGCGTTTGATTTCTTCTGCACATTAAATACATTCAACCCCTTTATTTATTAACCTTATTCTTAACTTCAGAAGCTTCACATGACTAAACGCGCACTTCGTAATATCGCCATCATCGCCCACGTTGACCACGGTAAAACTACTTTGGTTGACCAACTCTTGCGCCAATCTGGCACATTCCGTTCAAATGAAAAAATGACCGAACGCGTCATGGACTCAAACGACTTAGAAAAAGAGCGTGGCATTACTATTTTGTCCAAGAACTGTGCGGTGGAGTATGACGGCACACACATCAACATCGTAGACACACCAGGACACGCCGACTTCGGTGGTGAAGTAGAGCGTGTGCTCTCCATGGTTGACGGTGTTTTGCTCTTAGTTGATGCGGTTGAAGGCCCAATGCCACAAACTCGTTTCGTAACTAAGAAAGCTCTGGCTCTCGGTTTGAAGCCTATCGTTGTGATTAACAAGGTTGATCGTCCAGGTGCTCGTACAGACTATGTGATCAATGCAACTTTTGAATTGTTTGACAAATTAGGCGCAACTGAAGAGCAGTTAGATTTCCCAGTTGTGTATGCGTCTGGTCTGAATGGCTATGCTGGCTTGACTGATGATGTTCGCGAAGGCGATATGCGCCCATTGTTTGACACTGTGCTCAAGCATGTTCCAGTACGTGATGACAATCCAGAAGGTCCTTTGCAGTTGCAGATTACTTCTATTGAATACAGTACTTACGTAGGTAAGATCGGTGTAGGCCGCGTAAACCGTGGAACAGTGAAACCATTGATGGATGTGGTTTTCATGGACGGTCCTGATGGCGTTCAACGTAAAGGCCGTATTAACCAAGTATTGAAGTTCCGTGGTTTAGAGCGTGAATTGGTTGATGAAGCTCAAGCTGGAGACATCGTATTGGTAAACGGTATTGAAGATTTGGCGATCGGAACAACGATCTGTGCTCCAGATGTTCCAGAAGCATTGCCAATGCTCAAGATTGATGAACCTACTTTGACCATGAACTTCATGGTGAACACTAGCCCATTAGCTGGTCGTGAAGGTAAGTTTGTTACTAGTCGTCAGATTCGTGAGCGTTTAGACCGCGAATTGAAATCCAATATGGCTTTGCGTGTAAAAGAAACTGACGATGACACCGTGTTTGAAGTGTCTGGTCGCGGCGAATTACACCTCACCATCTTGGTAGAAACAATGCGTCGTGAAGGTTACGAGTTGGCAGTTTCCCGTCCACGTGTTGTTTTCCATGAAGTAGATGGCGTGAAGATGGAGCCGTACGAGAACTTAACGGTTGACGTAGAAGACACGACTCAAGGTGCCGTAATGGAAGACTTGGGTAAGCGTAAAGGTGAATTGCTAGACATGGTGAGTGACGGTAAAGGTCGCACACGTCTTGAGTACCGTATTCCTGCGCGTGGTTTGATCGGCTTCCAAGGCGATTTCATGACTATGACTCGCGGTAACGGTTTGATGAGCCACACATTTGATTCTTATGCACCTGCAAAAGATGGTATCTTGGGTGAGCGTCATAACGGCGTATTGATCAGTCAAGATGATGGCGAAGCAGTTGCTTATGCTTTGTGGAAATTGCAAGACCGTGGCCGTATGTTTGTGAGCCCTGGCGATCCTTTGTATGAAGGTATGGTTATCGGTATTCATAGCCGTGACAATGACTTGGTTGTTAACCCAATTAAGGGTAAGCAATTAACCAACGTTCGCGCATCTGGTACTGACGAAGCAGTGCGCTTGGTAACACCAATCGCAATGAACCTTGAGTACGCTGTTGAATTTATCGATGATGATGAATTGGTCGAAGTAACGCCGAAGAGTATTCGTATTCGTAAGCGCTACCTCAAGGAGCATGAGCGTAAAAAAGCATCACGCGACTAAGCTACTTCAAGCTACACAACAAAAGTCACCTCCGGGTGGCTTTTGTTCTTCATTGAAATCCATATTCCAAAAATAATAGTAAAAATAGATCCTCATGCTGCCATCCATTGAACAACGCCTTGCCCAAGAGTTATCCGCTAAACCCGCTCAAGTAGCTGCTGCTATTGCACTGATGGATGAGGGTGCAACAGTTCCTTTTATTGCTCGTTACCGCAAAGAGGCAACGGGTGGTTTGGATGACACGCAATTGCGTTTACTAGAGGATCGTCTAGGTTATTTACGCGAGCTAGAAGAGCGTCGCAAAGCCATTGTTGCTTCGATTGAAGAGCAGGGCAAGATGACTCCCGAGCTACTCAAAGCCATCATGTTGGCTGAGGATAAGACCCGCCTGGAAGATCTCTATCTCCCTTACAAGCTCAAGCGTCGCACTAAGGCGCAAATTGCCCTAGAGGCCGGTTTAGAGCCTCTAGCAAATGATTTATTGGCTAACCCCATGCTGGATCCCGAAGTGGAGGCTGCTAAATATCTCAAAGAAGCATTCACATCCGATCAAGGTGACAACCCTGGTGTAGCAGACACCAAAGCTGCTCTTGAAGGTGCGCGTCAGATTTTGATGGAGCGCTTTGCAGAAGACGCTGGCTTAGTGCAATCACTAAGAGCCTATTTACAAGAGCATGGCGTTGTGGAATCCAAAGTTATTGCTGGCAAAGAGCAAGAGGGTGAGAAATTCGCAGACTACTTTGACTACTCAGAGCCCGTCTCCGCAATTCCGTCACATCGTGCTCTAGCTTTATTTAGGGGTCGTCGTGAGCAAATGTTGATGGTGAATTTGCGCCTAGACACCGAAGAAGAAAAACCCAAATGGGATGCGCCTCATAATCCATGTGAATCCCGCATTGCTAACCAATTTAAGATTAAAAATGAAGGCCGCCCTGCAGACCAGTGGTTAGCAGAGACTGTGCGCTGGACTTGGCGTATTAAATGCTCCATGCATTTGGAGTCAGAGTTAATGAGTGCTTTGCGTGAGCGTTCTGAGGCAGAGGCAATTAATGTCTTTGCTCGTAACCTCAAAGATTTGCTGTTGGCAGCACCTGCAGGACCAAAGGTCACCATTGGCCTAGATCCTGGTATGAGAACGGGTGTGAAGGTAGCTGTTGTGGATGCTACTGGTAAGGTAGTCGATACGGATGTCATTTACCCGCACCAGCCTAAGAACGACTGGGATGGCTCATTACATACTCTTGCGAAATTAGCTGAGAAACACAAGGCGACTTTAATCTCGATCGGCAACGGAACCGCCTCACGTGAGACAGATAAGTTGGCGCAAGATTTAATTAAAGCTAAACCTGAACTCAAGCTCACCAAGATTGTTGTATCAGAAGCGGGTGCATCGGTTTATTCAGCCTCTGAGTACGCTTCCAAAGAATTACCCGGCATGGATGTGTCTTTGCGCGGGGCAGTATCGATTGCGAGAAGATTGCAAGATCCGTTGGCTGAATTGGTGAAGATTGATCCGAAGTCGATTGGTGTTGGTCAGTATCAGCATGATGTAATGCAGACTCAATTGGCTAAGTCACTAGTTGCGGTTGTAGAGGATTGCGTAAACGCGGTTGGTGTGGATGTGAACACAGCTTCTGCGCCTTTGCTGGCAAGGGTCTCAGGCCTCAGTAGCACCGTTGCAGAAGGCATCGTGACGTACCGAGATAGCAATGGCGCCTTTCAGACACGGGCAGATTTACGCAGCGTGCCACGCTTAGGGGAGAAGACTTTTGAGCAGGCGGCTGGTTTCTTGCGCATCATGAACGGGACAGACCCTCTAGATGCATCAGCAGTGCATCCAGAATCCTATCCCTTGGTGGAGAAGATCCTGAAAGATATTAAGAAGGGCGTCAAAGAAGTAATTGGTGATGCAACTATTCTGAAAGGTCTTAGCCCAGAAAAGTATGCCGATGAGAAGTTTGGTGTTCCAACTGTCACTGACATCATCAAGGAATTAGAAAAGCCAGGTCGAGACCCGCGTCCTGAGTTCACTACGGCAACCTTTAAAGACGGCGTAGAAAAAATCAGCGACCTTAAGGCCAACATGATTCTGGAAGGTGTTGTTACTAACGTTGCAGCCTTTGGCGCATTTGTAGACATTGGTGTTCACCAGGATGGACTCGTCCATATCTCCGCGCTAGCCAATACCTTTGTTAAAGACCCACACAGCGTAGTTAAAGCAGGGCAGGTCGTTAAAGTGAAAGTGCTAGAGGTAGATGAAAAGCGTAAGCGTATTGCATTGACTATGCGACTCTCTGATGAAGCGCCTAAATCTACTCCAGGCGCAAAGCCAGAGCCAAGGGTAAATCGTCCAGGCACTCCAAGATCCCCAGAAGCTAGAAAGCCTCAGGAAGATAGGCGATCGGCACCCCCAATCAATAATGCGATGGCGGCTGCTTTTGGAAAGCTAAAGAAGTAATAAGACAAATAAAAGAAAGATAATAGAAAAGGGGGCGAAAGCCCCCTTATCTTTATTGGCATCCGTCATAAATCTGTAATATATTTCTATATAATTGGAAATATGAAAAATACAGATGCGGTTGCAGCATTCTTGGCCTTGGGGCAGGAGTCCCGATTAAATATCTTTCGCCTCATTGTCCAAATGGGTGATATTGGTTTAACGCCTACCCAAATCATTGAAAAGCTGGGTATTCCTAATGCAACCTTGAGCTTTCATTTAAAAGAATTACTGCAGGCCAATTTGCTCCTGGTTGAGCGTCAAAGTCGCAACCTCATCTATCGCCCAAATGCGGCTCTAGTCCAAGACCTCAGCACCTTCCTTCTTGATAGCTGTTGTGGCGGTAAATCCTGCACCCCTGAAAAAATCACACGCAAGACTAAGTCAACATGAAAACCTATAACATTCTCTTTTTATGTACTCACAATTCCGCTAGATCTATTTTGGGTGAAGCCTTGGCCTCAACTCATCCTAGCGGTAAGTTTGTAGGATATTCAGCTGGATCAACACCAGGCACTTGCGTCAATCCGATCGCTGCAGATATAGCAGTGGAGCTTGGAATGGATCGCACTCTACTGAAGTCAAAAAGTTGGGATGTATTTGGCGAGCCCAATGCGCCAAAGATGGATTTCATCATCACGGTTTGTGACAATGCGGCTGGTGAGGTTTGCCCATTCTGGCCCGGTCAACCAGCCACTGCGCATTGGGGTTTTCCGGACCCTTCACAAGTGCAGGGTAGCGATCTTGAGAAGAGGGCTGCCTTCATAGAGGTTATGAACGGCCTCAAGAAAAGATTGGATATCTTAGCTGCGATGCCGCTCGACAAATTGGATTCTATGAGTCTTAAAGAGGTGCATACAAAAGCATGAATACCTTAACTAAAAAACTCTCCTTTCTTGATCGCTACCTCACGGTATGGATCTTTGCTGCAATGGCCTTTGGCATTGGACTGGGCCACTTCATGCCTGGTATTGAAGGATTTGTTAATTCCTTCCAGATGGGAACAACAAATATCCCAATCGCTATTGGCCTGATCTTAATGATGTACCCGCCGTTTGCCAAAGTGCGTTACGAGGATTTGCCAGATGTTTTTAAGGACAAGCGCATATTCCTGATCTCATTGCTTATGAATTGGATTATTGCTCCAACATTAATGTTCTTTTTGGCGATTACCTTTGTCCCAGATCAGCCTGAATATATGGCAGGCTTGATTTTGATTGGTATAGCGCCTTGTATTGCGATGGTGATCGTTTGGAATGATTTGGCAAAAGGCTCTACTGAATATGCGGCTGGCTTAGTAGCTTTTAACGCAATCTTTCAGGTTCTATTCTTTAGCGTTTATGCGTATTTCTTTCTCACTGTGTTGCCGCCTTACTTTGGCTTAGCTGCATCTAATGTCAGCGTAAGCATGGGGCAGATTGCAGAGAGCGTCTTTATCTACCTTGGTGTACCTTGCATTGCAGGCATCTTGACTCGTGTAGTGATGTTGAAGTTCATCTCCAAAGATCGGTATCACGAGCAGTTCGTGCCGCGTATCGGTAAGCTCACTTTGATTGCATTACTATTTACTATCGTAGTCATGTTTAGTCTTAAGGGTAATTTGATCCTCACTTTACCTATGGATGTAGTCACTATTGCCGTTCCTCTTCTTGTCTTCTTCCTTATCATGTTCTTACTGACATTCTTTGTGGCTGGCAGAATGGGGATTGACTATAAGCGTTGCTGCACACTCTCATTTACAGCCTCTAGCAATAACTTTGAGCTGGCCATTGCTGTTGCTATTGCAGTATTTGGCATCAACTCTGGAGCTGCCTTTGCGGCAGTCATAGGCCCTCTAGTAGAAGTACCCATCATGATTGGCTTGGTAACTGTGGCTTTGTGGTTTAAGGATCGCTTCTTTGCGGTCTAAATAGCCCTGGGGCTGGATGGCCCTTGCATAACATGGTTGTTTGATGATAACATATTTGTTAGCATCAATGAATGAACTATTCCATTCGCTATTACAGTTCCGATGTATTGGAGCAGATATTTAATTTACCCATTTCTTTGCAGGCACGGTACATTGCTTTAACTCAGCGCATGATTGAATATGGGCCGCATTTGGGATTGCCGCATACCGATTCATTTGGCGGTGGGTTGTTTGAGTTAAGGCTAAAAGGTGCCGAGGGAATCGCTAGAGTTTTCTTTTGCACATTGGTGGATCGAGAGATCGTAATGTTGCATAGCTTTATTAAGAAGTCGCAGAAAACTCCTGACCGGGAGTTAAAGCTAGCGAAGTTGAGAATGAAGGAGTTGAAGTTATGAAGACAAAGCCGTTAAGTCATAAGCAGGCCGTTGCCAAGATGTTAAAAAACTCTGCAGTTAAGACTGAGGTTGAGAGATTAAATAAAGAAGAGTTTGCTATTCTTGATGAAATTCTTCAGGCCCGTAAAGCTGCAGGCCTATCCCAGGCTGAAGTGGCCCGTAGAATGGGTACACAAGCTCCCGCTATAGCTAGGTTGGAAAGCTCTTTGGCAACCGGAAAGCATTCCCCAAGCTTAAACACGCTTCGAAAATATGCTGCGGCCTTAGGTAAGAAAGTTGAATTACATCTGGTTTAAGGAATAAACCATTTGGAGCTCTTATTAGTTATGCCCTATAAGGTCTAACCAGCGCCTCTAAGCCAAAGGCATCACTCGTATGCCTGAGCTCATCAATCGATGTTCTCAGCTTCTTGAGCTCCCCGCAAGATAACTTGCGTAATTTTTTGCGATCCATGCCGTATGTGTCCACTAGATAACGAGCTCTAGACAGACATATCTGAAGGCGAATAAGCCAGTACACGGCAAAAATTGCTGGCGCGAACAAGAGAAACAAAATGCTCATTTAGTAACCCATAAAAAAGGCCGTCGCATGGACGGCCTATTGAAGTTAATTCGTCGAATTAACCTTGGTGCTTATTTGATCAACAAAACAGGCTGCTTAGCTGCATTGGCTACTTTTTGAGCAACTGAGCCCATGAGAGCATCAACAATACCGCTTCTACCTTTAGAGCCCATGACGATGAGGTCAAATTTTTCTTTATTGGCTAGGGCGATGATTTCATTAGCAACGTTACCGCGCTTAATCACCATGCTGTGTTTCACGCCAGCAACATCGAGTGCCTTCTGTGCTGGCTTGAGCTCTTTTTCGCTCACTTCGCGAAGGTAGTCATCAACCACGCTTTTGGCAACAAATTGCTTCACATGACCAAGGCCAATATCGTCATGAATGCTGACCAATGTCACGGTGCATTTGCTACGTAAATCTCTGGCTAACTTACCAACATACTTGGCTGCATTGAGCGAAGATTTAGAGCCGTCAACTGGTAATAGAATTTTCATAACACCCTCATTTCTTTAATAAATAAACAAAACTCGATAAGTTCAATTTACTCTTTAAATGCTTATAAATCTACGAATAACCCACTAATTTATTTATCTATTGATTAAGTGGTTATTTAAGAAAGGCGTCGTAGAAGGTTTTAATGATGAGGATGGTCACCAAAATAAAGAAGCCCTTGCGTATGAAGGCATTTCCATGTTTGATTGCAATCTTGGTCCCAATTTGACCGCCTACAAGATTGGCGCTAGCCATGAGTAAACCGAGTTTCCAGTCAAAATAGCCAAGATAGAAAAACACGCATAGTGCACCGAGATTGGAGGCAATATTCAAATACTTTGCAGGGGCTGCAGACCGTAAAAAATCAAACCCCAATACACGGGTATAGAAAAGCTTATAAAAGGCACCCGCTCCTGGCCCTAGGAAACCATCATAAAAACCAATGATGCCAGCACCAGTAGAGGCGATGGCTTTTTGCTTACGGTGATCATGCTTAGGTGCATGAACCAGGCCAGCGCTAGATTTGATATTAAAGATTAATAGCGCTATCAATAAAAATGGCAGGGCAGCTCTAAGCCACTCTGTTGGCAAGCGGGTTACGAGGTACGCACCAGCCACAGAAGCAAAGAAGGCAAACGCTGAAGAAATAATCACAAGACCCCATGGACTCTTGTTGGCGCGGCTGTACTGAATGGCCGAGCCAATCGTTCCAATGATTGAGCCAAATTTGTTGACTGAGAGTAGGGTAGCTGGTGGAAAGCCTGGCAGAACTGCAAAAAGAGCTGGGACTTGAATCATGCCACCACCACCAATAATGGAGTCAACCAGACCCGCAAATAAGGCGCAGGCAAGCAATAGGCTGAGGTCGAAAACGGAGAGTTCAAGCATAGTGTCTATTGTTCTTCTAGTTCTTTTAAGTGGTGCCAGCCTATTTTAGAGGGGTTTTATTGGGATGTATTCAGAATGGTGCTCCAGCTGGATTGACTGGATAATCTAGTGCATATGAAAGTCAATTCTGAAGGAGTTTCCTCATCAAGGGTGTATTTGCCTGCTGGGCAGAACTACGCTTGTTTGCTCGACTTCTTTATTGCCAATTTTCCGCATATTGATCAAGGTGAGTGGGAGGCCCGTTTTGCAGAGGGCTTGGTAATGACTGTGGATGGAGTTCCAATCCAGGCTAATGATGCCTATCTTCCGAATACCCACTTGTTATATTTCAGACGCTTGGCACGTGAGCCAGAAATTCCTTTTGAGGAAGTCATCCTATTTCAGGATGAGCATATTTTGGTTGCTGATAAACCCCATTTTTTACCAGTAACACCAAGTGGACTTTATCTTCATCAAACCTTACTCAATCGCCTAAAGAAAAAAACGGGTATTCAAGATCTCAGCCCCATTCATCGAATTGATCGTGATACTGCAGGCTTAGTTATTTTTTCAGTAAATCCAAAAGAGCGTGCGCAATACCAGAATCTGTTTAGAGATCGCGTAGTCAAAAAAATCTATGAAGCTATTGCGCCGTACTCAGAAGGGCTCGTCAATAAATTACCTATGACTTATCAAAGCAGGTTAGAAGAGTCCGAACACTTTCTTCAAATGCAAGAGATAGATGGCGAGGCTAATGCTGATACCTTGATCGAGTTGTTAGAAATATCAAAGCCCTGGGCTAGGTACCGCCTTACTCCTGGCAGCGGAAAGAAGCACCAATTGCGTTGCCATCTCAATAGCCTGGGAATACCTATTCGGCATGACCAGATCTATCCCATCCTGACCCCTTATCAGGAATATGAATTGGACTTCTCTAAGCCCTTACAGTTGTTGGCTGGGGAAGTTGCTTTCCTGGACCCCATCACAGGTGAAATGCGCCATTTCATAACTAAAAAAACCTTAAGCAACTGATTTTTATAGGGAAATATAAAAAAAGATAGGGTCAATATACGCCCTAAAAATGTGCATAGAAATTAGAAGTATATTAGCTCTTAGGCTAATATCCTGTGCATGATGTCTAAACCCCGTTACCGCTGGCTGTTAAATCGTCTGAGGCGCCAGCCTGGTGGTTTAGAGGAGTGCAGCCCAGACCTGATTGTTGAGTATTCCAGAGCCACTGGGGCCAAGATGCTTTATCGCCTGAATGACTATCCACGCTGCCCACAATTAATCCGTGATTTTGGTAAGTTGGTACAGCACAAATTAGTAGTACGTAAAAGATCATTTCTATATGACCTTAATGGATCGATGGTGGGTCCGCGCAGCACCTATGTTTATCGTTTGACTCCTGCTGCTGAAAATTTCACTACTTGGGTTGATCGAGAATGAGGCAAGCGATTGGAAGTGTTGATAGTCCGTTTGGAATCAAGCCAAAAATAGCGGTAATGCTGGGGTTTGGTTTGCTGATTTTGATTTTAATGATCGACATCCTATCGCCTGATGATTACCGATTTGTTTTGCTCTATTTATTTCCCGCGGCAATCATTGCATTAAATGCAAAGTCACTAAAGACGGTGATCGCAGCTCTGATCATTGCAGTCTTATTTGAGAATTACTTTCTTTTTAGAGATGAATATTTCCCGCTCTACTTTACGAAGATAGAGATATTGAATATCTCAATTCGTTTTCTGGCAACGCTATTAATACTGTGGTTGGCCAGGTCACTAAGGCGTAGTCAATTGCGCGTGAATCTTTTGGCAAATACCGATTCATTAACCGGTTTGTGGAATAGGCGCTGGGCTCGAATCTTTATAGAGCAGGCGATTGCAGCTTTAGAGACGGCGAAGCAGCCTTTTTCTGTAGCCCTAATTGATGTCAATGACTTTAAGAAGATTAATGATCTTCGGGGGCATGTGGTTGGCGATCAAGTTCTTGTGATAATTGCACAATTGATGATGTCTTTTTCTTCTGATAAGGCGGTATTTTTTCGATTGGGTGGTGATGAATTCTTAATTGTTGCGCCAAAATTAAATGAGCCAGAGATGAAACAGCTCTGCGGAGATATTGTGGCAACAGTAAATCAGGCCATGAAGGATGCGGGATACCCGGTCAGCTTAAGCATTGGGGTGGCAAGCTACAGCGAGGATACAAAGTCGGTTTCTGAAATATTGCACGACGTGGACCTGGAGATGTATCGCAATAAAACAGAGCTCAAAAAATACGATCAGCCCAATCAGTAATTCAATGCTCTTAAGCATCCCGCTAAAAGAAATTCCACCCATATCCCCTAGATTTCTATAAAGTGGGCTTAATGCTGTAAAGAACCACTTAATAGGAAAGTACAAATGAGTAAAGAAATTCTAGGGGCGGATGGCCTTCCAGGGCATGACTATTTCTTAGATGCCGTTAATCACATTGATGAGGCTGTAGCAAACAATACGATTGCAGCCAGTGCGGCTAAGGGTTTGGTCTTTAGCTTGGTGGAAACTTTGGGCGCTATGGTGGGTGACCCTGATTTGCCGAGTCACCTCAAGTCTGGCTACATGGGTGCATTGGATCTTGCGGTGGAATTAGAGGCTAAGCTTGCAAAGTAGGCTTTAAGAAGAAAACTACACACCCCTTACTCTGGGGAATTCCAAGGCTAGTCTTTGCTTAATTCATCCATGAATTTGCTGCAGAAGATGTAGAGCTCAAGGCGACCGCGTACGCCGAGTTTTTCATAGATCGATGCTAGGTGATTCCGGAGGGTGTGCTCGCTAATATGCAGCCTATCCGCGATTTCCTTAAGGGTGACTTCACTATTGCCTGCAACTGCTTTAACAACGCTAAATTCCTTGTCAGTCAAGGCGTCTAAAGTTGTTTTTTGACTGCTAATATCGCGTTGCATACACAGCCAGTGTGTAATTTCATCATCCTTATCCTGAATGGGGGACATATTGAGGTCGACCCAAAATTCAGACTTGTTGGTGTCGTAGTTCACCATCTCAACTCGTACTGGTTTCTTATTGATTAAGCCTTTATTGATCTTCTCTAGAGCGGCATTCTGGGTATTAGGTCCGTACAAAATATCCATGGTTTTGCCAATGGCAAATTCTTTGGTGTAGCCAGTCTTGCGTTCGAAGATATCGTTGACGTAAACAATGCGTGGGCCGCCTGCTGTTTTCGGTCTGGCATCGGTAATGATGGCCACATCATCTGCCTGTGAAATGCAGGCATCCAATAGACGCAGTTGGTTTTGTAGTTCGTAAGTTTGGGTAATGTCTTGGATGGTGCCAATCATTTTACTTGGCGCATTGTTGGCATCAAACTCCCAATATCCAGCTGCAATGCTCCAAACATATTGATGGGGTCCGCCCTTTTGAAACTGGCAGATTAGCTCAAATGGTTTCTTAGTTTTGCTGGCTCCTGAAACGCATTGATTGAAATGCACTGCAGAGTCTTGTGAGAAGAGTTTGCAGAAATCAGCATAGCTATGACTGTAGTCAGCTGGGATTTGGAATAGGGCATCCAAACTCTCAGAGCGTTTTACTTCTTGGTCCGTATGGCTTAATGTGTAATGGCCAACGCGGGCAATTTCCTGTGCGGTCTGCAAGAGATTCTGATTTTCAATCAGAAGCTGCTCTGCCTCTTGGCGATTTACCAGTGTTTCCACCATTTGCTGTACTTCAATATTGTCAAACGGCTTTTTGAGAATCAGGAAGCGATCACGACGTGAGAGTTGTGCTCGAATCTCATCCCAAGAATAGTCGGAGTAGGCTGTGCATAAAACGATCTGAAGCTGTGAATCTGCCAGCCAAAGATTCTTAATGGTTTCAAGTCCACCCCAACCGTTTGGCATCCTCATGTCTACAAAAGTGATGATGTATGGCCAGCCCTCGGCAATCGCGGACTTTACTTTTTCAACGCCATCTTGGCCTCGGAGGGCAAAGTCAATTTGATAGTCGCCGATATCCATCTTTTCGCGTTCATCGCCAAAAATGGAGCTTGCCAAATCAATTAACTCCTTTGCAGGCGCATTGCTTGGGCAAAGCACTTTGCAGAAGTCTTCGTAAATTGCCGGGTTATCGTCAATTACAAGAATTCTTTTAAGCTTGGATCTGGATTTAGACATTAGTACCCGAAGACTGTTTTGGTAGTGTAAGTATAAAAGTTGCCCCCTTGTCCTTGCCCGAACTAAATGCTTGCAGGGTTCCGTTCATCTCATTGGCTGCGATGGCGCTAGCATGGAGGCCTAAGCCATGGCCAAAGGGCTTGGTGGTAAAGCCGTAGCCAAATAGCTTATTAAGGACTTCAGGTTCAATGCCAGTACCGTTATCCGATACTTCAATTTGAATTCCCTCATTCTTATTATTAAAGCTGGTGATTTTGAGGGTTTTAGGATTATTTGAACCAGCAATCAATGACTCTTCTGCGTTCATGATCAGATTCAGTAGGATTTGAGTGATCTTGCTGCGATCACCGGTCCATTCCAGTCCTGGCTCATTGTCCATTGACACCAGAATTTGAGCATTCTTGAAATTAGTAACGTAAAAGCTCAAGCAATTATTAATTAAGTCGGAAACATTGATGATTTCATCAATGCCTAGTTTTCCGCTCAGTGATTGTTGGCGACTCACGATCTCGCGAATATGAGCAACGCTTTCTTGCAGTTGTTTGGTTTCTGAAAGTAGGGTGGCATTCTCCATCTTCCATTGTTCAGAAAGCATGCCAATTAGCTTAGGTAATTGTTTGCCTTTTTCATCACCATTGAGGAAGGAGGATAAATCTTCTTCATTGGCCTTCAACATATCCGCAATCTTGGGCAGGGAATGGAGCGGCGTACTTTTGATTTCAGAATTAATGGTGGTGACAGCGACGTTAATGCTGTTAAGTGCATTACCAACGTTATGAATCACGCTATTTGCTACTTCAGCCATGCCTGCGCGATGTGAAACATCAGCGATATAAGTGTTTAGTCGCGCCAATTCTTCTTGAGCTAGCTTTCTGTCTGATACTTCACGGGAGAGCTCTACGGTGCGCTCCTTCACCCTGACCTCTAGACGCTCATGAGCTCTTGTCAATTCTTTTTGCGCTGCAATTCGCTCGGTCAGCTCAGCATTAATTTTGTGATTTGCTTTTAATAGTAGGTGAATGCTTAGCGCCAAGATAATGAGGCTAGCTGCAGCCGATATCCAAATCCATCGCTCGTTTTCGTACCAGCTTTGAAGGTAGACATCTTCATTCACTTCTGCTGTAACAATAAAAGGATAGTTTTTAACTATACGTGTAGCCACCATCCGGCCGATATCGGATTGATTATTGAGTGGGTTAGCTTCACTACTCTGAAAGACTCCGTTACTCAGCTTGAGATCCTTCACCATTTTCATGGTTTCACTATCCGCACGTTTTTGCCCAACCGCATTCTCAACAAAAGGCCAGCGAGTCATCACTGTAAAGTCATCTCTATAGAGGCTAATAGATGAGCCTTTGCCTAAATTTTCTCCAACACTTGCATAAAATTTGGAAAAGACCTCTGAGGAGATGCCAACTACTATTAAGCCAAGGAACTCACCATTCCGGTTGTAGAGCTTGCGAGTGAGGTAGAAGATCCAGTCTTTATTCGTTCTATTCTGAATGGGAACGCTATAGAAAGTACCTTCGCCGGTGGCTAGCTGGGCATTTAGAAAGTAATCGCGATCGGCAATATTGATCTTCGGTGTTGGATAGGATCTCGAGTAGTTAAGAATCTCACCTTTGTTATCTATATAGGCAGCTACATTAATCAGTGGGTTGGAGTTCGTCTTTTGCACTAAATAGACAAACTGACTCTCTTTGCTGGCAAATTCCCGAAAATGGCGCTCGTCTTCCACCTTGGCCGCCTTCACCTCTTGGGTGATGCTATCTAGAGCAGTATTAGCGGAGTAGAGGGTTTGGCTGACCTGCGCTGATAGGGTGAGCGTCAGATTGTCGAGTTGTTTGGTCCACTCCTGGGTGCTGTTTTCTCGGATTGAGAAAGCAGAGATGATGGCTGTGGCGATGATGATGGCCGCTAAGATTGCGCCCACCCCCAGAATCAAGGGATTCTCTCCGCCTTTCAGTAAGTAGACTAGTCGTTTATTCATTTTCTAAAGGGAGTGTAGAGGTTTTTATAGTTCAAGGCGCTATTTTGGCTTATAGTTTCCTCATTATTAAAGTTTGCATTTAAAGGGGTTTGTTTTGCATCTGAAAAATGGTTTGATTGTTGCTTTTGCCATCCCTTTGGCTCTCTTGGCTTTGCCGACCAATGCTGATGTTTATCGCTGCGCTACTGATAACGGCTCAGTGACCTTATCGAATGTAGAAAAAGGACAAAACTGTAAAAAGATGGCGCTGCCACCACCAGAGGCCAAGCGCTCAACTCCAGCAAAATCCGACTCTGCACCAAAGGCTGCTCCAGCTGCCGATATCAAGCCTGCTGATAAGCCTAAAAGCACCTATGACACCGCGGCCTCAGAGCGCAAGAGAATTATTCAGGAGGAGATGGATTTAGAGAAGGTGCGCTTAAATGCAGTGCAATCCCGTATTAAGGATTTGGCAGCCGCCCCTAATAAAACTCCCGACCAAGTGAAGGATTTGGTGGCTTTGCAGCAAAAGGAAAACTTGCACTCAAGTAATTTGCAGATTTTGCAAAAAGAATTAAATAAATAAGGCTATTAGCTCAAAGGCTTACAGATATTCACCTAGTAGATTGCTACTAATCTTGCATCTTTAGTACCTAAGTACTATTCATTAAGAACCCCCCTCGTTCAAAACTACGTTCATGTTGTTGAAAGTAGTTGAATTTTTTCTATTGAACGTTTTTCTCAGGGGGTTATATGCATTCAAAATCTAAACAATCAGGCTTTACCTTGATTGAATTGCTGGTGGTGATCGCCATCATCGGTATTCTCACGGCCATTGGTATTCCAATGTACTCGGGCTATCAAACATCTGCAAAAGTATCCGCAACTAAGCAAAACTTCGATTCAATGAAGACCTTCTTTGCTGGTGAGATCACTAAATGTAGCGCAGGTCTCGCACCAATTCTGAATGATCAAAAAGCGGCTCCAGCTGTAGTTAACTGCCCGGCTGACTTAGCAACATTGGCAACACCGCAAGCCTACTTCATTGCTTACTCTAACAAGACTATGAAGAACCCGTACAACAATACGGACACAGCTCCAGCTCAAACTGGTGCAGCTTCAGCTAGCGTAGCAAATGCTGGTCGTTTGTTCGTAAACGCTTCTGATGCTAACTGTACTCAAGGCTTGTCAGTTCAGACGGTGATTCAGGATTTGTCGAATACGACCACAACGACGTACATCGCCTATCCATCCGCTTCTGAGTGCATCTCAGTTCAATAAGACTTGGAGCTAGGCAAATGATTCTGTTTGCTTGGCAAGCCTATGAAAAATATTCAGAGCCAAATTGGTGTGACCTTAATGGAGCTAGTGGTAACGCTCGCCATTTTGGGAGTACTCGCTGCCGTAGGCACACCAGTTTTGCTTGGGAATATTCGGGCAGCAAAAAATGCTGAGGCTCAAAATACATTAAAAGCGATTTATTTGATGCAAAAGAATTACTTTGTAGAAAATTATTGCTACTACGTAAATTCTGGTGCAGGAGATAACACTAGCTTGATCAATCAGAACTTACTTGGTTCTTCTACGCCAAATTCTGGTCCGATTACCGTAGGTGGGAATAACGACTTTTATTTCTATATTGTCCCTGGGGCGGTTGGATCATCTGGAAGTTGTACTGGCACTAATGCAAACGATTACATTGCATATGCTCAATCACGTAGTGATACAAACCTGGTTTATTCATTGAACCAGCAGAATGTGAAGACGGGTTTCTAGGGGATTCAATGGGAAATTTTCCAGAAATCTTCGCTGCATCCGTGCTGGGGCTAATTTTCGGTAGCTTTTTGAATGTGGTGATTCATCGCCTACCAAAAGCAATCCTGAAAGATGCTGACGCATCCTTAAATTGCTTGCTATGGCCAGGCTCTACAGCCCCTTGCTGTGGTGAAAAATTGTATTGGTATGAAAACATCCCTGTTATTTCATGGCTAGTCCTTGGTGGGAATTGTGGCCACTGCAAAAAGCCGATTACACCTAGATACATTTTGGTTGAATTATTAACAGGTGTCGCATTTGCCTGGTCTATTTGGGTTTATGGCTTAGGTATTACCGGTAGCGTGTATGCGCTGTTCTTTGCCATGGCAATCACGCTTTTCTTTATTGATCTCGAAACCTTTTTACTGCCAGATCGTTTGACCTTGGCCATGTTATGGCTTGGTTTATCCGCAGCAGCAATGGGGTATTTGCCCATCTCTCCTGTTGATGCAATTTTGGGTGCATGTCTTGGCTACCTTTTGCCTTGGGCGATTAATGCGGTCTATTACGCTGTCCGTAAGCACGATGGATTTGGGGGCGGTGACTTCAAATTATTGGCGGCTTTTGGAGCTTGGCTTGGCTGGGCAGAAATCGTACCTATTCTTTGTGGCGCCAGCATTATCGGTTTGATAGTGATTGGGCTAGTGTCTATTGTGAAGCGCGAAAGATTGCTGATGAGCCAAGCACTTCCATTTGGACCTTTTTTAATCTTGTCGGGGCTGAGCTTCGTGATAGGCGGTGCATAAATGGAAATTATTGATAAGGCCTTGCATTACGTTGCTAATTACAAGCTTTCTGACTTGCATTTACATGTTAATGAGCCGGTTGCAATTCGAGTGGATGGAGAGATTCAGACATTTGCAGACGATATCGTTACTCAAGTTGACTTCGATGCCTTTATTAAGAACTGGTTAACTCAAGAACAGCGTATTAAGTTTATGGAGTGCTTCGACGCGGATCTTGCTGTTGAGTCTGGGGGCTATCGCTTTCGTGTAAATCTATTCAAAACATCTCAGGGCTTGGCTGCTGTGATGCGTAAGATTGAGAGCGAGATTCCAAGTTTTGATTCTTTGAGCCTACCTGCTGTAGCGCGCGATGTGATCGAGCAAGAAAATGGCTTGATTCTGGTGACGGGCCCAACTGGGTCTGGTAAGTCAACCACTCTGGCTGCGATGATTGATCGAATCAATCGCCATCGCCATGGGCACATCATTACGATCGAGGATCCCATTGAGTTCGTCCATCGCAATCAAAAGAGTGTGATCTCTCAGCGTGAGGTTGCCCGCGATACCTTATCTTTTTCATCTGCACTCCGAGCATCATTGCGTGAAGATCCGGATGTGATCTTGGTAGGGGAGTTGCGAGATTTAGAGACCATTCAGTTGGCCCTTACCGCCGCAGAGACTGGCCACTTGGTCTTTGGAACTTTGCATACCAGCGGTGCGCCAAACACAATCAACCGGATTATTGACGTCTTTCCTTCGCAGCAGCAGGATCAGGTGAGGGCACAACTGTCCCAGTCATTGCGTTTGGTAATGACTCAGCGCCTCTTAAGGCGCAAGGGTGGAGTAGGTCGAGTAGGCGCCTTTGAGGTAATGACATGCAACCCTGCCGTTCGCAATTTGATTCGTGAGAACAAAGTCTTTCAGATACCGAGTGTTATGCAGATGGCGCGTGGCGAGGGGATGATCACGATGGATGCTTCATTGCAGCAGTTAGCCCAAACAGGACAAATCGATCTGATATGAACCAACACGGCGTTACCTTCTTAGAAGTGATTGTGGTCATCGCTATTTTGATGATTGCCACTTCTTTGGTTTCGCCTAGCATAGGTGATTGGAGGCAAAAGCGTGCTTTGGAATCTGATTTTCATGCGATCTTGAGTCAGATTGATTATTTAAAAACTAGGGCAAGAACAATCAATGGCACGGCTACCTTGAATTGCCAGAGCAGTACCGGCTCTGGCACCAGCATGACTTATCAAGTCTCTAGTGCTGCGCAAAATAGCGTTTTAAGTATTGGCAATAATTTTTCTAATAATTTGGTTGAGAATCCTAGCTCTAAGGATCCTGCCTTCAATATCCTCAGCGGCAAATCGAGGGTGATATCCGCAATTTGTGGTGGATTACGTGGAATATTTATCTCTACTGGCCAGACTGGTATGGAAGGTAGTGGCTCGGCAATTGATATTGAGGTTGATCCAATTGCTAATAAGAATAAATATGGCGCCTATCGTGTTTTATTGAATCAGAGCACGGGCTTTATTCAGAAATTTAAGCTCAACGTTTCAACTGGTGCTTGGGTGGAGCTCGATTAATGATGACCCAGTCACTTTACCCCTCCCATTCTGCACAAGGGATGCTTGGCTTTACTCTGATAGAAGCTTTGGTGGCGATGGCCATCTTTACTATTGGGTTCAGCGGCCTATATTTCTTTTATCACTTATCTCAACATGCAATTGCTGATTCAGAGAAGCGCATGTACATCAATTTGATGGGCGATCGAATTATTCAGAAGATTGCCTCTGAGGGTCAAAGATCGGTTACGGATCCCTTAAACCCCTTTAATAATCCTTCTCAATATAGCGGAAGTTTAACTACCTGTAATTACCCCGCTACAGATAATCGTCAGTCCTGGTGCTTGGATCTTGCGAGCAATATTGGCCCTTTTAATCCAGCGTCACCAAAGGAGGTTCGCCAAGTCAATGTACAGAACGATGGTACGGGGCTGATTGTTGATGTCACACTGATTACATCTAGCGGAAGCGTTGGGGCCTACTTCACTCGCAAGTTGAGGCAGCTATGACACATTCTAGTCACGGCTATACCTTGGTAGAGATGCTTGTTGCTATGGCAGTGACATCTATAGTGTTGGCTGGTACTTATGCGGCCTACACATTTTTTGCTCAGCAACAACAATCATTGTTAGCCCAGACTGAGGTTGATCGTGGTGCGCTGAGGGCGATTGATTTAATGCAGTCCGATATTCGTATGGCTGGCTTTAAGGACTACTTTAATGCCAATGCTATGCCTGCAAGCCAAGCCATTGTCCTTGCTAGTAGCACTCCTGGGGATGTCCGTTTTGTATACGATGATTACGATAGCTCCGGTAATTTATATCGTGCTTTGGTGCGTTACTACTTAACTACATTCACTTCAACTACTGGACTTACGCGGAATCGTTTGTTGCGTGAATGGCGCAAATGCAATAACCCTAGTCAGATTTGTGACCTAAGCAACTCAACCCCCTTAACGGGCTCAACTAGTGGTGAGCCAGTCTTGGACTGGGTCAGTAATTTCTCTGTAAAGGGAATGAATCCAAGGGTATCGGGAAGTTTTGCCAATCAATTTCAAACGATTCAGGTGAATTTAGTGGTTGATTCTCCAAAAAAGATTGAGGGAACAGTCCGCAAAGTGAGCAAAAGCTTTACCTTTTTAGCGAGGGCTAAAAATGTCTCCATGGTCCCCTGATTCTCAAATGATTGCCACACATGCGCTGACCAATGTGTCTGGCCAGTCTGGGCTTGCGCTCGTTGTCAGCCTCGTTCTGCTATTGGTGCTTACTGCCATGGGGATGGGCTTGGCCTACGTTGCCTCAGTGCAGTCGGATTTGGTTGCCGCTGTGGCGAATAAACCATTGTCAATTGATGCCAGTGAAACCTGTTTTGATAATGCCGTGGAGTGGTTGTCCAAACCGGCCGGTCAAAGCTGGGTAAATGGTCTTGGTGCGCCGATTGATTTGGCCGTAAGCGGTGGCCCACTTGCTGGAAAAACAGTGCTAGGGGATACCGTTCCAGTAGGACAGTCTGATTCTCGCTCAGTTCAGTTTAAGACTCGCGCTGGACGTGCCGCTTATTCATCTTGCATTGTGGAAAAAATTTCATCTAGCACTAACGGTAGTTCTGGAAATGAAATTGGATCTTCCAATGGATATGGTGCTAGCAATTTTGTCTACACCATTCGCATGACTGCGGTTGGAAATTACAACGTTGCTTTCAATGGCACTGCAATTAACCCTAATTTTTGGCAATCGAATTCAAGCAAATCAGTGCTTGAAGCCGTTGTTCAATACACGCCATAAAGGGGGAACAGAATGACTCTAATTTCCCCGGTGTTGAGGATGTGTCGAAATGTTCGCTACATTTCATCATGCCTGCCCATATTCGCAATGGGAATTGCTCATATTGCTTATGCAGCAAGCTCTTTCCCAAGTTTCGGAATTATTCATAACTCCCTCGTACCGGCAAATCAAACCATTATGTTGGGGGTTAATCCTGCTGGCAATTTGAACACTATTAACGGCGCAGGAACTGCGGCAAATAATTCTGCAAATCAACTCTATCTGTCTGATGGCAGAACTAGGATTAACGGCGTCAATGCAGGTTCAGTGGGAATTTCTTACTATTGGCAGGGGGCGCAAAAGAAAGATTCGAATGGCAATCTGATTGCAAACAAATTCTATCCAAAGGGTTGGTATGACTCTACTAGTCAGGGAAGTAAGTGGGAGTCGTGGTCTGCTGGAGCTATTGATAATCGGAACCAACAGGCTTGGGCCTCTATTAGTCAGCAAATTGGTGAAGGTAATGCTACAGCCTTAACCAGCATGACCGTTAAAAGCTTTACTGTTGACTCCACTAGCGTTAAGTCAACAGTTTGGATTGCTGATACCTCAGGCATACCGATGCTGGAGGTCACTCATCTCTACGGACCTACATCTGGAGCCACCAATCAAAGCTTGTTTCAGGGTTTGGTCACCATTACTAATATTTCTGGCGGCACCCTGAGAGATGTTCGTTATAGACGAAGTATGGATTGGGACTCTATCGAAAATATGACCGATGCCTCAGTTGATGCTGTGGGTGTTGCTTCTTCTTATAACGGTACAAACTACCCAAAGATTTGGAGTTATTGCGATAACGGAGGTGAGGACAATAAAGATGCCAATCCTTTTACCGCATGTAAGCCAGTCAATGCTGCCTCATTAAATCGTGACTCTACTGGATTGCATGGGCAGATCGGATCATCCTTTGACTTTCAGTTTGGCGACCTGCAGTGCAATGAATCCGCTACTTTTTATATTTACTATGGCGCTGCAGGCTCGCGCGCAACTCTAACTGCAGCAATGACTAGTGTGGGTGTTACGACCTACTCAATGGGGTACGATCCAGATTACCCAACCTTGGCGTATGCATTTGGCTTTAAGGGCGTAAGTGGCACCGCCGTACCGCCAGCCCTACCGACTAAAGTAGCCTCTCTTCCAGCAGGCAGCAGTACTGATCCTAACGTTTATCAGACTTACGCGCCGCCAGTGCTAGGTGACGGAACTATTTATCAGGCTTTGTTTAAGTATCAAAAAGATAAACAGTGGATTGGTGAAATTAAGCGCTACAACTTAGATGCTACAGGCGCGCTAACAAATGATCCGCCTGTGCTTGCCACTGAAAAGTTAAAGACTCGTGCGGCAATCAACGCATCCTATGGGCTTGGTGGCCGCTCTATTTGGACGGTAGGTTTTGATCCTGCATGTATGTCTGGGGGTTTGAGTAATGACTCAAGTAATAATAACTTCACTTTAACGAATGCAAACGCACTAGAAAGTCTTTTATTTAATTGTCCGAAAAGTCCAAATCCTACCGCCACCAGTGATTTGATTAGCTTCTCTAGGGGCTTAAATTCCTACTGGGAAGAAAATGCCCCAGTAACAGCTGTTCGTTCCTCGGTATTGGGTGATACCTACCATTCCGAGATGGTGCTGGTTGGTGCACCCAATGCGCCTTGGAGTTCCGACGTCAATATGTTTAGTAAGTCTGAGGCTTACTATCGATATACCAAAGGCTATAGCGGCTTTATTGCCAACAATGCAACGCGCCGCCCTCAGATCTATGTGGGTGCGAATGATGGCATGGTGCACGCATTTGACGCCGACTTAAACGAACGTTGGGCATTTATTCCTCCATCTGTGTTGCCGATGTTGCGGAATATGACGGGGGAAAAGGGTATTGCTACTGGCGGCGGAACCAGTAATAGCACTTTTAGTGTGGATGGCCCTATTACCGTTAAGGATGTGTACTTCAATGCCGAGGGCAAATGGAAGACTGTCTTGATGGGTGGCTTAGGCTGGGGTGGTAATAGCTACTATGCACTTGATATTACTGATCCAGATTTACCAAAACATTTATTTACTGTAAGTAACGACGTTTCTAATAAATTAATTAATTATTGGGATGCCAGCGGTAAAAAATCAACCTTTGCCTATAACGCTGCCTGCACCCAATTTGATTACTCAAAGCTAGGTGGTGCATGGTCTAGACCAGTCATCATGTTATTGCCCTATGCCGAGGGTTCAGATAAACAGCGTTGGGCAGCGGTATTTGGAGGGGGTTTTGCTGGTGGCGCATCCGTTACCGGAACTGGATCTTCTAGTTCATTCGGCGCGTATGTATATGCCATCGAGATGGAGCCAGATTCTGGTGTAACAACGGCAAGTTGCGGTGCCACTGGAAATGCAGTTGTAGCCTCTACTGGTGGTCATGTCATCGTTAATGCGCCATTAGTAAGTGATGGTAGCTCCAATATCCCTAATGGAGTAACTGCCCATTTAACTGTGGTGACCGGAGATGGCACATCACTGGCTAACTACTATGGCGGGATTGCTTACTTCACAGACTTGCAGGGTGAATTGTGGAAATTCAACTTAAGTAAAAGTAGTCTGAGTGATAGTAATGCCAGTTTATTCACTCTATACAAATCATTCAGAAGTGAGGCGACTTTAGCCAATGATCGGATGGGCTACAACCAATTGGCCACAACGATCGTGAATGGCAAAGATAGCAATGGAAACAATATCAGTCGCCTATTCAATTATTTTGGTACAGGTGATCTCACTCGTATTCAGCGCAGAGTCTCCACAATTAATAACCGTATATACGGTGTGTCTGACTCAAACTTTCCTTTGAGTTCTCTAGCTGCTACCGATCAGACTGCCGCAGCCTTTGCAAATGTTGATGCGCAAATGTGTAGCGCTAATAGCTCCTGGTATGCCAATGTCTGGGCTAAAACCAATGTGAGTTCTGCCGCTGACTATCAAAAAATTATTGGTAGAGCTGCAATTCATAACAAGTATGTGTATTTCTCAGCCTATCAACCTGAGGCTCTTTCATGTCCCCTGTACGGAACCAGCCGCTTAATTGAGCTAACCGACGTTTGCCAGGCGGGAAGTGGTGGGGCAGTTATTGGAACTGGTCTGGCCACTGCACCAATAGTAGATGCCAAAGGGAACATTTATGTGGGTATGAGCAACCTACAGCCCGGAACGACTTTGTCTTCTGGTCGCGACAACATTGCCAAGTTAGTGGGAAGCAATGCTTCCTCCAATAGCAAGGTGCAATACAAATCCTGGAGAGAAAAGCGTGTCTATTAATAATCCCTTTCAGCCAATCTTGAAGGCGTTTATTGACGCCCTCAGTCGATATTCCATTAAGCAGGAGGATGTCGTAGGGATTGATATCACCCCCAACTACATTCGTGTGGCGCAGCTCACTGAAAATGCAGATGGATGGCTTTTAGAGAAGCTAGGCTATAAACATGTAGCGGAGAACGCTTCTTTAAAAGATATTCATGATTCCCAAGATGAATATGTTCAAAAACTCAGGGAGCTAATTACTAGTGCAAATTTAGAGACAGCTAACGCAGCGATCTCCATTCCTATTACTAGTGCCATTGTGCGAACCGTCACGATGCCATTGATGAGCGAGGAAGAGATTGAAAGCGCAATTCAATATGACTCGCTGTGGAGCAATATTCTTCAGCTCGAAGAAAAGCTAGATGAGTACTCCATCTTCTGGCAGGTCATTCGTCGTAATACTGCTGAAAATACGATGGAGCTGCTCTTTGTCGCATCCAAGTTATCTGAAATTAATCAGTACGTACAAATTGCTACCAAAGCTGGTTTGAATCCAGTGGTGGTTGACGTACGTTGCTTTGCAATCCGAAATGCCCTTAAAGCTCATAAATCCAGATCTCAGGGTACTACCGCACTGATTGAATTTGGCCCACACGAGAACTACGTCCTGATCGTTACAGATGACACGCCGTTTATCTATGACATCTATATCTCGGAAGCTGATAGAGCATTGATTGAAGCGGGAGAGTTGGATGGTGATCAGGGCGATCGACTTTACGACCGTTTTGCCGGGCAGATTCTGCAGGCATTTAGGGCGTATGAAGTCAAGCTAGGAAAAAATCTGATTGATCAAGTATTGCTTGTATCCCCCGTGCAAAAGAGGGCGGAGTTACTTGGTCAGATGCGTAAAGCATTGGATGGTTATCAGATTGATTTGTTTGATCCGCTATCAGATCTTCAGATTCCAAGTAATTTAGATGATGTTATCGAATCAGAGGCCAATCCATCTGTATTTACCTCTGCTATTGGCCTAGCTGTTCGAAAAGTAGATATCTTTGGTTATTACAAATATGTAACAGGCGTAAACAACGTCAACTTGTTGCCAAACCGAGATGTGGTTAAGCAAATTGAGCGTAAAAAGATCTTGTCTAAAGTTGGAATCTTTGCAGGGGCCTTGTTAGTGGTCCTGTTTGTAATCGGCACATTGCTGTATCAGTACTTTTTTAATAATGCCCTAAGCAGTCAATATCAAACTGCCGTGCAAATTGAGAAGCAAGTGCAAATGAAAGAAGCTTCACTGGCTTCACTCAAGGCGCAGAAATCTAAATACTCTCAAATGTTAGAGGCCAGCAAGGAGTTCAAGACTAATCAGGTGTCGAACTATCAGCTCTTAAGTGCCATTAATCAGACAGTGCCTGGTGGTTTGTGGTTTACCACCATTGCTTTTGACAGCCCCAATACCTTAGTTATCAAGGGTGAAGCCTCTAATGATCAGGTTATTGGCAGCTTTATTGAGCGGCTCCAAAGGGTGCCTATGATTGAAAGGGCCTCCTTACAAAATATGACTTTGAATTCTGCTCCCGTACAACGCAAAGGTGGCGGCGCAAAGCAATTTGAAGTTCGCTGCATTGTGACTAATACGATGGCTCCAGTAGTTCCATCTCAATCCATGAAGCCTGTGGTCGCCCCAAACAATCCAAGACCTGCTGCGTCTGAGTCATATATCTAAGGTCGCCAATATGTTAAATCTCAATGAATTGAAGAACGTCGATCTTGGTACCTTATTTAGATCGCTCCTATCCAATAAGACAAGCCTTATTAAAGGGCCTTATGCCAAGGTCATTCTTTGGGGGTTGCTGGGATCCATTCTGTTCTTTGCTTATGTGTATTTCATCTTTTGGCCAAATTTAGAGCAGCGTCAGGAGATGCAGCGCAAGGTCGACGCCATTCCGGAGATGGAGTCTAGGTTACGCTATTTGGACGTTGCCAATCAAAAGGCGGAAGATGATCTCCGTCAGTCCGAAAGAGGTTATGCAGAATTAAATCAACTCTTCAGCGTGGAGTCTGAGTTAGAGGAGTTGTATCAGCGCCTCAGTATGATGGCCTCGTCTCAAGGATTGGTGATCAGCTCTCTGACGAAAGAGGGTGAAGAGGCAATTTATGCTGGAGCTAAGCCAACGCCAGGCGCTCAGGCTAATGGATCAGTGGCTCCAGCGCCAGCACCTCCAACTGCTCCAGGAGTTGCCAATGGCACAACTCAAGGACAACCCTTGTTTTACCGCATCAAACTCAAGATCGAGCTTACTGGTCAGTATGGTCGTTACATGCGTTATCGCAAGCTTCTATCTGAGTTTGATAAGAGCATCAATATTGATAAAGAGCTCATCACCTTAGTTGCTGGGGATAACCGTGGCACGGTGGTAGTGAAGTCTCAGCTCTCTACTTATCGTTTGCCGAATAAGCTGCTGGCTAAACCAGTTCAACCTAGTGCTGGTGCTGAAGCATTGCCGCCTCCAACAATGCAGCCTGTACAGTTTTTGCAAGATACTCGCATGGGCTTTATGAAGGTAGCTGCAGGCGCCGATCCTCTATCTGGATCTAGCTCTCCTTCAATTATGGGACCACAAACTCGTGTGATTGCTGGATCCGCTCAAGGAACCACCGAAGAAGTGATTATCAATAATGGCCCAGGTGCAGATGCGCGTAAGGGCGGCACTCAAGAGAGAGATCCATTTGCTCGATCTTCCAGCGGAATGATTGAGGGTGGTCGTGACTCTCGCGTTTCTCCACTGGTGATGGCTGGTCCGCAGTCATACGTGATTACTGGAGTCATTGTCTCTAATTCAGTTAAGGCGGCGATGGTACGCACCGACTTCAGAGAAAACTACGTTGTCAAAGTAGGGGATCGCTTAGGCAATCAGGGTGGCGTAGTTGTTGATATTGATATGGAAGGCATTCTTTTGAAGCAGCCCAATGGAAAGATTCGAATCTATCTGCAATCTCAATCGGGGCAGCCAATGGCAAGCCCTAACGGCGGAATGGCGAGGTAATGATGTTAAAAAAATGGATATTCTTAATTCCGGTATTTATCGCCTTAAGTGGTTGTGAATCCTTGCCCCCTCAATCTGATGCGCAAATGCGCAAACAAATGGGGCTTGATCCCGCTCAAATTATGGCGGACCTTGCACCTAAAACGGATCAAACCTTAGCATTAGGGCCAAAGATTGAGCGTAAGCCTACTGAACAGCTTGATCAAATTCGTCGGAATTTTATTAATGAATCCCAGCGGACTGAAGATGGGCAGTGGAAGTCCTTTAACGTCAATTTGAACTTTGTTGATGTGGATATTCGCGAATTGGCGCAGGCAATGACCCAGATTTCTGGTGTCAATATATTGGTGGGTGACGAGGTTGATGGGACGGTTACTGTCAAGATCAATAATGTTCCTTGGGATAAGGCTCTCGATAATATTTTAAGGATCAAAGGCCTTTCTAAGAGCGTAGACCCTGGCTCCAACATCATCCGCATTCAAAAACCAGAAACTGTATTAGCTCGAGATGAGTTTGAAAGAAAACGTCTAGAAGAGGTTAGCCGTCAGATTGCAGCTAAGCGTATTGTAAGTACTCAAGTGACGGAAATTTTCCGCCTGTACTACACCAAGCCAGGCATTGTGAAGAAGCAGTTAGAGGCGATCTTTGGTGGAAATACTGGTGCCGCTGGTGGTGCAACTGCACGTCCACCCGGTGGAATTATTGAAATCACTACTGATGAGCGGATTAACTCCATCATTGTGAAGGGCACCCAAAGTGAGATGGAGCTAGCTGCAAAGCTTATTTCTAAACTCGATATCCGCACGCAAGAGGTTTTGATTGAGGCATTTATTGTTGAGGCTGATGACGATTGGCAGTTTGAACTCGGCAGTCGATTTGGGTACAAAAATACTTCCGGAAACGGAACCTCAACCAATCCGACCAGTACGGTTGCTGGTACTGCAGCCGATGGCAATATTTTCAATCGGGCAGTGGCAGGTGCTCCGTTTGGTCTGGGCTATTTATTTCAAACAACAGCTTCTCAGCTAAAGGTTGAGCTATCTGCAATGGAGAAATTGAGCCTCGTCAAAATCATTTCTAATCCGCACGTCTTCACGATGGATAACGAAGAAGCTGTAGTCATTGATGGAGTTCAAATTCCATATCCAGTGCCTGGTATAGGTACCAATCAGATTACTTATGAGTTTAAGGATGCAGCTTTAAAGCTGACCGCTACTCCAAGTATTGTGGGTGACGGCAATTTGTTCCTAAACATGATTGTGAATAAGGACTCCCCGAACTACTCAACAAATCCACCGTCTATTAATAAGCGCGAAGTTCGTAGCAAGCTGTTGATTCAAGATGGCACGATTGCTGTGATTGGTGGTATCTACGATCAAACCAAAGAAAACACAGTTGAGAGAGTACCTTTGCTTGGAAGCATTCCTTTGATTGGAAGCTTATTTAGCTACACAAAGAAGGCTGATAAAAAGACTCAGCTACTGGTATTTATTGCTCCAAAGATCCTTAATTAATCAAGATGGCCACCATGGATAACTCACAAGAAGTAGCGCGTTTTTGCTTGGATCGGGGTCTGGTAGATCTTGTTCGATTTAAGCAGGCCGAGACGCAGAGCAAGGTAAGCGGTAAGCCTTTGTACGATGTCTTGGTATGTTCGCATCTGATCGATGATCGTATGGCAAAAGAGGCTATTTCCTCCTATCTGGATTTGCCGATTACCAATTTGGCAGATATTCATCATCAAATCGAGCGGCATTTGGATGCTATTCCTGCAAGTTTTGCCATGGAAAATCGAATCATTCCATTTGCTGCAGATGATAAAGAAATTAAGGTGGCCATTGCGGAGCCGAGCGCTTTACGCAGTATTAGTAGCGTTCGCTTGATTACCGGAAAAAGTATTTCAGCCTACATCGTTTCTCCCACTGAAATGGAGGGCTTAATTAAGGCTGTGCAAGACAGCTCCCCTAAGTCATCTAAGGGTGGCAACGTCAGCATCAATGTCACTAAGGCATCCAATACGGTAGTCGATAAAAATAAATTGAATGCCAATAAGCTCAACAGCTTGATGGGCAAGCAATCGGTACTTGCTAAGCCCGCTCCAGATACCCATGAGCAGGCTGATGATAGTCAGGGCAATCACGTTATCTCCTTTGTAAATGACATGATTACCGATGCGATTAAACAGGGGGCGAGCGATATTCATATCGAGATGTACAAAGAGTCAGCAACGGCACGTTATCGCGTAGATGGTGTTCTGGAAGAGTGCAAGAGCCTTAAGGAGTTCTTATTTGCGCACTATCCCGCAGTAACTACGCGACTCAAAATCATGGCCTCCTTGGATATTTCAGAGCGGCGTTTGCCGCAGGATGGCGCGATTACCATGTCCTTGCCCGAGGGTAGGGATGTCGATTTGCGGGTTTCTATTCTGCCAACTGTCTTTGGTGAGCGCGTGGTTATGCGTATCTTGGATCGAGATGGCATCTCATTTGATTTAGATAAGCTCGGTTTTCCAGAAAAAGAATATGCAGATGTGGTTTCTGCTTTCGAGTCTTCCCAGGGAATGGTTTTAGTTACAGGCCCAACGGGATCTGGTAAGTCAACGACTTTATATGGGGCGCTAAAGCGTCTAAATAAGCCGGGTGTGAATATTTTGACCGCTGAAGATCCGGTCGAGTTCACTATCGACGGTGTCGGGCAAGTGCAAATTCGAGATGATATTGGCCTAACTTTTGCCTCTGCCTTGCGCTCATTCCTTCGTCAGGATCCAGAGATCATTTTGGTGGGTGAGATTCGCGATAAAGAAACTGCAGACATCTCCATCAAGGCTGCCTTAACAGGGCACTTGGTGCTGTCAACCCTTCACGCTAATGACTCTATCAGCACTGTTGTGCGTTTAATCAATATGGGTATCCCGGGTTACTTGATTGGCGCTGCATTAACTCTGGTGATCGCCCAAAGATTGGCTCGAAAAATATGTCCAGCCTGTAAGCAGCCGCATGAAGGAAATCACGAAGCCATACTTCTAAATCTAGGTTTCAGTCCCGAGGCAGCTAAAGCGGCGAAGCCATATCACGGCGCAGGTTGCGATAAATGCAATCACACTGGATACAAAGGTCGCCAAGGAATATATGAAGTATTGAAGGTGAGCGAGGCAATGCGAGCTGCAATTGTTTCTGAAGATAGAAGGAGCTTAAGAAAGATTGCTGAGGATGATGGATTTCGACCGATGCAAGCGATTGGCAGGCAGATGGTGATGGATGGGCTTCTCACGATTGAGGAATACCAAAATAACTTAGTCTTCAACTAGGATTGCGATGCCAGATTTCGATTGGAAGGGAATACAAAATAAGCAGTATGTCTCGGGAACGGTAAATGCCTTGACCCGCGACGAGGCTGCGCACAAGCTCAAGCTGGATGGAATCATCATTACCCAGTTAATTAAGAAGTTGCGAGAGGCTGAGAAAGAAGTTAAAGAGAGGCGAAGTTGGAAAGAGCTCTTTGATTTTAAAAAGAAGGTCAAGTTAACTCAGATTATGATCGCAACCAAAAAAATGGCGACCATGCTGAGATCGGGTTTATCTATCCTGCCTTCTTTGGAGATGGTGCGAGATCAGACAGAAAACCCAACGCTAAAAGAGGCTATGGCAAAGGTATCTCAAGATGTTGAGTCTGGATCGAGCCTTTCCCAATCTTTTGCAAAGCATCCCGATATCTTCAATTCCATCTATATCAATATGGTTAAGGCAGGGGAGTCGAGTGGTCGACTGGATATCTTCCTAGATAAGTTGGTGGGCAGTATTAGGAAGACTATTAAGATTCGTAAAAGTATTCAGTCTGCCATGCTGTACCCAACTATTTTGCTAGTTGTAGCTACGGTAGTAGTGGGCATCATGATGATCTTTGTCGTGCCTGTATTTGCACAGATGTTTGGCAGTATTGGCTCCCAGCTCCCAGCACCAACCTTATTCATCATGAGTATTAGTAACTTCCTAAGGGACCCTTATGGGGGTGGCCTTATGGTGGTAATCATCGTTGTTGGCATCTATCTATTTCGTAGGGCAGTTAAGCAGAGCGTTGCGTTTCGCAAGAAATGGCATAACTATCTATTAAAGATGCCGCTAATCGGTGAAATGATCTTGAATTCGAATTTGGCGCAGATCTCGATGGTGTATGGAAATCTCTCCGGTGCAGGCGTCCCTGTAATCGAGGCTTTGGATATTACAGCCGAGTCATCCAAGAATGAGGTGATTAAGGATGCCATTCAATCCGCCAAGCGGGGGGTATTTTCAGGGGAGCCACTATCAAAGCTGTTGGCTGAGATCACTATTTTCCCTAAAACATTTTCACAATTAATTTCCGTTGGGGAGCAGACCGGAAATATGACGGAGATGCTTGAAACCATTAGTAGTTACTTCGAGGAAGAATTTGATTCGACGGTAGATAAGCTATCCCAGATGATGGAGCCCATCATGATCTGTTTCTTGGGCGGAGTTATTGGATTCATCTTAGTTGCGATGTATCTCCCTATCTTCAAGATGGGTCAAGTGGTTACGGGGTCATAAGCCTTATGAAGCGCTTTTTACTCCTATCTTTTTCCTGTCTATATTGGACCATGGGCAATGCTGCCACTCAGCAATATCAAGACATCTCTTTAAGTAATCGTCAGGAATTGCGTCAAAAGTTCTATAGCGGCAGCCCGGTTAATTCATTTAAGGATGTGACCCATGCCATCCAGTGGATAAGTCAGCAGTCCTACCAACTGCGAAAGAAAATCCCCGATGATCATAAGCGACGTGAACTATTGAGGATGATTCACTATGAAGCTACTCGCTATCAATTGGATCCAGATTTGGTGCTTGCATTAATCGAGGTGGAAAGTGGTTTCAATCGATTTGCACTTTCTCACGTTGGCGCCTCTGGACTGATGCAGGTCATGCCTTTTTGGAAGGGGCTGATTGGAGTGGAAAAAGATTCCCTATTCGACGCCCAAACTAACTTGCGATATGGCTGCATCATCTTGCGCCACTACCTGGACATTGAAAAAAATGATGTTGCTAGAGGGTTGGCTAGATATAACGGCAGCCTTGGTACGGATACCTACTCATCCTTAGTTCTTAATACATGGCAGGCAAAATATCGTTATGCGCTCAATAACTAAAACAATCATTTTTAGCTGTTCAATACTCTTGCCCGCTATTGCCTTTGGAAAATGCATTGGCGACCAGAATTCTCCGTATCCAGTGCGCAGCGTTTATGTGGTTCCACAAATGGCTGCATCACAGCTGTATGTTCGTTGGAGCCCGGTCTTGGAGAAGGTGGGCCTAGCTGCAGGCATCTGTTTTGATTTAACAATTGTCCAGACTATTCCAGATTTTGAACGTGAGCTCTTGAGTGGCAAACCCAATTTTGCCTTTATGAACCCTTATCACGAGGTTATGGCCTATCGCGCTAAGGGGTACTTGCCCTTATTGGCTGATGGTAAAAATCAGCTGGATGGAATTATTGTTGTTAGAAACAAAAGTAAGATCGAAAATATTAATGATTTGCGTGGCGCTAAGTTGGCGTTCCCAGCACCAAATGCATTTGCAGCCTCCCTCTTGGTGCGGGCCACCCTAGCAAAACAGGGAATTAATATCGAACCAATTTATGTTAAATCCCACAACAATGTTTATAGATCGGTTATTGCTGGCGATGTCAGTGCTGGAGGCGCTGTAAACAATACATTGCAAAGAGAGCCTGCTGAAGTTCAGGAGCAGCTCCGGGTGCTCTTTAAAACAAGTGGTTATATGCCGCACCCGTTTTCCGTAAATCCAAAAATCCCATTAAAGGAGCGTAATCTGGTAGTGCAAGCTTTTCTGGATTTGGCAAAAACCGATGAGGGTCGTCGACTATTAGATGGCATTCAGATGCCGGAGCCTATTCCAGTGAATTACGCCCGAGATTACCAGTCCTTGGAGGGTTTGGGTTTAGAGAAATTTGTGGTGAATAGTGCTAACTGATCGTCGACACCCTTCAGCTAAAAAAGTTTTTTATCGTCTCATTTCGTGGTTAGGTGGAATTGCCGCAGTAATGATGTTGGTAACTAGCATTTGGACTTACGTGAGCGTTGATAACCTCATTACGTCCTCGCGTGATCGCTCTTTATCTCTGCTATCGGCGGGTATGGCCACTTCAGTGAGTGATTTGATTGTGACTAGGGATTACGGAGCTTTGGAGGCAACCCTACGGCATTCATTTTCTAATGAGGCTATTGAAGCGATTGCAGTCACAGACTTAAGTGGACATGTCTTAGTAAGCTTATTAAGAAAATCAGATGATTCTGTTGTTCTCAATTTTGAGAGCTCAGAATTGCATATTCCTCAATCCGGAACGGTTGAAAAAATTGAAGATGCTGATAGGGGATATATTTCAGCTTGGCAGAAAATCGACCCAGGGGTTGCTTTAGGGTGGCTTCATATTAAAGTGTCAACTAAATTTTCAGATGACATTCTTGCTCATATGAAGCGCAATATGATTATTTTTGCATCGCTATTGTTCTCGGTGGCCTTGAGTATTGCTGTTTACGCTATTTACTTCGAAGTTAAAAAAATTAATGCGCGTGAGCGGGCTTTAATCCAAAGTAATGATGAGCTATCTGATGCTGCTCACCATGACTCTTTAACAAAGTTGCCAAATCGATTATCTTTGGAGCATTTAATGCAAAATGCCATGGCTGCAGTTCGCCTAAAGGGTGGGGTATTGGCCATTTGTTTTCTGGATTTGGATGGGTTTAAGCAGGTTAATGATCAATTTGGCCATAAGGCGGGTGACCTAGTATTGCAATCTGTAGCTAATCGCTTAAGGAGAATGATTCGGGCTGAAGATTCAGTGCTGCGCTTGGGTGGGGATGAATTTGTACTCCTATTGGGCGATCTTCTTACGCGTAATCAAGTGGAGGGTTTGCTGAATCGAATTATTCTCGCTCTTCAAGAGCCAATTCGTATTGGTGCTGAACAGGCTTTCGTCGGTGCAAGCATTGGCGTTACCTTATTCCCTTTTGATAATGGTCCAGTAAGCTCCTTACTTTCTCATGCTGATCAAGCAATGTACCAAGCAAAACTCGATGGAAAAAATTGCTGGAGATTCTTTGAGCCTTCAGAGCAACCCGACATTCCTTTGTCTAGGGCGTCTGCATCCGCCTAGGCTGGTTCTTATTACTGCTAGCGGTGAAAGCAATTAAAATAGTTGCTAATAAATTATCGATTAAAACAGTCCGTGAAAAATAAAGACAAGAAAAGATTGGCAGTAGCCCCCATGATGGAGTGGACCGATCGCCATTGCCGTTCTTTTCATCGCACTCTTACTAAGGAAGCGGTTCTCTATACCGAGATGGTCACTACGGGCGCACTCATTCATGGGGATGTACCACGCCATTTAGATTATTCGCAAGATCAACATCCTGTCGTTCTTCAATTGGGTGGTTCTGAGCCATCTGATTTAGCTAAGGCCGCAGAGTTGGCGCAGCAATGGGGCTACGACGAGATTGACCTCAACTGTGGTTGCCCATCGGAGCGGGTTCAGCGCGGAGCATTTGGCGCTTGCCTTATGGCAGAGCCACAACTTGTTGCTGATTGTGTCAAGGCAATGAAGGCGGCCGTCGATACTCCGATCTCCGTCAAACATCGTCTTGGTTTGGATTCGATGGATGCTGCCAATTCTGAAGTGGATTATCAATTTACCCTGAACTTCATTCTTGCTGTGGCAGATGCTGGTGCAAGTCAGGTGACTATTCATGCACGCAATGCCGTACTCAAAGGTTTGTCTCCTAAAGAAAATCGTAGCAAACCACCATTACGTTATGAAGTAGCAGCCAAGCTTCGGCTCGATGCTCAAAAACAATTTCCGAATCTAAAGGTACTGCTGAATGGTGGGTTAGAAACCAATGATCAAATTGCTGGTCACTGGAATGATTTCGATGGCTTTATGGTGGGTAGGGCGGCATACCATTTCCCGGCATTGCTTTTAGGTTGGGATGACATGATCAATACGGATGGAGATGCTGCTGGATATCTCTTTAGTGAGACTGAATGGCATCGCATTCAAATTGCACTGGTGAAACAAGTTCAAGCCTGGTTTGATGAGTGCCAAGCTAAAGGCAAGCCTTTTTATATCGGCGCTTTCACAAGACATATTTTAGGATTGGCCCACGGTAGGGCTGGATCGCGTTATTGGCGCCAACGCCTCTCAGACCATCATGCTTTAGCCAAAGTTCAAAGCAAAGCCGCTATTTTGGATTTCTTTATCGATGCGAGCTTGTGCCTTGGGGATTGGGCTGCGTTTGAGTTTGAGGTCGCCTAAACCCCGCATCTAAGCCATTTTTGACAGGATTTTGCCTCAAAAGCTATAATCTATGTCTTCAGTGGCGGACGTAGCTCAGTTGGTAGAGTCCCAGATTGTGATTCTGGTTGTCGCGGGTTCGAGCCCCGTCGTTCGCCCCACTAAATTCTGAATTTTCAAGAGCCTCCAATTAGCATTCCAGGAGGCTTTTTTATTGCCCATGAAGTTCTCGTGATCCCTTTTGGGTATTTATGAGAGGGGTTCAATCAGCGCTGCAGTTGTTGATCGATAAGCAGTCAAACAAGATCTAAGCACTACCACCCAGTTGTATGAGTTGGCTACTGCCAGTCCATTTGCTTCGATGTCCAGAGCTATATTATTTTGGAGTCTGAATATTTTTACGAGCATTACGAGCCGACTCTGAGGCAAGGTTAGACATTCGTACTGCTTCGGCTGCAGCGTCTGCAGCGCGCTTGGTAGCTTCTGCAGCTTCGGCCGAAGCTCTGATTGAAGATTCTTCTGCTTGATGAGCAACTGCCGCTGCCGCTGCGGATGCCGCTGCGGATGCTGCCGCTGCCGCCTCGATTGCTGCTTCTGCAGATGCTGCTGCCGCATCTGCAGCTGCTTCTGCAGCATCGATAACTGATTCTGATGCCGCTAATTTGGCTGCTGTTGCAGAGCTCTTAGCTGCTAACAAGGCTTTTTCGGCGGCAATTGCAGCGCGTTTAGCAGCCTCAAGCGCGCTAGCAGTCAGCATCTTTAGACTTCCAATTGCTTCCGTATAGCGTTTATTGACTACCAAGTAGCCGCTACGCAAATTACTCACCTCTGTTTCAAGGGTAATTAATTTGGAATAAATTTTTTCAATGTTGTCGTTCATAGCTCTCTTAAGTTTGCCTATAAGTCATATTCCATCACTTTTCACCTAAAGACAAGGAAATGAGTCACCGAGGCTGAAGTGAATTGAAAATAAGTCATTTTTAGATACATAATGGAAACATGAGTACTAAGAATAAAAAGCCTATCGAACTGCCAACACCTGAGATGCAAGGGGAGTTGGAAAAGCGGGGTTGGGCTTTATCGGCTTTATCAGAAGCTGCGGCTGCGCTAGCTAGAGCGGACTCTACGGATTTGCTGGTTGCAGAAGTTTGTAGCGCCATTGCTGCCCAAGGCCCCTACGTATTGGCATGGGTTGGCAGAGCAGACGATGATGTCAATAAGACGGTTACGGTAATGGGTGGTGCGGGTTCCGCTATTGCTTATATTGAAAATATTGTAGTTAGTTGGTCAGATCAAAATATTTCTGGAATGGGCCCGGGTGGCTTAGCAATTCGTACTGGAAAGTCTAGCGTTGTGGTGGACTCGGAGTCGGATGAAGGTTTTATCTCTTGGCGTGAGTTGGCTCGAAAATTCGGTATCCGTTCTGCTATAGGTTGCCCAATACCTGATGGAGAACTCCATCCTTTCGGCGTTCTGCTTGTCTATTCAAAAGTGCCAAATGCTTTTGGTGAATCTGAGATTCAGCTCTTTGAAAGTCTGGCAAAAGAAATTGGGTTTGGCCTGAGGTCTATTGAGCGCCAGCATAAGCTGGATGACGAGATTCACGAAAAAGAGCAAACGCAGGAGCGCTTGGCTGATGCCCTCAAAGCTACCATTGAGGCCATGGCTAGAACAATGGAGTGGCGCGATCCGTATACGGCGGGCCATCAAAAGAGAGTGGCTTCGATCGCCACTGCGATTGCTAGGAAAATGGGTTGGGACGACACTTCTATTCAAGCGCTTTATATGGCGGCGATGGTTCATGACATAGGCAAGGTTGCGGTGCCATCAGAAATTCTGACCAAGCCCACTCGATTGACCGATCTAGAAATGCTAATGGTTCAGGGCCATGTAGAGTCGGGTTATCAAATCCTTAAAGACATTCCATTCCCATGGCCGATTGCAGATATGGTGAGGCAACATCATGAGCGCCTTGATGGCAGCGGCTACCCGCATGGCCTGAAGGGAGAGCAAATCTGCCCTGAAGCAAGAATTTTGGCAGTCGCTGACACTATAGAAGCGATGGCCACTCACCGCCCTTATCGTGCGGCACGAGGTTTGTCGGCCGCCATGGATGAAGTGCGTGCAGAGGCTGGAATAAAGTTAGATGTAAAAGTGGTGGATGCAGCTTTTGAGTTACTTAACTCAGGCAATGAATTGCAGGCTTTAATTGAGACGCAATAAAGCATGGCTCTAGCAGCACTCTTCTACTCCATTTCATTATTGTTTCAATTAGTTGCTGCCGGGTATGCTGCCGACTTATTTTTTCGCGCAAAAGTATATCGCTTAGCTTGCGGTTTCTTGGCTCTAGGACTTGGCTTAATGGTGGGGAGGAGGATATCTCCTTTATTACATGTTCTAAATAATGGGCATATCAACCTTTCTGATGCCATACTTTCCTTGCCGATCTCTTTTTGTCTTTTGCTGGGAATGTACCAACTAAAAAAGATGTTGGCTGATCTTCAAGAGAAGAACTGCATTCTTGATCAATTATCAAAAGTAGACACCCTAACAGGAGCACTCTCTCGTCGAGAAACCTTTTCTAGGGCTGAGATGGAGATCAAAAGGAGCTTGCGGAGTGGACATGAGATTTCTTTTTTGATGCTGGATATCGATCACTTTAAGAATGTAAATGATCAATACGGACACTTAATTGGGGATGCCGTGTTGGTGAATTTAGTGAAATGTTGTCAGGATCAGCTCAGAGCAATCGATATCTTTGGCAGGGTTGGCGGAGAAGAGTTTTTTGTCGTGTTGCCGGAAAGCACTGGGCATGATGCTTTTCAGTTGGCTGAGAGATTGCGCAAGCACGTTTCAACCACTGAAACAGCCACTGGATATGCTCAAACTATAGCTATCACTATTAGCCTGGGTATAGCGACGTTTAATCCAAACTTAGTAGGCGAAACCAATACAGCAGTGATTCTGAAGCGCTTTTTCAAAATGTCAGATGATGCTATGTATCAAGCTAAATCTAAGGGTCGAAATCGAACTGAGATCTGGGCTGAATAGGCTTAAAATGGCTTGTGGCCCAAATAAAAACTATAGTCATGCAAAAAAAGAGAAATATTATTCATGCGACCATCAACGCGATTGATGGTCTCAAAGAGCTCATTGCACAAAAAGCTGCGCGTAGAGAGTTAGTTTTAGCTGTGATCGCAATTGGATTTTTTTGCTATCGTCCTAACGTCTATACCGTTTTAATTGCAGTCTTATCTCTAGTCTTGCTAGCGGTTGAAGCTCTCAATACAGCTATCGAAAAAATCTGTGACCTAATCACCCTGGAGGAACATCCGGAGATTAAGAAAATTAAGGATCTTGGTGCGGCAGCGGTCATGATCATTGTTGTCGCAATTGGATTAATTTTTATACGTTACCTGTCACCCTATTTTTAATGGGAAATTTTTTAAGTGCCTTCTGTACGCATATTATTCCTAGGGATGATGTGGAGTCGTCGGATGAGGCATCTAAACACGTCGTTCATGACAAACTGATTAGTCTGATTACCAGGATTTGTAAAGATTTTCGTGGGGTAGCATTTGAAGAGCATCCCGAAAAAATGATCTTTGCTTTTGAACAAGTTAGCTTCGCAATACAAGCTGCTATGGCTATTCAAATAGAGGTTGATGCATTAAATACAAAAAATCATTTAGCTCCTATAGGTCTAGTCTCTATTGGGATTGTCGCCCTGATAAATCCATTTACCGGCCTTAAGGAAGAGGAGCGTTCAATTCAGCTAGCTCACTTCTTGGCTGACGCTGCTGGTGCTGGGGAGCTCTATCTCTCCGAAGGGGCGTATGGCTTACTAAAAAATCCACAATCATTGCTTTGTCGATTTACAAGGCAGCTTCTACGTACTGGTGAAGATAGAGCCTTAAATGCCTACGAGATCTTTTGGAATCCAACCGAAGTAGACCTGGGTAAGTTAGATAAAGACCCCAGCGCAATTGATTTGGAAATTCAGCCTATTCGCTCTTTTGGCTTGAAGCTAGTAGCGAGTATTGCGCTTCTTTTCTTTGGCGTGCTTCTCCTCACAGTGGGTTATGAAGCACTTTGGGCATGGCTCATCTATTTGGTAAATCGATAATGTTGTTGCGCGACCGTCACTTCAGAATCACGGCAAGCCTAATATTTTTTGCCTTTGGTATCGGCCTGATGATTTTCTTCGCCGAAGAATTGCTCAATTTCGGCGGCCAGTTGTATTTAGGGTGGGGCTCTTTCTTCATTATTTATTTAATGTCGAAGGTGAAGTATTTCCGAAATCAGCCTTGGCGCTCTTTATTTATTGTGCTGGCGCTCTTTGTCAGTTGCCGTTATATGGCGTGGCGTATTTTCGATACCCTGATGTACACCGGATTTTTTGATTTTATTGGCATGGCCTTATTGTTTTTGGCTGAGTGCTATGGATTCTCCTTATTCCTGCTGGATATGTTTGTGAATTTTTCACCCATGTCCAGTGAAATCATCCCATTGCCCGAAGATAAAACTTCTTATCCATCCGTAGATATTTTCATTCCCACCTATGATGAGTCTGAAAATATCGTGCGCATGACAGTAACGGCAGCTACCCAGATTCAATACCCCAAAGAGAAGTTAAATATTTACATCCTGGATGACGGCGGTACTCACGCAAAGCGTCGCAGCAAAGAGATGGGTCATAAGGCCTGGAGGCGCCATTACAGCCTGCGGAGACTGGCAAAGGAGCTCGGTGTTCATTACATCACACGTGACACCAATCAAAAAGCCAAGGCAGGCAATATTAATCATGCTCTGCAGCATAGCAGTGGGGATCTGATCCTGATTTTGGATTGCGATCAAATTCCTACTAAAGATATCTTGAGTAGTACGGTAGGGCAGTTCATTGCTGATCCTAAAATGTTTCTGGTTCAAACGCCGCACTTCTTCATCAACGAGACCCCAGTAAATAATGTGATCACTGGAATATCTAACCGTCCAGATGAAAGTGAGATGTTTTATCGGAAAATTCAGCCGGCTATGAATTTTTGGAATGCTGCCTTCTTCTGCGGCTCTGCGGCTGTTTTACGTCGTGAGTATTTAATGGAGATTGGTGGCATTGCTATTAAGACTATTACAGAGGATTGCGAGACTTCCCTCATTCTGCATGCGCATGGCTATAACAGTAGCTACATCAATAAACCCATGGTTTGTGGACTCTCTCCAGAGACTCCTTCGGATTACTTAACTCAGCATTCTCGTTGGGCTAAGGGGATGCTACAAATCTTGATGCATTACAACCCCTTATTTATGCGAGGACTTAGTTTGCCTCAGCGTCTAGCCTATTTTTCATCATCTTATTCTTGGTTATTTGGATTTGCGCGTTACATTTTCTTCTTAGCGCCTTCAGCATTTTTAATCTTGGGCTTGAATGTGTATTCAGCTAACTGGCATGAGATGGTGGATTTCACAGTCCCCTATGCCTTAAGCATTCTCGTGGTAATTTCTTATTTCTTTGCAGGCTCAAGGCAACTCTTCTTTTCGGAAATTTATGAGACCGTCAAAGGGTTCAGAATGATTCGAGAGCTTATGCCAGTTCTTCTGAACCCTTGGAAGCAGAAGTTCTTAGTAACACCAAAGGGTCTCTTATTAGAAAAAGAGCAGCTCAGTTGGGATGCGTTCCCACTATTTATTTTGGTCAGTATTAACGTAATTTCAATAGGTATTGCCGCAGTACGCTGGCATTACGAACCTATTTGGCATGACAACATCATTATTACGGCGATATGGTGCTGTATCAATATTTGGTTAGGCTTGATGTCGCTGGGTGCTTTTTGGGAAAAGCGTCAGATTCGAGCTCATTACCGCATCGGCGGCGGTGGTACTGTCACCATCCGTCGTAATGCTCATTTGGATCTCGCACCTATTGAGGCGGACATGGCTGATGTTTCAGTTAGCGGGATTGGCTTTACTTTGCCACTTGATAGCCAGTTGACGGTCGGTGAATTTGTGAGATTGTCTACTGCTGATAGTTATGGCAACCAGTATTCATTTGACGCCAAGGTAATGCGAATGCAGAAAGAAAGCGAGCATTATTTCTGCGGAACCCAATTTACTGCCGAACAAACTGCTAGCCCAGAAGCGATAGCCTTTGTGTACGGTGATAGTGGTCGCTGGCAGCGTATTTGGGAAGCTAGCGCGCAATTAAAGCAATCAAAGCTTCAGTTGTATTTATTAACGAAGTTAGGGCTTCGGGCAGTTCGTGAAAATTCTGCGGCTTACTTTAAGTACATCTCAAAAAGTATCGGTACTTTTATCGTCATGTTATTTAATCCCTATTTCTGGATGTATGCATTGACTGGATTGGCTAACTGGATCATTTACTTATTCTATTTATTTGTGGTTTATACAATTAGTCTTGTGGATCAGCAGCAAGCTAGATCCTTTCCACGCCTGCAGGCCGGTGAAAAGATGACCGTGTATTTCCCTAAGCTAGATGCCACCTTAGAGGGCTGGGTTTTTGATATCTCCTTGACTGGCGTCGGCATTAAAGTCAATTTGCCATTTTTGATTGATGACAACGAGCTAATTGAAGTCTTTGTTTCTGGCATCACTCGAGATCAGCATCGGATGGATTGCATTATTCGACGTGTCATTAAGGATGGTGATGAAGTTATCTTGGGTGCTGAATTTATCGTAGACAGCAGTAATTTCTTCAAGATCGTGAGCTTTGTTTATGGTCAAGGATCAAAGATGGTGTTTTCACTTGCCATTCAGAACTTAAGACGAATTCTGTCTTATCTCTTTTTGACTGGTGAGTTGGCTGATGAGCGCAAGAGCCTTTCAGAGTCGCCTCGAACTGTAAGTAAGTAATCCTTTTGAAATCAAAAGCCCTTCACCTCTGCTTTAGCTTATTACTGATTTCTTCGGTAGGAGTTGAAAGTCTTGCCTTCGCTTCGGACAAAGGTTTGAGCAGGCAGGAGAGTATGGAGGCTAGAAGGTTTTTGACTCAGGCAACTATTCTTCTGAAAAGTGGCAAGCCTGCCGAGGCAAATGCTTTACTCAAAGAGAAGTTTCCTAACGGGCCACCCGCAGGCGATCTAGCAGTTGGATATTACAAAATCATTGCTGCTTTACCGGGTGGCTGGGATGAGGCACGAACTGGGTTGGAGGCTTTAGTCAAGTCTGACCGCAAAAACTTGCAGTATTCCTTAGCTTTGGATGCCTTATTAGGATCAAAGATGGAGACTCGTGAACTTGCTTTTACGAATCTAGCCAACCTATATCAAGAGCGTAAAGTGGATAAGCAGCGAGTACTTCAGGTTTGGAGAGAGGTGCTCAATTCGCAAGAGGCCAGTCCGGAATTGCTCCCGTTCTATGAAAAATATCTTGCAGTAGATCCACACAATCAAGAAATTACAGGTCGCTGGATGGCCGAGAAGAATGCACTGGCTGAGCGCAAGCGTATTGATAGCGATCCTCTCTTAAAACGCCGTCAGATCGGCTTAGATTTGTTGGATAAGGGTGATATGGCGGGAGCCGAAGTTCAGCTGACTGAGACTCTTAAGGCCTTGCCAAAGGACTATCTGGCTCTGGGCGGCATGGGTTTAATTCGGATGAGACAAGGGCGGTATGAAGAAGCTGTTGCTTATTATCAGAAAGCTTTGGCGCTCAATCCCGAGAACGCTGGCAAGTGGAAGAGCCTAATTGCTACTAGTCAGTACTGGATGCAAATTCATCAGGCTGAAGACGCAAGGGATAAGAAAAATTATCCATTAGCAATGGAACGGATCAGAGCGGCAATTGCCCTAGAACCTCAAGGCGCAGAAGCAATTGCAGTATTGGGAACAATTGAGGCTGATCGGGGTAATGCACGTGAAGCGGAAAAGCAGTTTCGAGCAGCCTTGGCTATTGAAGCGGATAACGGTATTGCCATTCGGGGTTTGATTCAGCTCTTAATAAACGCTGGTAAAAGCGATGAAGCCTTGGCGTTGATTAATTCACAAGCCCCTGAAAATACCCCTGCAGGTAAGCGTTACGACTATTTACGAGTCAAGATTTTGAGCTCACAGGCAGATGATTTAGTGAGTAAAGGTCAAAGTGAAGCAGCAACTCCTTATCTATTGCGTGCCATAAAGTTAGAGCCACTTAATCCTTGGTTGCGTTTTCAATTGGCTGGAATTTATGAGGGCTTAGGCTCAGTCGACAAAGGTTTACTTGTAATGAAGGAGGGCTTGCGACTTGCCCCAAATGATCCCGAGATGATCAATGCGAATGTACTGTTCTTGTTGAGTGCTGACAAGACAGAAGATGCATTAAATCTCATGCGCAGCGCTCTAGCAAAGCCATCATCAGATACCACATCACTCCGCCTAAGCTATGCCAATGTTCTCAATCGTTTGCAGCGAGATGAAGAGCTAAGCCCCGTGTTGCTGCAGCTTGCCAAAACCCGCTTATCGGCAAGCGATAAACTCAAGCTCACTCAGATACAGCTCGATTTTGATATTCGGCAGGCGCTAAAAGTGGGTGATACCCCAAAGGCGATAGCGCTATTGAATCAGGCTATTGCACTCGATCAGGATGAAGTCTGGTTACGTCTAGATTTAGCCCGTCTTTATGCAAAAATACATCGACCAAAAGAGGGGGTCGCCGTATTTGAGTCGTATTTGAAAGCGCACCCTAAAAGTACCGAGGGCTTATACGCGTATGCCTTGTATTTATCTGGCCTAGAGCAGAATCAAGCAGCTCTCAAAGTATTGGAGCGCATTCCAGCGTCTGAACGCACTCCGAAGATCACTCGCTTCCAAAGAGGTGTTTGGGTAGACCTCCAGCTTGTTCAAGTAAAGAAGCTGCATGCGCAGGGTGATCAGGCTCAAGCGATGACTCAGCTCGGCATTCTTGAGAAAGAAGTCTCTAGCGACCCCGATCTTTCTTCTTTGGTTGCTGCTATGTGGGGCTCTATCGGTGATGTGAAGCGAGCCAATGCACTTTTTAAGAGCATTGAGCAAGCCAATCCAAATCTCTCGGTTGAATGGCATTTGCGCTACGCCAATTTCTTACTTAACAACGAGCAGCCAGAGGCTTTCCAGCAAGAGATGACTTTACTGTCTAGGGAAAAGTTAAACGCAGCTCAAAAGCAAGGCTATTTAGATCTACAGCAGGCTTATGAGCTCAGAGCGATAGGACAACTGATCCAGTCCGGTGAAATTCAATCAGCGAAGCAAAAGTTGCAGCCTCTCATTGCTGCTGCACCCAAGACAAATAACTATAAGTTGATGTATTTGGATAGCCAGATCCAAAGAAGGGAAGGTTACTTAGATAAGGCAATCGACACTGAGCAGCAGGCGCTTGCTCAAGCCCCAGTGCCACTCTCCAGTTATCACAGCCTCTCTACACTCAAGCCAAGCACAAGCCCATCTGGAGTTTCTATATTCCAGATCGAGCCACCCATTTTTGAGCCTTCTGCCGCCGCTTCAGGAAGTGCATACCAATATAAGCAGATGGCCGACATGATTGATATGCGGACCAATTGGATTGATTCCGCTGTTGACTACCTATCACTTAATGGCACGCCTGGACAGTCCTATTACCGCGCTACCGAGATTCCGCTGGAATGGAAGATGCCAATGCGCTCTGATGAGCGAGTAACTTTCCGCGCCGACCAAGTCAATATCAATGCAGGTACTCTGAATGCAGGTAATTCATATCAGGTCAGCACTTTTGGATCTATGGCTGCATGTACAAGTAATTGCCCAACGAGCTTCTCAAATCAGTCCGCTTCAGGAACTGCTCTCAATATTGGATATGAAAAGCAAAACTTCAAAGCCGATATAGGTACAACGCCACTTGGCTTTCTCACGCAAAATTGGATAGGTGGGGTGAAGCAGAAGTTAGATGTAGGCCCTGTTGGGGTCACATTGGAACTAGCTCGCCGTCCTATGACGAGTACATTGCTCTCTTATGCTGGAACCCGTGATCCTGTTACTGGTTCTGTCTGGGGTGGCATGGTTGCTACCGGCGGAACGATTGGTTTGAGCCTGGATCAGGGCGGTACTTTGGGCGGCTGGACTTATTACCGAGCTCGCAGCCTCACTGGAACAAATGTGCAAAGTAATAGCGATAACCAATTTATGGCTGGCTTAAATTGGCGCATTATTAATGAAACAGACCGTCAACTCTCGAGCGGTCTTAATGGAATGTTATGGGGCTTTAGGCAAAACGCAGGTGAGTTTACTTATGGGCAGGGCGGATACTACAGTCCGCAAAACTATCGCTCCGTAACGCTACCCTTAAACTACGCGCAGCGTTTTGCACGCTTCTCCTACATGATTGGTGGATCAGTTTCAAGTAACTGGTCTCGTACAGACGCAGCACCTTACTTCCCTACAAATTCTGCTTATCAGGCTGCCGCAGGAAATCCTTACTATTCTGCGAGTTCCGGTCCGGGTAGCGCTTACTCTGCTTTGGCGGCATGGGAGTATCAAGTTACTCCATCAGTATTTGTGGGTAATCGATTGAAGTTAGAGCGTTCTCCGTACTATGCCCCAAATAGTTTTGTGCTGTATGTGCGTATTGCACTTGATGGTGCTGCGCCGCAGCCTGTAGCCTTGCAGACACAACCAGTCATTCCAACATCCCGCTTTTAAGTGAACTGCAGATCATGAATAATCGCACCTCACTCCCTTGCTTATTTCTGTTAATGGGTTTGCTGGCTAGCAGTCTATTAAGAGCACAGCCGTCGACTGTTGCTCCTCAATTTGACCCCTACCTTCCTGGGGAGTTAAATGAGCGCGCGTTGTATTCATTGAAAGATGGCGATGTTGCTACTGCAGTCATTTTGCTGGAGAGGGCATATCTCTTAAATCCGAATAGCCCTGATATCAAAGCCAATTTAGAGATAGTCCGAAAGATTGATCAAGACAAGGTACCTGTTCAGATCAATGGTGAACCTATTTATCTAGATGCGCTTGGTAATACGGTGACTGCCGAAGAAAGAGTAGATGTTCCTGCTCTTTGGTCTGAAGCTAAACCCTAATTATTGGTTTCAAATAGATTCCAGTTGATATCGTTAGAGCGGAAGTAGTAGGAAGACCCATACTTCATGATGACGGAGTCTTCATTCTCTGCCACAAAGCGCGTACTCGGAATATTTTTTAAGTAGGATTCAGGTGAAGGAGCGGCTGCCCCAAATGGCGTTTTACCTACAAATTTAGAGATTAAATCGGATGTAGCAAGGTAGCTCGTCGGTAGCTCAATGATGTTGGTTTTGACTGGAGCATCCGCTTTGCCTGTAAACATGATGCCGACTGGAACATTGGTTACATTGGGGCTTGGAATTTCTCGCATACCCACAATCTCATTCTTATTCCTGCGAATCGCTGCACCATGCTCCGGAATAAAAACAATCATCACTTGCTTCCCAGAGCTATTTACCTTGGTGTAGAAGCGATCCAGATCGGTTAATAATTTATGTGTCCTGCGAGAATACGTCTCCACGCTATTTTCTAGCCTACTACCATCCAGGGCGCGATTACCATCATGCAGTGTGATCGTGTTGTAAAACAGAGCTACTCTTTCATTTGGGGATTTCATGCGTGCATCCCACCAATTGGATAGTACCGAGTAATCATCGTAAACTTGAGAGCCATCAAAGCCTTTTAAATACGGCGTAGCTTGAGTGTTATCAAATAGTGGGGCAGACATGCCACCCTCATTTCTGATTTCCTTCAGAAGATCCCCGTATTTACCATCATGATTTAAGGCTAGCTGTACTTGATATCCAGTTTTGTTGAGGTTGCCAAATAGCAGGGACCCTTCGACAGGTGGTTTGTATAGATCTCGTTGATCTTGCTGTCCTTTACTACTGCGTAATAAGCGAATGATCGACGGTCCACTGTAGGAAGAGGCCGAATTAAAGTTGGTAAATAAGTAATGGAAACGTTGGAAGAGAGGGTTGTTCTCTTCTTTGATGTATTTCAGGTCATCCCAGGCTAAGGAGCAAACATTGATCACCAGGATGTCAAATGGTACCCCGCTAGCTTTCTGAGATCGATTAAAGGCGGTACGGGAGGATTCTTCGATAAAGAACTCATCAAGTGATTCTGTTAACTGCGCATCACTAGGTAGGCCAATAACTTGACCATCGGCATCATAAGCTAAAGGCGACATATTCGCCCTTAGCGGAAGGAGGGTGCTCATAATTGCAATCACGGCAATAGTTGACATGCGCAATTTTTTGGAAAGAAAGTAGTACGCAATAAATAAAACCAATAAGAACGCAATAACTTCCCAGCTCACAATGCGTGCTAGTAGCTCTAAGTAGTACTGAAAGCTGAAATCAAGTAGCTGGGGTATCTTGGGGATGATGTTTCGTAAAGAGGGGAGTTGGCTATCAAAATAAAATAAAACAATACCAATGGGAATAGATACCCATTTCCGGATTTTCATTAATAGCGGATTGGCATTTGAAAATATTAGCCAAAGCGCAAATGTTGCGTTAACAAAAAAATGAAAATTAATATAACCTGCATAGAACAGGATTATTTTGATAATGAAATAAAGACTCCAATTTCTCATATTACTTTTTGAGATCCTCAAGAGCCAATTTTGTGAATAAGGACAACATCGAGGAGTAGTAGCCTTCAGATGGATTAAAGCCGGGTAATTGAGTCGAATCTACATTTGGGTAGGCTAGTGTTAGGGCTGCAATACTCATAAAGCCTGAGGATGCATTGTACGTTGCTAACTCACCTGTATTGACGTTGACCCAGGAAGGCAAAAGCGGTTTTCCAGTAAATGAGCCCCAGAAGCTTTGAAAAGGATTTATAGAAGAGGGTGTGGCTTGCCGCCCCCAAATCAAATACAAAGGAATGCGGACAGCATCATAGCCAAAACGATCGCCATCAACTGCGCTAATGACGTTATTTTGGAGGCTCACCCAATCAGACGGTAAACGCCACTTCCCAAATTGAGCCTCTTGAATCAGTTGTGGGCCAGTCACCTTTAATTCCTCCCATTCTGGCGATGGATCAAGAGCAGACAGTTCCTGAATCGCAGGAAAGACCCAGTATGAGAGATTGAGTTTTATGACATCTTCTTTTTCAAAGCCGATGGCACCGGGAAGTAGCACAGTCCCCTTACTCGTTTTACGTAAGAGCTTATTTCGAATGGATTGGCTTACTTGGATCGCAGCAAATAAATAGCGAGGTTCTTTCCATTGACTATAGGCACGTGATAAAGCCCAAGCGATAAATAAATCACCATCACTAGCATTGTTCATATCATTGACGCCTACCTTGGGAGACCAGCTCCAGGCAAATAGCATGTCATCACGAACTTGTAGATTGGCTTGCGTCCAATTCCAGATTTCAGCAAAGGAGGCTGGGTCATCATTTTGAATAGCTAGAAGCAAAGCCATCCCTTGACCCTCTGTATGGCTAATACCATTCTGGCCAACATCAACGACACGCCCATTTGAAATGTAGGCTGTTTTAAATTGCACCCAATCCTCGCTAGCAAGAGCTATCGCTGGTTGTGCCAACACTAGAGTGAAACACAAAAGCAAGGTTCTAAGGGTGGTAGGCCAAGTCATGGGAGTTTGATCAGAAATACCAGGGGAATGGGTTACATTATGGAGTAGCAACCTTTAATTATCTATTTATATTTACTATTTCATGCAGTTAGCAAATCAAACCTTTTACCTTGCCATATTCATCGTCCTGGTTGCGTTGATGGCTCGCTTTTTGGCAAGCAAGGATCATGATCGCGCCCAATTCTCAGTAATTTATTGGCCTGCGGGTTTGAGTTTTTTGGCTGCCTCCATGCTTGGATACGCTACTGCACCCTGGGGCGGCAAGATTGTCTTAGCCTTGGCAAATATTTTCCTTGTTGCAGGCGTAGCCAATATTTCTTTGTTGTTTTGCTTCTGGAATAAATCTCTCACGCAGGCAAGCAAGCTGACTACGATAGTGTTATTCAGCATCGCTTTAGTAGCAGATGTTTCTTTGCTCATCTTTGGAACACCGCAAGACCGTATTCATCTAATGAATACTGTCTTAGGTATGTTTGGTCTTTGGCAGATTTCAGTATTAAGTCAGATACATAAAAAAGATAATGCGTATCAAATTAAGCTATTGCTTATAGTTGAGGTAATTGAATTCGGCACCCGCGTTGGTCGCTCGCTATTAACGCTTGGCGACCTTGAGTACTTGGGAGGGTTTTATCAAGAAGATGGATGGGCATTCTTGATGCGCATAGTCTCAATACTTGCCCTCGCTACTATTTGCATCCTTATCACTAACTACTACCTTGAAAAGGTATTGCATGAATATAGGCGCAGTTCTTGGGCTATTGAAGATGGAATGCTCAAAAGCTTGAATGCACTCTCAATGGTTCGTGATAATGAAACCGGGAATCACATTCTGCGCACTAAAAATTATGTGCGTGCGCTTGCGGAGAGATTGAAGGCTAGTGGTGTGTACGAGGATCAGCTCTCCAAAAAGGCAATTGATTACATTGTTAAGGCTGCACCTTTGCATGATATTGGTAAAGTTGGAATACCAGATAGCATTCTCAAGAAGCCGGGCTCACTGACAGATGAAGAGTGGCAGACTATGAAAACCCATGCTGGCCTTGGGCGAGACGTCTTAACTGCGGCAAAGTTAAAGGACGCAAAACATACCCACGTATTGGATGCCGCTATCCAAATTGCGGGATGTCACCATGAGGCCTGGGATGGCTCTGGATATCCGCAGGGGCTAAAGGGAGAGGAAATTCCTTTGGCTGCACGCTTGATGTCCTTGGCCGACACCTACGATGCTTTGGTTAATGAGCGGGTCTATAAAAAGGGATGGACTCATGATGAGGCCTGCGCTGAAATAGCCAGTCTTAAGGGTAAGCGTTTCGATCCCTTAGTGGTTGAAGCATTTATGCAAGAAAAGGAAAACTTTTTGCGTATCTCTGAAATGTATAGCGACGCACCATGACTATAAGCTTTGAATCCAACTCAACGATTAAGCGCAATACACGATTAATCGTATTTGCGGCATTGGTGCTTGTCGTAATACTGCTTGCAAACGCTCTGGTCTCCACTTATTTACTACGTAAAAATAGTATTCAGGATAGGTCTGATCAACTTGCCAACTTAACCATTATTTTGGCTGAGCATACTTCGCAGACGATGTTCTCGGCAAACACCGCTTTACTGGGTATTCAGGAGGTTTTGGAGCGCGCCAAGATTGGCGATGAAAAATCCTATCAAGAATTTGCCTCAAAAAAGGCTCAATTTGATTTACTTGAAGAGCGCACAAGCTCTAATTCCATTCTCGATGTAAGTACCTTTGTAGCGGCTGATGGCAAGGTATTGAATTTTTCTCGCTCCTATCCACCACCGCCAATTAACTTGGCTGATCGGGATTATTTCAAATATCTCAGCATCAACAATGACCCTGACACCTATTACAGTGTCCCAGTGCGCAACAAGGGTAATGGGAAGTGGGTTTTTTATCTTGCTCGTAGGATTAATGGCAAGAATGATCAGTTCTTAGGGGTGGTTTTAGTGGGTGTTTCAGTGGAAGTGTTTTCTTCCCTCTACGAGCGGATTGGTGGAAATTTGGGTGAGGGTGCTGCTTTAACTTTGTACCGAAAAGATAAAACGCTTTTGACGCGTTGGCCCTTGGTTGAGAATTTAATTGGAAAAACTAATCCAAATCCCTTCATTGATGATTCATTGAACAACGTCGATGTGAATGGCGGTGTCATTTTTACTTCAGGCCCTGGTTTTACTCGTAAAAATGAGAGTCCTGTAGAGCGGATGGTTTCCTATAGAGCAGTTAAGGGTTATCCACTCATTGTAGGTACTGTTATTCCTGAGTCACTGTATTTAGCAAACTTAAATAAGAATGCGATTGGTATTTTTGTGGCGACTGGCCTGAGCTTGATTGCATTAATTATGGGCGCCTTTTTATTACTCAGATCCTATCGCCGTAATGCAGAGGCGCAGTATCGCGCACATCATGATGTATTAACCGAGTTACCAAATAGAACACTGTTTTCAGATCGCTTGCAGCAGGCCCTAGCGGTTAGCAAGCGCCAGCAGTCTAAGCTAGCTATTTTATTTGTTGATTTAGATAATTTGAAAATAGTCAATGATGCTTATAGTCACAATACTGGCGATGCCTTATTAAAAGAGGTTGCTCGTAGGATGAGGGAGTGTGTTCGGGAGTCAGATACCGTTGGTCGTTTGGGTGGAGATGAGTTTGTGCTGCTATTACCCGGGGTAGACTCGGAAAACCAAGCATTCCAGATTGCTGAAAAAATTCGCTTGGCTTTAACTGCGCCAATTGATGTGGAAGGCGTAATCCTTAGTACTAGCGCAAGTATTGGTATTGCTTTGTATCCTGAGCATGGTCAAAACGAAACTGATCTCATTAACAATGCCGACATAGCCATGTACGAGGCAAAATCATCTGGCCGCAATCAAATTAAAGTATTTGGTGAAGATGTTCTAAGATCAGCGCTAATTGATTTGGCATAACTAGGCTTAAGATTTGGAATTCCTATTATGAAAAAATTCGACTTTCTTTCTATTCTCTTTGGCTTATTGCTCTCTGTGATTGCGCTGTATTTTATGCTGCGACCATCTACTGCGACTAGCGCCCCCGCATCAACTATTCCCGTTGTAAAAGTAGGCCCTGTATCTTGGGATCAAACTGAGATGACGATTGCTGATGTCAAAACTTTCGCTGAAGCTACCGGCTTTGTAAGTCAGGCTGAGAAAAACGGCGGCGGACTTTCTTATGAAGCAGGCTTTGTAAAGAAGCCGGGCTGGACTTGGAAAACGCCTTATGGTGTTCCTGCAAAAGTAAGTGAGCCTGCGGTGCATCTAAATCAAGCTGAAGCGGCATCGGTTTGTCGCTTCTATGGCAAACGTTTGCCTACTGAAGCTGAGTGGACATCTGCGGCTTTTCTGGAGCAAAGAGAAGCTCCTCCAACCGGCTTTAGCAAAGGTCAGCGTTATCCCTTTCCTGGCGGAGCCACTCCAGAGGTCTCTCATTGCCTAAGCGGATGCGGTGACTATAAGGGTGTAGCGCCAGCAGGCGCATTAAACCGCGGCACTGGTCATGTTCCTACTGGTACCACTAAGCCAGGAGTCAATGGCTTATTGGATATGGGTGGCAATGTTTGGGAATGGACGGCAACCGAACGTAACGGTGGCTACATTACTCGTGGCGCCTCTTGGTGGTATGGTCCTGAGCGTCAAAAAGAGTCTGATGTGGAATCCAAGCCTGCCGATATTGGTGTGGTTTATATAGGCTTTCGCTGCGTTAGCTAATCCCATGAAACAATAGGGGATGACCAATCCTGTAGTTGATCCATCCGCTATTGAAATCACTCCTGAATACCAGGACGTAATTGACGCTATTGAGCGTCACGACCCCTATATCTTTGTGAGCGGTAAGGCGGGTACTGGCAAGACAACTTTAATTGGTTACCTGCGTGAGAACATTCCTGGCAATGTAGTGGTAGTGGCACCTACTGGTGTAGCTGCGCTACAAGTGAAGGGCGTCACGATTCATTCCTTCTTTCGCTTGCCGCCACGCTTGATTTTCCCGGAAGAGGATATCAAGCCCTTAAAAGATAAGCGTCTCTATAAAGATATTCGTCTGCTCATCATTGATGAGATCTCCATGGTGAGGGCAGATGTAGTCGATGCGATGGATTTGTTCTTGCGTGCTAACGGCCCGCACAAGAGTCAACCCTTTGGTGGCATTCAAGTGATGTTTGTGGGGGACTTATTCCAGTTACCTCCCGTGGTTTCCAATGCGGATATGCAAGTTCTTGCTGAGCGCGGATACGAAGGGCCATACTTCTTCTGTGCCATGGCCTTGCATCGTAAAGATGTGACCATGGTGGAGTTATCCAAGATCTTCCGCCAAAAAGATGCGCACTTTGCAGGCCTACTCAATCAAATCCGCATCAATCAAGATATTGATGAGGCGCTTGATACTCTCAACACCGTTTGCTATGAAACTAAAAAAGAGGTTGATGAGCAAACTATCACCTTAACTACGACTAACGCGCGCGCAGATCAAATTAATGGCGCAGGTCTTCGGGCATTAACCACTGAAGCCAAGGTCTACACTGGCAACAGCACCGGCAAGTTCAATGTGGATGATCGCAACTTGCCATCACCAAATCATCTGACTCTAAAAGTTGGTGCAAAGGTCATGTTTACGGCAACGGATAGCAATTTCCCTAAGCGTTGGGTGAACGGCACTATCGGGGTAGTGCGTGAACTACTTCCAAATACTGTGAAGGTGATGGTTCAGAACGGACCATACTCCAATACGGTTGAAGTCAAAGGTCACCAGTGGGAATCCTATCGCTATGACCACGACATGATGTCCGGAAAGATCTCACCAAATATTATTGGCACCTTTGTGCAGATCCCATTAATGCTAGCTTGGGCTGTCACTATTCATAAGAGTCAGGGCAAGACCCTCGATAAGATCAAAGTCGATTTATCTTCAGGAGCATTTGCCTCGGGGCAGGTCTACGTGGCCCTGAGTCGCTGCACTTCAATTGAGGGCATCACCCTTGAGCGACCTATACAGCCCAAAGATGTGAGCTGTGACCAAGAGGTGAAGCGTTTCTATCTGAATTGCTTGCCAGGCTAAGGCGCTTTAGAAACCTGCTGCAAGTCCATCACGGCGATGATCGCTGCCAGCAATGTAAGCATCTTTAGTTTCTTCACCCAATAACGCAATAGCTTGAGCGCTACCAAAGTCCAAGCTATTTGCTGGCATCACCGTGACTTCATGTCCCATGGCTTTTAATCCGTCGACTACAGCGGTTGGCATGGAGGCCTCAACAGTCAGTTTGCCCACATCATCAATTCTCCAGCGGGGTGCATCTGAGCAGGCTTGTGGGTTGAGATATTCATCAACAAAGCGCATCACAAACTGAATGTGTCCCTGTGGCTGCATATTGCCACCCATCACACCAAATGCCATTGCTGGCTGACTACCTTTAGTGAGAAATGCTGGAATGATGGTGTGGAAAGGGCGCTTACCTGGTGCAACTTGATTCGGGTGACCATCCGCCAAGCTAAAGCTCATGCCGCGGTTATGGAATGCAATGCCACCCGGAGCAACAACACCCGAACCAAAGCCCTTGAAGTTGGATTGAATGTAAGAAATCATCATGCCGGATTCATCTGCAGCGCAAAGGTAAACGGTACCACCAGCATGGGGATCCCCGGCACCATATGTTCCCGCTTGATTGTGATTAATCAGTGCAGCACGACTAGCTAAGTAATCTCTATCTAGCAATTTGCTTGTTGGCACCTTCATAGTGCTGGCATCTGATACGTGTGCATAAGCATCGGCAAAGGCAATGCGCATCGCTTCTACTTGCAGATGAATACGTTGTGCTGAGTTGGCTGGGTATTGCTTTACGTTAGCTGCCTGCAAAATACCGAGCGCCATTTGCGCAACGATGCCAGAACCATTCGGTGGAATCTCATGGAGCGTGTATTCACCATAATCAAAAGCTAAAGGCTCAACCCATTCAGTTTGATTATTGGCAAAGTCAGCCATTGTGAAACAGCCGCCAGTACTTTGAGCAAAGTCGACCATGCTTTGAGCTAACTTGCCCGTGTAAAAAGATTCACCTTCGGTGTCGGCGATTTCGCGAAGTGTCTTGGCTTGCGCTGGGTAGCGCCAGAGTTGTCCAGCAGTAGGCGCTTTGCCATCGATTAAAAACGAATCAGTAAATCCTGGTTGATTTTTGAGAATCGGAATCGCTTCACGCCACTGGCGTGCGATTACGGGTGAGACTGGAAAGCCATTTTCCGCATAGTCAATTGCGCGCTTAAAGAGTTGCGCAAAAGGCAGCTTGCCAAACTTGCGTGATAGCTCAATCCATCCTGAAACCATGCCTGGCACGGTCACGGTATTCCAGCCAATGAGATCCATAGCCGCTTTGCCAGCAAAGTAGTCTGGCGTCCAAGCTGCTGGCGCGCGGCCAGAGGCATTCATACCATGGAGTTTTTTGCCATCCCAGATAAGTGCAAAGCCATCGCCACCGAGGCCATTCATGGTGGGCTCAACTACGGTCAGTGTGATCGCAGTAGCCAAGGCGGCATCAACTGCATTGCCACCATTTTGTAAAATCTCAATACCGGCTTGGGTGGCTAATGGCTGTGAACTGGCAACGGCATTCTTGGCCAAGACTGGGGCGCGACCGCCACCAAAGGGAGGGGATATCAACATAATCTGAAATTCTCTTAATTAAACACGTGATACAAAATTGGAATAGCCACAGCACTAATAACGCCGTTCATGCCCATAGCGAGACTGGCATAAGTTCCCGCTTCAGGATGAATACTAAATGCTCGCGAGGTTCCAATACCGTGGGCACCAATGCCAATCGCAAAGCCACGCTGCCACCAAGCCTTCATTCCTAATGCGTTCAGAATAAAGGGTGCCAAAATGGCCCCAAGTATTCCGGTGGTGACAGCAAAGATGGCGGTCAAGGTTGGGGATACGCTAATGCGCTCAGCAATACCCATGGCGATTGGCGCAGTCACGGATTTCGGATACATGGCACCAGTAATGCTAGAGTCAGCCCCGAATAATTTAGCGATATTGACTGCGCTAATGATGGATACCAAGCCGCCTGCAAGTAATGACGCTAGCAGGGGAAGGGATCGACCCTTCAAACTGCTTAAGCCTCTGTATATAGGTATTGCCAAGGAGACGGTTGCCGAGCCTAATAAGAAGTGAATAAATTGCGCACCTTCAAAGTAGGTGGAGTAGGGCATCTCAATAAATTGAATCATGCTAGCCACCAGGATGATGGCGATCGCTACTGGGTTAGCTAGAGGATTTTGTTTGGTGGCTTTATAAATAGAGAGACCAATTTGATAGGCTGCCAAAGTAATGAATAAGGCAAATAAAGGGCTGCCTGAGAGGTAAACCCAAATTTCGACGATGGAATGCTTTTCGTTCATTGGCCAGTCTCTTTGGGCTTTGCACTCAAAAAGCGGACAACGATTGCGCTAGTAGCAATCGTCAAAATGACGCTGGCTACCAAGGCACTCACAATGGCTAGAGCATTTGCCTTGAGTTGGGGTAGAAATAGCACCACTCCAACAGCTGCGGGCACGAATAAAAGCCCAAGATACTGGCTAAAGCCATCTGCCACCATGGCAAGCTCCTGATTAATTCCCTTGCGCAGTACCAGCCAAATAATCAGCAGTACTAAGCCAATAACAGGGCCCGGAAGGGTAGGTAGGGCGAACTTGGAGACAAGCTCGCCTAGGCTTTGGAATAAGAGAATTTGGACAAGGCCAGAGATCATGGACTGATCTTACTGCCCCGCAATATATGTTGCAAAGCAATAAGTTGTTTCTTAGTTAAGATAAACACAACAAAAGCAGGGTCTTTATCTGATGGATGAGACTTCATTACAAAAATACTTAGGAGAGCGCTCATGGCTGACTTAAACGTCAACGGTAAAAAGTACAAGGTGGATGTTGATCCAGAAACCCCTTTGTTGTGGGTGATACGAGATCACGTCGGTTTGACGGGTACTAAATATGGTTGTGGCGTAGGTCAGTGTGGCGCTTGCACAGTGTTATTTGATGGTCAGGCAATTCGTAGCTGCATGATTCCTGTAAGCGCAGTTGAAGGCAAGAAAATTGAAACCATCGAGAGCTTGGAAAAAAATGGCCAACTCTCAAAAGTACAAAAAGCGTGGGTCGATAACCAAGTGCCGCAATGCGGTTACTGCCAGTCTGGCATGGTGATGGCAACTACTGCTTTATTGCGTAACACTCCAAAACCAACTGATGCTCAGATTGACGCTGCAGTAACGAATATCTGCCGTTGCGGAACCTTCCAACAAGTGCGTGATGCTATTCATGCTGTAAGCAAGGCATAAGGGGCAATCATGACTAAAACTATTAATACAGAAACTACAAATAATTCTCGTCGCCACTTTATTGTTGGATCCAGCGCTATTGCAACTGGATTGGCAATTGGCTTTGATTTATCGTTCATCTCTGCGGCAAATGCTGCAATGGGAACTGGCACTACTTCGATGGCACCTCTAGCGACACCAGAGATCGGTGTTTGGGTGGTTGTGAAACCAAATGATGACATTGTTGTGCGCATCGTGCGCTCTGAGATGGGTCAAGGAACCATTACTGGCTTAGCCCAGATGGTCGCAGAAGAATTGCAATGTGATTGGAAAAAAGTCTCCTATGAATATCCATCACCAGCTGATAGTTTGAAGCGTAAGCAGGCCTGGGGTAGTTACTCTACTGGCGGCAGTCGCGGTATCCGTACTTCTGAGCAGTATGTTCGTAAGGGTGGCGCAGCTGCTCGCATCATGCTAGTTCAGGCTGCAGCAAATCAATGGAATGTTCCTGCATCGGAATGTGTTGCTAAAGATAGCGTAATTACACACACACCATCTGGTCGTAAAACCACTTTTGGAAAAGTATCCGTTGCCGCTTCCCAGTTGGATGTGCCAAAAGAAATCACCCTCAAAGATCCTAAAGAGTGGACTTTGATTGGTAAGTCAGTAAATCGTATTGACGGTACTGCTGACAAGGTAACTGGTAAGCAGATCTACGCCATTGACCTGAAGTTGCCTGGCATGTTGGTTGCCACTATTCAGGAGAGCCCAGTATTTGGTGGCAAGGTCAAGAGCTACGATGCTGCTAAAGCCTCCAGCATGAAGGGTGTCAAGAAAGTGGTTCAGGTGGGTGACTCTGCAGTAGCTGTAGTCGCAGAAACTTTCTGGCAGGCCAAGATGGGTATGGATGCGGTGAGCATCATTTGGGATGATGGCGCGAATGCAAATGTCTCAAGCGCATCAATCAAAAAGATGTTGGAAGAGGGTCTCACTGCGAATGATGCATTTGTGGGTAACTCTAATGGCGATGCAAAAGAGGCAATTAGCAAGGCCTCCAAAACGCTTGAAGCAACTTATTTCTATCCATTTTTGAATCATGCAACTTTAGAGCCACAAACAGCAACTGCAAAGTGGACTCCAGATTCTTGTGAGGCATGGGTTCCTACGCAAGATGGTGAAGCTACTCTTGCGGCTGTCATTGCAGCCTCTGGTTTGCCAGCAGAAAAATGTAATGCTTATAAGGTAAATCTTGGTGGTGGATTTGGTCGCCGTGGTGCTTTCCAAGACTACACAACGCAAGCGGTCAATATTGCTAAGCAAATGCCAGGCACTCCAATCAAATTGATTTGGACTCGTGCAGAGGATATGACGCAGGGCCGCTATCACCCAGTCATGATGTGCAAAATGACTGCATCCTTAGATGATAAGAAAAACATTACTGGCCTCAATGTGCGTTTGTCTGGCCAATCTATTTTGGCGGCTGTGCGACCAGCAGTGGTTGCTGCTAATAAAGGTAAAGATCCTTTGGTATTCCAGGGTTTAGATCCAGCAGGTGAGCATGGCATTACATATAGCTTCCCAAATCTGATGATTGATCATGCAATGCGCAATACGCATGTGCCTCCAGGTTTCTGGCGGGGCGTGAACGTCAACCAAAATGCCGTTTTCATGGAAACTTTCATGGATGAAATGGCTGAAGCAGCCGGCATGGATGCTGTAGAGTTCCGTCGCAAGCATATGGAGAAATATCCTCGTGCTGTCGCCGTTCTGAATGCAGTAGCTGATGGTATTGGTTGGACTAAACCTGCCAAACCTGGTGTATTCCGTGGTCTTGCGCAGATGCGTTCATTCGGTAGTTATGTTGCTGCTGCTTGTGAGCTCTCCGTGACCAATGGCAATGAGGTAAAAATTCATCGTATTGTCGCTGCTACAGATCCGGGTTATGTAGTGAACCCTGCGCAGGTTGCTCGTCAAGTTTCAGGTTCATTTGTTTACGGCTTGTCTGCTCTCTTTGAAGAAGAAATTACGATTGAGAAGGGCGCGGTCGTGCAGAAGAACTTTGACACCTTCAACTCCATTCGCCTATCTCAGATGCCTAAGGTAGAAACGATCATCATCCAAGGTGGTGGTAAAGACTGGGGTGGTGTTGGTGAGCCAACGATTGCGGTTGCAGCGCCAGCCGTTCTGAATGCTATCTACCGTGCGACAGGTAAGCGCTTGCGCACTGTCCCATTGAAAAATAGTGGCATCAAGTTGGTTTAAGCGAGGCAAGCAGGAATGAGGCGAACGCTAGCAGCAGTATTGCTAGGGACATCAACTCTTTTCCTGCCTTCCTCAGCGTTTTCCCAAACCTGGGTAGGGGATTCGATTGTGAATCCCCTTACTTCTTCTCCGGGCGATGTTTCTAGGGGGCGCGCCATCGTGGCTAGTCGTCAAGTTGGTTTATGTTTGCTGTGTCATAGCGGGCCATTTCCAGAGGAGCGCTTTCAGGGTAATCTGGCGCCAGAATTAACTGCCAGTGTGGGTCATTCCACCCCAGCCCAATTACGGGCGCGCTTAGTGGATCCAAGCCGCTTTAATCCAACAAGCATCATGCCGGCGTACTACCGCACTACCGGATTAAATCGGGTTGCTCCTAAGTTCGTCGATCAAACTATTCTTACCAGTCAAGAGATCGAAGATGTTGTCGCTTTCCTGGTGAGCCTTCAATCTAAACCTCTTCAATAACTAAGCGAAGATTACGAAATGAATATGACTGATTTAAAGCTAAGTCGACGCACGTACTTATCTGTACTTGGTCTTTTGGGTATATCCAGCTGGATAGTTCCAGGTTTGACTATGGCTAAAAAGCCAGAAGCAATGGAGGCAATCGCAAAAATTGTTGGCTCAAGCCCGATTCGAGATGGCCGAGTGAAATTGGTGATTCCACCTTTAGTGGAGAGTGGTAACTTGGTTGTGCTCAAGCTGGCTATAGAGAGTCCGATGACGGCAAATGATTATGTGAAAGCAGTCCATGTGATCGCGGAAGGTAATCCACTCCCAAATATTTTTACAGCGTATTTCACGCCCCGATCTGGTCGCGCTGAGTTAACCACTCGTGTGAGATTGGCTGACTCGCAAAGGGTATGGGCAGTTGCTCAAATGAGTGACGGCAGTTTTTGGCAAGGCTATGCAGATACCTTGGTAACCCTTTCTGCCTGTACGGAGCTGGTATGAGTAAGACTTCCCGTACTGGCATCACTATGCCAACTCAAGCAAAAAAAGATTCCATTATTGAGATTCGGGCAATTGCACAGCACGATATGGAGACGGGGTATCGCTACTCTGAAGATGGCAAGCGGATACCCCGCGACATCATTCGTTTTTTTACCTGCCAGTACAACGGTGAAGAAGTATTCAGGGCAGATTTTTATCCGGGTATTGGTGCCAACCCGCTCATCATCTTTACAACCGTGGCAGTAGCCTCGGGAACGCTCGAGTTCAAGTGGGTGGGGGATGATGGTTATGAAGCGGTAAATCAAGCGCAAATTACCGTCTCGTGAGTCTTCTGATTTTCTGCTGTCGTATATTGCCGGTATTGGCAATCCTGATTGGAGTCGACTCCAGTCTAGCGCTTGAACCCTCCAAGGATGCTCAGCAATCGAGCTACCAGTTGATGACCCGAGAGAATCAAGCAATGCAGGATGATCCCAATCTCAACCCTGCTATGTTTTGGGTGATGGATGGCCATAGTCTCTGGAAAGAGAAGACTGGCAAAAAGAATATGGCTTGCGCATCCTGTCACGGCGATAGTGGTCAGAAGATGGCTGGAGTGGCAGTGCAGTTCCCTAAGGTGCAAAAGGGAAAGTTGCAGACCTTAGAAGGGCAAATCAATCAATGCCGTACATCAAAGCAGGAGGCATCGGCACTCGCATATGAGAGTAAAGAGCTTCTGGCCTTGACGACATTTGTGGCAACTCAATCCAAAGGTTTGCCTATTGCAATTCAAGAAACGTCCCAGAATAAAAAAGACTTGCTACAAGGTCGTCAGTTCTTTAATGAAAGAATGGGTCAGCTAAATTTATCTTGTGCTCAATGCCACCAAGATCGCGCTGGATTGAAGTTGGGAGGAAGTCTTATTCCTCAGGGGCATCCAAATGCATATCCAATTTATCGCATCGAATGGCAGACCATGGGGTCTTTACAAAGACGTCTACGTAACTGTATGAGTGGGGTGCGTGCCAAGCAGTTTGAATACGGCTCGCAAGAGATGGCTCAGCTAGAGTTATTTCTGATGTGGAGGGCCAGAGGAATGCCCCTGGAAACTCCAGGGGTCCGCCCTTAAAGTACGGCTTAGTCTGAGAAGACTACAGAAGTTGCGCCGTTAATCAAAACACGGTCATGCAAGTAATAGCGAAGGGCGCGGGACAACACTGTTCGCTCTAAATCTCGGCCTTTACGAACCAAGTCTTCGGGAGTGTCGCCATGGGTAACGCGCGTGACGTCTTGCTCAATGATTGGACCTTCATCCAAATCGCTAGTAACAAAGTGTGCTGTTGCACCAATCAATTTAATGCCGCGAGCATGGGCCTGGTGATAAGGCTTCGCACCTTTAAAGCTTGGTAAGAATGAGTGGTGAACGTTAATACAGCGTCCAGATAACTTGGTGGATAAATCATCTGACAGAATCTGCATGTAACGCGCCAGGATTACCATGTCCACTTTTGAATCTGCAACGATTTCCAAGAGCTTTGCTTCTTGAGCTGGCTTGGTTTCTGGTGTTACCGGCAAGTGATAGAAGGGGATATCTGCAAAATCAATGCTGGCATATACCTCGCGCGGATGATTGGAGACAATTCCACAAATGATCATTGGCAATTCACCGATGCGCCAGCGGTAAAGTAAATCTACGAGGCAATGATCCAACTTGGAGGCCATGATCAATACGCGTTTTAAATCTTTAACTGCGCGCAAGTCCCAGGTGAGATCAAAACGTTTGGCGATTTTTACAAAGCCAGCTCTCAGAGTTTTGCTATCGGCGCCGCAGCTAAAACTCACACGCATAAAGAAGCGTTTAGAAGCTTTGTCATCAAACTGCTGAGCTTCTTCAATGTCGCCACCTAATTCGAAGATATAGGTTGAGACGGCGGCAACAATGCCTGGTCGATTGGGGCAGGTCAGTGTGAGGTAGTAATTTTCTGTAGTCATGGCTTCAAAAGGGAAAAAGATTGCTTAACAAGGGTAATTTTAGACTGCTTATTTAGTAGCGGGGATGCTATCTGCTGGTCCTGGATAAGGCTCACTCATATCTTTGATTGCGGGGACGGGGATATCCGAACAAATAGGCTTTGGTCCTAAGGCATTCAGGAAATTGCAATCTTGCTTAGTTGCTGCTGAAGCCGCGTGCTCAAGTGGAGATTTTCCGGTAGTTACCGTGGAAATCGTGCTAACTGCCGTTGAAGGGTTGGCTACCGCGACGGATACAGCAGCAGTTCCAGCCGAGCTGGCTACGGTAGTGGCAGAACTTCCCAAGGCCATTAAGGGCGCAGCACATCCGGCTACATTAAGGCAGAGGAAGATACCTCCAAGAATATAGCCCCAATAAAAGCAAAAAGCAGACCAACCCGCTAGGTTTGATCTGCTGAGCTGGGTTGTCAAAAGGCGCTGATTATTTGCGCTGGCAGACAACGTTAAATACTCCAGCTGTCCACGATTCATTTACAACGGGCTCAAATTCACTGTTGGGGGTTTTGTTATCCGAAACTAATTTGCCGGAGCCTTTATTGCCCGCAAACTCTTTGTATTCAATTGGGCGATAGCTAATGGCTGGACAGTTGTATTCATTGATACCGATAATTGAACTCACGGGCTGTTTGTTTTTTGGATTCACTCCAGGTTTTTTAAAATCCAGCATTGACAAAATCTGCACTTTTTCGCCGGACTCGCTAATCGTATCTAAATCAACATAAACGACCATTAACTGATTTAACCCCAATTCCTGCCAAGCGGCAAAGCCATTAGAAAAAGGGAGTAGAGAGAGGGCGGTAAAAATGGCGAGAGAATATTTTTTCATGATAGATGGCGTTGTCATTAAATGGGTTAAGCCCAATCGGGGGCCTGCTTTGTAATTCTAAACTCCCCAGCTTACTTTTCCTTGATATTTAGATCCAGTTGCCGGCCAATCTTTTGGGGCTTCATTTGCAAGGGGAGGTATTCATTGTGAGCCCAGAGTGCGCTCATATTTCGGTAAAGCTTATTCTGTACCCAGCCAGATTGCCCAGTTTGGTAAATAAAGAGGGATTGCTCTAAATCAGAGAGGTCGTAGAGCGTCCGCAGGCTGGGGGCCTGTTTAGTTTCAAAAGGATTATCGGCCCTGAGAAGCTCGAGGCGTCCTACGTTAATGCTAAAGCTATCCCCAGGAAAAGGCTGCGTCAAATTAAAGAAACTTCCAAGGAATGGAACCTTGCTTAAAGGGCGATGCTCAGAGACGGCAATATGTGCATTACCCCACACCCAATTTTTAGGATTATTACCAAATTGCGCGCTCAGTTGTTCTAGCGCCTTATCAAGCGCCGCATTTGAAGCTTCAGCACAATTCTCGATCTGTTCAGTTTGCGGATCATTACACCAAGGGCTATTCGGATTTTGTAATTGCAAAATCAGCGGGTGTCTAAAGTTACGTGCACCATAATTTTCTGTGAACAAATAGCCTAAGCGCCCAAAGAGTTTGCGTGATAGTTGATCGGCCCAGGCATTAAATATGAGAGCGCCAGTGCTATCGATTTTCATATCGCCATCAAAGTTTCTGCTGAGCTCAATAGCTTGTTGAGCTAAAGGATGTTTTGATTGGGCGGATTTAAATAAATCTAGTAATGGTGTGGCACCTAGAGAGAGGGTATCAGCCTGCATGGATTTCATGGAGGCGAGGTCATGCACTGACTTGCCTTTTATAAGATCCACAATGCGGTCGTAGCGGGTTGGTAAATCCCAGTCGCCAGTTAGCGGATTTGGATCGTTGGCAGCCACGACTTTTTGGTTGGCTGTAGCAATCCAGTTCGCATCGGGGTTGGTGCTATTCGGTAGTTGATCGAAAGGAACGTAGCCAGTCCAGTCATATTGCTTTTCCCAGCCTAGCGCTGGCGCTACCCCATAGAGCCCTTGATGCAAAGTGCGTTTAGGAGCAACACCTGCCGCCTGAAATGAAATGTTTCCATCAACGTCTGCCATCACGACGTTTTGCATTGGCGCATAATTTTTACGAAGCGCCTGCTTAAATGTATCCAAATCTTTAGCGTGATTCATATCGAGTAAGCCGGCAACCGATTGATTCTCAACATCCAATGCGGTCCAGCGCAATGCTAAGACAAAGCGATCGGCATCAATTGCGCGCTTTGCTCGTGCGTAGGATTCGGAGATTACTGGACCATGCCGAGTTTCTTTGACTAAAAAGCGCAAGGGAGACTCACCTTTGATGTCGATGATTTCTTGACGCACTTTGAAGGCAAGCGGACCATCTGGCCCGCGATAGACGCCAGGATTTTTTGGATCAAGCTGTTCAATATATAAATCTTGAACGTCGGGGCCGGTATTCGTAAAGCTCCAAGCAAATTTATCGGTTCTACCTAAAACTACCGCCGGAATTCCAGGGAGGGTTGCGCCAATGACGTTGAGGCCTGGAGCCTCTAAGTGAGCCATGTACCAGATGGCTGGGGCCGATAAGCCTAGATGAGGGTCGTTCGCTAATAAAGGCTTGCCAGAGGCTGTGAGCTTCCCGTTAAGCACCCAATTATTGGATCCAATGCCATCTTTACCACCAGGCACTTCATTTAATGCTAATTCAGTTGCTGGTAACTTCTTCGACTTTTGATCTCGGTTGAGTGGGTTGGGGTTAAAGACATTGATGTCCCGATACATTTTTGCAAAGTCAACATTACTTACTGGTTCGCCTGGCGTGTATGCCGGCATGACTTCCCATACTTCCTTAGTCGTTAAAAATTGCGAGAGCTCAAGGCGCTGTAATTCTTTATGCCAGTTACCGCCAAGATCCAGTGCCATCATCAACATCCATGCCACGCTATCCGTAGGTGACCAATGACCAGGTTTAGAACCTGTTAAAAAATATTCAACTGGTAGCGCCCAACCTAAGTGAGCATTACCGGCATTCACTCCATCCGCGTAGGATTGTAGTAATCGCTTAGTGGCGATAGGGTAGCGATCGAATTGTTTTTCAGCTGCATGCTTAATGCCTAAGGTGCGAATAAAGCGATCAATCGCTAGAGTTTCTTTACCAAGGATTTCAGAGAGTCGACCACTAGATAGGCGACGATTAATTTCCATTTGCCAGGAGCGCTCGCTGGCATGCAAATAGCCCAAGGCAAAGAGTGCATCCGAAGAGCTCTTTGCTTGAATATGAGGAATGTCGCTTTCATCAAAGCTGATGGCAACCGAATCTCCCAGGGATTTGATGATCCGCTTGCCAGAGGGATTGGTTTGGGCTGAGATTAAGTAGAAGACTCCAACTGCAATGATCAATACCAAGGCCGCAGAACCAAGCCAAAAGATGGCTTTAAATAGGGTTTTAAGACCTGAGCTCGGCGTAGGAATTTTCATGGGAATAGTTTAGTGGGTTTGCTATAACTTGAGCCCGAGCGAGATGAAAACAGGCTTCCAGTCTCCAAGCGGTCTCACATGCTAAAATTTTGCTTGTCTTGATTTATTTAGTACGGCTTTATTGCTCGTGCGAGCCCGAGTGGTGAAATCGGTAGACACAGCAGATTTAAAATCTGCCGACTCAAAAAAGTCGTGCCGGTTCGATTCCGGCCTCGGGCACCAATCGATATTTTGCAAAAACTGCATTTCCAAGCTTTAAATGGTATTTTTCCTCTGATTGCAAAGCTGCCTTTCAGGAAAAATTCTTGTAAAATCAAGTCGTTACTATTTTTTTACAAAGTATTTGGTGAATCGCAAAGGAAGACTTTCTTCCACTATTCCTTTTTGCACTACCAAATCTTTATCTAAGCAGATAAGGAAGGTATTTACACTTTCTTTTTTTCTGTCATTCTCGGTGGGCACTATTCATGCTGCCCCTCCAGCCCCTGCGCAAAATGCTCTCCCAACTGGTGGTCAAGTAGTTGCTGGTAGCGCCACAATTAATTCAACAACGGCTGCCAATAATGCAGTGATGAACGTCAACCAAAGTTCGCAAAGAGCAGTGATTAATTGGGACGCTTTTAACGTTGGTAAAAATGCTGCCGTCAACTTCAATCAACCCAATGCAAATTCAGTAACACTGAACCGCGTAACGGGAGCAACAGCTTCGATGATTGAAGGTGCAGTTAAAGCGAATGGCCAAGTTATTTTTGTAAATCCTAATGGCGTTACTTTTGGTAGGGGCGCTGATATTAATGCGGCAGGTGTAGTAGCTTCCACCATGAACATTGCTGATAAAGATTTTATGGATGGTAAATCTACTTACAAAGGCAATGGCACTGGTCAAGTAATCAACGAAGGCAAGATCACCACAACAAACGATGGTGGTTACATTGCCTTACTCGCCCCTGAAGTGCGTAATGATGGCTACCTTTTGGCTAAAAAAGGCGTCGGAACAGTAGCGTTGGGCGCTGGTGAGCAAATTACGCTGGACTTTAAAGGTGGCTCCTTAATCTCCCTTAAGGTAGATAAGTCAGCCTACAACACCTTGATAGAAAACAAGAGGGTCGTCGAAGTCAACGGCGGCCTGGTAGTTATTGCTGCAGGTTCAGCTAATCAACTCATGGCCAGTGTCATCAGAAACACCGGCAAGATTTCGGCTAACAGCTTGGTGAGCAACGGCGGTGTAATTGAGCTGGTAGCAAACAACCTTACTCAGGCAGGCAAGATTAGTGCCAATAGCCAAAGCCAAGAGGGCGGTCAAATTAACTTGGTGGGTAGTGACATTACCGTAGCGGCCAACTCCAAGACAACGGCAACGGGCGCAACAGCTGGTGGCCAAGTGAACATTGGCCTCGCTAATACTCAGGTCAGTGGCGGCAGTCAGGTGAGCGCTCCAACCCAGCAGGCAATTCTGGCTAATGCAAACCAAGCCGAGAAAAATAATCAACTGGCTACCTCAGTCGCCATACAAGAGAACGCATTAATTGATACGTCGGCCACCCAAGTCGGCAATGGTGGTGCAATTGCCATTTGGTCCAAAGTGCAAACTACGGTTGCCGGTGTTCTTAAGTCGATGGGTGGTGCACTAGCCGGTAATGGCGGTTTTATCGAAACCAGCTCCAAGGGTCAAGTAAGTATTGCGCCAGCTACCCAGATCAATACTGGCGCCAATAACTCAACTGGTCGGGTAGGCACTTGGTTATTAGACCCAGTTGATTTGTTTATTAATAGTTCGGCTGCCACAGTAATTTCAGAAGCTTTGTCCAATAGCAACGTGACGATTGCCGTAACGGCAAATACAAGTGCCTGCACATTAGGTATCTGTATCTTGAATGGCACAGGATTAATGGTTATCGATAGCGGGGCTCATATTCTTAAGGCGGGGACTAATTACACTACCTTGACTCTTAGTGCTGCAGGCAACTTTCGCCTTGATGGCAGCATTACTGGGCAAAACTTAGATGTTGTTATCCAATCTTCAATTGCATACCTTGGGGTAGGTTCATCCATTAATGCCTCTAAGGTAACTATCCAAGCTCAGACAATTCTGAGTTATGGAACCGTTCAAACAAGCAACTATTATTTGTTTGGTAGTGGCGCGGGAACATTGGGTAATGCCATTGAGCTTTTGGCGCAATCTATTTTTATATCGGGCACTCTGAGGCTTAATGCGGGCGTGCCTTTGGTGCCGGATCTCATGCCAACCATTTTGGATTTAAATCTTCAAAATGCAAATCAGGGCCTCAATAAAATTTACTCTAGTACCGCGGCAAATGATCCTTCAATACTGACTGTCACCCCAGTGACACAGGCTGCAAGCAATGTTATTTACTTGACGGCAAGCCAAATTGATCCTGCTAGTGCTGCAGTAGTTGGTTTGGAGGGCACGGCTCAAGTTTTGGCCAGCGGTACTAATGGTGGGTCGGTTTATCTGAGGGGTACATATGCCTACACTAAAGCTAACAGTCTTCTGCAAGCAATTGGAACTGCTGGTCCTGGCGGCATGATTGGAATTAATGCTGATGACATAGAAATTGCTGGAGAGTTAAATACAGGAGGATCGACTCATGGCGGCTCCATTAACTTGATTGCTAATGCAGGAGTTTTGAATTTACAAGGTCGTCTTATCAAGGCTAATGGTGGGACTGGTTTGAGTGGAGTTATCAATGCACAAGTGTCTGGTATCCCATCACTGTTGGCTAATTTAGCCATGGTTGCAGGGTCGCCAAGCGACGGCATTGACTTTGGCAGCATTCTTTTCATCAGAGTGGCAGCACTGTCTGCGGCAGCGGGATCGCCGAACTTGGGTTATGAGATTGTGGATGCTTCTGGCACTATCGTTAATCTCGGTACTGGTAGCTATGCAAATCTTTCAATCAGCGGCACACCAAGCTACTTCAATAATACGGCTGCCATTGCAGACACTCTGGGTAGTGGTACGTATGCAAGCTTGAAAGTTAAAGGCTTGACGCTCGGCGGAGTGGACTCAGGGCACTATATGCTGGTATCAATACCAGCACCCCTCACGATTAGCCCAGCACAATCTATTGCACCGCCAGCGCCGATGGCTTTAGCTCCGCCACCACCTCCACCTCCGCCGCCAGTAATGTTTAGCGCACCATTACCTGCGCCAGCTCCAGCAAAAATGGAAATAGCACCAGCACTTGCTCCTTCTCCAGTTCCTGCAAATTCCCCGCCTCCTGCCGCTGGTGGGGAAATTCCAATGCAGGCTCCAGCTAAAGCGGCACCGTTGATGGTGATGTCTGATGGAAGCATTCAACTTACACCTCCACCACCTCCTGGTGCAGCTCCTTCAGCCGTTAATGCTTCAGCCCCTCAAGCGCCACCAGCACCACCACCGGCTGGTAATCGTGCTAGCCCAAATAAGGAGAGCAGGGACGCTAGGAATGGCAACAATAATTCTGAGACTAGAAAGTATGGAAGCACTAAAGGCAGCGTAGAAAAAGCAGATGCAAAGGATCGTAGCGGTAAGTTAACTAATGGACCTTCTAAATACGTTAGCAAGTACGCTAATGGCTTCCGTAATGGCGACAAGCCTGCGCCTAAGGAGGGCAGCAGTAAAACTGTGGCTGGTACAAAACCCAATTCTCCTCCACGAGAAGGAAAGTACAGTAGTCGCATTAACGCGATGACCAATAATCCAGCGGTGATTGCCGCTATGGCAAAAAACCCATTTGCTGGGAACGTTTTACCATTCCCGCAGGTCGCTCCAAATATTGTTCCTGCACCAGTGGTACTTAGAGGTGGAGATAGCCTGACGCAGTCCTATGATGATGTACCATCGATACGTAATTCTGGGGCGGTAAACGTAGGTCGCTCCCGGGCTTCGGAAAATTATCATGAGAGTCTTGAGTCAGTAAATCTCATGTCTACTTTGAATTTATTTATTATCCGTTAATTGGCGCAAGGATTGGTAATACATGATTAACTATTTGCATACACTCCCTAATATTGTCGTTGGGGTTTTCATAACGTGTATGGGATTGCTGATATCTACAGCCCTTCCTTTATTTATTCGTTGGAAGTACAAATTAAACCCAGATGAGCATCTTGCTAAAGGTGCTGAAGAGGGTTTTAAATTATTTACCTCTATTACCTTACTTTTAATTGCGTTTGCTTTAGTGCGTGTGCAGGGCGATCATCGAAATGTAGAAGATCTAGTCTCCCGCGAAGCAGCGCTGATGTTTAAGTTAAATAGATCTCTGGCCGCCTTTGGTGGTTCACATACAGTTGAGCTGCAGGGAGATCTAAAAAATTATGCCAATGCAGTAGTTGATGATGAATGGCCTCTCATGGCTAAGAATGAAAGAAGTGAAGAGGCTACTAATGTATTAACAGATTTGACGCAGGGTATTCGACTTCTTGATCCAAAAAATCCTGTGCAACAAATGGCAAGAGCTGAAATTGTGACAACCTTAAACCAGCTATCTGATGTGAGAGAGGCGCGGTTATCGGCGGCAAGACTTCAGCTACCCTCCTATTTGTCTGATGCTTTAGCTATTTCTGTTGCATTGCTTGCGATCTTTGGTTGGCTGCAAAATCCTTTACCCAAAATGGTTGCTTATGTAGGGGGTGTAACGATAGGTATTTCGGTGCTATTTACCTTGGTGATTGCTTTGGAGAGTCTATTTGTAGGTGAGAGCCGAGTAACACCTGGCGCCATTGTGCACATCCTGCCTTCTTTAGGGCCCTGATAATGCCCAACAAATCTATCGATCTAGCTGACATGCATTTTTTACAACTTCGTGGCTCAACAACAGTCATGAAGTTAATGCAGCAGATTGGCCTGCGATACATGGATGAGTTTCCAAATATTCGTCTACCCTTGCTTGGTGGTGGCACTGCGATGGGTTATAAATCTGCTTTGGATGGTACCGCTAATATCGGTATGGCTTCTGGACAGATTTCCCCCAATATTGAGTTGTGGGCCCATAAAAATAAGCTTGAAATTGAGGAAGTCACCATTGCTACCGATGGCTTGGTGGCTATTGTCAATCCAGCCAACCCTATTAATGACTTAACACTAGAGCAGTTGCATGACGTATTCACGGGAGCGACAAATACCTGGAGCTCCTTGGGTAAATACTCGGGGCCGATTCATGTTGTGAGCCATGATCCGAAGCTGGGGACCTATGAACCCTGGAAAAGACAGGTAGCTGGTAAGGAGCATATTACTTTGAGTGCAAAAGTAGTCTCCAATTTAAATGCGTTAATGCAAGCCATTACCTCCGATCCTTTTGCAATAGGATATGTCGGCACGACTTTTTTGAACAAGGAAAAAGTTAAGCCTTTAGCAATTAATGGCGTACTACCTACCTACGTAAATATTAAGCAGCTTCGCTATCCCATACGCAATAACTTGCAGTTGCTGATTAAGCCTACTGCAACTAAAGAAGAAAAAGACTTTATTGCTTATTGCCTTGATCCAAATAAAGGGCAGGCTATCATTAAAGGCGCGGGCTTAATTCCTGTGGTGGGCGAGTAATGATGAATCGTCGTCAGTTGCTTCGAAATATAGGCATTGCTGCTGGTCTTGGTGGCGCGGCTCTAACTGGGTTGATTGCTTATCCTTACATTATCGCTAGAGCGCAAAAAGAATTAATGATCTCTGGATCAGTAGCAGTAACACGCTTTGTTAGCTTATTGATTGCCCCATTTATCGAAAAACATCCCCACGTCAAGGTGTCTATTCAAGGGGGCGGATCCTTTGCCGGTCTAGTAGCATTGGATAACGGTGGGATCGATTTAGCGATGATGTCTAGGGATCTGAATTTTGATGAATTTAATCTCGACTTACACAGCAATTTGATTGGTATAGAAGGCATAGCAATTGTTGTGCACCCCAGTATGAATATCAAGAGCATCTCACTTGAGCAATTAGATGGTATTTTCGACGGTTCAATTAATAACTGGAATTCATTGGGCGGCCCCAATAAGAAGATTAATTTTTACAACAGAAATGAAGGCTCCAGTACACGTGCTTTCGTGGAAGATGTCGTGCTAAGAGGCTCTAAATTTGCACGAGACGCAAAAACATCTGACAGTGCTATCGATATATCCAATTTAATTGCGCAAGACCCTTACGGCATTGGTTATCTTACGAATAAAAATCTGAGCGATAACATAAAGGCAGTTGCCATTAATGGATTCGAGATTAATGACAAAACATTATTGCTTAAGCTTTACCCCTTATCCAGAGATATGTTCTTGGTTAATAAAAAATCAGCGAATCAAGCCACTAGAGATTTTGTTCGTTATAGTCTGAGTGCGGCTGGACAAGATATATTTGCCAAGCATGGCTTAACCCAAGTTTCTCAGTAAGGCCTTAGCTCATGGGTAATCCGACTAATGAAGTTGAACAGTATTTATTTTCAGCCTTAGACTGGCTTAGAAGTAAGCACCACATTCGAAAAGGCTTGGCCCTAATCGTTATAGCCATCTTGCTTGGTTTTGCCTGCAAATTTGCCTACGATCTATTTCCGCGGCACTATAAATTAAGTATCAGTGGCGGTGGGATGCTCACCAAAAGCCATCACTTGACTAAAGTGCTGCAAGAAGAAGCGGCGCGACGAAACATCTCTTTAACAATTGAGCCAACAGCTGGCTCATTTCAGGCGCTAAATAACTTAAATGAGGGCACATTAGATTTAGCTTTCGTGCAGGGCGGCATTGATCCAGTGGGATATGACGATGTTAGGCAGGTTGCTTCAATTGCCCCACAGTTGATCCATTTTTTAGTAAAGGGTGATGTCAAGACGATTCATGATATTCGGGGCAAAACCGTCAATCTAGGCGAGAAAAATGGCGGCCCCAGCATTGTCTCTAATCAAATATTACGTTTTTCAGGTTTAGTTCCTGAAGTGGATTATGTGGAAACCAACTTTAGCGACGAGCAACTTTTGGGTATGAAGCCCAATCGTTTGCCCGATGTCATTGTTCAGGTATCTTATGCTCCATCAGCTACGGTAGATTTTTTGGTGCAAAAGCGTGGCTATCAATTATTGGAAATGTCTTTCCCGCCATCCTTGGCAATGCGCATGGGTTGGGTTGCAGATACAAAGATTCTGGCTTACATGTATCAAATCTCGCCGCCAGTACCCGCTACAGATATTCGAGTGGTCGGGGTTAATCTGAATCTTCTGGCGAATAAAAATGTTGATCCACGCGCTATATCGGCCTTGTTGCCTGTTTTGTATAGTCCGCAGATAAGCTCTCGGTTCAGCTTCCCGATATCTGAGGAAAATATATTGACCCCGTCTGGCTTTCCAATTTCCGATGGCACGGAGTTATACATTTCCAGTAAGCAGCCTTTTATGACTGCGCAATTCATAGATCAGATTAAAGTAATTTTTGGTTTAGTCATGTCTTTGTTATCGGTTGCTTTGGTGGTCTTCAAATGGTTTAAAGCGCCAAAGGATGATGAAGAGCCTAAAAACAAGGGTGGCGATGATGACACTCCTAGTATTGCCGATCAATTCAATAGTATTACAAGCAATATCTCCAAACTAGAATAGTCCTCGCATCAATCTTGAATTCATCACAGCTAGCATGTTGCCTCTGTATGCTTTTCATGTCTTCCGTGGCGTGGAGCGTCGAAGTTCTTCAATTTAATTGCACGCGTTCAGAAAATAATTACACCGAGACCTACGATTTAAAGGTTAGTCCTGCCTTAAAAAATCAGAAGGCCAAGGTCTATGTAGATGGTCGGGATTTAGATCAATCCGATGAGTTGGGAAGGCAAGCCGTTAAGACCGTTTTAGTAACTGATTCCACGGTACTGATTTCGATGGAGGCCAACTTTCCACCAGAGCGTTTTGATGGTATTCAGTATGGGCCTGGATCAGTAAGCACGGCGATCACAATTAATCGCTTAACTGGTCAGCTGAGAAAAGCTGAGACCATTAAGGGCGGGATTCTCTCAGCCACTCTTGGTGAGGGTACAAAGACCTACCAAGAGCAATGCGCTACCGCAAAACCTTAGTTAGGTTCAGTCACAAACCCAAGCTTCGTTAGGCCAGCACGACGGGATGCTGCTAATACTTGTGCAACATATTCGTATTTCACAGACTTATCAGCGCGTAAATTGATTTCTGGTTGCGGCTCTTTCTGGGCAGCTTTTTCTGCATAGCCATCAAACGTTTTTAAATCAATGGGTGTGCTATTCCAAAATATTTGACCTTGAGCATCAATCGAGAGCTGTACTGACTCCGGCTTGACTTCATTGCGCACGCTATTGGCTTTTGGAAGCTCAACCTTCACCGCCTGCTGGATCACTGGCAGGGTGATGATGAAGATAATGAGAAGAACTAACATGACGTCCACCATCGGAGTCATGTTGATTTCGGCCATGATGCCGCTTTCTTCTTGATCGTTCTGAAGATTAAAAGACATATTTATTCTCCGGACTTCACGCGGGCACCAGTTACAAAGTATGCGAGGAGGTCATTGCCAAAGCGGTTGAGGTCGGCAACCAATAATTTATTGGCGCGGTTGATTGCATTAAAGCCTAGCACCGCTGGAATTGCTACAGCTAAGCCCAAAGCAGTCATGATGAGGGCTTCACCAATAGGACCTGCAACTTGATCAATCTGTGCGCTACCGGAGCTGCTGATTGCGATTAAGGCGTGGTAGATGCCCCACACGGTTCCAAACAAGCCAATAAACGGTGCAGTTGCGCCAGTTGAGCCCAGGAAAGTCAGGCCTTTTTGGAGTTGTGCGGTAACCCCGTCAATACTGTTCTTAAGGCTTCTTGCCATCCACTCTGAGTAATTCAATGTCTGCAAGAGTTCACGATGGTTGGTCGATTGACTTTGGTGGTGAGTGGAGGCGCCACTTGCAGCCTTGGCAATTTGATAATAAGGATTGCTTGCATGACTAGTGAATGCATTGAGACCTTGGTCATATGATGTGGCACGCCAAAATTGATCGAGCTCAGGTTTGAGTTTGCGCAGATTGCGCAAATCCCAAAAGCGGGATAACAAAATCACCCAGGTCACAATCGAGCAAGTGAGAAGTGCGAGCGCTACAAAGCGAGTAATAGCATCGCCCTCGAGCCATAAATTTGCTAAGCCAAATGGTGTATTCATAATGTTTAATTCTTTAAATTAAATTTAATTAAAAGGTTAGTAGAAATTCTTTGGGGCGAACCATTTACTAAGAATGGTTTAAATCGATAACGACGACCAATCTCTGTTGCTGCTCGATCTAATCTTGGAAATGAGCTCGAACGTAATAGAGCAACATCCTCAACACTGCCGGATTCATCAATAATCAATCGCACCGCCACTTCACCTTGCTCCCCTGATCTCTTCGAGAAAGAGGGATAGTAGGCATCTGCATCAGGCTGATAGACGACAACCAGTTTACCAATGTCAGTCTGAATCGGTGTGCCGCTCGATCCAGAGGTGGTTGCGGGCGCAACCGTAGCATTAGGGACCTGAGATTCGCTTTTAGACTGCTGTGGTGTTGGTGGAGTGGCAGCTTGTTGTTGAGTTTGCGGTGGAGTTGGTGCCTGCGTGGATTTCTCATCCACGGTTTTCTTCTTTTGCTCTTGCTTGGGTTTTGGTGGAGGTGCAGCTGGAGCTGCTTGAGGCTGTTTAGCAGCCTCAGGGCTTACGAGGTTGGCCATGACTCGCGCATCATCCATATTGTTATCGTTGTCAGGCTTCATGCCGCTTTGGAAGCCAACTAAAAATAGTAGATGCAGGGCAATAACAATGCCAATGATGATGCGTTCGGTTTTATCGAAGGGCAGACGCGCGTTGAGTTGGCTGAGGAAAGTGCTCATTTGAAGGTGCTCACCAATTGAGACTCAATGCTGCGTTCATCTAGATCCGATTGCATGAGCTCTTGCGCCATTTGATTTAGCGTCTCTGCATCTTTGCTGCTAATAAATCGAATAGAACCACATGTACCATCATCTAATTGCTTACCTTGCGCCTCTAGCTTTCTTTTGAGTTGGCGCACAACTGCATCACTGGTATCAATGAGATTGATTGAGTCTCCAAGTAACTTGCGAATGGCTTTACGCAAGAAAGGGTAGTGCGTACAACCCAAAACTAGGGTATCCGCGCCAGCATCCTGAATGGGTTCAAGGTGCTCTGCAAGTAACTCCAGGGTCTCTTCGCCATTGGCTTGGCCTGCTTCAATCAGAGGAACAAGACCAGCCCCAGCTTGTTTAATAAATTGACAGTTAGGAAGGGTGGCCAGTAGGGCGGTGAATTTATCGCTCTTCAGCGTGGCCTCGGTGGCAAGTACTCCAACAATGCCATTCGTAGACTGCATTGCCGCCGGCTTAATGCCCGGCTCTACGCCAATGATGGGAATGTTGCTAAGCTGATTACGAATATGTGCAATCGCTTCCGCGGTAGCGGTATTGCAGGCAACCATAATCGCATCGCATCCTTGTGCCGCTAAGTATTGGCATAGCTCCAAACTGCGCGAAGCTATCCACTCGCTAGACTTTTCTCCATAAGGCGCATTGATGGAGTCAGCTAGATAAATGTAGTCGTGCTCGGGAAGCTGACGCAGAGCCTCATCCAAAATGGATAAGCCTCCAACGCCAGAATCAAATACTCCGATGAGTGCCAAGTAAAGGTCGCTTAACTATGTATTGCTAGTGATAGTTGTTTTACGCAATCTTGACTGGAATACCAGCAATCTTGGCTTGCCATTCTTTTGGACCAGTCTCGTGCATTGAAATACCTGCAGAGCTGACCGCTACTGTTACTGGCATATCTTTGACATCGAATTCATAAATGGCTTCCATGCCCAGATCAGCAAAGCCAACTACTTTCGCCGTCTGAATTGCTTTAGACACTAAGTACGCAGCGCCTCCAACAGCCATCAAATAAGCAGACTTGTGTTTCTTGATTGCTTCAATTGCAATAGGACCACGCTCAGCTTTACCAATCATCGAGATCAAACCAGTTTGAGCCAGCATCATCTCAGTGAACTTATCCATACGGGTTGAGGTTGTTGGTCCTGCTGGACCAACTGCTTCACCACCTACTGGATCAACTGGGCCAACGTAATAGATCACGCGGTTCTTAAAGCTCACTGGTAATTCTTCACCCTTAGCAAGCATGTCCTGAATGCGCTTATGAGCAGCATCACGACCTGTCAAAATCTTGCCGTTGAGAAGTAGCGTTTCGCCTTCTTTCCAGCCGGCTACTTCTTCAGCAGTCAAAGTATCGAGGTTCACACGCTTTGATTTCTTAGTATCCGGAGTCCAAGTCACGTCTGGCCAATCAGATAAGGATGGCTTTTCTAATATCGCTGGGCCATCGCCATGCAAGTGGAAATGCACGTGACGAGTTGCGGCACAGTTTGGAATCATCGCTACCGGCAATGAAGCCGCGTGCGTTGGGTATTCCATGATTTTGATATCGAGAACAGTTGCTAAGCCACCGAGGCCTTGTGCCCCAATACCAAGCTTATTCACCTTCTCGTATAGCTCTATGCGCAGCTCCTCAGCACGAGTCTTCGCGCCGCGTGCGATCAATTCTTGAATATCTACAGGCCCCATTAAGGATTCTTTAGCCATCAACATGGCTTTTTCTGGGGTTCCGCCAATACCAATGCCTAGGATGCCGGGAGGGCACCAGCCTGCACCCATGGTTGGGACAGTCTTGAGTACCCAGTCGACGATGGAGTCAGATGGGTTGAGCATGACCATCTTGGCTTTGTTCTCAGAACCTCCACCCTTAGCGGCACAAATCACTTCCACATCATCACCCGGCACGATTTCGTAATGCACGACGGCAGGGGTGTTGTCACCCGTATTTTTGCGTTTACCCGCTGGATCGGTCAAAACTGAGGCACGTAATGGGTTGTCTGGGTTCATATAGGCCCGACGAACACCCTCGTTCACCATCTCGGTGACGCTCATAGTGGCATCGCCCCATTGGACGTTCATACCAATTTTGAGGAAAACGACTGCAATACCGGTGTCCTGACACATAGGGCGGTGGCCTTCCGCGCACATGCGACTATTGGTCAAGATCTGAGCGATCGCATCCTTAGCTGCAGCGCCTTGCTCAAGCTCATAAGCCTTACCCATGGCGGAGATGAAGTCCTTTGGGTGATAGTAAGAGATGAACTGAAATGCGTCTGCAACGCTTTGAATAAGGTCGTTTTGTTTGATATTTGTCATGGTTTTAGGCTTGATTGTGTAAGGTTTCTTCTATTTTAAGGGTTTGCCATAGAGCAAATCCAGCGTGTTTTCACTTATCTTATTAGCTCTTGGGGATGCGTTTCCCTAACTTTGCGCTGTTTTTGCAAAAAAAGACGACTGATTATTGAATAGAAGGGCTGTGAAGCATGGAACCATTGATGCAAGAAAACCGCGTATTTAACCCACCAGCAGACTTTGTTAAATCTGCTGCCATTCCTGGAATGGAAGCTTACAACAAGCTTTGTGCTGAAGCTGAAAAAGATTATGACGGTTTTTGGGGTCGTCTTGCTAAAGAAAATATTTTTTGGAAAAAGCCTTTTACTAAAGTTCTTGATGAATCCAAAGCACCTTTTTATAAGTGGTTTGAGGATGGCACAACCAATGCTTCATACAACTGTTTAGATCGCCAAGTTGAAAACGGACTCGGTGGCAAAACTGCAATTATTTTTGAAGCTGATGACGGTACCGTTACCAACGTAACTTACCAAGAAATGCTTGAGCGCGTTTGCAAGATGGCAAATGCACTTCGCAAGATGGGCATCAAGTCTGGTGACAGCGTCATCATTTATATGGCAATGACAATTGAAGGTATTGTTGCCATGCAAGCTTGTGCTCGTATTGGTGCAATTCACTCTGTCGTGTTTGGCGGCTTCTCTGCCCAAGCTTTGCGTGATCGCATCGTTGACGTAGGTGCTGTTGCAGTAATTACTGCTGATGGACAGTTCCGCGGTGGCAAAGCATTGCCATTGAAAGCCATTTGCGATGAAGCTCTGTCCACTGGCGAGTGTCCTAAGGTTAAGCATGTAATCGTTAGCAAACGAACTGGCGCCGATATCGTGATGGCCGCAGGCCGCGATGTTTGGATGCAAGAGATCGTAGCGAATGAATCTACTACTTGTGAGCCAGAGTGGGTAAGTGCTGAGCACCCATTGTTTATTCTTTACACATCTGGCTCAACAGGCAAGCCTAAAGGCGTCCAACACTCTACTGGTGGTTACCTCTTGTGGGCAATCCTCACAATGAAGTGGACATTTGATATCAAGCCTAACGACGTGTTCTGGTGTACAGCTGACATTGGTTGGGTAACAGGTCACTCTTACATTACTTATGGCCCGCTCGCAGTTGGCGCCACTGAGATCGTATTTGAAGGTGTGCCAACTTATCCAAATGCCGGTCGTTTCTGGGACATGATTCAGAAACACAAGGCAACAATTTTTTACACAGCTCCAACAGCGATTCGTTCATTGATCAAAGCATCTAGCAATGATCAAGCAGTGCATCCCAAGAGCTATGACTTATCTTCATTACGCCTCTTAGGTTCTGTAGGCGAGCCAATTAATCCAGAAGCTTGGATGTGGTACTACGAGAATGTCGGTGGTTCACGTTGCCCAATCGCAGATACTTTCTGGCAAACAGAAACTGGTGGTCACATGATTTCACCATTGCCAGGTGCAACACCAATGATTCCAGGTTCATGCACATTGCCATTGCCAGGTATTCAGGCGGCGATTGTGGATGAAGCAGGTGTTGACGTTCCAAACGGTCAAGGCGGTATTTTGGTTGTAAAACGTCCGTGGCCTTCCATGATTCGTACGATTTGGAATGATCCTGATCGTTTCGTGAAGTCTTATTTCCCAGAAGAGTTAGGCGGCACTTTGTATCTAGCTGGTGACGGTGCAATCCGTAATAAAGATACCGGCTACTTCACCATCACTGGTCGTATCGATGACGTGTTGAACGTTTCTGGTCACCGCATGGGCACAATGGAAATCGAGTCTTGCTTGGTAGCTAATCCATTGGTTGCTGAGGCTGCAGTGGTTGGTCGTCCAGATGAACTGACTGGTGAAGCTATTTGTGTATTTGTGGTTCTCAAAGGCGGTCGTCCAACAGGCGATGATGCTAAGAAGATTGCGACAGAATTGCGTAACTGGGTTGGTAAAGAAATTGGTCCAATCGCTAAGCCCAAGGATGTTCGTTTTGGCGATAACTTACCTAAGACCCGTTCTGGCAAGATCATGCGTCGCTTGCTGCGCGTTATTGCCAAAGGCGAAGAGGTTACTCAAGACACTTCAACCCTAGAGAATCCGGCGATTTTGGAGCAGCTCAAAGAGTCTGTATAAGTTGCTAATCACGCTTTTAGAGGCAACCCTTCCGGCAAACGTATAATCAATGGCTGTACGGAAGGGTGGATGAGCGGTTTAAGTCACACGCCTGGAAAGCGTGCGTAGGTTAATAGCCTACCGCGGGTTCGAATCCCGCCTCTTCCGCCAGTAGTTTGAAACCACCTTCGGGTGGTTTTTTCATTGTTTTTTCCTGATTTTTCCCCTAAATCAGCCCTGGTCACGAAATTATTTAGCCCCTCAACCCCCTGTTTTTAATCAAATAAAGGGGTTTTTGATCTTTTTGTTGCAATGCCGCAAATAATTCTTGCAGTGCAATAAAAAACTTTTTACAATGGTGCATCGCAATAAATTTTATCAATTTAAAAAGTTAGGAAAAATCATGTTCCAGAATCAATTAAACGACCAACTCTCACAAGCCCAAGCTAAAGCTGTTGAAAACGCTAAGTACTTGGCTCAAGTAGCTGTTGAAAGTGCAAAAGAATTAGCTGAAATCAACCAAGCTGCTGCTAAAGATGCTTTAGTTGCTGCTCAAGATACAAGCGCACAATTGTTGGCAATTAAAGATGCACAACAGTTGGCAAAATTAGCTCAGCCAGAAACAGCTCAAGAAGCTGCTAAGTACGCTGCTGCTTACCAAGCTAAAGTAAACAAAGTTGTACGTAACGGTAACAAAGAAGTTGCTCAAGTAGTTGAGGCTTCTATTGATGACGCACGTGCTGACATGGTTAAGTTTGTTAAAGAAGCTACTAAAACAGCTCCTGCTGGTTCTGAGGCATTTGTATCTGCATTCAAAACTGCATTCGAAACTTCACTCCAACAGTTTGACCAAGTTCGCGCTTCAGCAACTGACGCTTTCGCAAACTTTGAGAAAAGTATCGACGCTGCATTGGCTAACGTTCAAGGCCAATACGCTGTAGCTAAGCCAGCTGCAAAAAGCCGTAAAGCTGCTTAATTCGTTTTAATAGCTTTGCACGAGAAACCGCCTTCGGGCGGTTTTTCTTTGCCCGCTTGCCGTAAGATGGATGTTTTAGAGTCAACTAGGAGAGAGCATGATTTTTGCAATTCTTTTAATGGATCGTCCCGGCACTGCAGAACTTCGTATTCAAGTGCGACCAGAGCATCGCGCCTATTTGGGTAAACTCGCGGACAAGATGGCTTTTGCTGGCCCATTGACATCAGAAGATGGCAAGACCACAGTAGGTAGTTTGCTAGTGATGGATTTCCCAAGCAAAGCAGATGTCGAGGCTTGGTTGGTAGATGAGCCGTTTACTAAGGCAGGCGTCTATGAAAAGCCAGTGATTCATGCATTTAACAATGGCTGGCAACAGCAGGTTGGGTTTCCACCCGCCAAGTAATCAAGTAGACTTGAGGTATGAATTCAACTACATTTCGCTCCCTTGCTATTCTTATTTCGATTACTGCCATTGGTTTGACTGGCTGTGGCTCCATTGAGTCAGCAGCCCAAGATGATTGCACTTCGATTGGCTGGCAGATTGGTAGTAAAGGCTATAACGACTGCTTCAAGGCGCGCGTTTATGAGCGTAAGCTGGATTACTCTCTCCCACCAGGCGACAAGCCATCCCCATCCGTAATCTAATTTAGGGTTTACCCTGAATAAATTCACTTGAGCTCCGTCAAGGACTTGAGTGTGGAAATAACCCAAAATCGACTGTGATTTTGGGAATTTCCTATATATAGCGAGGCAAATCTTTTCTCGCTGGCTTGGACTTTCTTAAGCAAGACTTTAAGTACACAAAAATAGCATCATTATTGCGACTAGAAATTAGAGACAAATACTATGAATCACCCAAAACCCTCTGGAGAAATCAAGGCTGTTGCTGTGGCAACTGCGGATGATTTAAGGGAAACCATTCGTCGCAAAAGTAAGCTCAAAGGACGCCAAGCAGATGACGCGTCTTTGGCTGAGGTTCGCCAGTTAATTGGTGCCGCCCCTCATCGCCGTGATTTGCTGATTGAAAATTTACACAAGCTCAATGATGAATACCGTGCTTTGCATGATCGTCATTTAGTTGCCCTCGCAAAAGAAATGAATTTGCCGATGGCTGAAGTCTATGAAGTTGCCACCTTCTATCATCACTTTGAAGTAGTGCGTGGCAATGATCCTGTTGCTGATATCACTGTGCGCGTATGCGACGGTATTGCATGTGAATTGGCGGGCGCGCAAAACCTCTTGGCAAAGTTGCCAGCCATTTTGGGCAACCCTAAGGTCAAAGTAGTTGCTGCACCCTGCGTAGGTCGTTGTGAGCAAGCTCCAGTAGCAGTAGTGCATCAGTACCCAGTGCTGTTTGCGACAACCGACAAGGTGAGTGCTGCCGTCAACAATAATCTGACTACACAACCAATGGCTAAGGACAGTGCTAATTTTGATCCTGCGGCTTTAGCTGAAAAAGGCGTATCCCCTCAAGGTGAGAATCAAGCAGTGTCGCCAGACTATGTAGGTTACGAGTCTTATCGTGCGCAAGGTGGTTATGCACTAGCTAAAGAAATTGCTGAAGGTAAAAAAGATGCTGAAAGCATCATCAAGGCGATGGAAAACTCTGGCCTTCGTGGTCTTGGTGGTGCAGGCTTCCCAGCGGGGCGTAAGTGGCGCATCGTGAAAGATCAAGTTGCTCCGAAGTTGATGGCAGTAAACATTGACGAAGGTGAGCCAGGTACATTCAAAGACCGTACATATTTAGAGCGTGATCCACATCGCTTCTTAGAAGGTTTATTGATTGCAGCTAGTGTTGTAGGTATTGATGCTTGCTACATTTACTTGCGCGATGAGTACCACGGTTGCCGTGAGTTGCTTGAGGCGGAGTTAGCTAAGCTCAAAGCAAATCCCCCATTTAAATTACCTTCGATAGAGTTGCGTCGTGGTGCCGGTGCTTACATTTGCGGCGAAGAGTCTGCCATGATTGAAAGTATCGAAGGCAAGCGCGGTGAGCCTCGCATGCGTCCTCCATACATTGCTCAAGTAGGATTGTTTGGTCGTCCAACGCTAGAGCACAACTTTGAAACCCTGTACTGGGTGCGCGATATTGTTCAGCGTGGTCCAGAGTGGTTTAGCTCTTTTGGTCGCCATGATCGCAAAGGCTTGCGTAGCTACAGCGTTAGTGGCCGAGTTAAAAATCCTGGTGTGAAATTGGCCCCAGCTGGTATCACTATTCAAGAATTGATAGATGAGTACTGCGGTGGTATGCAAGACGGCCACAAGTTCTATGGCTACCTGCCTGGTGGTGCATCCGGTGGCATCTTGCCGGCGACGATGAATGACATTCCACTCGACTTCGATACCTTGCAGCCTTATGGCTGTTTCATTGGCTCTGCTGCAGTGATGGTGTTTGGCGATAAAGACAAAGCGCGCGATATGGCGCTCAATGTGATGCACTTCTTTGAGCATGAGAGTTGCGGACAATGTACTCCGTGTCGTGTGGGTACCAGCAAGGCCGCCAAACTGATGCAGTCTAAGTCTTGGGATCAAGACACGCTAGAGGATCTAGCAACTGTAATGGTTGATGCTTCTATCTGTGGCCTAGGTCAAGCTGCACCAAACCCCATTCGCTGTATTGCTAAATATTTCCCAGAAGAGGTTGCTTAATCAGCAACAAAAAAACTAAGGGAAAAACGAGACAAATATGAACGCACCAGTAAATCCTAAAGAACTTGAATTGCAAACCGTTGAGTTCAAGCTAGACGGGCAAACCATCGTGTCTTACGAAGGTGAGACGATTCTCAAAGCCGCTAAACGTCATGGCATTGATATTCCACATCTGTGTTTCAAAGACGGCTATCGTCCTGATGGTAATTGCCGTGCTTGCGTAGTAGAAATTAACGGTGAACGTACTTTAGCGCCAAGTTGCTGCCGTAGCGCAACCCCTGGCATGGATGTTAAAGCCAATAGTGAACGTGCATTGAAGAGTCAAAAGCTCGTGTTGGAGATGTTGTTGTCAGACATGCCGGACGAGGGCTTTAAGTGGGTAGGAGACAGTAAGGAAGAAGAGCAAAAAAATCAACATGGCGAATTAAGCACCTGGGCAGCACGCATGGATGTGACGGTTCGACCAGAGCTCAAAGCATTACGCCGTGACAAAGTCAGTAATGACGTGTCTCACCCGGCAATGGCAGTGAACTTAGATGCGTGTATTCAATGTAATCGTTGCGTACGTGCTTGCCGTGAAGAGCAGGTGAATGATGTGATCGGCTACGCAATGCGTGGCGCTCATAGCGAGATCGTATTTGATCTGAATGACCCAATGGGCGACAGTACCTGCGTTGCTTGTGGCGAATGTGTACAGGCTTGCCCAACAGGCGCATTGATGCCTAAGGGATTAATTGGCTCACAAACTGTAGATCGCAAAGTAGATTCAGTATGTCCTTTCTGCGGTGTCGGCTGTCAAATCACTTACAACGTTAAAGATGAAAAGATTGTTAGCGTCGAAGGTCGTGATGGCCCAGCTAACCACAACCGTCTTTGCGTTAAGGGCCGCTTTGGTATGGACTACATCCATAATCCACAGCGCTTAACCAAGCCACTGATTCGCAAAGCGGGTGTTGCTAAAGATGAAGCCTTGCTTGAAGGCAAGCAAGATTGGTCAGATATCTTCCGTGAAGCAACTTGGGAAGAGGCGCTTGAAGTTGCCGGTGGCGGCCTCAAAAAACTCAAAGATCAATACGGCAATAAAGTATTGGCTGGATTTGGCTCTGCAAAAGGTAGTAACGAAGAGGCTTACCTATTCCAAAAACTGGTACGTACTGGTTTTGGTAGCAATAACGTTGACCATTGCACCCGTCTTTGCCATGCATCATCGGTTGCTGCGCTGTTAGAGGGTGTTGGTTCTGGTGCCGTAAGTAATCAAGTGAATGACGTTGAGCATTCGAGCATGATTTTCTTAATTGGATCTAACCCAACCGCCAATCATCCTGTTGCTGCAACCTGGTTTAAAAATGCTGCTAAACGTGGTGCAAAAATTGTGTTGTGCGACCCACGTGCGACAGAGATTAGTAAGCATGCCTGGCGCACGATGCAGTTCAAGCCAGACACTGACGTTGCCATGCTCAATGCCATGATTTATACAGTCATTGAAGAGGGTCTGGTTGATAAAGACTTCATTCAGAACCGCTCCAATAATTTTGAAGCACTTAAGGAAAATATCAAGGGCTACAGCCCTGAAGCCATGGCGCCAATCTGCGGCATCCCGGCTGAGACATTACGTGAAGTAGCCAGAGAGTTTGCTACCACTAAGTCAGCAATGATTTTGTGGGGCATGGGTGTCAGTCAGCACGTTCATGGCACCGATAACGCCCGTTGCTTAATTGCCTTAGTCAGTATTACTGGCCAAATTGGTAAGCCTGGTTCTGGCTTGCATCCACTGCGCGGACAAAATAACGTGCAGGGTGCTAGTGATGCCGGCTTGATCCCGATGATGTTCCCGAACTACCAACGTGTTGATAATCCAGAAGCACATGCGTGGTTTGAGAAGTTCTGGGATACCCCATTAGATAAGAAGCCTGGCTATACCGTTGTAGAGATCATGCATAAGATCACTGCACCGGATAGTGATCCAGACAAGATTCGCGGTATGTATGTTGAGGGTGAGAATCCTGCGATGAGCGACCCTGATTTGAATCATGCTCGTCATGCTTTGGCTTCTTTGGATCTCTTGGTTGTGCAAGATATTTTCATGACTGAGACTGCACTCCTAGCGGACGTAGTATTGCCAGCAAGTGCATGGCCAGAGAAGGTTGGTACTGCAAGCAATACCGACCGTATGGTGCAGATGGGCAAGAAGGCGATTAACCCTCCTGGGGATGCCAAGCCTGATCTGTGGATCATTCAGCAAATTGCGAAACGCATGGGCTTGAACTGGAACTATCAAGGTCCAGACGATGGCGTTGCAGCAGTCTATGACGAGATGCGTCAAGCAATGCATGCAGCCATTAATGGCATTACTTGGGATCGATTAGAAAAAGAATCTAGCGTGACATACCCATGTTTGTCTGCTGAAGATCCGGGTCGCCCAATCGTATTTGATGACAACTTCGCGACGCCAGATGGCAAGGTGAAGTTGGTTCCTGCGGATATCATTCCTGCGAATGAGCGTCCAGATGCAGAGTATCCATTTGTATTGATTACTGGCCGTCAGCTAGAGCATTGGCACACTGGCAGTATGACTCGCCGCGCAACCGTCTTGGATGCGATTGAGCCGATGGCTACCGTGTCGATGAATGGTGAAGATATGACTCAGTTAGGCGTTTCAGCTGGTGATGTCATTACCGTTCAATCACGTCGTGGCGAAGTGGGTATCCATGTACGTAGAGATGATGGCACTCCGCGTGGCGTGATCTTTATTCCGTTTGCTTACTATGAAGCTGCAGCTAACTTAATCACCAACTCAGCCTTAGATCCTTTTGGCAAGATTCCGGAATTTAAGTACTGCGCCGTCAAGCTTGCTAAAGGCGGTCAGGCTGCCCCAGTGATGGGCTACGGCACTAATGATCCGAAACGGCAGAAGGTTGTAGCTGTTTAACGTCACACATCGTTTCATAAAAACCCCACCTATATGGTGGGGTTTTTATTTGTCATTCTTCATCATGTTTAAATGAGTAGCTATATTGGGTATTTATGATCAAGATTAATAAAGATTTATATTTCCAAGCTCAACTCGAGGGTGCGAGAAATTCTCGCTCTGTTAGCGAGCAAATTAATTATTGGGCAAGGTTTGGCAAGGCCTGCATGGATAACCCTGAGTTGCCAACGCCATTTGTTGCCGGGTGCTTGGAAGCCCTTGAGGAATCAAAGTTAGGGCAATTTTCCCCATTTAAACCCAGAACCAACTCTAAGGGCTAATCACTGCGCCAAGATTCAGATTGCCCTTTAGAATGCAGTATGGCCAGTTCAAAACCCCAAACTTCAGCAGCTAATCCCAAAGCAGAATTACCCGTTCTAATTATTGGGGCCGGTCTTGCGGGTCTAACTGTAGCTTTGCATATGGCAGAGACGCAACCAGTCATTGTGATGGCTAAGCGAGGTCTAGGTGAGGCTGCAACTGCTTGGGCGCAGGGTGGCATTGTTGGGGTGGTTGATAAAGAACATGACAGTGTGGATTCTCATGTTGCTGACACCTTAGATGCAGGCGCAGGCCTTGTGGTCGAATCTACCGCTCGATATATTGCTGAAGAAAGTGCTGAAGCCATTCGTTGGTTGGTGGAGCAGGGCGTCCCATTTACTGCTGATGAGGCAGGCCCAATGGGTTTGCATCTCACGCGTGAAGGCGGTCATAGCCAACGTCGCATTGCGCACGTAGCTGATGCCACTGGCAAAGCCATTCATGAGGTATTGCTCGATAAGGCAAGAGCCCATAAAAATATTCAATTGCTAGAGCACTGGATTGCTTTAGATCTGATTACCAATCGCCACTTGGATGCGAAGACACAGCGCACCAAGTCAAATCGTTGCTACGGTGTGTATGCCCTCGATATTAAAAACAATCGTGTAGAAACGATTGAAGCCAAGTCAGTGGTATTGGCTACTGGCGGTGTGGGTAAGGTCTACCGATATACCAGCAACCCAGACACTGCTACAGGCGATGGTATTGCCATGGCTTGGCGTGCGGGTTGCCGCGTCGGTAATATGGAATTTATTCAGTTTCATCCGACGTGCTTGTATCACCCTAGTGATCGCACTTTCCTCATTACCGAGGCGATGCGCGGTGAAGGTGGTTTACTCAAGCTACCAAACGGCACCCGTTTTATGCCAGAGCATGATGAGCGCAATGAGTTAGCTCCTCGTGACATTGTTGCTAGGGCAATTGACTTTGAGATGAAGAAGCACGGCTTAGATTACGTGCACTTGGATGCCACGCATCTAGGCGAAGCATTTATCAAAGAGCATTTCCCGATGATCTATGCGCGCTGTATGAGTCTAGGTCTAGATATCACTAAAGAACCAATACCAGTTGTGCCTGCGGCCCATTACACCTGTGGTGGTGTAGTGACAGATCTCAAGGGAAAAACTGACTTACCAGGCTTATATGCCGTAGGTGAAGCAACTTACACGGGCTTGCATGGCGCCAATCGCTTGGCTAGTAACTCATTGCTAGAGTGTGTAGTCATTGGTAAAGCGGCTGCTGAAGATATCTCATCACTTAAGACTCCTGTTATGCCCAATTTGCCTTTATGGGATGAGAGTCAGGTTGAGGATGCGGATGAGCAAGTGGTCATTGCCCATAACTGGGATGAGCTGCGTTCATTGATGTGGAACTATGTCGGTATTGTTAGAACTAATCGAAGACTAGAGCGTGCATTACACCGCATTAAGCTCCTCAGATACGAAGTGCAAGAGTATTACGCGAACTTTAAAGTAACGCGTGACTTAATTGAGCTTCGTAATCTGCTGGAATGCGCTGAGTTGATTGTGAGATCAGCACTCATGCGCAGAGAAAGTAGGGGATTGCATTACAGCCGAGATTACCCGGGCACTTGGGCAGTTTCTTATCCGACTATTCTGACGCCTCAAGCAGAGGGAAATTCTGAAAGCTCTGAAACCTAAAGATTAATGGTTAGGCGGATATTCTCATTGAGAAATCCACGGCCTTAATATCTTTGGTCAGCTTTCCAAGAGAGATGCGATCAACGCCAGTAGCGGCAATCGCACGCATCTGATCTAAGTCGATACCACCAGAAGCTTCTAATAAAGCGCGACCATTCGTAAAGGCAACAGCTTCTTTCATTTGCTCGGTGGTGAAGTTATCAATTAAGACGCTCTTTGCGCCGGCATCCAAAGCTTCTTTCAATTCAGCAATACTTTCTACTTCCACCTGAATATCCACCCCAGAATTCAATGCCTGCGCAGCTTTGACTGCAGCAGCAACACCACCTGCAGCAGCGATGTGATTCTCTTTAATTAAGATGCCATGCCATAGTGCAAGACGTTGGTTTTGACCGCCACCCACACGGACTGCGTATTTCTGTGCCTGACGTAAGCCAGGAATCGTTTTGCGAGTATCGAGCACTGCACAGCCATTAGGATTTGGGCTGACGCCTGCAATTGCATCGACATGCTGACGCGCAATGCTGGCCGTCCAAGAAAGCGTTTGCAAGAAGTTAATGCAGGGGCGCTCAGCAGAGAGAAGGGCGCGAGAGTTGGCCTCAATATCGCAAACCTTAGTATCGGGCTTCATTAAGTCGCCCTCTAGGTAGTGCCAAGTCACTTTTGCTGCAGGATCTAATTTCTTAAGAGTGCCCTCAAACCAATCCACCCCACACAAAACAGCCTGCTCACGAACAATTAATTGGGCATGAACAGGTTTACTAGGAACTAATTGCGCAGTCCAATCGCACTTACCAATATCTTCCATTAGAGCGTCAGCAATATTGCGTTGACGGGCTTGTTCTAAAGTCTCGTTGTACTCAAACATGAATGAATCGATCTAAATTAAGAAAAAATCAAAAGACAAAATAAGTAATTAAGCCGCACCAATATTTTTGACAAAGCCATGCTGTGCTTTGGCAAGCAGGTCAGGATGATTCTGGGTGAAGTCCAGCATGCGTTCGACGCAGCCTAGCGCCTTAACTCGCACACCTTCCTCGATAAAGATTTCTCCAGAAGCATTCTCAAGACAATCTAAGATCCCTTGCAGGCCATTCATAGCCATCCAAGGGCAGTGCGCGCAGCTCTTGCAGGTAGCGCTGTTACCAGCGGTAGGGGCTTCAATCAATACTTTATTGGGTGCGAGCTGGCGCATGCGGTGCAAGATGCCGTTGTCAGTAGCCACAATATATTCAGTGGCAGAGCCTTCAACGACAGCTTTGATCATTGCCGATGTGGAGCCAACAACATCCGCCAAATCCACTACTGCTTGCGGTGATTCTGGGTGAACCAAAACCATGGCATTGGGATGTGCGGCCATCAACATTTCTAATTCAACCGCTTTAAATTCATCATGAACAATACAAGCACCATTCCAGAGCAACATATCAGCGCCAGTCTGCTCTTGAATGTATCGACCTAAATGCCGATCAGGTGCCCACAGAATTTTCTTGCCCTCAACTTTGAGTTGATGAACGATTGCTAATGCGCAAGAGCTAGTCACCATCCAATCAGCTTGGGCTTTAACAGCAGCGCTGGTATTGGCATAGACAACTACAGTGCGATCGGGATGCAAAGCTCTAAATGCTGCAAAGTCGCTAGCGTCACAACCTAAATCTAAAGAGCAGGTTGCTTCCAGGTCCGGCATATAGACGCGTTTCTCAGGACTCAGAATCTTGGCAGACTCCCCCATAAAGCGCACGCCAGCTACGATTAAATTCTTGGCAGAGTGATGCTTACCAAAGCGGGCCATTTCCAGAGAGTCGGCTACATAACCACCGGTCTCCATCGCTAAGTCTTGAATATCGCCGTCTACATAGTAGTGAGCCACTAATGCAGCATCTTTCTCGATCAGTAATTGCTTAATACGGGTAATAACAGCGGCTTTTTCAGAGCCATGCAGTTGTGGGGGTGTTTTGGCCCAGGCTTGGGCAGTGCAGGTGGCCCCGGCGGCATCTTGCTGGGGGTAATCAAAGGCAATTGGGGCGCTAACTGTTGAATTCATACGAAATCTTAATCCACTGACGATTATTTTGTCCGAAATCGACTAATTTAGGTCAAAGACGTCTGTTATCTCTTGAGCTAATAGGAATTGACCTTATTCAAAGTAAAATTTATACATTATTTATCAGGCACTTAGCTTGATTTTGTTTTTTTATTAGGCTATTTATTTTGAAATACAGCGCACGATCAAATCAATTTCATCAATCCTTATTCGCTCTAGCGGCAATAGGCATGTTTTCTGCTGGGCAGGTTTATGCGCAGGTAGATGCAGGTGCATTGCAGCAGGGCTTAGAAAAGCAGTTGCCGAGCCCATCCCCCTTAGCTCTGCCTGAGCCCGGTCCAAGAGAGCAGTCACGTCCAAGCGAGTCATCCCAGAGTGAGGTTCGTTTCGAGGTGAAGTCTTTTGTTTTGGAGGGTGTCAGTATTCTGCCGGTAGATTCTGTTCAGGCCATTTTGAAGTCCTGGATTGGCCGCCCGGTCAACTTTGATGATTTGCAAAAAGCCTGCGATGCTGTTGTTGAACTCTATCGCAAGAGTGGCTATACAGTGCAGGCTATATTGCCCCCACAAAAAATTGCAAATGGCGTTGTGAAGGTTTTAGTGACTGAAGCAAAGCTAAGCAGTGTTTTTGTGGATATGCCAAGTGGCCCAACGCGTTTTAGTAAAGAAACTGCGGCTGAATATATTACCTACGCCAATCCCATTGGTGAGCCACTCAACACCAAGGCAATTGAGCGTGCACTAATCATTCTGAATGAAACCCCAGGAGTTATGGTTTCGAGTCAATTAGAGCCCGGTCAAAAAGATGGTGAAACCGCTTTACGCTTGCAACTCACTCAGCCGCAGTGGTACCAGGGCAAGGTTGAGGCAAATAACTACGGTAGCCGATCCACTGGTGCAAATCAGGGTGTCATTGCATTAAGCGCTATCAACCCAACTGGTATTGGTGATTCTGCTTCAGTGAATGGCATCTACTCTGAAGGTTCGCAGTATATTCAGGGCGCCTATTCATTACCAGGGTCGAAGGACGGCTTGCGTTTAGGTTTGTCAGGCACATTCCTGAACTATAAAAACGTCAGTAACTATGCAAGTAGTGCTGGTGGTGGCTATGGTGATGCTTGGACGGGGGGTGTTAGCGCAGCGTACCCATTGATCCGTGAGCAGGGGACCAACGTCAACGTTACAGCGAACTACGATGTAAAGAGCTACAGCAATAAAAATATGCTGAACCTTTCAACCATTAGCGCATACACCATTAATAATGCATCATTGGGTCTGTCGGGCAATCATTACGATAGCTTTGGTGGCGGCGGTGTGAGTGCGGGATCTGCCACCCTGGTGTTGGGTAGTCTGAATATTTCTTCTACCAGCGTGGATGGGTATGGTCAGTACACACCACAAAGCTTTACTAAATTTACCTTTGCCGGTAATCGCACGCAGCAGTTATCAGAAGACGGAACAACCACTGCATTCATATCCATTAGTGGTCAGCTAGCCTCTGTAAATTTGAACTCCGCTGAACAAATCTATATGGGGGGCCCTTATGCCATTCGCGCGTATCCAGTAGCTCAGGGCGGTGGTTCACAAGGTGGTATTGGCACCATCGAGTTGCGCCAACAATTTCCAGAGCGCATTATGGCCAGCATCTTCTTTGATGCGGGTGTAGTGCAACAGTACAAGAATCTCTATGCTAATTGGCAGGGTCAAACTAATGCCAACAATACCTACTCCTTAATGGGTGCTGGTATGGGCGTGAAGTGGGATTGGGAGGGATGGAATTTAGGTGCTATGGTTGCTTGGAAGGTTGGTAGCAATCCACTCTATAGCCAGTCTGGACAGGCCGTTAATACGGACGGTACCACCACCAACCCTCGTGGATGGTTAACGGCAAGTTATCAGTTTTAACTCCAAGCTCCATCTTTTGAGATAGGACTAACTCCATCAGCCGCATCCAATAGTATGAATCTGGAAAATGCAGCTCAATTTAAGCAGCAAATTGGCGGCTTGCGAGGCCAGTCAGATTCGTCAAGTGTGGGCGTGATGACGGATGAGAATTTACGTGATGAGGGTCGCAAACAGAGCGCTGACGCTTGCAGAAAAAATCAAGATCTACCTGAGTCCCGTTAATCTAAATCACTATGACTATCAAGCAATTAAACGCCGCCTACTTAATCAATGAAGACCGTATTTTTTTTCGGTTTAATACGCTGGATCAGGCTGAATATCGTCTTTGGTTAACTCGCAGAGTCACATTATTTATTCTTGCTGCCAGCACACATTTGCTAACAAAAAAGCTGGAGCAGGCGCATTCACCGGTTGCCGCAAAAGCAGTAAATGAATTTGAGAAATCAGCGCTTTTGGAGGCTGCAAAAACTGCAAATGCGGGTGCTCAAACTTATGAATCTGGAGCGCAGTTTCCACTAGGATTTGATCCATTATTAGTGATGGACGTATCTTGTTCGCTTACTAAAAATGGTGAAAAAATTACAGAGGAAAACACATTAAAAAAGGTTGATTTTGATGAATCATTATCAATTGATTTTCTGCTACCGGGCGGGGCAAATTTAAATCTCCGTTTACCTGAAAATATGATGCGCGCGATGTGTGTTTTGCTCGATCAATTACGACAGCAAGCAGGGTGGGGCGAAGCTATTATGCAGATCAAAAATACGCCTGATGAAGAGCAATCTCTTGAGATAAAAACCAATCAAAATATTTCGATTCATTAAGCAATCAGGCACTCGTTTTTTGAGTCATATTTGCACTCAAAAATCACCTGAAATCTGCATCAATCAAAAGCACTAAAAATCTGCCTAAGTAAGCCCAATTTTTAGATATTGCGATTTTTTGTATTCCTGACACTTTTTGGGGGTAAAAATTTGCCGTAAATACAAGGGTTTAAGCATGTTATCCCAGGGGCTAATATCAATAGATAAAAGGCTTTGGGAAAATTCTGCTTCCGGAAAAAATCCTAGAGTTTGTATTGAAAAAACCCCGTCAGAAAAGGTCGCTCCTTTCTCTGAAAACATCGTTGAAAAATTGTTTTGCGAGAGTTAATTTCGTAGGCAAAATTTCGCACGTATTGTTCGTGGGCTCATGCATTGCATCAGCAAGTGCATTTGCAAATCCTGCAGTACCTCTCTTGCCAAAAATAGCGCTTCCTAGCAACGGCCAAGTTGTTGCTGGTAATGCATCTATTTCTCAGTCACAAACAGCAACTTCTGCGACCATGAATGTGAATCAAACTTCACAACGTGCGGTGATCAATTGGGATAGCTTTAACGTCGGTAAAAATTCTCAGGTTAATTTCAATCAACCCAACGCAAGTGCAGTAACTTTGAATCGCGTTACCAGTGCAACACCTTCGATGATTGAGGGTGCAGTAAAAGCAAATGGCCAAGTGGTTTTTGTAAATCCGAATGGCGTTACTTTTGGTAAGGGTGCTGACATCAACGCGGCAGGAGTCGTAGCAACGACGATGAATATCGGTGATAAAGATTTCATGGAAGGTAAGTCCACTTACAAAGGTAACGGCACTGGCCAAGTTATCAACGAAGGAAAAATTAAAACTAACGTTGATGGTGGTTACATTGCCTTGTTAGCTCCGGAAGTTCGCAATGATGGCTATTTACTTGCCAAAAAGGGTGAGGGAACTGTTGCCTTGGCATCAGGCGAGCAAATTACCCTGGATTTCAAGGGTAATTCCTTGATGAGTCTGAAGGTGGACATCGCCACATACAAAGGTTTGGTTGAAAACAAGCGGGTTGTAGAGGTAAACGGTGGTTTGGTAGTGATTGCGGCAGGCTCAGCTAACCAACTGATGGCCAGCGTCATTAAAAATACAGGCCGTATCTCTGCAAACAGCTTAGTCAACAATGGCGGTGTAATCGAATTAGTCGCCAATACCGTTACCCAGGCAGGTAAAGTGACTGCCAATAGCCAAAATGGACAGGGCGGCCAGATCAATATCGTAGGCAGTGATATCACCGTTGCGGCTAACTCTAAAACTACAGCTACTGGTACTCAAGGTGGTGGCCAGATCAATATCGGCTTGGCAAACACTAAGGTAACTGGTGGTTCACAGCTCAATGCCCAGACTCCAGGTGCTCAAACCAATCTTCAAGCCGAAGTTGCTATTAAGGCAAATGCCCAGGCGGCAGCCAATAACAAGCAAATGGCCAAGACAGTCACTGTAGAGCAGGGTGCTCTGATTGATACATCAGCCATCCAGTCTGGCAACGGTGGATCTATTGCCATTTGGTCTGAAGTGAAGACCACAGTGGCGGGTGTCCTTAAATCTATGGGCGGCACCTTATCTGGTAATGGCGGCTTTATTGAAACCAGCTCCAAAGGAACTGTAGCGCTAGCTGCTACGACACAAGTTAATACCAGTGCAAGGAAGGGCAAGTCTGGTACATGGCTCTTGGATCCAATTGATTTAACAATTGATACCGCTGCAGCCAGCATCATCTCTGCAGCTCTCTCCTATAACAACGTCATTATTGAAGTAAATGCCAATACCACTGCTTGCCCAAGTGTGGGCGGCTGTACACAAAATGGTAGCGGTAGTCTGACTATCGCTAGCGGTGCCGATATTCTGAAGAGTGGCGCCAACTTCACAACCTTGACTCTATCTGCTTCCGGCATCTTTAATCTCAATGCCAACATTAGCGGTCAGAACCTAGATGTCGTTATCAGATCTTCTATCGCCTACCTTAATGTGGGTACAACAATCTCTGCTACTAAGGTAACTGTTCAGGCGCAGACTATCTATGCTGCTGGCAATATCAACACCAGCAACTACAGTCTTGCTGGTAATGCAGGTTCACTAGGTAATGCAATCAACCTACTGGCTCAAGCTATCTATGTATCTGGCCGCTTAAGCCTGAGCTCAAGCCTGCCAAACAATATGGCAATAACCGTATTAGTAAATGGAGCAGCTAAACGGCCAGAAGAATTACCTGCTTATCTCATCTCTCAGAACGCTGATCAAAACCTCAACCAGGTCTACTCCAGCACTGCGGCAAATGACGCAAGCGCTATTCAGGCGACAGTGACTCAGACTAATAGCAATGTGATTTATCTTGCGGCAGGCCAATCTATTACCTTTAATAGTGACGCCCAAGTGTTGGCCAACGGCAGCACTGGTGGATTTATCTATGCAGCTGCCCCAAGTATTAGCAGTCAAGCGGGCAGTGTGGTGCAGGCCAATGGTAATAATGGCCCCGGCGGCTTAATTGCTTTTTCAGGTGATCAAATTACAGTAGCGGGCAGCATTGCAGCAAACGGAAGTACGGATGGCGGCGCCATCACTCTTATCGCCAATAACGGCGACCTCAATATTCAAAACAGTGTGATTCAGACAAACGGCTCAACTGGCCGTGGCGGTAGCTTTGGTGCATCCGCAAACAATAGTGTCACCATCACCGGAAGCACTATTGAGGCAACTGGTTACACCCAGGGTGGATCCATCAAGATAGGCAATGATGCAAGCAACGGCACATTGCCTTTTGCTTTATCTGCGACTCTAGACCAACATACCACTCTCAATGCCTCGCAGCAAGATTCAAGTCTAGCCAACCAAAGTGGTGGTTTGATTGAAACCTCTGCCGGCACACTCAGTTTGCTATCAAGTATTAATGCAGGTAGGGGTGGTATCTGGTTAATTGACCCGTATGACATCATCATAGATGCTACCGTCGCAGGCTATATTAATACCGCACTCAATGCCTCTACTAATGTAGAAATCAGTACCGCAAATTCAAGCAATATCATTGGATCAAATTCAGTAAGCAGCATTTCAGGCAACGGAAATATCAGCATCCGTTCTGCAATCAATGCAACTTCAGGAACAGCAACTCTCACATTTACTGCCACAACCATCGAGCTTGATGCTAACGTAACAACCATTGGTGCACAAACTTATAACGGCGATGTAATCCTTGCTCGAAATGCCACCATTACATCTGGTAATGCGAATGTAACTATTAATGGTTCTGTAACCACAACAACGTATCCAGTTAATAATTATTTCAGCCTAACTGGTGCTGGTGGTTATACGATTGGTGGGGTAGCCGGTTCAGTTGGCGCTACGTCAACACATATTAGCGGCGGCTACCTTTCATACAATACTGCGAATCTGACATATACCTGGATTCCGGACTACACATTTACTTCGCAATATTTGGTTGTGGGCGGCGGCGGTGGCGGTGGTTTTGATAACGGCGGTGGCGGTGGTGCAGGTGGTGTTGTTAGAAATTCTTCTTACATCATTACTGCTGGTGCAACATACACGATCAAGGTTGGTGTTGGTGGTACAAATTCATTGGCCGGCACAGCAACTATATTTACCTCAAGTGCCGATACGATTACAGCAAATGGCGGATCCCCTGGTGGTAATGGAGGTAATTATTCTGGTGGTGCTGGTGGCGCATCCGGATCAACCGTTGTTAATGGTGTAACAACTGCAGCTAATGCTGGTGGACCGCGCTATCCAGGAGGCTGGCCAAACCCTCAGCAGCCTGGTGGTGCTGGCGGTGGTAGCTCGGCAGCTGCATCAGGAACTACTGCTGGTGCCGGAACATCATCTTCTATTACTGGTGCCGCTGTCACTTATGCAGTCGGTGGCAATGGCAGTGCTGGTGGCGGCGCAGGTTTTGGCCCTACATCTGCCGGCTCTGGCGGCGGCGGTGGTGCTGGGGGTTATTCAAACGGCCTGGCGGCAAAGAATGGTGTTGTTATTTTTGAAGGTCGCGCATTTGCTCCTGCCAACTACACGCTAACAATTAATAGTGGTTCTGGTTCTGCGGCCATTTCTGGTGACGTTACAAACATTATTGGCATTACTGTTAATTCAAGTAATTCTATAAATTCAATTGACGGTGTCATTTCAGGCGCCACTTCTGTTACGAAGCAAGGAACTGGCTTACTCACTCTAAATGGACTCAATACCTATACCGGCGGCACAACAATAACGGCTGGTACGTTACAAGCAGGGTCTGTCACTGCGTTTGGTGCAAGCAATAGTGCAATTAGCGTAGCCTCAGGCGCGTCTATTGATTTAAATGGTCAGGCAATCAGCAATACGAATGCCGCAACTATTGCAGGTGCAGGCGTTTCCTCTAATGGAGCCATTACGAATAGCAGTTCTATGGCAGCCTCTTACATTGGCACAGTAGCCATGTCTGCGGCAAGTAGCATCGGTACTAGTGGCGGCAATCTCAGCATCAGTGGTGTCGTTAGCGGTGCTTATGTTGTGACCGTAAATGGTGGTGCTGGTCAAACCGGTACAGTGATTTTTTCAAATACCAATACTTATGGTTCGGCAACAGCACAAAATACTATTGTCGAGGGTGGTATTTTGTCTATCAGCGCAGACCGTAATTTAGGTGCTGCTCCAACGAGTGTAGTAGCAGCATCAGTAGGTCTTAATGGCGGCGCGCTTCAGTCAACTGCATCCATCACTCTGGCATCAAATCGCGGAATTACTCTAGGTACTGATGGTGGCGGTCTTGCAGCTACAGGTTCATATACATTAACAGTAGGTGGAATTGTTGCTGGATCTACGGCTTTAACTATTAATGGCGCAAGTCAGACAGGTACCGTTGCTTTGGCGGGTGCCAATACTTACAGTGGCGCCACCACAATTACTGGTGGAACTCTTGCTATTACTGGCTCAGGCAGGTTAACGAGCAGTACTACTGCCGGAACTTATGCCAGCAATATTATTAACGCAGGAACATTCCAGTATTCCTCTAGTGCCGCCCAAATCCTGTCTGGAATTATTAGTGGTGTAGGTAGCTTAATTAAAGATACCAGTAGTAGCTCTCTCACATTATCTAATGCAAATACTTATGGCGGAGGTACAAGCGTTCAGTATGGAACTGTAAAAGCTGGAGATGCTGCTTCCTTTGGCACTGGCACGATTACTGTGGGTGCCAATGCCAATTCACTCGGCACTATCGATCTGAACGGTAAGGCTATTAGTAACGATCTTGTGTTAAATGGTGGAAGTATCGCTGGTGCAGTTACCAACTCTAGCGCAACTGCTGCAACCGCATCGGGTGCGGTAACTATTGGATCGGCAACATCGATTGATGGCGCTAATGCTTTAAGCTTTACCGGAATTGTTAGTGCAGGTAGTAATGGAATTGCCTTTGTGGGTGCTGGTACCTACAGCATGAATAACAGTTCCAATACATTGGCAACGATTGCAACTTCTTCTACTCCAGTTGCTGGTTTAACTATTGCCAATAGCAGCACTTTGACAATTGGGTCAGTTACCGTGAACGGCACAATATACAGTGGGCTAGCTGTTGCTGGAAATCTAACAATCAATGCGCCATTAAATATCAATGGCAACATTACAACTGGTGGCACACAAACCTATAACGGCGTTGTCAACATCACCGGGACATCAGTATTAGCAACTTATACCGGTGGAACCGGAACAACCCAGGCCAATAAGGCTGTTTCTTTTGCTTCTACGGTGAACGGCGCGGGTGCGCTGACCATTACAAACGGTAGTGCAACAACAACTTTTGGCGGCGAGGTGGGTGGCACAACTGCGCTTGCTTCACTTAATATTACTGGCACTGGCACCACCTCATTGGCCGGCAGCGTAACTACTACTGGTGTTCAAAGTTATGGCGGGAATGTTGTATTGCGTGCAGATAATGTTCAACTCAATACTACCAATAGCGCGGTCACTATCACCGGCATCGTCAGTGCTACCTCTATTGCTGGCGAGACGGTTTATCAAAATTATCTGCAACTCTTCGCAGATGGAACCTATTCATATAGCGGGTCAACTCCGACGGCTGCATCTACGAACAGCGCTAGTCCGACGTCAACTGCAGTAGGTAGCTTATATGCAACTAGCTCTCTTGCAGGTAGTGCAGCCTGCGGTGGCGCCGGAAGTCCAGCATGCTTCACATTTACGTGGACCCCTAATGCTTCAACCACCAACTCTGGCTACTTTATCGCTGGTGGCGGCGGAGCTGGTGGCTTTGATACTGGCGGTGGCGGCGGTGGCGGTGGTGTATTAACGGGGTCACAGGACTTTTCTTCTGGAGTCAGCTATTCAATTTTGGTTGGTCGTGGAGGTGCCGGTGGTACCGGGATCATTAGTGGCTCGGGCGGATCCAGCGTTGGCATGAATGGTGGTACTGGTGGAAGAACTTCTTTGGCAGGAACTGGTTTAACTACCATCATCGCCTTAGGTGGCGGCGGTGGTGGTGGTCGTATTGCTGCAGGATCGAATGGTGCTTCTGGTGGCGGAGCTAGTGGGAGTGCGGCCGCTGGTACTGGGGCAGTAGGGCAAGGAAACAATGGCGGATTGTCAGGAACAACAGGCGCATATGCTGCTGATATAGGTGGCGGCGGTGGTGGTGCAGGTGCTGCAGCATCATCACAAAATGGTGGGGCTGGTATTGCAAGCTCGATTAATGGCTCATTGGTTTGGTATGGTGCAGGCGCTGGCGGCGGAAGTTTTAGTGGTGCTGGTGGCTTAGGTGGCTCAGTGAGTGCAGGCAACGGCGGCTCAAATACAGCACTTCCAGGTGCGGGTACGGCTGCAACTGGAAGCGGTGGCGGTGGCGGCGGTTTAGCAAACGGATATTCAACAGGCGGAGCAGGTGGTTCTGGAACGGCTATCTTCGGATATGGCGCCAGTCTTACGCCTTCGGCCGGAAATTCTCTAACCATTAATTCTGGCTCTGCAGCCGCAACTATTTCTGGCGGTGCCAGCAATCTAGTTAACTTAACTATTAACTCTAGTAGCGCCTCAAGCGTTATTACAGGTGCCGTTACAGGCCCAACTAATTTAGTAAAGACTTGTACCGGCACTTGTTCTGCTGCCACAGTTACAAGTTCAAATCGCAATACTGTTAATGGCACGCTAACTTTGGTTGCCAACAATACTTACACCGGTACCACCACAATTACTAGCGGCACTATTCAGGTTGGTAATAACAGTACAACAGGATCACTAGGTACTGGCGCCTTAACCAATAACGGTAATTTAGCTTTTTATAAGAGTTCAGCAGTAAGGTACTCCACTACGCTAACAGGAACAGGCTCTGTTTCACAAAACGGATCTGGTGTGCTTACTTTATCCGGAAATAATGACTACCAAGGCGGTACTTTCATTGCGGATAGCAGAAAAGTTATTGTTACTAGTGCCAATGCATTAGGCGGTGCTAACAGTGGCTTGGTAACTATCGGCGCCTCTGGAATTTTAGATCTTCAATTTGCTGGAACTGTTTCAATCGGTTCTTTGTATATGAATACCGGTAGCACCATCATTAACTCCGCAAACACAAGCAATCTTGTGGTGTCTGGTGTTAGCACCTTGCTAGGCTCGGTTACCACGGTTGGTACGCAAACATACACAGGCGCTGCAACAATTAATGGCGCAACAACACTGAGCACCTCAAATGCGGCCGTTAATTTTGGCAGCACAATATCTTCTGGCGTAACTATAGCCAGAGCATTGCAGCTGCTTGGTGGCGGTTCATACCAATATGGTGTGGGAAGTGTTGCAACAGTTGGTGCAAGTGCTGTTACCTTGACTGATGGCGCTACATTGTCATATGCAGGTGGCGTTTATAGTTGGACACCGTCGGCCAATACTACTGCAGACTATTTGGTTGTTGCAGGCGGGGGTGGTGGAAGTCGCGGTGTAAATGCTGTGAACTGGGGTCCTGGTGCTGGTGGTGGTCAAGTTGTTACAGGTAGCAATGTCTGGGTGGCCGGAACTACTTATGCAATTACTGTTGGTGCTGGTGGCGCAACGCCAGCAACAGCAGGTGGTTCTGCAAATACTACTGCAGCTAGAGCAAATACAAACTATGACGGAGGTGCTGGCGGCTCCTCTGCCATCTCAGGCTCAGGCCTGACGACCATTACTGCTTTAGGTGGGGCGGGTAGCAATCATAATTCTGCAATTGGTGCCACCAGTGGATCGGGTCAATTGGGGGCAAATGGCACCACATCTATTGGCGGTGTCGCTGCTGGTGCCGGTGGTGGTTCCGGAGGACCCGGTGTTGGCCTAACGGCTGGTCCGGGTGTTGTCTCTGCAATTACTGGCACTTCTACTGAATACGGTATTGGCGGCTGCGGTATGAACGGCACTGCCTGTGCAAATGGTACCCCGGCGGCTAACACAGGTAGGGGCGCAAGTGATATCAGCGGTGGAGTGGCGCCAGCAGGTGGTTCAGGTGTTGTAGCAATTTCTATTGCTCGTGACTTTGTTCCTCAATCATTAACGATTAATTCAGGTACAGCAGCCGTAACTCTTACTAACAATGTTGCTGATGTTTCTTTAGCAATCAATAGCACCAGCGCCTCTAGTGCTATCAGTGGAGTGGTATCAGGTGCTGTTTCAATTACCTATAACTCTGCTGCTACATATAACGCTAGCTCGTCAGGCGTTCTCACCATTTCCAATGCAAATACTTATAGCGGTGGCACTAATGTTGCCTCCAGTAGGGTGGTGCTTGGCAATAATGCTGCGCTAGGTACTGGCCTAGTCACAGTTGGATCGGCAGCAACCTCATTAGCAACGGTAGATACCAAAGGCTATAGCGTTAGTAATAACTTTAAGATTTATGGCGGTGCAGCTGTTGGCGCAATTATTAATTCCAGTACAACATCTGCATCTACTGTCTCCGGTACGGTAACTCTCGATACTTCTGCAGCTTCATTAGGTGGCGCTGGCACATTAATTTTGAGTGGAGTCGTTAACGATAATGCAAAGGGTATCGCTTTTGTTGGTAGCGGTAATTTCACCCTGAGTAATACTGCAAATAGTATTGCAACGATTGCGACGATTGGTAGCGCTAGTTCAATCGGCTCATTAACTGTTGTTGATAACACTAATTTGACGATTGGTTCAGTAACAGTCAATTCTGTTGCATATACCGGTATCAAGAGTAGTGGGGCGGTATCGATTACTGCAACAGCTAGCTCAACTGCATCTGCTGCAATAACTAGCACGGTTGCTACCAGTGCTACAGGCAATATCACCTTCATCGCTAATTCGACTGCAGGTAATGGTATTGATTACTCGGGAGTTAGTGGAACCATTAATGGTGCTGCAGTTGTTCTTACTGGTACCTCCACTACAGGAATTGCGGTAAAGGCAATCGGTACTATTACAGCCAATTCTCTAACAGTTACTGGAACTGGCACTACTGCAGCTACTGTGGTGAGCTTGGGCGCCATGACTATTAATACCGGCGATCTTATTGTGACTGGTAATAATGCAGCAGCAGGAACAAATACTGGTATTACCCAAACTGGAGCTATTGCAGACAATGCCAATGGCGGCAATATTTCATTTATTTCCAATAATGATATTACGCAATCTGGCACGATTACATTAGCCGCTAATACCAGTGGAAATGCTTCAACCATTCTGTATGACAACCGCTATGGAGACAAGACTTCTGTATTGATGATTGGCACCCTGACTAATACGGGTAGCAGCAGTCCTGTTAATTACTCCATACTGGCTTCAGGTGGTGCAATCGATCCTGTAGTCAGCGTCTCTGGTTACATTGTTTTGGATAATACCTTCGGTTGTACTGGCTCTGGATGTACTCCGGTTAGTGGATTCATTACATTGGCTAATGCTGCAACTTACGCAACCAGTATTGCAGGTGTAACAACCAACGGGGCATTAACGGCGGGAACTTACATTACCTTAAAGGGTATTTCTAGTGGTGGGATAGGGGTAGCTCTAGGAGGTGCTGTTAATGCCAATGGTGGTGACTTAACAATCATCGGCTCATCTACTGATGCTGGATCGCGCGCCATTGATATACCTGCAGGTTCAAGTCTTTATGCACCCGCAGGAAATATTATCATTACAGCAACCAAGTCGACAGCTACTACGGTATCTGTGATTAATTCAACTGGAACGTCCACTGCAGCACCGAATACTATTAGCGCATCTGGATATATTCAGATTACTGGTTATGCGCCATCATCCAGCACTGCAATTGCCTATTTCTCCTACACAACGCTAGCGGCTGGTGGTGATATTACTGTTTCTGTAGCGGGTGGTGGTGGAGCTTCATATGGCGCTGTACATTTCACGAACAGTCCAATTTATGCTGGTGGTAATTTAACTATTCAGGGTGCAAGTGTTGGGGCAGACAATACCAAGACCAATACAGCAGCCTCTGGATTCTTGACCGGCGCAACAAATACAAACTTAGTCGCTAGTTCCTTGGCCGATGCAACTATTGTTAGCGGCAACCTCACAGGGGGATCGGTTCCGGGCTCTATTGTGGCTACCCATGTGGCTCAAGTAACAGGTTCAAGTTCCCAGTGGTTATTGGGTTTCTCTGATGCAACAAACACCAAAATGGTACTGGTAACACTATCCTTGAGTGGCAATACCGTAATGGCCACTCCTACTTTAGCTGGTTATGTAACCACTACAGCTTTTAATGGATATGCTGGATCGTCAGCTCAAAAACTTAATACTGCTTGGTTAGTAAAAACTAATATGACTGTTGATGTAACCAGTGCTGGTAGTCCCGGCTATGGCGTCTCCAATCTCGTTTTTAACGGCTACCAATCTACAGGCAATGCAGTTGGCGTAACTGGTTCTGCAGTTACATCAAGTGGTAGTGCTGTCTATATTGGTAATAGCTCAGCAACAGCCATTGCCAGCGGTAAGGTGAATGCTGGTAGCTACTCTGGAACTACGGCAGCGGGAAATATTTGGATTGCAGGTAGTTCGACTGGTAGTACCCTCAATATTATTGAGAACGAATCCGTCATGACCTCAACTGGTGGAGCTATTCGCTTGATTGGCGTAGTTTCTGGTTCAGGTAGTGCTGCTGTTGCCTTGCGCGCAACATCAAAATTAATTACGCAGAACGCAAGTAACGGCAATATTGATATCTTAGCTAGTAGCACCAATGCTACTAGTGGTATTGGTATTTATATGAACGGTAACGGTACCGTCACTACACCGTCAATTATTGATGCAGCCAAGAATCTCAATATCGTGACTTATGCAGCAGGGGCGGCTAGTACTTACGGATTACAAACAGTCTCCTACGTATTATTTAAATCGACTGGTGACATGTTGATTTCAGCAAGTACACCAACTGGTACAAATTCATACGCTATAGATTTAACAAATTCCATACTTAAATCTGGCGGTACATTAACCATGCAGGGTGCTTCTACAGCAACCTTATCTGGTGAGAATGGTGGTCTAGTAGGTGCGACTATTTCAGGCGTTGCTTCTACAGTAGCTGGTTCTGCAGTGAATGCCGGTCTTCAACACGGCATTCGTATCAATGGCACAACAACGCTTACATATAGTGCTACCACCTATTCCAATGTAGTTGCTGCTGGCAATGTGTGGATCGCTGCTCAGTCGCCTAGTGCAACAGGTGGATATTACGGACTTGATATTTATTCCTCGATTACAAGCACTTCAGGTGGAATAACTCTTATCGGAACAACATCGGGTAGTTATGGCGTGGGTGTGATGTTGCGAACCAATGCTGACCTCATAGCCCAAAATACTAGCAGCGGAAATATTAATATCCTTGGAACAGCAACTAATACTACTGCTAGCTATGGTGTATATATCGTTGGTGGTAGTGGTACAGCCACGCCACATATTTTTGATGCAGGAAAAGATCTCAATATTGTGGGCTATGCCTTAGGTGCAACTGGTACTTATGGTATTTACAGCTCAACTTACGGACTATTCAAGGCGGTAGGAAATATCTTAGTTTCTGCTAGCACGCCTAATGGTGCAGATACCTATGGTATTTATCTTTTAAATACCATGCTTCAGGCCAACGGCACGATTACGATGCAGGGCGCCACAACGAGTACATTGATTAATGCAAATGGCAGCTCCAATTCCAGTGGCATAGCAAGTGTTGCCACTACAGTTCAAGGCTCTGCCGTTAATGGTGGTAAGCAATATGCTATTTACATTAATGGCACAGGAACGGTTACTTATAACAACGTTGTCTATAGCAATATTCTTGCGGGTGGGGATATTTGGATTGCCGCTGCAACCAATGGGGCAACGGGTGGCTACTATGGCCTATTTAACTATTCCTCTATTAAGTCAGTCAACGGCAATATCACTTTGATTGGCACCACAAGCGGCAACGCAGGAATGGGTGTTTCCTTACAAACTAATGCTGATGTAATTGCAGGTACAGCATCCGGTCAGCTCTACGTGGCAAATACCTCTGGTACAGCTCTGACAGCGCCAGCAATGATTTCGAATACTGGTTTTGGTACGCTCGTTGGCCAAATTAGTGGCACCACATTGCCAAGCCTCAATGCTGCAACGTTAGCGGGCTACAACATCAGCTACCAGGGTGGTGCTACTACTAGTGGAGCAAGAGCTGCTACCGATATTGTTCTGCACTCAACTTCGCCCACAAGCGCATCCTATTTAATTGGTGTGCGTGATACGCCTACTTCAGGCACTGTTTATACCAAAATGGAAATGGTGACGCTTACACTCATTGGTAATAATGTTTACGCAAGCGTTCAAACCGCAAAATACAACGCCACTGCTTTATCCACTGGAACATCTGCCAATATCCTTGGTGGAACAACTAATCTGGTTTCTCTTTGGAATGCTGGAACAATTGGCACTACCAGTAATGCAAAGTCTGCAACAGGTTATGGTGCAGCAAACTTAGGCTTTACTGGAGCCACTATCAGCGCTACTTCAGCAGCTACTGGCGATATTCGCATCTATGGAACAAATACTAACGCTACAGGCGGGGATGGCGTTAACTTAATCAACGGTGGTTCAGCAGCTGCTCCTCATATTATCGACGCAGCTAAAACCCTCAGTATTGTTGGTTATGCAAACGGTATAACTGGTGCGAATGCAGTCTATATGAATAACTTCGGCATATTTAAGTCTGGTGGAGATATGCTGATTTCTGGTAGCACCCCCAATGGAACTAATAACTACGCAATTTATTTGAATGGCGTTGCTTTAAATTCGGGCGGCACCTTGACTATGCAGGGCGCAACAACATCTACACTCAGCGCCCAGAATGGTGGCTTGGTAGGAACAACGATTGCTAGCGTTGCAACAACGGTTGCTGGTGCCGCAGTGAATGCCGGTACGCAACACGGTATCTATATGAATGGCAATACGGCAGTTACTTATAACGCTGTAAATTACTCGGACGCCTTAGCTGCTGGCAATATTTGGATGGCTGCGAGTAGCGGCACATCGAATGCAGCCTATTATGGTATTAACAACTATTCATCACTTACATCGACCGGCGGTTCTATAACGCTTATTGGCTCGACTGGTGGTTATGGTGTTAATGGTGGCATGGGTGTTTCACTCCAAGCTACGGCCCATGTGATTGCTCAGAATGCAACCAATGGTTACATCTATATTTATGGTACTAACACCAGCACATCAGGTGGCGATGGTGTCAACGTTGTTGGCAATACTTTGGCAAGTCCACACATATTTGATGCCGCAAAAACAATCACAATCTCTGGCTATGCAAACGGTACATCCAGCGCCAATAGTATCTATGTAAATAACTACACTCTGTTCAAGTCTGGTGGTGATATGACTTTCTCAGGATCAACACCCAGAGGTACGAACTCATACGGCATGTATTTGAATAACGTTGTCATGAATTCGGCTGGCGCATTAACTTTGCAAGGCGCAACAACTTCATCCATTACAAACGCTAACGGTTCTAGTGGTGGCCAAACTATTTCGAATGTAGCAACAGGAGTATTGGGGTCAGCTGTTAATGGTGGCGCTCAACATGCTATTTACTTTGGAGCGTCAACAACCTTTACCTATAACGCAACCTCTTATACTGGTGTAGTAGCAGCCGGCAATATCTGGGTGGTGGGTTCTACTGCTACGACTGCTGGCTACCATGGTGTTCAAATGCGTGGAACTCCAATTACATCGACCGGCGGATCGATTGTCATTACCGGCGTCACTTCAGGCTACGGCGGTATTGGGGTCTATTTTTTAGGTGCAGATTCAAACGTGGTGGCGCAATCTGGCAACATCACTATTTCCGCAAGCAGTCTCAGCTCAACTAATGGCCATGGTCTATATATTGTTGGCTCAACTCAAGCATCACCACAGGCATTTATTGCGGGCGGCACATTAACAATATCTGCTTTTTCTTCGGGTAGTAATAATGAAAACTATTACCTGATGAATATTGATACCTATACCTTGTTCAAGTCTGGCGGGGATATGGTATTTGCACTTAATTCACCATATAAAGCTTCAGTTGCCACTTGGAACGTGCGCTTTATCAATACGGTCATCAGTTCTGGCGGAAACTTAAATTTTCAAGGGTCTGTATTAAGCGCTTTAAGCGCACAAAATGGCGGGGCTAGTGGAACAACTATTGCCAATGTGGCAACTTCAGCAGCTAATACCCGAATTAATCATGGTGCTAACTATGGCATGCTGTTCAATAGCAATGTCTCGGTAACCTACGGTTCGCCAACCGTCACATATTCTGGCATTGTCGCGGCTGGCAATATTTGGATTGGCAGCTTAACCACTAGTGGTGTACAAGCCTTCTACAACAATTCCAACATCACCTCTACTGCCGGAACTATAACTATCTGGGGTACGGTAACCGCCGCGAATGCGACTGGCATTCAACTCAACTCAGGCGTTATTAATTCTGCAGGACTCCTCACATTGACTGGAACGGCAACAGGAACCAGTGCAACCATCGTTAATAAGGGCGTTTATATCGCCTCGACTGCTAGCTTGACATCTGCAGGTGGCATCTCAATAGTCAGCACTGGTCTTACTGGTGGGGCAAATGCTGTTGTAGACCTTAATGGTGCTATTACAAATACTGGCACCACTGGTACTGGCATATCAATCTCTAGTACCGCTGATACATCGACTGCCGCAATTACCAATTCCGGAACAAATGGTGTACGAATTACCGGTGGCTTTGGTATCGCTGCCGGCACTACAACTGGCGGTAATATCACCGGACTTGGAACGATTACCAATACTGGTGGAGTAGTGGCCTTATCTATGGCACAACCAGGCGCAACTGCTTATACGATTGAAGGCAAAGTAGGGGTGACTAGTTCCAATGCGTCAATGGCGAATATTCGCTACAGCAATGTAGGCGGTACATTCACTACTCCAAGCGCATATGTCAGTGGTAATTACATCGACTATCGCTCAGGAACTACTGCTTACACCATTTCTGTTGCATTAAGTGCTAACTATTCTCAGGCATATGGAACCGCATACAACTCTTCAACAGCGACTACTTGGTTGCAAAATAATGCTACGGTCACTTTAAGCGCCACTCCATTTGGCGTTTCAACAGCGAGCGTAAAAGCAGGGCTGACTTTTAACAGCACTATAGGTAATCCAGCAGTAAATGCCAATATTGTCCAGACAGGAACTGTCATCAAAACTGGCAGTATCCTATCTGCTGATGGTGTGACAGTAACGGTTTCAGGGGCTCCAACCTATACGATCACGAAGGCAGCACTCACAATTGCTAATAATGCTAGTACCACCACCTATAACGCTACGAGTACATATACTGGGCTTGTAAATACTGCCGGATATACCGTAACCGGCCTTGTAACATCGATTGGTGGCATCAATACGGGAGATGCAATTACATCTGTTACCCAAGCCATTAAAGCTGGATCCACTGTGGGTTCAGGCTCCGCCATCACCGGAACAACTATTGCGCAAAATGGTTCATTCAATACCACGCCAAGCCTAGCGGTAGGTAGCGGATTATCTAACTACAACATTACCTATACCGGTGTTGCTTCAACAGTAAGCAAAGCGCTATTAACAATCACTGCTGCTACTGATAGCAAGTCATATGGCGCAACCACTACTAATGCTGGCCTTGTCTACACAACCGCAAGCGCCACGGCAACTTCCCCAGCAACCAACGGAACGGGGTACTCAATTACTTCGGGTAGTTTACTTGGTAGCGATACTTTAACTGGTTTAACCCTAACCAGTACAGGTGGGGTAGCAACAGCAGCCGTGATGTCAGGTGCATCTGCGGCAAGCTACTCTATTGTGCCAAGTGCGGCTAGTGGCACAGGGCTTTCAAATTACACCATCACCTATGCAAATGGCGCCATGTCGGTTTCTGCGCGTGCATTAACGGTCACTGCTGATAATCAAACAGCTACCTATGGCACTGCATTCAATGTGGGCAGTGGCAAAACCGCCTTTACTTCAAGTGGTTTACAAAACGGTGAAACGATTGGCAGCATTACAACTGCAAGTACAGGTTCATCAACTACTGCCGTAGTTGGCAGCTATGCATTGGTACCAAGTCTGGCGACTGGTGGAACCTTTACATCTAGTAATTATGCGATTACCTACGCTAATGGCACTTTGACAGTTGGTGGTAAAGGGCTCACGATTACTGCCACGCAGCAATCAGGTACTTATGGCACGGCATTTAATTTAGGCGCGAGTGCATATTCATCAAGCGGTCTAATGCCGGGGGATAGTATTTCTGGGGTGACATTGCTGTATAGCAATGGCGCTACGGTATCTCCAACGGTCAACGCTGGAACCTATACCGGCGCTATTGTGCCAAGCTCGGCAACTGGCACTGGTCTTTCCAACTACACCATCACATACACAAATGGCAATTTAGTGATGGGCAAGGCTACATTGACAGTGACGCCAAATACTCAATCCACCACCTATGACGGTACCACTCTAAATAATGCAACGTATTCACAAGCAATTGGAAATTACACCGTAAGTGGTTACAAAAATTCCGATAACGCAACCAGCGCACCAGTGACGCTGGCTGGAATCATGGGCTTCAATGGCAGCACGACTACAGTGGTGCAAAACGCAGGATCATATGCTCTAACTGCCGGAACACTTGCCGGAACTAGTACAAATAATAACTACCTAGTAAGCTTCGCTAATTCAAACAGCAATGCCTATGTCATTGATAAAGCTACTGTTACGTTAACCGCTAGCAAAACTTATGATGGAGCGGTTACATTTGCAACAGGTACATTGGGTACAACATTATCTGTAGCAACCGGAATTTCAGGTCAAACATTAACTCTCACTGGTTCAGCAGACGCTAATAGCGCCAACGTAACCGGAGTTACTACCTTGCCAACCGCAGGTTTAGCTTTAGGTAATTGCACTGGCGTCGGCTGCGTAGGTTCCGCAAACAACTACCAATTGCCAGTTGCCACATCTAGTGTCTCAATTTCACCCAAAGCGATTACTGTAAGCCTCTTATCCCAATCTAAAACATATGATGGTAGTACCAGCGCTACTTTAATTGCCGGTAGCAGTGTAAGTGCTGGTGATTATGTATTGGGTGGATTTGTTAATAGCGAGGGCGCCTATGTAACGAAGGCAACTGCTACTTATAATTCTGCTAACGCGAGCTTAAGCGGCTTATCATCTGTGGCTGGTACCGTATCAACCGCTTTAGTTGCAAGTGATTACACGGCCAAAGCGGGTACCTTACTCAGCAATTACACCTTGCCAAGCACTGCAAGTGGAGTCGCCTCAATTGCGAAGGCAGTATTGGTATTGACGGCAAACGATGCAGCTAAATTTGTTGGGCAAATTGATCCCCCATCATTTAACTCTTCTGTAAGTGGTTTAGTAGGGGGTGATACCACTGCTGTATTAAATAATTTATCTGTCACTAGATCTAATCCAGGCACCAATAGCGCTGGTTATGTTGATTCATTGGTGCCAAGCGCTACTGCAGCCAACTACACAATTAATCCTGTTAATGGCGTATTCACAGTAGTTGCCCAGGGTCAGTTACTGATTAGGGTAGGTAATAGCACCTCCATCTATGGTACTTTGAGCGGCACAGCAAACCTATCTACTGTTGCGAATGTAACGGCTTCATATTGCAATATCGGCTCTAGTTGTGGTGTTGGCGATATTGTTAATCTCAACATGACTGCCCCAACTGGTACTAGTGTTACATGGACTGCTATGGATACGCAGTCCCCACAGGGTAAGTACACATTTGATGTTGATGCAACAGTACCGGCAAATTCAAGCAGTGGAGCAGGGTATTTAAAAGTTGGCTCTTATGCGGTCACGCCATCCAATTCCGTGACAACGGTCAACGGCTTTAATACCAACTATTCAATCGCATATCCAGTGCTTGTCACTGCTGGCACGGTTACGGTTACGCCGTTGACGCTTACCATTTCCCCTTCTGGCGGAGTTGCCCCAACCAAGCAATATGACACCACCGCAACATTGTCTGGCGCAGCATTAACGCCAACCAATAAGATTGGTATTGATGCAATTAACATTGTTGGTTATGGATCCTATGGCAGTGCTAATGCCGGAGCTACAACATACAACATTAACAATATCGTGTTGAGCGGTGCTGATGCCGCTAACTATTCTGTAGCGGGAGTAACAACCTCAGGTTCCACAACGATTAGCCAGGCTCCAGTGACGGTAAGTGGTTTATCTGCCGCCAATAAAGTGTATGACGCTAATACCACCGCAGTATTAAGTGGGGCAGGCGCAACAGTGATTGGATTATTAGGTGGTGATACTGCTGCCGTTAGCGGAACGGTGGCCGGCACCTTCAGTCAAGCGGATGTCGGAACTGGATTAACAGTAACTCCGGTATTGGGTGTTCAAGGTTTAGCGCTGGACAACTCGAATTACTATATTTCAGGTGTAACTAGCTCGCTTACAGCAAACATTACGGCTGCTCCAGTTACTGTGACTGCTGCGAAGATTTATGACGGCAGTAATTTGGTTGCCAATGCTGGTTTAACTGTTACAGGTATTAGTGGTCAAACTTTGGTCTTAAGTTCTGGTACTGGAACTTTGAGCAATCCTAATGTGGGTTCCGCAACTTTAGTAGCGCTGAATAATGCTGCTCTCGGTAATGGCACAGGTACAGCATCTAACTACACACTCATTAATCCTAGCTTCAGTACTGTTACCATCACTCCAGCAGTCATCACTGTAGCGCCTACTGCTGCTATTAAGGTGTATGACACCAATACAAGTGTTAGTGGAGCAACTACTGCACCAGGTCTCACATTAGTAAGTGGTACTTTATATTACAACGCCGCCAATTCTGCGAATGCATCTACTAATGTCGTGCTAGATTCTTTAAGTGGCGGCATATTTACCTATGACAATGCCAATGCTGGATCTAATAAAACTCTCAGCGTGAATAACATTGGCGTCTTGAGTGGCTCATCCAGTGTTACCGGTAATTACACTGTCACTTACAACACTAGCTCAACAAGCACAATTACAAAGGCTCCATTGACGATTAGCGGCTTAACTGCTGCCAATAGACTATACGACGCAAGTAGGGTAGCTACGATTACCGGTAGTCCAGTAGCGGTTGGGGTTTTAACCAATACTTCTAATATTCAAGATGTTATTACTGCATCAATTGCATCTACAGGTCCTACTGGCACCTTTAGTCAAGCAGATGTAGGTGCTTCTTTAGTGGTGACGCCAGGTACCACTACTTCTGGTGGTTACACCACCATGAATGGCATTACTCTTAGCGGAGTAAGCGCAGCTAATTACTATGTATCTGGCGTTGATACAGTATTAACAGCCAATATTTCGCCCGCTCCAATTACCATTACTGCAACTAAAGCCTATGATGGAAGCAATACAGTAGCTACTGGAGACCTCTCGGTGGCTGGTGTAGCAGGCCAGACACTGACTTTGGCTGCTGGTACGGCTACCCTGAATAATCCGAACGTAGGTACAGCAGCATTAGTAAGTTTGAATGGTGCCACCTTAGCTAATGGTTCTGGTCTTAATGCCGGTAGCGCCTCAAACTACACCATTGCTAACCCTACCTTTAGTACAGTTACGATTACGCCGGCCAATATTGTTTTCACTGCAACAAATGCAGAAAAGGTTTACGACACAACAACCTCTATTACTGGGGCTACTACACTACCTACAGCAGCTATTTCTAGTGGAACGCTATTTACAAATGCTTCAACAGGGCTCACAGACTCAATATCTGGCGGGTCATTTGAATACGCAACTGCAGCTGCAGGCGTTAATAAGCGGCTGAACTTAGCTGATGTCACGATTCTAAATGGCTCTACTAATGCGAGTGCAAACTACAACATTAGCTACGTTGCCAATACTGCTAGCTCTATCAGTAAGGCGCCAGTAACTATTTCTGGTTTAGCTGTCAGCAATAAAGCATATGACACGCTTACTACAGCAGAAATTTCCTTATTGGGTGCTAGCGTAACTGGTTTGATTGGTTCCGATGCTACTACTGGTGTTGCTGTCGGTGGCACAGTCACTGGCACCTTTGCTTCTGCAAATGCGGCAAGTGGCGTTGCAGTTACTCCGGTTCTGACGGGGGTAACTTTAAGTAATCCAAACTACATCATCACAGGCGTTACTTCGGCACTAGCCGCAGATATTAACCCAGCACAAATCACGCTCACTGCCAGCAAAACCTACGATGGTAGCAATACGATTTCCACAGGTGGTTTGACTGTTGCTGGAGTGGGCGGTGAAACTTTAACCTTAAGTGCTGGTTCAGCAACCCTCAGCAATCCAAATGTGGGTAGTGCAGCATTGGTGAGTTTAAATAATGCAGTACTGGCTGATGGTGTAAGCGGAACGATTGGTTTGGCTTCAAACTACACCATACTGAATCCAGTCATGAGCGCTGTAACTATTGCTCCAGCCATCATCACCATCTCATCGACTGATGCGGTCAAGGTATATGACACTACAACTAGTGTTACTAATGCATCAACTATTCCAGCAGCCACCGTCTCTTCTGGCAGTCTCTTTACCAATGCGGCTACTGGCAACCCAGATAGTCTTTTGGGCGGAACGTTTAGCTATGCCGATGCAAATGCTGGTGCAGGTAATAAAACACTCAATATCAGCGGTGTATCAATTATTAACGGTAGCCTGAATGTAGGTTCTAACTACACGATTACTTACCAGGCCAATAGCACTAGCACCATCACACCCGCTCCATTGACATTCGTAGTTTCCAGTAGCTCTGGAAGCTATGGAACTGCTGCAAGCTTAGCTGGTGCTTCAGCTGTATTAAGTGGTTTTTTAAGTGCAGGGGATCAAGCAGCTATCACGCCTTCAGTGGCGGTCTCAAGTGGTGGAAGCGTCATTACTTTGGCCAATAACACGCCCGCCGGCGTTTACCAAATGGTAGTAACTGGCATCACCGGTACAGGCTCCTCCAATTATCAAATCGTTTCCTCTGGTAGCAATAGCGGAACGCTAACTATTAATAAGGCGCCCTTAGTGATTACGGCTGACGCCCAGTCAACTACCTACGGTACATCCCTTGGATTAGGAACTACTGCCTTTACTTACGGCAGCTTAGTCAGTGGGGATACGGTCGATAACGTCATCTTAACTAGTGTCATTGGCAATGCTGTCGGTAGTGCTACTGTGCCTGGGACTGCCTATGCTGGTACATATTCAATTGCTCCTAGCGCTGCATCTGGTACCGGTATCGGTAATTACGATATTACCTATCAGCCTGGAGTGCTCACAATTGCTAGGAAGGCAATCAATGTGGTTGCCGATAATGCAACCATGGTTTATGCCGACAGTGCATTACCATCTTTAACATATCAAGCTGTTGTAGGGTTGGTCAACGGCGATACCTTGTCTGGTAATTTAGCAACTACTGCCACACCATTCAACGGAACACCGGGTTCGGCTTCCATTGTTAGGGTAGGAGGGTATGCGATTACTCAGGGTACTTTAACTGGCGGTAGCAATTACACCATCAGCTTTACTCAAGGCGCCTTAACCATTTCACCACGAGATATAACGGTTACTGCAGCAGACCAAAATACAGTCTATGGAACCCCATTGGTTTTGCTCCAAAATCAATTGACTACGGCTAATCCACTAAATTCATTAGATCCACTTAAGGGATTAAGAAACGGCGATAGCATTAGTGCTGCAACTATTACTTATTCAGGTACCGCAATCGTTCCTGCAAATTTAAACGCGGGCGCCTACACCCAGAGCCTCGATATAAGTAGTGCTACAGGCACCGGCCTCTCTAACTACAGCATTACCTATGCACCAGGCAATCTGATTGTTGCTAAAAAAGAATTAAAGGTAAGCGCGGTTACTGATGCTAAATTTGTAACTACTGCAGATAATATTGGATATGCAGGCGTCTTATATTCCGGCTTTGTTAATGGGGATACCGCAGCGAGCTTAACTTCACAAGCTACTGTTTCTGCAGATAGGGTTGCGGCAAACTTAACCTATATCCCTCCAACGGGAGCTTCTAGTATTGGGTTACTCCCAACCTCATCCACTGAGCCTGCGGGCACCTATGTTGATGCATTAGTGGCTTCAGGTGCAGCTTCTACTAACTACAGCTTTACATATACCAAGGGTAATTTGATTGTGGTGCCTGCCGATGGATTGATTGTTAGGGCAGGCAATCAGTCAATAGTTTATGGCGGTACGCCTTCCTATGCGAGCGTCACTGCTGAGTATCTATTGGGAGGGGCTGTGACACCTATAGCCTTGACCAGCACGCCTGTTAGCAACGCTATTTCGATAACGGATGGTGCTGGTGCAGTTGTTACTGGAAACATTAACCCCGCCAATCCTGCATTAAGTAGTTCTAATAATATAAAAGTAGGTAACTACAACCTTGTATTAGAAAACTTCTACAGTCAAAGTCAAAACTTCAATTCGATGACAGTGGTTGGAGGATTGACCGTTACACCAAAACCGGTATCTATGGCATCTTTAGGTATTGCGCCCCCAAGTAAGGTTTATGACGGCAACACCAATATGACTAGTGTGCCGTTATCTGCATCGCCAACTGCATTAATCTCTGGCGACTCAATTTCCGTGGTTGGTGCAGGCAGCTTCGATTCTAAAAACGTTGCTGTTGGTTCAGCGGGATACAACGTTGTAGCCTCTCTTGAAGGCGGCGATGCAAGCAACTATGTTATTTCAGGAAGCCCAATTAAATCTGGTAGCAACGGCACGATTTCTCAATTAGATTCAGTTACTTTTACTGGTGCTTCGGGTGGATTGTGGTCAAACCCATCCAACTGGACGACTACTGGCACTACTAACGTAGGCGCAATCCCGGATTTATCCAACGTGGCTAATGTGATCCTGCCATCCGGTTACAGTGTGATTTATGACGATTCGGTACAAGGTCCCGTTACCTCGGGTGTGTCTAATAGCGGCAATCTCACTTTCAATTTGAGTTCTGCAACTACGATAGGAATGCCGATTAGTGGAGCAGGTAATGTCACGATTTCAGGCGCAGGTGCAATTACGCTGACTGGCGATAGTTCGTTTACTGGTGGCATCAACTTAGGTGCTGGCAACACTTTGATTGCTGGATCAAATAATGCATTAGGCTCTGGCCTCATTAATTCAGCTGGAACTACAGCGAGCCCGGCTAATTTCTCAACTTCATCAGGCATCACTATGCCTACTCTGAATATCGTCGGTGGCACAACAGCGATCTTGAGTGATATCACTACAAGCGGCGCGCAAAGCTACAGCGGTAATTTGATTATTGGAAGTTCTGGCACAGGCACTACGACATTGCAAAGCTCTAATGCCAATATCTTGCTTGATGCGACGATAAATGGGGCGGTTAATAAGACTGAGTCTTTTGTAATCAATGCAGGATCAGGCGTGGTTACCTTGGGTAACTCCATTGGTGAGAATGCACGTTTAAATAACCTAACAGTAACTGGGTCTCGAATTTATATCTTGGCAGATATCATTACCGGAATTGCCCAGACCTATAACGGAGCCGTATATATTGGCGATGCTAGCTATTTAGGTCGAACCCCTACAGTGGGCTTCTTATTCACCGATAATTACAAAGGCTACTTCCAGTATGTTGCCGGTACAGGTGTGAGATCAAGCACCATCAGCTATTTAAATCTCAATCCAATCTACGTACGGACGATGATTTCTGAGGATCCGAGTGTTACCTATAACGGTACAGTGAATGACACTGTAGCTGACACGCACACACTGCTAGTTGCTGCTATTGCACCAGCAGTGATTCCTTATGGCAGTGGATATGCAGCTGTAAATGCGGGTGCATCAATCAACTTCAATGCTGCAGTCGGTGCTACTGCGCCTTTATATAGCTTGAATGCCCAGACTGTAGTGAGTAATACACAAGCAAATGCCTCTACGAGTTATATCGGTACAGTAAGCCTTGCTGATAGCGTGAGAACTTATTCTGACCAAACTTATCGGGCTAACTTAATGAGCGCGGAATCAAGCGCTAGCCCAGGGACTGTTACTTTCTCCGTATGGGATCCTGCGGCTAGCGTTAATTTCAATTTGCCGGAACAAACTGTTGCCAATAGCGGCTGCTCAGGTAATTGTGGTCAGCTGAATTTGCAAAACCCAAATAGCTCTGATGCATTGACGGTCAATGGCGTAAGCAACTTTGCATTGGATGCTAACTTAACCGGGGTAAATAACTGGGGCAGTCAGTTTGTTCAGAATGAGGCTTTAGGCTACATTCCTCCGGTCGTTGTGCCGCCCGTTACGATAGTCCGTACCCCATTTATTCCGACAGTGAATGGCGGCATGTTGCGAGAGGCTCTAGATTTCCACGCCGATCAAGTTCAGATGACAGTGGATGCAAAAATCCTGGCGGGTGGCGTAACTGTTTCCTCGCCTGAGGAGATTACTCAAGTAGCGAGATCAGTAATTGCTTCTACAGTAACCAAGGGCACAAAAGCTACTTTAAATTCTGCAGGAGCCGCTGTGATCTGCAGTGTTGACGAGAAGGGTGATTCCTATTGTGGGGAAGACTAAGGATGGCCTCCAAAAACTTTAGAACGGCAGCTTCGCTTCTGGCTTAGCAGCTAGCAGGACCGCCTTAAACTCTGCCTGAATCCGCTTAATCGCCTCTTCACTATCAGCCTCAAAGCGCATCACAACCACTGGGGTGGTATTGGATGGTCTAGCTAGACCAAAACCATCGGCATATTCAACGCGTACACCATCAATCGTATTAATGGATTCGGAAGTAGGGAACTTGGCATTTGCCTTAACAGTCTCTAGGATAGCGAATGGTTCACCTTCAGCGCAAGCGAGCTGTAACTCTGGAGTGCAGATCGCATTAGGTAAGTTATTGAGGGTGTCGCTCGGATTCTTCTCTTTACTGAGGATCTCAAGTAAGCGTGCGCCGGTATAGAGGCCGTCATCAAACCCAAACCAGCGATCCTTAAAGAAGATATGACCACTCATCTCACCAGCGAGTGGGGCACCAGTTTCTTTTAACTTTGCTTTGACTAAAGAGTGACCAGTTTTCCACATGATAGGTTCGCCACCATGCTCTTTTACGTAGGTTGCTAGATTACGAGTGCATTTCACATCGTAAATAATTTGACCACCTGGATTGCGGGAGAGAACATCTTTAGCAAAGAGCATCATTTGACGGTCAGGGAAGATCACCTGACCATCTTTAGTGACTACACCTAAACGATCGGCATCGCCATCGAAGGCAAGGCCTAATTCATTATCGGTAGTCTGCAGGTTCTTGATGAGGTCTTGTAAGTTCTCAATATGGGCTGGATCTGGATGGTGATTTGGAAAATGACCATCGACTTCGCAGAACAGTTCTTGAACTTCACAACCTAGAGCTCTAAATAACTTGCCCGCAAATGCGCCACCAACACCATTACCGCAATCTACGGCTATCTTCATGGGGCGAGCTAGCTTCACATCTCCAACGATATAGTTGATGTACATCGGGAAAATATCAAAAGTACTTCTTGTTCCTTGGCCGGTAGCAAACTTCTTGGCTTCAATGCGCTTACGCAAATCCTGAATCTGCTCGCCATAAATAGCCGATGTACCCAAAACCATTTTGAAGCCGTTGTAGTTCGGGGGATTGTGGCTACCAGTAATCATGATGCCGGACTTCGGTGTCTTGCCATCAATGGTGTGATTGGTAGCAAAGTAGACCATCGGCGTTGCCACCATACCCAAATCAATCACATTGATACCGGTAGAGAGTAAGCCTTCTGTTAACGCTTCGATCAAGCTAGGTCCAGATAAGCGGCCATCGCGACCGATGACGATATCGGTTTCACCAAGCTCACGCATCTCCGTACCAAATGCTTGACCAATCAGTTTGGCGATAGAGGGATCTAAGGTCTCATCAATAATGCCGCGGATGTCATAAGCTTTAAAAATGGATGGAGACAATTGCATTACAGATCCTTCAGTAAAAACACCCGCTAATTACAAGGGGTGATAACTAGTTATTTGAATTTAATAGATTAATACGAGCGGCAGTGACAGCATCAATGTCTGCACTGGCAGCAATATCATCTTGATGGCTAGCGAGGGCTTTCTCAATCGGCTTTGCCAGAACTTTGCCGTATTCCACGCCAGGCTGATCAAAGCTATTGATATTCCACAGTGCGCCTAATGTAGCTGTACGGTTCTCATACAAAGCGAGTAGGGCACCAAGGTAGAAAGCATTGAGTTTTGGCAGCAACAAAAGATTGCTTGGGCGCTTACCTGGATAGACATCATTCGGATTGCTAGCAGTTTTGCCATTCGCTAATGCTTGCGCTTGTGCCAAGCAATTAGAAAGCAGAATGCGGTGATGCGCTACAGCCTCAGGCCGATCACTCATGGGTTCACGTACAGCAATGAAATCAATCGGAATGATTTCTGTACCCTGGTGAAAGAGTTGGAAGTAAGAGTGCTGGGCATTGCTGCCTGCGCTACCAAAGACAACTGGTGAAGAGTGCTTTACTGGCTTGCCGTTGCGATCTACGCTCTTGCCATTACTTTCCATATCAAGCTGCTGTAACCACTTTGGAAACCAATCTAGAGCATCCGCATACGGAATGGCGGCATACGCTTTGATGTCATGTTTTTCTTGCTGATACAGCAAAGAGAGTGCCATGATGACGGGTAGATTTTCTTCTAGAGGCGCATTCTTAAAATGCAAATCCATGGCTTCGGCACCAGCAAGAAACTGTTTGAATGTTTCAAAGCCATATTGCAAAGCAATCGGCAGGCCTACTGCTGACCAAACGGAGTAACGACCGCCGACCCAATCCCAGAAAGGAAAAATATTGTCTTCGCTGACACCAAAGTCTTTGGCAGCAGGGATATTGGCAGTGACGGCATACAGGGCATGCTCAATTTGACTGTGAGTACAACCACTATCTTTAAGCCAAGCAACAACGGCTTTGGCATTCATGGAAGTTTCAAGAGTGGTGAATGACTTCGAGACCACAATCACACGAGTGCTGTGTGGTTGAGCGCGCGCCAAGATGCGCGCTAACTCGGCAGTATCAATATTGGCTAAGAAATGCATACGCATGCCGCGGCTTTCAATGCCGGGAACATGGGCTAAGGCTTCAATAGCGAGACGTGGACCAAAGTCTGAACCGCCGATACCAATATGAATGACGTCAGTTACACCAACCCATTTATTACACAAGGCATCAATGCGATGCCAAACTTCAGACACAGCTGGCATGACATCTTGACCATCGATCAACACCGGCGTTTTGCTGAGATTGCGAAGTGCGGAATGGAGGGCGGGGCGATCTTCACTATTGTTGATGTGCTTGCCAGCAAACATATCCACAATGAATTGCTCTAAATGCGATTGACGTGCGCCGGCAAAGAGCTTTTTCCACTGGGCCACATCAATTCCTTGATAGGCGGTGTCCAGCACCATATCGAGGGCTGAATGAACACTTTGGTTAGCGAATTGGGCTTGCACAGACATTGCTAGATTTTATCAATAAGGTCATCAAAATCCCCTTAAAACACTGAAAATGTTACGATTTCAGCAATATAAAGGCTTTAGCTGAGGCAAAAGTCATTACAAAATTGAGACATATCTGAAATCAGGTCAGGAAAAGCCGAATGGAGCAGGTTGATTGCGTAGTAGTGGGCGCTGGAGTGGTTGGTTTGGCGGTTGCTCGCGAGATGGCATTACAAGGTCGGGAAACTATTTTGCTCGAGCGCGAGGATTCCTTTGGAACCATTAGTAGTGCTCGCAATAGTGAAGTCATTCATGCGGGAATTTATTACCCAAAGGATTCATTAAAAGCCAAACTCTGTGTAGAAGGTAATCGCCTCTTATATGAATACTGCCGCAGCCATCAAGTGAGTACACAGGCTTACGGCAAACTCATTGTGGCGACTGACACTAATCAGTTGGATGATCTTCAAGGTATTTTGTATAAAGCCCAAAATAATCAAGTCCCCGATATCAAGATGATTTCAGGGGCGCAGGCTAAAGCGATGGAGCCACAGTTGCAATGTGAAGCTGCAGTGCTTTCAAGTTCAACGGGAGTAGTGGATAGCCATGGATTAATGTTGTCACTGCTGGGCGGCTTTGAAGATGCGGGCGGTATGGTTGCCTATCAATCACCTCTACTTAGTGCAAAGCCGATCGGAACAAATGCTGAAGGTGGCTTTGAGCTCACCATTGGTGGTGCTGATGGCATGACGATTCAGACGAAGTTACTAATTAATTGTGCGGGACTGAGTGCTCCAGCACTGGCTCAAAAAATTGAAGGGCTTTCAAAAGACCTTATACCTAAAGCTTACTTTGCTAAAGGTAACTATTTTTCCTTGTCTGGCAAATCACCATTTAGCCATCTGATCTATCCAATCCCGGAGCCCGGCGGATTAGGGGTTCATCTGACTCTCGATATGGGCGGACAGGCGAAGTTTGGTCCTGATGTGGAGTGGCTCGATATTGATGATGAAAGCCAGATTAATTACACGGTCGATCCTCAGCGGGGAGAGGGCTTTTATGCAGCAGTGAGGCAGTACTGGCCAGACCTAAAAGACGGTTCTTTGCAGGCTGATTACTCCGGTGTCAGGGCTAAAATCGTCCCGCCAAATGCGCCGGCAGGAGACTTTTACTTCGAAGGACCCCAGCAGCATCGGCTTCAAGGCCTATTTAACCTCTATGGCTTTGAGTCCCCAGGACTCACCTCTTGCTTGGCGATTGCCCAGCATTTAGAGGGGCAAATCAAAAGTTCTTTATAATCTAGGACTCAAATCGCAAGGAAGAGTGGCAGAGCGGTTGAATGCACCAGTCTTGAAAACTGGCGAGGATGAAAGTCCTCCGTGAGTTCGAATCTCACCTCTTCCGCCATACATGACAGCAGAGCCCCTATTTACGGGGCTCTTTGTTTTTGGAGCTTTTCTACCCACCACTCTACCCACCAGCAAAACCGAGTCTCAATCCAGATCTAGATAGATTGCTGTGGTCTTGATATCTCAGCGCAACGCTGGGTAAGGTATTCGTAGATATCAAAATTGGGTAGATTCTGAGTGCCACTAATGACCGGCACATCACCGTAGCTCAGAAAGGCATGCGCCAGCACTTCGGGTTCAATATAGCGATTGATTGGTGCGCGCAGGAAGTCATCGACTACTTTTTTGCAAGCTTCAATAGCGTCACTTAGCTCTGAGAATTCCCCGGCGTGTACCCAAGGGTTTTGAGTATTCACTCCATAGTCACTGTAGACATCAACGCTAAATATTTTGGGTTGATTAATGCTACTCATAGTTATCTCCTGAAATTGATTTGCTAGGGCTCAAGATTAACCTCAGGAGATAGCCATTTTTCAATTGGTGGATTGACCGCTCCTTTCCCGAATAAATGCCTGAACCTGTTCAATCGTCCAAAAAGACGACCTACCAATTTTGATCGGCTTTGGAAATTCACCTTTCTGCACCATGAGCCAAAACTTCGATTTAGAAACTGGCATCACCTTCAATATTTGAGGAATTCTCATCAAAGTAATAGGTGGGATTTGTGGGGTTGATTGACTCATCATCATCTCCTTAGCGGGCGCGTTTTACATTTTTGCGATAAGCCTGCAATGCCATCTTTGCAGAACTCATTTTTGTGTATCCATACGAGCGATATAGGCTGTATAAGCGAATTGCCACCATTAAATTTAATCTCCTATTGTGTTTTGTTATGAATCAATCTGTGTGCTGCTGAAGTGCAATGTAGTCAATGAAATTTTGGTGGTCAATCAAATGTCAATACCCACTTTGAAGACGCATATTAATTTTTGACTACAAAAAAATATTTATTCATAGAAGTGTCACAAGCCATATAAATAAATGGATACAGACTTGTCAGAACTTTCTGATAGCGCAAAGAGGTTGGTGGACACGCGTAGATCAATAAACACTTCAGATAAAGAAAATCATTCTCACGAATATCTCAAATATGGATTACAGATAAATGATGAATAAATAAATTAAAGAAAAATTCAGAAAAAACGCGTTTGACGATACGCTTTCAGATTGTTAGATTCATCTCTTGCAAAAAATATTGCGCGCAAGAAAAAGAACTACACGGAGACAGATCGAGATGAATTACTACGAGCATCACATTGGGGATTACGCAGAGGCGACTGCGCATCTTACATTTATAGAAGATGCAACCTACAGTCGCCTTATCAGAAAGTACTACGCCACAGAAAAACCGCTACCTATCGAAATCAAGTTGGTACAAAGATTGATCAACGCACGATCAAAAGAAGAAAAAAATGCAGTTGTCTCCGTTCTCAATGAATTTTTTATCCTTACTGATGATGGCTGGAGACAAGAGCGCTGTGATCATGAAATAGCCCGCTTCAAAGACAAGCAACTCAAAGCCAGGCGGAGCGCAGAAGGTAGATGGCAATCATTTCCATCAGATGAGCCTCAGCCAGAAATTAACCCAAATATTGGATGCGTTCGCAATGCGACCGCAGTGCGAACGCAATGCTCACCAGACACCAAACACCAGTCACCAGTAACCAATCTCCATACACCAGGCAAACAAAACAATGGGGGTGAAAAGGAAAAAATTCCCCAAGGACCACCCATGCCCACAGACGAAGAAAAAGTTTTTCAGGAGCGCATCGAAAAATATAAAAGCTTTGCGGCCATGATCAGCAAAGAGGGTAGGGCTATAGCAGTTGATGACTACCGCATACGCGACATCGTCAATCTCGGGGCAACGGAAGCCGAGGTAGCAGAGGCCATCGCCACAGCAAAGGAAACTCGCATGAAAGTCTCAAACCCAACCCCCATCAATGCTGGCTATGTCCTGGCAATACTCAAAGGGGCGCGCAAGAAGGCAGAGGCTGCCAACGTAGACGAAGACGCTTGGTGGAAAACCAATGAGGGCATAGACGCCAAAGGCAGGGAGTTGTCGATGAAGGCCCAGGGCTCTGAAAGCTACGAGAGCTTTAAAGCCCGAATTTTTGCCGAACTACGTAAACGCCAGGAATCGATGGAGAAGTCCAATGCAAGTTAATCACGCCATAGCCGGAGTCATTGATCGTCTAGACATGGAGGACTTCCCCATAGGATCAAAAGTGAAGACTCCTAGTGGGCGCATAGGCACCGTGGTAAAGCATCGCGGAGCCCAAAGCCGACATGACTTATTCCAAAGAATCATCATCGAGTTTGATGAACCCCTTGGAGACTCGGTAGCCTTGCAACCCCATCTTTTGAAGCTCATCAAAGAACCAACTGTCACCTCATGATTGAAAACAATCAAAAGAAATCAAAGGGTGGAAAAAGACAGGGGGCTGGTCGCAAGACTGGCAGTCTAACTAAGCGTACTCGCCAAATTGCTGAAGCTGTTGCCACCCAAGGGATCACGCCACTAGAAGTCATGATGAAGGTAATGCACCAGCTATACGAAGAAGCTGGCAATGTTCAAGAAGAGGAACTTGGCGACAAGACGTTAGCAAATGAAGCTCGCATAAAGCTTCTGAACATGGCTGCCACCGTAGGAAGGCACGCTGCACCTTACGTACATCCCCGCTTATCTGCCATTGAGCACACAGGTAAAGATGGCGCACCCCTACAAAGTGGAGTTCTGGTCGTGCCAAGCGCTATGAGCATAGATGAGTGGGAACAAGCCGCCCAAGCAAAACACTAGCCCATGAAAACCATCTGGGCACCATTGCCCGGTAGCCAGACTTTGTTTCTGACTTGTCCTGTTTACGAGGTATTACTAGAAGGTACTAGGGGAGGGGGCAAGACCGATACCTTACTCATGAGCTATGCCCAACATGTAGGTAGAGGCTTTGGGGATCACTGGCGCGGCACACTCTTTCGCCTGACCTATCCACAATTGGCTGACGTAGTGGCAAAGAGCAAGCGCTGGTTCTATCAAATCTTTCCAGGAGCCAAATTCAATGAATCAGACTACGTATGGAAGTGGCCTACCGGAGAGATGTTGTACTTCCGTTATGGAGCCAACGAGGATGACTACTGGAACTATCACGGCCATGAATACCCCTGGTTAGGATTTGAAGAGCTCACTAACTGGCGCAATCTGTCCTTCTACGAAGCCATGCATTCCACTTGCCGGTCATCACACCCCGGAATGCCAAGGATGGTACGAGCAACCTGCAATCCATTTGGAGTGGGGCATGCATCGGTAAAGGAGAGATTTCAGATTGGGGCAATACCAGCTGGTCAAATCATTAGGCAAGAAGGCGCACTTCCAAGAGTGCGAATTCATTCAACCATTTATGAGAACACCCATCTCCTCAGAAACGATCCCAACTACCTCATGAGTCTAGAGTCGCTAAGCGATCCAAACAGGCGTAGAGCGTGGCTAGAGGGTGATTGGGATATCCACGTGGGAAGTTTCTTGGAAGGCGTATGGCAGCCCTCTAAACACGTTGTAGAACCCTTTGCCATTCCGCCAACATGGAAGGTATGGCGCTCTATGGATTGGGGTTATGCCAGGCCATACGCCGTTTATTGGTTTGCTTTATCGAATGACGGAGTCTATTACCTATGGAGAGAGCTCTATGGACATGGAGATAAAGAAAACACGGGCACAAGAGAAGATGCAACCGTAGTTGCAGACAAGATTAAGAAGATCGAGATACACGACCAACGTCTCGGATATGAATACCGCATGAACTTAGCTGACCCATCTATCTTTTCTAAGATAGGAGCAGAGAGGTCGATTGGGCAAATCTTCAGGGATAAGGGTGTGAAATGGACCGAAGCCTACAACGCCCCTAGAAGCAGAATAAACGGCGCTCAGGAAATCATTCGCCTACTCGCCGAAGATAGACTCAAGATCTTCTCAACTTGTAAGCATTGGTTAAGAACTATCCCTCAATTACCGCCAGATTCATTAAACCCCGAAGATGTAGATACCGATGCAGAAGATCATGCCTGGGATGCTACTAGGTATGGAGTGATGAAGGCCAGACGAATGCCTGAAATTGATTTACTCCAAGAACCGAGGGGGTAGCAGTATTTCATAGGCCTAAGAGGCAAAAAATGACTGTGCAATTGAATTTGCGATTGCACGTTGGCGCAATGTTCTGATCCCTAGGTGAATATTGAGTTTTTAAGTATTGGAGTAAATTGACGTATTGGACAGAAATATAGGGGTAGGTATGGCCGAAAAGACATTTAAAGTTTTCTTTTACACCACGTCGTTTGGTTTGGATGGGGAAACTCTAAGGACTACTTTTGATCAACTAAAAGGTTCTTTATCGCAGAATGGGCATTTACCACATCAAGATATCGAGGGGCATACATTTCAACTTAGGGATTTGCAGCATGACACCAGCAAGGGTGGCTGGAAGGGTGTTTTTGGGAGGCTAAGATCAGATGCTCCAAACGTAATTACAGCTGATGATATGGAAAATGCGTTGCCCTTGTCAGAAACGGATCTTTTGATTGAGAAAAGCCACTTCCTCTACAAGCCAAATGAAGATTTGTTAATTTGGCAATTTAATATGGACGTTGGATCTATTAATAAATTTGCAGCCTATCTTGCCAACTTGCTTAATTCAGCTGTAGGGTTAAATATTATTGTGGATATACCAAACCTTCAGAAGGTGATGAATGGAGTTATCAAGTACTACGAAATAAAGGTTGCCGCCCCAAAAGTTCCCCTATCGAAGATTCCGTCATATTCACAGGCTATATTTGATTTAATGAAAGATGCAGGTGCATCAAGTATTAAATATAGAATTTCTGCAGGAAGGGATACGCTTGCTGAAAAAGTAAAACGCACGATCAAAGATCTACTAAATGAATCAACAACTGAGGCTTTAAAGGTTGGCTTGGAAGGGGAGCAGGATCCAGTAGATTTGTTGGCTGACAAAATTTTTGCAAGAATTACAGTCGAGCTAAAAGGGCACTATCCTGACCCTATCGATGTATTTAATTCACTAGATTTGGCCTTTTATAGCAACAAAGATCAGCTAAAAAAATTCATAGGGTGAAATATGTTTCTTAGACCAATAATGCTCGTAATTGTCTCAATTGTATTTTTTTCTGTCGCCTATCTACAGGGGTATGAGTTATTCAAAAACGGAACCGAGTTTTTTTCAGTAATCAGCACTTTTTGTCAGGTTAGCGCAACAATGATGGGCTTCATGCTTGCTGCCCTTGCAATACTTGCAAGCATTACTGATAAACCATTATTGGTGAAAATGAATCAACAAGGCCACTATAGTGATTTACTAACCCATTTGTTTGCTGCATCTTTTGTGTATTTCATCATTTTTGGAATGACTGCATATATGCTAATTACAGGGGAGTCAGCTAGCTTAGTTCGATTGTTAGTGTTGACGCTAATAGTTTCTGGGGGCGTTGCCACCATGCAAGTGGGCTATAAATTTTGGATTGTTCTAAAAAATTTGCGATAACTGTTTCGAATGCCGAAGTGAATAAGTAATTTCCAAAACCTCACTTCCCCACCCAATTCTTTGGTTAATTACTCTGTGCCTCATAGGCCCCTTCCGCAAGGCCAATAATCTTCTCTAGATAATCAGCCGTTGTACATTCAGTCATAAAGCCTCTGACGCCTAAATTGATTCTAGGAATTGCTCGTTTGATCTGTGTTTCTAGATTATTGGCATTCTTACCAACTTGAAACTGGTAGGTCATTTTTTCCAGGATCACCCCTCCAGCCTTTTTTAGCTCGTACTTATGAGTATCAAATCGACCTTTGGCTTGATTCGTAATTCCGTAGCCAACATATAGTTGTTCGTTTAGTTTGATTTTGAGGATGTAGAAGATGCCCGGTTTTGAGCCATCAAAACCGCCATCTTTAAATGGGTTGCTATGTTTTCGAAGGCCTCCTAAAGTCGTCCATCGAAAGTCCTTTCCATCGGTGACTTCAAAGTATTGATGACCTTGCCGTTTTTCATTATTGCCGGTGAAGATAAGGCTAATTTCTTTTGCAAATTGCGCGGCACTTTGGCATTGCTCTTCTATCGTTGCAACAGCAAAAGGATTAATTTGCTCTTCCAGTCTATTGAGTGTTGACCATCTAAATTTGATCCCGTCCGTAAGCTCAAATCTTCTCTTATTGCTTTTACCTTCATTAATCTTTCCTGTAAAAGTCAGACCCATGGCTTTTGCAAGGCTGGTAGCTTGATTAACTTGATCAGTTAGACTGCGCAGGGTAAATGGACTCTTGCCTTCTTTAAGATGTTCTTTGCTAATCCATTTAGTGTCTACGCCATCTGATACTGCATACTTGCGCGAATTTTTGATTAGCTTACTTTCCCCCGTGAGCTGTAGACCAAGCTTTTTGGCGTACTCTTTAGCTTCCGTTAGTTGCTGAACTAGTGTCGCAACGGTAAAAGAATTTTTTCCTGCTCTAAGATTGCCTAGGGCGCTCCACCTAGATTCTTCGCCATTGGAAATTTCAAACTTTCGGGCGTTGCCAGCTAGATGGTTATGTTTTCCGGTAAAGGAGAGGCCCATATTTTGGGCAATTTTGGCTACTTCAATAATCTGTTGATCTAATGTAGAGCGGTTGAAATGATTTGTGATCTTTTTAAGATCGCCCAAGGTGCGCCATTTATATTCCGTACCATTGGTGATTTCAAAATACCATGCATCACCACGTTTTTCATATTTGCCAGTAGCGCCAATACCAAGGCGAGAGGCTACTTCTTTTGCCTCTGCAGCAATTTCATTAATTGGTCTTGGTTTGCCCATGCTTAATACTAAAACACCCATTGGAAAAGATTGAAGTGTTGCTTAAAGTAACGCTTAATATAGAGGTATGGCTAGCATTTTTAACTTCGTAGGGATTGTGTAATGAAACCTGGCTACATCTACGTGCTCACTCATCCATCCGATCCTAAGCTATACAAAGTGGGGGTGACGATACGCGAGCCTAAGGTGAGACTTACTCAACACAATAGTGATTTCACCAAAGCTGCTGGACGCATTGTTAAAGAAACAGGGAAAGAGTGGCAATTAAAAGAGTTTCACCCTGTAGAAGATCCCTATTGGGCTGAGAAAGCATTCTGGAGTCAAATTCCTCAATCAGCCATTCCCTATAGAAGCGGCGTTGAGGTAGAAATAATGTCTTGGGAAGAGGTTTGCGTTGGAATTGCAGCAGCTAAAGACGCCGGAATGCGGCCAAAATCTTCAGCTATTTCCACATATCAGACCGCCTACAACGTTTCGGTTAAAAAACGTTTAGTAGGGCGGGATATTACTCTTTTGGGTGATGTCAAAAGTATCGTCAGTGGCAGAAATGATTTCCAATGCAGCAATGGCCATCAGTGGCGTACGCGACCTAAGTTAGTGATGGAGGGGGAGGGCTGCCCCGAGTGCGGTATGGGCACAAGAACTCCAGAAGAGATGATGGAGATAGCAAACGCCGGAGTCGTTTGCCTATTAACTCATCCCGATAAACCTGGTTACGTCAGGATAGGCATTCGGCGTGGCACATTAAATCAAATATCAAAAGACTATCCCTGGGGTGAGTGGGAGATTCATCGGCATAGAAACGTTGAGGAATTGGCTTTAGCCGAATCCCTTATTTGGGAATTATTGGGCAAGTCATTACCCCATAATCGCGAGCCAATAAAAATCGAGTTAGCTGATGCCGAGGAGGCTATGCGCTCATTAATTTACGCATTACAAGAGGAGATTGCATTTGAAGATGGCAGGGTTAGACCACCACTTTTCATCAGAGGAGGTTGATCTAAAACTCTTTCATAAACCGCAATGTGAATACACGAGTTTGCATCAGCCCATTTTGTATCCCCATATCTCTTCCATACTGTAAAGAAAATCTACCAACATCAGTATGTATTAGGCTGCTGAGCATAAAGCGCTGAGTGTTGATGACATTATTTTGGTAGACATTATTGATGGTAGTAGCGCCACCGGCTACGTAGTAGTACTGGGCAGATACCGTAAAGATTTGATTGATCTTATAAATCGGACCAACCTGTGTGGTGGTTACCGGTTTTTGATTTAAAGCAACATTGGTCGATGAAAGGCATGCGACCGAGCATTGACTGTTGCCACCATAGAACATCGTGTCGATTGCAAACATACCATCAAGATTGCCGATGATGGGTTGCTGATAGCCTGCTTGGATAGCAGTGGTGTAGCGATTGCCTCCCATATTGAAGGGCTGCATACTCGAGTATCCCCCTGTAGGTATCGTGAGATATGCCGCTAGTCCTAAATAAGTGCGAGTTTCACGATTGGAGTAAGGCCAAATTGCTGTTGCTAAAGCAATATCTCCAATACCGGTATCCGAAGGAGTTCCCGATAAAGAGCCTGCAGGTTTAACGCTTCCATAAGGTATCTGTATGTATGAGGCAGCAGGAAGATTGGCTAGCGTATAGGTGCCAATAAATTTTGGAATAACGCTTTGGGCATCAACTACAGGGCTGGCAAAGGGACTAGCAGAAACTACAGCTCCATTCTTATAAAAAGTGGTGTTTTCAGTGTTGTAGTAGGTTATCTGCGCATAGCGCTTATCCGGCAGTGGTGCCACGATGTCGTTAGGTTGTAAGTCAATTCCCCAACCCACTAATGGGTAGAGGAGAAAGTAACAACAGTAAGATTTTTTTAAAAAATGCCTCATTAATTCTGGTGGGCTTGCCATGGGAAATGCGTATTTTATGTGGATTCTTGGACAAAAAACATTTTTTGCATAAATCCCTTATTAAGGGATTTTTTAGAAAAGTAGTAGGATGGCGAACATGCAATATGCGAATGAAGCCCTTTTTTTAGTTTTTTCCCTCGTGTTGGCCGGGCTGTTTGTTTCATCTTTTCCCTATTTTAGAGGCCGCATCTCCAGTAAGTTAAATACTTATTGGCTCATTGCATTAGGTCTCAATATAGTAACTTTTCTGTTTTTTGCATCTGCCTCCACGGTGCATCCAGTTCTGCTTACATTTGCAAATACATTTTTCCTTGGAGCATATTTTTTTCTAGCAATATTTTGTCGCGCATTAAGCGATAAACCTGTTAAATGGCTGGTAATGCTTTCGCCATTCGTTTTGCTGGTCTTTGGATTGGCATTTGAGTATTTGAGATGGTTTGGAACATTTCAAGGGAGGGTATTGCTTGTCATTCTCTCTTTAATGGCTTGCATAGTATTAGTTTTAGTTGAGTTGATTTCAATTAAATGGCGCAGCGCTAGGGTTCAGGTTAATTTTTTAATATTTACATTTGCCGCAGAATTAGTGCTGGGTGTGGTGCGTTTGTGGATGATCCTATTTAATACATCTACGTCTGTGTCCACTCTCTATTCTGAGCCACTGATAAGTACTTTGGTTAGATGGTTTGCCGTTGGATTTACGGTGCTTTCTTATATATCCATCAACGGGATCATGGCTGAAAGACTGATTAAAGAGAGTGACGATAGTCGTGAAGATAGTATTCGAGTAAGCAAATTACTTGCTGAGCGAGATGCCTTAATTGCCAATTTATTAAAAAATAATAAATCTGCCGCTGCTGGTGCTTTATCGGCATCAATTGCCCACGAACTGAATCAACCTCTAGGCGCTTCTTTACTCAATATTCAATTTTTGAAAATGGTTCATGAATCAGGAAGGCTCACCCCTGAGCTGCTAGAGCAATTAATCAATCAATTGGAAAAGGATGCGAAACGCTCTGGAAATATTATTCGCTCGCTGCAATCTGTTTTTGCTAAGAGCTCGGCTGACTTTGAGGAGTTTTCAGTTGAGGAGGTAATTGAATCTGCCTTAGCAATTTATAAGCTAGATTTAATGGATAGGGGTATTACTTTTGAGAAGTCCCTAAACATACCCATCAAAATCTATGGCCATAAAGGTCAGTTTCTTCAGGTCTTACTTAACCTAATCAACAATTCCATCCAAGCGCTATCGCACATCAATGCAGAAAATAAGACCTTAGGTATCAACGCTTCTTTGCAGGGTAATTTTGGTGTCGTTGAAGTTTTTGATAACGGACCTGGAATATCCAAAGAGCATCAAGCGCACCTATTCAATCTCTTGGTCAGCGATAAAGAGAAGGGCATGGGCCTGGGTTTATGGCTGTGCTCTCAAATCTTGGATAATTTTCATGGAAAAATATCCTATGAGGATGCGCCGGGTGGTGGAGCGAAATTTATACTGAGTTTGCCTGTTACCCCCCCCCAGCGGACTTGATTCTTTGAGAGCATAGGTAATCCTCCTATCGTAGGATATGGATATCTAGTAGATTTGTCATAATGGCTCTCGCAATATTTACTACATATATATAAGGTCATCTGACTGAAGTCATGCCAAATACAGTAACAACGCCTTGCGCTCATCAGCACATCTTCTTGATAGATGATGATGTTTCTATGCGCGAGACTTTGAGTGGGTTACTTGGGTTTATGGGCTACCAGGTTAAGGCCTACACCTCAGCCTTAGAGTTTTTAAAAACTTCAATCAATGTTGCTCCAGCTCTCATCATTACCGATATGCGTATGCCCGATATGTCTGGGGTAGAGCTTCAGGCGGAGCTGGCAAAGCGTGGACGTCAGATCCCGATTGTCTTTATTAGTGGTGAAAGTACCATTCAGCAATCCATATCAGCAATGAAGCAGGGGGCAATCGAGTTCTTAATCAAGCCTTTTGAGCGGGATCAGCTATTAGAGGCTGTTGTGCGGGGTTTAAATCAAGATGCCGTCAATATGCGTAGCTATATAGAGCAATCTGCTTTAGAGGAGAATCTCAAGAACCTCGCACCTCGCGAGCGTGAAGTCTTCGAATTGCTCGCCCTGGGATTTAACAATGCTGAGATCCAAGAAAAACTTCAAATTTCATTGCCAACCACTAAGCAATATAAGTCTGAAGTGATGCGTAAACTCAATTTGCGTTCATTGGCACAGCTCATCGCCCTAAAGAATGCCGGCAAATAGGATTTTCTATTGACATATTAGCTACATGGCTAACATGCTTTCGTAGGATTTTCATAAAGTACTTTTAGCGTTTTAATGTCAGCTCAAATATTAGAGATGACACGATGCGCAGCCAAACACGCCAATTTAGAAAGTTAACTACAAATGCTTCATATGGCGTGCCTCCATCTGCACGTACGATATTGGCTCTGGTTACTGGTGCCGTAGTTTTTGGTTATGGCTCATCGGCATTTGCCCAAGCGGGTCCTGACGCTGGCGCCTTGCAGCAGCAGTTGCAGCATGAGGCTGATATGGATCGACCGGTTGTAAGGCCAGAGCAGCTAGTCAAGCCTAGACAGCAACCTAGCCGTCCAAAATCTGGCGCTAAAGCAATTGAAGTAAGTAGCTTCAAAGTGACAGGCATTACGCTGATCACAGAAGCGCAGGCTCAGGAGGTATTAAAGCCTTATACCAATCGTCAGCTCACACTCGATCAAATTAAAGAAGCAGGTACAGCGGTAACGAATCTATACACACAAATGGGCCGTGTGGCTCAGGCCGTAATTCCCCCGCAAGATGTTGTTAATGGTGTGATCACCATCAAGATCATTGAGGGTAAGGTTGGCAATGTCATTATTGAGTTGGATAAAGAGGCTCCTAGCCGCCTGAAATCTTCCGTGATTCAGAAATTCATCACCAGCAATAATGCTCCTGGTGATTTTATTGATTTGAAGGGCTTAGAGCGTAGCTTAGCCATTCTCAATGAAACTCCTGGCAACCAAGTTAACGGTGAGTTGGCTCAAGGTGATAAGGAAGAGACCAGTAATATTCAAGTGAACGCCAAAGACACTGGTTTATTTGCAGGTAGGGTAGATCTATCAAACTATGGTGCAGCTAATACTGGCCCAGCACAAGCAGTTGCGAGTTTAAGTTTGAACAACCCCAGTGGTTATGGCGATCAAGCGACATTGGATGTGATTGGTTCACAAGGTTCTGTATTTGGCCAATTCAAATACGGATTGCCAGTTGGGTATGACGGCTGGAGAGTATCTGCGGGCGCTAGTGTTTTGGATTACAAAAGCTTAAGTAGCTATAACCCACAGACGATCTCTCAAGGAACCGCGCAAACTTACGGTATTTATTCCAACTATGCGCTAGAGCGTACTGCGCGATCGAATAAAAACATTACCGTTAACTTTGAGAATAAGAACTACAACAATCAAACGAACGGTATTGAGAGTAGTAACTATCAAATTAATAACTTAACTGCTGGTATTAACGGCAGCAATTTCTTAGAAACGGCTTATATCAACTGGGGCGCTAGCGCTACGCTAGGTTCTTTGTCGATTAATAACACCAACCAGGCTAATAACGACACACAAGGCGCTGCTACACAAGGCGGTTTTGGAAAGCTAAGCTTTAATGGCTCGATTAACCAACCATTGCCCATCAATAAAACCAATTTAGTGGCTTCTGTTTACGGTCAACTTGCTAATAAAAACCTTAATAGTGCCGAGCAGCTCTATTTGGGTGGTCCTTATGGTGTGCGCGCTTACCCGGTTGCCCAGGGCGGCGGTGCTCAAGGCGCAGTTGCATCCGTTGAGATCAATCACACCTTAGTTCAGGATTTACAGGTGGGTGTATTTTTTGATGCCGGCCTGATTCAGCAATACATCACTACGTACAACAATTGGCAAGGCCAAACTAACGCAAACAATTCTTATTCTTTGTATGCGACCGGCTTGTCAGCGAAATACCAATACCAACGTGTGCAGTTGTCAGGCTCTTTGGCATGGCGTGTTGGTAACAATCCGCTCTACACACAAAGTGGGCAACAGTTAAATACAGACAATATGTATAGAACAGTACAGGGTTGGATCAAAGGCACGATCTTTTTCTAAAGATTTAAAAATATTTGAAAAAAATCACAAAAAATATAAAAACTCATACGATCGAAGGATTTTTAAGTTAGAGAAAATTCGTTAAATTCTCTAACACTTAAGTGAAATACAAATTTTGACAGACCGAATTACGCAAACTTCGCACAGGAAACACTGCACATCGCAGTTCAAAGCCGCTAAGCTATTAGCGGCTTTAGCCGTTGCTGGTTTCGCGCAGCAGGGCTTTGCAGCCGCTCCTGCGCCAAATGCGTTGCCAACGGGTGGACAAGTTGTGGCTGGTGCCGCAACCATCACGACGGCCGGTAACACCATGAACATTAATCAATCATCGCAACGCGCGGTGGTGAACTGGAATAGTTTTGATGTGGGTTCACAAGCAAAAGTGAACTTCAATCAACCAAATGCCCAGGCAGCAACACTCAATTACGTTAACAGCGCTTCAAAGTCCATGATCAATGGCGCAGTCAATTCCAATGGCCAAGTTATTTTTGTAAATAACAATGGTGTCGTGTTTGGAAAAGGTGCGGAAGTGAACGTCGGCGGAATGGTGGCAACCACCATGAATATTTCCGCAACTGAATTTATGGCTGGTAATGCGACCCAAGTTTACGAAGGCGGCACTACTGGAAAAGTTATTAACCGCGGCAATATCACCGGTAATAACATTAATAGTTATATTGCATTAATGGCGCCTCAAGTAAAAAATACTGGCGTAATTACTGCAACGATGGGCGGAAATAATGCAGTTGCATTAGTTTCTGGTCAAAAAGTAAGTTTGACATTTTCTGGCAGTCAATTAGTCAGCGTTTCAGTTGATGCATCAGTAGTAAATGCATTAATTTCAAATAAATTATTAATTAAAGCAGGTAGTGGTCAAGTTATTATTGCTGCAAATTCTGCACAAGAATTAATGGGCTCAGTAATTAAAAATACTGGCGTGATTTCTGCATCAGATATTAATACTTCTGGTGGAAAAATCTCATTAACTGCAGATTCAATTGAGCAAAATGGCACTGTTGAAGCTAATTCTGCGCAAGCAAATGGCGGAAATATTAGCCTTAAGGGTAATAACATTACTCTTGCAAGCGGTTCAAAAACTACTGCAACAGGTGCGACAGCTGGTGGCAACATTAACGTTGGCGTAAACCAGGCAAATACACTTGCAAACACGGTTGCAATTGAAGCAAATGCGATTGTGGATGCATCAGCAACCCAGAACGGCAATGGCGGAAACATCAATATTTGGTCTCAAATCAAGACCTTAGTTGCTGGAAACCTCTTTGCAAAGGGTGGCGCACAGGGTGGTAACGGTGGTCACATCGAGACTAGCTCTAAAAGTAATGTTGCTATTGCAGCAAGCGCCACTGTAGATACCTCTGCTCCTATAGGCAGAAGCGGTATGTGGGTCATAGACCCAATAGCGTTGATCATTGATAGCGCAGCAGCATCCGCTATTAGCAATGCATTGAACACCACTAGCGTTACCTTAGACGCTACTGGTAGTGCCTGCGCGTTTGGTTCTTGCACTAATAGCCAGTCTGCATTGATTCGTATCATGGCTGGTGCCGACATCTATTCAAGCAATACAGCAACCTCATTGAACTTGATCGCTACTGGCGGACAAATTGATATCCATAGCAACATCACTGCCGGATCTGTTTACGCAGTTGCGCAAGGAATCAATGTGTATGGTTCTGTAAATACAAATGGCGGATCTAATTCCAATATTTATTTAGCTGGTGCGATTATTAATATTCTTGGAAATATTAATTCCAATGGTAATAATCAAAATAATTCAAGCTCAAGCAATTTAAATTCTGCAAATACTATTACTGGCGCAAATCGTCGCAATGGTCAAAATGGATTAAATGCAGAATCAAATACATATTTAAGCAATGGTGGATTAATTAACATTCTTGCAACAGGCGATATTACTGTTGATGCAAATAGTTATATTTCTAGCAACGGTGTAAATGGTGGAGTAGTTACGATTACTTCAACAGCCGGTAAAGTAGCTATTAACGGTATTGTTGATTCAATCGGAAAATCAAATACTGCTGGCAATATCATGATTGCTGGCAAAACTGAAACCAATCTCATTGGTTCATTAATTAGTGTAGAAGGTTTGAATGTTGGTGGCATGATCAATCTTGGTCAGATCAACAACCTTGGTAACGGCACAATCCTCGCGCCACCTGCAACTGCACCTCCAGCACTTATCACTTTTGTACAAGATTCAGTAGCAGCAGCAACAAGCAACAACGCAACAAGCATCACCAGCAGCAACATCAATATTGATAGCCAAACTGGCATCAACGCACCAAACGGCAACATCGTCGTATTCGGTGAACAAATTCAAGTTAACGATTCCAGCATCACTGCAGCTAATGGCACGATTGCTATTGGTCGTGAGGCTTATTCTGCTGGAGCATTAGCAGCACTAGTTGCTGTAACCAATTCCACATTAACGGCTAATAAAGTAGAGACATCTGGTGAGTTGCTGGGCACAGACGGCGCTACTGTACATGCAGCCGAGTGGTTGCTAGATCCAACGAACGTCACCATTGGCGCAACATCCACAACTGGTACTTTAGCCGGCGACCTTGCCAATGCAGGCGTGACCAACATTAAGGCAAGCGATATCGTAGCGGCAGTGAATGCTGGTGGAACAGTTAGCGTAATCGCCACTGGATCAATCACGCAGTCTGCAGCTTTGGCATTTGCTCCTGCTGCTGGCGTAACTGGAACACTAATTTTAGATAATAGAACTACAACTACGCCATCTACCGCCCCAATTCAAATTAGCTTTGCTACAACTAATACTGGGCTAGGCACCGTTAATCTGAATTATTACTCTGGCGGTGTTTTAAACATTGAAGGCAACATCACCTCCACAAGCGGAAAAATTAATTTTTTAGGACAGTCCTTTTGGGCAAGCAATTCATTCGTAGGTAGTTCGACGGTTTACAAGGGGGCAAACATTTACGTTGGCGCTTCAAAAGTCATCACAACAATGGGGGGTTATGCCGTTCTTGACGCCACAGGCGGTACAGCTACTGGGTTGGGTGACCCCACTGGAATTGCTGTCTCTATAGGAACAATTGTTAATGGCATTATTAATCAGGATACTGGCGCCTCCATAAATACAACGCAAGATGGTGCGGCAGTTGGAGCGACGACTACTGGCGGTGGTAATGTCATTATTAATGCAAGTAGGGCCAATAATGATGGTACTACCGGACAAGGAGCATGGCAGCCAAGAGGTAATAACCCAATTAATGCAGGAGGAACCTTCACTGCAAATGTACGGGCAACAGGCACAGCAGGCGCTGGTTATGTAGTTAGTGCATATGGAGCAAATGCACCGATAAGCTCATACGGTAATTTTGTTTTTAACGTAACAGGTAATGCAGTTACAAGCGTACCAATCGGTACGGGAGTGCAAAAACCCTTTATCACTATTACTTCTGCATTCTCATCTTATGCGGGTTCGTTAACATTGAACGCAAATGTGACTGGTGCAAAGGGTGGCATTTGGGTGAAATCGGCGAGTGTCAGTGCGTACGGAGATATCACTTTCAATTCATCCTCTACTAGCGCGGATGCCTCCATTCAGATCGATAATCCAGTTATTTCATCTAATGGTCAGGTCACCATCTCCGGTACTGGTGTTACTAGCGTTGGCGTAGCGGCAAATGCAACTGGTGATATCACCGGTTCAAAAATTACCATCAATGGCACGAGCACTGGGGCTGCAGCAGCAACGACGGCCGCCGTCTCTTTGGTCGGCAATACCATTACAGTAAATACTGTTGCTAATGCTAGTTACATTGCAACATTACAAAATGCAGTAAGCATTACCGGTAACATAGCTACAGACGGAAATGCCGGCATTAATTCAACGGCAATCATTAATGACAATGCTGTAGGCGGCGGAATTTCATTCGTAACTAATGGCGATATTTCTCAGACCGGTCTGATTACGCTTGCTCCAAATACGTCAACCCAGCCACAGAACATCGTTTTTGATACTAGAACAGGCAACCAAAACAGTAAAATTACTACTGGTGCTGTTGCATATACAGCGGGCACACCAAATGCAGTGGTTAATTACACTGAACTAGCAAACGGCGGCGCGCTGACTGTTGGTGCTGTAACGGTTACTGGCTATATTCAGCTTGATAACACCTGCTTAGGCTGTACTACTCCAGGTGTATCTGACTTATCACCAGCTAGCTTGGCGGCATCTCTTACGACAGCTGCTGGTTTAACCGTTTCTGGTGCATTGCAATCCGATCAATACATTGCAATTAATACGCTTAACAACAGCGCGACCTTGAATGCAGTTGCATTAGGCGCAAACACGCTGACAGTTACCAATCAGTCAACTGCTGCAACTGCAATTAGCGTGATTGGTAATCACAATACCGCTAATGCAGGAGCGCCGGGGATTGCATCAACTGGCGCTATTGCAAATAACGCGAATGGCGGAAGTGTGCTGTTTAAGTCAAATGGCGATATCAGTCAGACTGGCGCTGTAACTGTTGCAGCCAATACAAGTGGTACTGCCTCTAGTATTGTTTATGACACCACGGCGGGAAATAAGAATTCATCCATCACTGCTGGCGCTTTAACCTTGACGGGTGGGGTAGCCGCGTCGAATACTGCAATTAACTTTATTGAAAAATCTGCGGGCGCTTCAATTACCGTTGGTGCACTTTCCATGCCCGGTTTTATCACCTTAGATAATACTTATGGTGGCACGGCTGGTCCAGGTGGTTCGCCCGCGTCTGGATTTATTAATTTTGATAATGCTCTTACATCGGCGGTTTTGGGAACCGGTATAAATATTCAGGGTCCAATTTCGTCTGGAGCCTACTCTGGTGCTAATGGAATTACAGTTAATGGTGTCTCTGCTGGTGGTAGTGCTACGTATGCGATTAATCTAGCAACTGGGTTTTCAGCTACTGCCACCACTGGAGACATCAACTTTACTGGTATATCGCCTGCAGTATATGGCGCGTATATTCTAAGTCCCATAACTGCAAATAACGGCAACATCAACATCATTGGTGTATCTGGATCCACATCTTCAGCTGGTGTGTTGCTAGGCCAGGTTGCCAATATTGTCGCCTCTGGAAATATTCTGATTTCTGGTTCTGATATCAATGCAACAACCAATAACGCCGCATATGGTGTGTGGATATACGGTAATGCATTAACCTTTACTAAAATTGCAGCTGGTGGAAATGTAACTATCAGCGGATTTAATTCAAATACTGGCGGTTTGGGAACCTATGCTATTTACATGGGTCTACAAGGTCCAACCTATATTAAATCTGGCGGTGACACCATCATCGCTGGCTCAACACCATTTGGTACTTCAACTACAGTTAAGAATTTGTATCTTGATAAATTGGTTACTAATGTTGGCGGTAACTTGTGGATTGAGGGCGCTACCCTGCAAACTCAAACAAATTCAAGCGGTACCGCTATCCCTAACGTGGCTACAGCAGTGCCAAACTCGGCTGCCCTAAATGGTGCTACAGGCGGCATTGGTATTGATATTCAAACTTCTAAAACCATCACTGACGGTACTACATTTACTGGCATTAATGCGGTGGGCAATATTTGGATGTCAGGAACTGGTGGTGCAGGCGGCATCAATATCAACGGTGTACCTATTACATCTTCATCAGGCGCAATCACTTTAACTGGTTCGACTGCTGCGGCAGGAGCTATTGGCTTTAAAGATGTTGGGGGAATCATTAAGGCAACTAACGGTGTTGTCACTATTACTGGTAATTCCACTACGGGCACTGCGGTTTCAGACACTGCATTAATCACTGGTAATTCGATCATTGTGACTGGTAATGCAACAGCTTTGCCAACCACCATCGTGAGCTTAAACGCAATGACGATCAATGCATGTGCGGTAGGTGTTGATTGCACATCGCATGATCTGGAAGTTTACGCATGGGGCGGTGGTGCTCAGACTTCTGCTACTAATACTGGCGGCAAGACTGGTATTTCTCAAACAGGCGCAATTGCGGCTAATGCAAATGGTGGAAGTATTCTCTTTAAATCAAATAACATCATTTCTCAAGCTGGTGCCATCACCATTGCTGAAAATACCAGCGGAACAAATTCTTTAGTTAGTTACGACACTACATTTGGTACGCGCTTATCCACAATTGATGGTGGCGCATTGACCTTTACTGGTACATCAAGCAACTATATCAACTACAACAATCTTGCTAGTGGCGCACCTATTATTGTTAACTCAGCATTGGTAGTGCCTGGCTCAATCACTTTTGACAATACCTATCTTGCAGGTGTGCAAGGCGGTATTAATACAAACAATGCGTGGCAGTATGGGACTATCGCAACTGCACAAAAGGGTATCTATATTTCCTCTAGTCTTACCGCATCAAATGGAATCTACGTTCGAGGTGTGATTGGCGCGACAACTGCAGCGGTTGTGTCCTGCTGTAACGCTGTTGATATTACTGATGGACTAAGCGGTGCTTTAACAACGCTTCAAACAACCGGAACTTTTGCTGCTGGCACTAGCGCGATTGAAATTATCGGTATACAACCGATATACAACATGACATCTGGGGCAAATACACAGAATGCCGTAAAGATAAACGGTAATGTCGCCATTAATAACAATTCAATAGGTGGCAAAACAAATATTGTTGCGATTTCTGGGCACTATAACGATATCGTTTCTATTACAAATGCATCGACAGCTGGCTCGATTAATGTCAGCGCTATTGGTCTGTATGCCCGAATTATCACTATATCTGGAACCCTCTTTACACAAAATTCCAATGCCGGTATTTTTATTGCCTCTTCAGAAAACGGTAACGTAATACCGCCTAAAATTATTAACAACGGTACCGGCCCTGTAGTGATTGAGGCGGGCGCCTATTACCCAGTTGGTACTGTCTCTACTGGCACTTGCTCAGCATCGGCCTGCGGACAAATTACGACTGTTGCTGGCAATACGATTACTTCTGCTTTGGGTGATGTGTACCTCTACGCTGGCTCGCCTGGTACAACTGCTGGCACGACCACTACACAAGCAGCATTGAATATTCTTGATAGCTCGTTAAATACGCTGACATTTGACAATACATTATTTGGTCAGGCTTATGCTGCTGGTAATGTTGCGGCTACTTCCATTCCGTTAGATACCTTGGCTGCAATCAACACAGCTAACGTTGCGAGTGGCACAGGTTTTACCTCATGGACAACAACCTCTGCCAATGGCCCAGTAATCCAATTCCGTATTCAGCCAACTGTTACCGCTAAGTTAAGTGGAAATATTGTTAAGGTTTATGGCCAGAATGATCCACTTGCCACCGCTGGTAATGTTGCTGTTGCTGGTTCATTGGACTATCAATTAAATGCCTTGTTTGTTAAGGATCCAGCAGTAAATCCTGGCTATGTGGCAAACGGAACTACCGGATGCGTTAGCACGTCGGGCTGTATGAAAACAACCGTCAATGGTGTGAATTTCATTCTTCCAATGGATGATTTCATCAACTCATTACAAGCTGTACCGACATCAGCCCGAGCATCATTTGGTACGGTTGCGGGTGAGCAAGTTAACGGTACTAGCGCCACTTCTTTTGCATCAAGCTATGCCTATAGCTTGACAAGTACCCATGGCACCCTGGTTAGCTCAGGCATTACTCTTAATTTGGGTCCTGTAGGCTTGGTAATTACTCCTGCACCATTAACGATTACTGCCTCTAACCAAACGATTCAGGCGGGTGACGTCTTTACTGCTGGAACTACTGCATTCACAACAAGTGGTTTGGCACTTGCACCAAACGGCGTTGTGTTGGGTGACGCGATTTCCGGTGTGACTTTGGCTGCCCCAACTTACACTGGGCAAGCAACAGCTGGTACATATGCCATTAATGCAAGTGCGCCGGTATTTAGCACGGGTTCGGCAAGCAATTACGCGATTACTTATGCTCCTGGTACTTTAACAACGACAACCAATCTCATTATTACGATTACTGCATTGGCTGAATCAAAGATCTACGGATCAAGCGCTATTAGCTCACCATCCTCAATTACATACAACGGATCCGGCGTAGCAGTTGTCAGTGGGCCAGCGTCTGCTCTTTATACGATTACAGGATTGCCGGTAGGTGGTACTTACACCATTGATAGTTTGACATTCACCAGCGCCGGCGGAATTGCCTCTGCCAGTGTTGGAGGTAGTCCTTACACTGTTACACCATCTGCAGTATCTATTACAACTGCAAGTGGCTCACCTTCAATAGCTGGCGCAAGCTATATTTATCAGCCCGGCCTAATGACGGTGACTCCTCGTCCGATCACGATTACCGCAACACCAGTTACTACTACTTACGGTAGCGCTACACCAATTACTCAAACTGGCTATACCGCATCTAACAACTTGGTAGCGGGGGATGCAATTACAGGCGCAACTGTAAATTATGTTGGCGCATCTACTTCTACAACTGTTCCTGGCACATTAGGTGCTGGTACTTACAGCTCTGCAATAGTGCCAAGCGCTGCAACTGGTACTGGTGGATTTAATGCCACTAACTATGCGATTACCTATGCTCCTGCCAACTTAGTTGTCAACAAATTGGCCGTAACAGTTACTGCTAATGCGCAATCTACTGTTTACGGTACTGCTTTAGCTCTTGGCACAACAGCCTTTACTAATAGCATTGGCACATTACCAAATGGTGATGCTATTACTGCCGCAACGCTTCAATACAATAGTTCTGCTAATGTTCCAGCTACAACAAATGCTGGTAGCTACAGCATCGTAGCAAGCGGAGCTACTGGAACGGGCGGTTTTGGTAGTAGCAATTACGATGTCACCTACGCGACTGGTCCGTTGACTGTTACGCCAGCACCAATCACGATTTCTGCTGCTGCGCCAACGCAAGGTGTAGTCTATAACGGCTCGGCGCAAACCTTTAATGCAGCAACTGGATTGACTATTAGCGGCCTGAAAAATGGACAAACTGCGGTTTTAGGAACAACTGGCTTAGGTTCTGGAACCAACGTAGGCGTGTATACAAACACGGTTGATGCCAATTTAATTGCCGGCATTACTGGTGGCAGTCTATCAAATTACACCGTCACATATTCTGGCGCTCAGGCATCTTTGACTATCGTTCCAGCGCCATTGACGATTGCTGGTGCCACGACCTCTGTTGCTTATGATGCTGCCGCCCATACTAATACTGCTCCTACTGTTACCGGCTTAAAGGGTAGTGACGCAGTTGCATTGCCAATGGGCGTTCTAGGCACGGGCACTAATGCTGGTACATATGCGGATGTATTAGCCCCAGTATTTACCACTGGGTCAGCAAATAACTACACCATCACCACTACTAATGGTGCTTTAACGATTACTCCGAAAGCGGCAACCATTACCGGTAATACAACCGTTAATCCGTATAGCGGCGCTTTACAAACCAATACCTATTCCACCACCGGAATTATTACTGGGGATGCTGTCACAGTGGGTGGGGTCGCTACTGCTACTCATGTATCACAAGGTACCGTCCCTGATGTCTTTACTGTTAGTGGTGCATCCGCTGGTAACTACACCTTCACTTATGCGCCGGGGTCTATCACTATTACCCCAGTCGCGTTAACTGTTGTCGGCGCAACAACATCAGCCGTTTACAACAAGACTACACAAACCAATAGCGCAGCAACAGTTACTGGATTGTTGGGATCCGATACAGCCACCATTGGCGGTACTTATGGTTCTGGTATTAATGCTGGTGTTTATACAGATAGCCTCTCTGTAGGCTTGTCAAACCCAAGCGACTATGCCGTTAGCATCACCAACGGTACCCATACCATTACCCCAGCAATCATTACCGTTAACGGTATTACTGCACAAAATAAGGTGTATGACGCTACTACAGCAGCTACTCTGAATGTAGGCACTATTACTACAACTGGCGTATTGCCAGGTGACACTGTCACATTGCAAACCAGCACTTTATCTGGTGTGTTTACAGATAAGAATGTCGGTAATGGTAAAACCGTACTTATTAGTGGTGTTGTTTTAGCCGGCACAGATTCTGCAAACTATCAGTTATCTGGCGGCGCTAACACTACAACGACTGCGAACATTACTCCAGTACCATTGACTATTACTGGTGTGGATTTAACAGCTACTTATAACGCTTCAGTGCAGTCTTTAGCGGCACCTACTGTTACCGGTTTGATTGCTGGCGATAACGTCACCGTCGCTGGGAATGCAACCGGCACCAATGCTGGCGCCTATGCCGCTGCTTATACCGCGTCTGGTGTAGATTCAGGTAATTACACCGTTACAGCTAATGCCCCAGTATTGACGATTAATAAAGCCAATTTGGTGGTAACAGCAAATAACGCAGGTAAGTTCTATGGACAAGCGGATCCAGTATTTACTGCGACTATTGCTGGATTACAGGGATCTGATACGGCTACAGTTAACTCTGTAACTAGTACCGTAACTGGAACTACTGCGGCAACAGGAACTTATCCAACAGCCATTAATGCAAGTGGAGTCACTAGCACTAATTTGGCAAATTACAACGTAACTTATGTTCCAGGTGCATACACAATTACACCAGCAGATGTTCTTGTGATTACTATGAATGCGGCAACAACTACCTATGGAACTGCAGCAGCGCCAACAGTTGCCTCTGTCCAATTTGCTACCGGCACAGGCGTAAATACAACCGTAGTGACTTTAACTAAGTCTGGGGATACTTATACTGATGGCGCATACTCAATTACCGTTACTCCAGCGATTACCGACCAGGGTGTAATACCTGTAGTCAGTGGCGCAAGTACTACTTGGAATGTCGGCGCATACACAAATGCTGTAAGCAATACAAATAATTACAACCAAGCTGGTAGTCCATTCTTGGGCGTAACAACGATTACCAACACCTTAACAATTACCCCGGCACCATTGGCTTTGACAGTTGCCGATGTATCGAAGGTTTACAACGCCAATCCGATTACTGCCGGACAGATTTCTAGTGGCGTTACCGTAACCGGTGGCGCCTTGAAGAATAACCAAACTCTTGCTGGTTTGGGTGGAGTGACATTGAGTGGTTCAGCTGTCGGCGCAATTAATGTAGGTTCTTATGCGATCGATGGGTCTGTAGGCTCTGGTTTCTCAAACTACACCGTCACTATTACAAACGGTACGGCTACGGTTACTCCTGCGCCATTGACTATTACAGGCGCAAATAGCTCAACCGCCTATAACGGTGCCACACAAACTAATACCGCAGCCACTGTAACTGGCTTGCAGGGTAGCGATAGCGTGACAGTAGCTGGTTATGCAACTGGGTTGCATGCAGGACTGACTACTGATGCATTGACTATCAGCGGCACGCTTGCCTCGAACTACACCCCAACATACGTTAATGGCACATTAACGATCACCCCAGCATCATTGGTTGTAACTGGTGCAGTCAATAGTTACGCATATAACGGCGCTGTTCAAACAAATAGTGGTGCATCTATTAGCGGCCTGAAGGGTTCAGATACAGCAACTATTGCTGGCTATGCAGAAGCAACCCATGTCAGTCAAGGTGCCGTACCGGATTCCTTGGTGGCAACACTAAGCAACCCAGCTGACTACACCGTTACCTACAACCAGGGTAGCCTGTCTATTACCCCGATTCAGATTAATGCTGTGGTTGCAAGTCAAACCGTTCAGTACAACGCGGCTGAGCAAACTACGAGCTATACCGTAACTGGGTTGAAGGGTAGTGATACTGCAACTGCATTCTCTGGAACAGCAACTGGTACCAATGTTGGTTCTTACACAAGCAACTTAACTTTAGTTGCTTCAAGTGATTACTACGTTGGCACGATTACCAATGGCACATTGACGATCACCCCAGCCCCATTAACCATCACCTCTGGCCTGACTGCTCAGAACAAGGTCTATGACACTACGACTGTGGCTAGCATTAACGCCACTGCAACCCAGACTTTGACTGGTGTACTTGGCAGCGATCTGATCTCGGTATCGTCTACTGGACCTTACACCGGTACCTTTAGCCAATCTAACGTCGGTACCAACTTGAACGTTACGCCAGTAACCACAACGACCATGATTAATGGTGTGGCTTACACCACCATGGCTGGTGTGACTTTGACTGGTACAGCGGCAAGTAACTACTATGTCACTGGCTTAACTACCCCAATCGCTGCGAACATCACACCTGCACCATTAACCATTGCTGCTGGAGTAACTGCGCAAAATAAAGTGTATGACGGCACTACCGCCGCTACTATTACTGCGAGCACCCAAACTCTATCTGGCGTACTAGGTGGTGATGCTGTCTCGGTATCGTCTACTGGCCCATACACTGGTACCTTTAGCCAATCAAACGTGGGTAGCAACTTAACCGTTACTCCAAGCTTGACCACAACAACTATCGGTGGCGTGGACTACAGCACGATGTCTGGTGTGACCTTAGGTGGCGCAGCAGCAGGGAACTACTATGTCACTGGTATCTCTGCACCAGTGGTAGCGAACATTACTCCGTACGTGATCGTGCCTGGTTCAACTACTGGCCCACGTATCGTTGCTAGTGCTATCGACAAGATTTATGACACGACGACTGTCGCGAACGGTAGCTTGGCAATGGCAGGCCTCTTTGGTAGCGACGTGGTATCAGTTAACTACTCAGCAGCCAGCTTTGCTAACCCGAATGTGGCTAGCGGTATTACCGTAACTTTTGCTAACCCATCACTATCTGGTGCAGATGCTGCTAACTACACTATTGGTACTGGCGCGGTAACTGCTCCAGCAGCAATTACTCCAGCACCACTCACAATTACTGCTAACACCCAATCATCCTTCGTAACCCAGGCGATTGGTGCTCTAAGCTACTCCACTGTTGGTTTATTGGGTGGTGACACCGTCACAGCAGCAACTCTAGCTACTACTGCAACTAGTTCGTCTGTTGCTGGCAATAATTACCCTATTACGGTGAGCGCTGCAACGATTAGCAGTGGCGCATCGAACTACGACATTACTTATGTGCCTTCGACTTACACCATCATCCCAGCAGGGCAGTTGCGTGTACAAACGAGTGGGGCGATTACGCCATACGGTACAGCGGCAACTTACGCCAACCCAACAGCTTCTTACTTGACTACTAGCGGCGCAGTGATTAGTAACTTGAGCTTTGTGAGTGCAACAACAGCTGGTGGCGTAACAACGTATACCTACGCTGATGGTGCTAGCGGTACCGTGAGCTTTAACCTCTCACCAACAGGTACAACAACAAGTACTTCAGGCAATATCGTCATCGGCACCTATCCATTGGCTGCAGCAAACTTTGCTAGCACTTCTGGTAACTTGACTGCAGGCTCTGCCGTAGTATCTGGCGATCTGACCGTTACTCCGTTGGCAGTCAATATCGCTGCTGCGCCAGTAAGCTATGTCTATAACGGCACTACTCAGTCTCAAGTAGCTGCTGTAGCAAACCCAAGCATCTTGAGTGGTGACTTGGTGACTGTGAGTGGTATCGCTACTGGCAGAAACGTGGGTATTTACAACTCTAACCTGGCTGCTAGCGGTGCTGATGCGGCGAACTACAGCTTTACTTATACCAATGCTGCTCTGACCATCACACCATATGTGATTGATCCAAACGCTACTACTGGCCCACGCATTACAGCCACTGCCAATAACAAGGTCTATGACGCAAGCACTGCAGCTACTGGCGCATTGGGTATGACTGGTCTGTTTGCTGGTGATGTAGTGACAGCAAGCTACACAACTGCTGACTTTGCGAGCAAGAATGTAGCTAATGGTATTACCGTCACCTTTAATGGTGTGACTTTGTCTGATCCTAACTATGCAGTTGGTAGTGGGGCGGTGACTGCAACAGCCAACATCACGCCTGCGCCATTAACGATCGCAACAGGCTTGGCTGCGCAGAACAAGGTCTATGACACCACAACAGCGGCAACCATTAGTGCTACTGGCGTACAAACATTGTCTGGCTTATTAGGTACTGACGCAGTGACTGTAGCCTCTACTGGTCCATACACTGGCACCTTCAGTCAGTCCAACGTAGGCACAGCATTAGCTGTAACCCCAACAACAACATCTACCACCATCAATGGCGTGGCTTACACCACCATGGCTGGTGTGACGCTGACTGGTGCTGATGCAGGGAACTACTATGTGACTGGCCCAAGCTCTACATTGACAGCCAATATCACGGGCAAATCGATCACTATATATGCGCTTGATCAAGCAAGCTTCTATAGCAAGCCATTAAATACCTTGGGTTATGCTCCAGTGGTTGGTTTATTGCCAGGCGCATCTGTGACTGGAGCAACCCTTGCAACAACAGCAACTGCTACAGGCGCAAACTCTGCGGCTGGTCAATATTCGATTACTGCTAGCGCCGCAACTGGAACTGGCCTGGGTAACTATCTGATTACTTATGCTCCAGCCACTTACACTATCGTTCCTGCAGGACAGCTGTTGGTATCCACAGCTGGGGTGACTACAACCTACGGTACGGGCACAGCTACTGCCGGCCCAATCATTAATCCAGCGCAACCTACAGCCACTTATATTGCTTCTAATGGCGCCGCTATTAGCAGTCTCACATTTGTAAGTTCAAGCACGTCTGGAACTGTGGTGTCTTATGTGTTCCGTGATTCTGCAAATGCCGAGATCAGCTTCAATTTAACGCCAGTAACTACAAGTGCCAATATCAGCTCATCTAGCAATATCAAAATTGGTAACTATGACTATCTAGCATCAAGCCTGTCTGCAATTCCGGCTGGATTGACTACAACAGCAACAGTAACAACAGGTGCGTTGACTGTGATGCCTTTAGCCGTAACGGTCACTGCGACTGCAGCTACTACAGCTTATAACGGCGCTGTTCAGTCACAGGTACCGGCTACTTTGACACCTAATATCGTTGCTGGTGATTTAGTGACTGTGAATGGCATTGCCACTGGCAAAACTGTTGGAGTATATGGCTCCGCTTTATCAACTGCTGGTGCAGATATTGGTAACTACCAGTTCACCTATGTGAATAACAATCTCACCATTACTCCATACATCATTAATTATGGAGCCGGTGGTTCAGGTCCTGCTATTGCAGCATCCGCAAGCAATAAGGTATACAACACTAATACTGTAGCTAACGGCGCCTTGTCGATGGTTAATTTATTCCCTGGCGATTCAGTAACAGCGAACTTTGGAAGCGCTACATTTGCTACACCTAACGTGGGAAACAACATCACCGTTACCTTTAATGGCGTGACCTTATCTGGTCCAGATGCCTTGAACTATGCAGTCGGTAATACTCCGGTAACAACGACAGCCAAAATTACACCTGCACCTGTAACTATCAGTGGTTTGGTGGCTGCTAATAAACAATATGATGGCAATACAGCAGCGGTCATTACCGGCACGCCGACTATCACTGGTTTGTTGGGTTCAGATACATCCACATTGACTGGTAGCGTCTTATCAGGCACATTTGCTACTGCAAACCCAGGCACTGGTGTTGTGGTGACGGCTAATCTGACGGATCTTATTTTAGGTAATGGAAATTACTACATCGCTGATGTGACGTTCCCATTGACAGCTGAAATCATTGCGCCGCCTCAGCAGATTAGCAATATGGCGATCTTGCAACAACAAGTAGCTGCTGATGTGGTTCGTAGAGATCCAGAGAATCTCATTTATAAGGGTGAATTACTCTACGTCCGCGACAAAGACAATATGCCTGAGTACTTACAAGCTATTGAAGTACCAAGCTCTGGCGCATTTAAGTTCCCAGTACCAGATCAAATCATTCAAGACTTGATCGACTTGTCTGGTGAAAATAAGGGCGCTACAGCTAAGCTTGCTACTTATAAGTTGCTACTCTTGCCTAAAGGTACGAAGGTATACGCAACATTAGCCAATGGCGCAGCATTGCCAGCAGGCATTACCTTTAACTCTGCTACTCAGACCTTTACCGTGCCTAAGCTTGGTAACGTCACCTTGCCAATCTCGGTCAAGTTAACACTCAAGCGTGGCAATCAGACGCTCAGTGAAAAGGTATTGGTAGTTACCAAATAATTACCCCAGTAATTTTTAGTAACTGCCTATCTTGGCCATGAGTAATTCAGACCCCACAAAGGAAGCGAGAAGAGTAGGCAGACTCCTCAAGGATGAGCGCGAAGCCCAGGGTCATAATCTCGCTATTTTGGCTGGCAAGTGCGGTCTTTCGGTAGTGCAAATCACTGCCATAGAGCGAGGTGATAGCTTCCCGTTCACCAAGGTAGATTCAACTCTCAAGCAAGCCACTAGTATTTACGCCAAAGAGCTCGGCATTGATATTCCCGCTGCCCCATGCGAGGATGATGATATTTATATCCCCGAGTTTTTAAGAAAGCGTGAATGACTTTATCTGTGCGACAGGGCCTGCTTGCGGTATTCCTACTGAGCCTTAGTCTTAGTCTGTCTGCTACTGAGAAAACAGTGGTGGGCGATTGGATGGTGCAAACTTCTCCGAACTCTATTGAGGCCTCCACTAGTGCAAGTGGAACATCTTTTGGCTTGTATTGTCAGGGTGACCAATGCATGTTCTATCTGCATGACAGCTTGCGCTGTCAGCCGGGCAGCAAGTCACCCATCTTGATGAGTGGGGTAGGTAGTGCCGCCGCATTAAACATGCGGTGCGCCCAAATCAACGGGGTACTTTTTCAGATTCTGGAGCCCTTTAACACTACCTTGGAAGTCGTAAAAAGAGGAGGTGTTGTTAGCTTTGCCGTTCCACTGCAATCCGGCTCATTTGGAGTGACGCGCTTTAGCCTATTGGGCGGCGCTGAAGCAATTAGGAAGGCGCTGTATGAGGCAGGCAGAAGTAAGAATAACCCCACTCCAATTGTGCCTCCAACCAATGTAGCGCCTATTCCTAAGCAAGTTGTGCCAGGCTCCCGCCGTCTTCAAGACATCATGATTTGATGTCTTGGCCAGTGATTAATAGGTAATTCTGGCGCGAGGTCTGAGATCTTTCACGGTCTCAACCAAGTATTGCTGGATAAAAGCTTGGCGAAGCTGGGGTTTAGATTCTTCAAAAGTGGGTAGCTTGTAATTGCGCTTGTCATCTAGCTTGATGATTGCCCAGCCCCCTTGGACTTGAATGGGCATGGGGTATACGGCGCCCTTATTGAGTTTAGAAACGAGCTGTTGCATTTCTGGCATCAGCTGCCCTGGGAATAACCAGCCTAATTGACCACCATTGGCTTTAGTGGCGTCGCTAATGGAGTACTGTTGAGCCAACTTGCCAAATAACTCACCTCTATTTGCTCTATTGATCAGATCAATGGCATCGGTTTCGTTGGCAACCACGATTTCGCTGATTCGGTACTGCATTCCAGAGCTGGCATCGCCAGTCAATTTGCGCTGACGATCGTACTCGGCGCGCAATTGAGCGTCAGTGATTGGGGACTTTTTAAAGTGGTCCTCAACTAAGGCTTGAATTAAGAGGGTTTGGCGCAACTGTGTGTATTGATCATCTAAATCAATGTTTTTTTCTAAATCCATCCTCTCAGCTTGCTGGGCTAAAAGCTCGCGATTAATTAACTCTTCCTTGAGAGCTTTTTGGAGTTCAGGGGTATTTCTTTGTCCCTGCGCCATAGCGGCTTTGATATTGAGTTCCAGCAAGCCTTTTGACAAAAAAGCATCATTAACGGTAGCAAAAAAGTTGATATTTGCACCTTTTGAATCTACTGCCGCTTTTTTTGAAGAAGGGGAGTCTGAAGCAGCGTAGGCATTGGTAAGACCAGTCAATAGCGCTGCATAAAGCAATAAAGAGAGTTGTTTTTTCATCGGTAGATTATAAATGGTTCAAGCCCAAAATTCCCATATAACATTTGGCCTAGAGGCTTATACTAAGCGGGTACATTTCATCCTAAAGCAGGTGCTTTTATGGCAGAAATTATCAAGATTAATTTACGCAAGTTATGTACCTGCATAGGATTAATCTTGCAGCTTTCGCTGCTCGCTTGCGCCCCAGCTGAGGTTAACCAAAATGATCACACGCATTTTTACGATGGCGGTCAACTCAGTGCATACACAAACCAGGAGCAATGCATTTTGTTGCTCAATGGCGAAATTAATTCTGATCTTGAGTGGCTAATTGGTCTTGCGCTGGCGGAGTTATCTGCAAAGCAATGTAAGCAGAAGATTGTTCTTTTGCAATCGCATGGTGGAGATGTCCATAGCGCGATGCAGATTGGTAGGCTATTACGTAAAAATCAAATCATTGCCCACATCAATGAGGTTTGTGATTCAGCATGTGGTTTAGTGTTTATTGGCGGTAGCCAGCGTACTGTATCGCTAGCTGTCCCCCATAAAGATGGCTCAAGGATTGGGATTCATCAAGCAAAGTCATTTTCCGGTTTAAGGCATTGCTTGGCAACGCGAGAGGTTAACCCATTGCTGTTAGGTGAAATCAAATCCTACTTGAGGACAATGTTACCCAAGGAAGGTGCGGATTCCTATTACAGGGCATTGATGACTGCACCTTGCGTTGGTATGGAGTACTTGAGCGCCGATTTTTTACTTAAAAAAGGGATTGCAACCTCGGCGGAGTAATCATGTGGCTATCGAAGTAATGTCTACACTGAACCTATATTAATAAATTTAAGCTAAAACGAGATAGAAAATGACGGATGAAAAAAGTAATGACGAAAAGCCAGTAGCTCAAGCGGAGCAGATATCTGGGCGTAGTGTTTTCTTGGTGGAAACTACAGCTGGTGGCGTTACTGTTAAAACAGTATTTTTAGCTGAAGACGGTCGAGTAATTCAGATGCCGGGTATTTTTCCAACGCAGGAATATGCGCTTTCTCAAATTGATGAATTACGTAACGTGGTCATCGCACATTTTGCGCAAGCGGTGCAAGTTGGCGCCCAAGTGATTGCTCAGGCAAATCAAACCATAGCCTCGGGGAAAGCGGTGGATTTAGGTGGGCCAACACCTGACGATACGATTCAATAGTTAACCCAATGCCTGCAGTACGAAAAATGCCACCCAAAGAGGGCGCTGATGCTTATTGCAGTTGGATGATCCAATTGCCCTGCAAAGGCAATGAGTATTTAAATGTCTATTTCTTATTAAATATGGGGATCGCAGCATCGGTCGCACATTAATTAAATTGCATCGGAAATATCCCAAATAAATTCAAGAAAATAAAGTAAGGGCGCTATAAATATGATGTGCCCCAAGACTCCAAAGCCCTCCAACAAAAATGGACCGCCCGCATCACACATGCGCGCGCTCACTGGGCAACCTTCCATAAACGCGTAAGGCATAACCGTAACACTGTAGCTGGCTTCAACTGGAATGCAAACCCCACTGGCAAAGACTTCTATAGCCTGAGAGCTAACCTTATACATGGCACGATTTCTGCAGTTCTACCTAACGTCTATGCACGTAACCCAGAGATCTCAACAGCACCAACCCACTCGGGCGCGGATATCAAGCTCTTCTGTAAAACACTAGAGAAGGTCACCAATAGAGCGCTTGAGCACGCTCAGCTTAAGAATAGAGCCAAGTCGACAGTAAGGGCAGCACTGACCTGCAGCTTCGGAATTCTGAAAGTGATGTATCAGCGAGACCCAAGCAAAGATTCTTATATCCAGGGTCGTATTAATGATGCCCAAGAAAACCTTCTAGCCATAGAAGACTTGGTTCGAGACCTTCAGGGTGATGATCAACATCATCATGATGCCAAGAGAGCGGAGTTAGAGGAACTCATCAACTCACTGCAGGAGCAATCAGAAGTCCAGTCTGCTGAGGGATTAGTAATCGACAGAGTACTTACAGAAAACCTTCTCATAGATCCATCTATCTGCGAGTTCTGGGATTACACCGATGCCGATTGGATCTGCCAAATCATCCCCATGAAGCGTGGCCAAGCAGAGGCGCTCTATAAAAAGAACTTAGCTAATGCCAAGATCTACCAACCAGGCCAAGGCGAGCCATCGCATAAGAAAGCCAAACGTCTTGCCTCAATGCAAATGAATGCTGGTTCAGGACCAGTGACTGATGATCAACAAATAGCAGTACTGGAGATCTGGGATAGAGCAACTCAGCGCGTATACACCATGGTGGAGGGCGCGACTGAATGGCTGCGCGAGCCTTATTCCCCACCAAGAGCCGGAGAGCGCTGGTACCCATTCTTCTTATTGCCTTACCAAGTAGTCGATGGCCAATTCATTGGCCCAAGCCTTGTGGACCTAACAGAACGTCTTCAGGACGAACACAACGAAGCAAGAGATCGCTTTAATCAACACCGAGACCTCTGCATACCAGGATGGGTAGCCTCTGCTGATATCAATGAGAAGACCATCAAGAAGCACTCGGACTCAAGATTCGGTGAGATCACGATTGTCGATACCGAAGGTAAACCACTTAACCAGGTAATCGTCCCCAGGGGTCATCCCAAGATTGACCCCATCGTCTATGACACCAGCGCAGTACGTTATGACTGGGAGCAAGTCACTGGCTTGCAAGACGCCGCACGCTCCACGGTGGTAAGACCCAAGACGGCTACAGAAGCCAACATCTTACAAAGAGCCTTATCCGGGCGCGTATTTGAATTCAAAGACCAGATCGAAGATTGGTTACAAGAGATTGCCCAATACAGCGCCCAGGTACTTTTACAAGAACTGACCAAAGAGCAAGTAGAGCGCTACATGGGGCCACCAAGTACTAAGACCACCATGATCAATGGCGAACTAGTCATGACCATCGAGAAAACCTACGACTGGCCAGAACTTACCAAAGACCGAATCTTTGACATGGTGGACTTGCGCATTAGGGCGGGCACTACTGGGGCGCCAGACGGCATAGAAGACAAAGAGAGCTGGCTGAAGATTTTGCCCATGATTACGAATCTATCAATCCAGATGCAAAACCTGCAAGCAAGAGGAATGGACTACGAACATATCCGTAATCTCCTACAAGAGACTCTCTTGCGATATGACGATCGCATCGATTCAAATCTATTTATACCGAACGTAGAAAAACAAGCTGAGGGATACGTAGATATCGACAGTGATCTTTCGATGAATCGGATGTGGCAAATGGGTGGAGACAATCGCAGTACAGAACAACAATCAAAAGAGGAGATGGCAGATGCAAGAAGTGAAAAACTTTAGTTCTGGAGTATTGAGCAATGGTGGCGCTATTCAGCGGGTACAAGACCGTGAAGCCAAGCGAGAGCGTGAGCGCCTAGAAAAAGAGGCATATGAAAAGCATGCAGCCGAATCAGCTGCAAGACGCAATAAAGCCAGGGAAGACCGCGCCATTGAATTGGCTGAGCAATCTAAAGCAAGACAAGCTGCCGAAGAAGAAAAGCAGCGTAAGGCCGCGGAAAAATCAGCCCGTGATGAAGAGGAAAGGCTAAAGGTCCTTGCTGCCAAGGAGGCCGCTCGCTTAGCGAAACAACAAGACCTAGATAGAAGGCTTGCTGAAAACAAAGAGAAGGAAGCTAGCAAACAAGCTTCCGCCGAGGTTGCTGCGCTACTGGAAAAGCAGCAAGAGCTTGATCGTCAAAACCAAAAGCAGACTCAGGCTGCAGCGCTATTGGATGATCTAAGCAAAGTCCCAGATGCACCTAAGGCGGAAGCTCCAAAGCCTGTAGTGGTGGCTAAAGAGCTTGAGGATTCAGAAGGGCTGGAGGAGTTAGAGGTCGAGGAGCCGGTATTGCAAATAGTGAAGGGGGCGGTTCATGTACCTGTATCAATACCCGCTATGGATCCAAGCGTAGATGCTAAGAAAGGGTTGCCGCCAGCTTATGACATGAGCGCGCTGATGCCTGCACCTGCCGTTCTCACGATAGAGACTGCTCTACAGCCAGAAGTGCAAGTAGAAAGTGGCAAAGAGCTTATTGACCGCATCCTAACGGGCGCTGAACAAACACCTGAAGATCAGGAGCAAGTGCCACAATCAGCTCGCAGTGAGAATCGATTTCAGAAGATCATCAATACCAACCGCGATCTTGCAAAAGAAAACCAAACCCTTAAAGCAAGGGTCGAGAAGCTATTAGATGAAGTGCACGGCTACCAGGTTGAAGGTGAGCTGGTGGGCAGCATCCTGGATACACAAGAGCGCGCTAAGCGGCAGGCCCCTGCGAAGAATTTGCTAGAACGACATCTCAAGCCCGACCTGTTTAATGTTGTGAATGAAGCTAAGCAAGAAATACTTAATTACCTATCTACCAGGGAGGATGAAGTTGATCACAGCTTCAAATCTGCATTGTTTGTGAAATACATGCAAGATCCGTTCTATATGAATATGTTTGTTCAGAACAATGAGATCTCTCGGTGGTGGGCAACTATTGACTCCATTTACAACTCCATAGAGATGCCTCCACCGGATTGGTCTAAGGTCAAGATTACGCAATATAAAGAGAGGCCTGAACATCGGCCTCAACCTATACGGGCGCGAACAGCAACCCTAGGTGCGCCGGTAGCTAGCTCTGAACAACCGATGGATCGCATAGCTCAACATCTTGGCAATATGGGAATTTAATTAATCGGTATCTACATGTCACCAATAGGCGACATGTAGATATAAGTGCTGATAACCGATAAAAATCAGTTATTTTGTCAATAAAAATGCCTATTTATTGAGTTATTGTCAATAAATCAGCTTATATCGCGCGGATCAAGCAATTGGTATTGGGATGGATTATCCGTAAAGGCGTTGCAAGCCTTCATTTCTTCCCAAAGCTTGGCAAAGTCAGAATAATCAAATCCAGCAGTCCAATTCCATGCTCGCGTCATCGAGCGTATGAATGGGGTTGGGTCATTATTTTGTGACAGCGCCTTGAGCGGTAACAGGTAGTCTTCACGATAGCCTGTTGGAACAATGATGCGACAAGCGGAAGCTTGAGTTAAGTAGGCATTCATGGTTAAGCGCGCAGTTCTTCCATTGCCGTCCATAAATGGATGAACCTCGGTAACAATAAACATGGCCATTAATGCGCGCGCAAAAGGATCTTCAAGCAAGGCAACTCGTTTAAAGCCTTCTCGCAATGTTCCTTTTACTAGTTCAGGGTGCACAAAGATGGTATTTCCCGCTTGATTAGATTCTTCTTTCCACTGGCCTGGATTTTTATCTGGTCGGCTAGAAAGTATTTGGTGGTTGCATTGCTGTAACCATGCCAAGAAATCATCTTCATTCTTGGGGGGCTTAGAGCGGAAGGGTTGCTCCATGATGGCTTTAAATGTGCCAAGTACATCATGTGAGTCTTCATTGCGTTTAGGAATGATCTTGCCATCAAAAATAATGTCCGAGGCTTCTTCAACAGTAAACGTAGTGCCTTCAATGTAGTTTGAAAAATAGGATTCAAAGAAAGCGAAATTAAATGCACTTACCCCAGCCTTGGTTGGGTCTGCAATCAGGGGAAGTGGTTTCCTTAAGGCGGTAAACAGAGTTTCAAAGATCTCAATGCGATCTGGATCGTACGGCTTGCCAGCGGCTCGTGCGAGGGCGTCTGCAGCGCGCAATGAACGAGCTTTGCCAGTTTGCATTAGGGCAGAAACAATACTTGTCAGGGCTTTAAATTGAGCATCTAAACCTAGTTCGCTAGCAATGGATTTGGCATCATCACGTAAGGCATTGAGTTTGTATTCCCCACGAATTGTGCAAAGTTTGCTTAGATGCGACTCAACCCATGGGCGACCCATCGTGCGAATCTCGGAACCTTTGCCGGTGTAGAGATTTTCTAAAAGCCTTCTTGCTTCTGATGAGAAAAAGAGCTTTCCATACGGTATGTCATTTACCGATGGGCTGTGATTCTGAATGGCGGGAGCGCCGGGCAAAATATTTAACCTAAGACCAGGAAGTTCAATAGTTCGCACGCGCTTGCCATGAACTAGAAAGATATTGCCTTGATCGTCAGGCTTGCCTAGTTGCGCAGAGCGGTAGGCTACAACCGAATACGGATAAAGATGCTCAGCGATTTTTTGCCAATGAGGCCTGACGATTTGCTCAAGAGGACTTTCTAAGTCGCTCGTATAAACACCGCTATAAATCTTGCGCAAACGCCCAGCCCTTGCCAAACGAGAAACGCGCTGAGCATTAGCTTTATCCCCTGCCGAGCTAAAAAGGAGGAGGGGGAGGCTGTCAATAGAAGTGCTCATAAGGCCTTTATTTACCGAGTAATGTCAATAATAATGCTTATATTATAAATTATTGTCAATAAATATGCATATTTATGTGAAATAACCACATTTTCTATATGTTGATTACTCTATTTGGAGAAGTCACTCACCCATTCTTACACCCAATTACACCCAATTGCTATTCCGTCAAGGGCACCCCATAGGGGTGGCTTGCGAACCCTTGACGGCCACGGGAAAAGATACGCTCTTTTATGCCCAAGGTGGCGCACTGACACATTGGGCATAAAAACTAGTGCGAAAGGGTTAGTCCCTAACGGTGGTATCGATATTCCTGAGTCTTTCCACCATACCCGTATGTGGCAGCTCTAACATCCTGTACGTAGATATAGCTCTCTTCATGCAGATTGCCTAAGATTCGCTCAAACCCATCAAAAGCCTCATTTATGTACCGAGCCTTTTCATCCTTAGTATTGGTCTCATCGGTAACCTTGATATCAAAGTAAAAGCTATTCTTACCTTGCTCGCTTAATAGCTTGCCGCCAACCATCCAGCATTCAGGATCTACATAGTCAATTGCAATTGCGGTTACCTCCTTCTTCTTACCTAGAATGCGGTGGGTTAGATCTAGCAGTAGTTCATGTATAGCTTTGGTAGTTGCAGTGCTCTTTTGGCCACTCACTTTTACGTTCAAGATGGGCATTGTGTTCTCCTTGGTTATGGGCTTACTGTGATTAAAAAATGATTGCGAATCGAGCTCAATAGCCTTGCTAGATTGTTTGGGGCTATTTGAGGGCTGATAATTTTCATTGTTGCCGCTGGCAGCCCTTGAATCAGAGCAATGCCGTTGCTTGGAATGATGAGTTGGTCCCCTTTGGCGAGTAAAAAGTCGCCCTGCAAGTCATTGAAGGTAAGCCAGATATTTCCATGTACGCATTCAAGACGTATATTTTTCGCACGTGAAAAACTCACTTTATTGCTCTCGGTTACATGAAGAGTGGTATTACCTAGTTCGATGTTCATTTGATTCTCCATTTGACTGTACATAACAACAAGTTAGCTATGCAACTATTAGGGAAATAAAAAAGAGCTCATTTCAGGGCTGAGCTAATGCCTCTAATTTGATCTACAGCTTCTTCAAAATGACTGGTTCCAAGTGATTTCTTAAGGCGTTTAGCTACGGCTACGCTGGCAGAATTAATGGCATCTTTCATCTCCATGGCTTTTTTAGTCGGATGAATCTCTTGCTCCCGGCCATCCTTCTCCGATGCCAGCCTTTTAATTAAAGACAGGCGCTCCAAGCCATCCAAGGCCCGGGTAGCAGTAGGGCGGCTAATATTCATCTCCTTGGCCAACTCGCTTTGGAGTAGTGGGGCTTTATCTAAAACCACTCTGAGCATGAAAGCCTGAGAAGGGGTGAGCCCAAAAGGTTTAAATGCACTCGTCCACTCCCGCTCTAGCTGGCGAGCTAGGCTGGTGGTATTGAAATAGAGGCATTGTTCAAACATGGGATTAGTGTAACCCATATTAATTAGCCATGCAACTAGATTGAGCAATGCCAACAAAAACCCCACAAATATCCCAAAGCTATATCTGTCACCCCAATAATTGATCTCAGTGCTTCACGCCAATGCGTTAAAGCTGGATTCGCAACTAGCAGCGTAGCAATGGATGGGTTCACGCTCCATCAACAGGTATTGAGGACAACTAATTTATTAAATAACTATTGATGGGGTGGCATATGCCAATTTCAAATACAGACTTGCAAGAGTTAGCTAAGGTTTCCTTAGATGAATACTTGCGCAATCTACCGGTCGATCAAATCGCGGTAGAGAGACCTTTCCTTAAAAAACTCATGGAAGGGCGCAAAAGCTTATTAGGCGCAAAGCAGAACGTAGTCGAGAACATCCGTAAAGAACACGGTAGTAACTTTAGCTGGGCCTTTGGTGAGGAGACGGTCAAGTTCAATAAGCGCAATACCACTGAGCAAGCCTCGTTCCCATGGCGCAGAGCAGTAGATGGTCTCTATATAGACTATGACCGCTTATTTAGTAATGGGATCAAAGTGCGTGAGGGCGGGGCGCGAGGGTTTCAGTTGGAATACAACGAGCGTGTACAACTCATCAACCTCTTGGATGAGCAACTTGAAGTCTTGAGGGAGGGCTTTCTGAATAAGTTGGACTTAGAGCTTCACCGCGACGGCTCACACGGCGCCGATGCAGTAG